>NZ_CP075691.1:2400000-3000000 GCF_020026305.1 Streptomyces sp. 135 | reverse complement strand
ACCCCCGCCCGTGACTCCGTGATCAGCCGCCGCAGGGCCGCGGACGGGTTCGCCGAGGCGAGCCACGCGTCCGTGGCGTCCAGCGTGGCCTGGGAGACCTGGAGCGCCGGGTAGAGGCCGACGGCGATCTGCTGGGCCATCTCGTGGGACCGGGAGTCCCACGCGTCCTTGACCACCGCGAAGAACTTCTCCGTGTAGGGCGCGAGCAGCTCCCGCTGATCCGTCTGGACGAAGCCGCCGATCACCGCTTCCTGCACGGCGTTGGGCAGCGTGTCGGACTCGACGACCGAGGCCCAGGCCGCCGCCTTCGCCTCCGCGGTGGGCCGCGCGGCCCGCGCGGACGCCGCGTGGCGTTCGCCCGCCGCCGTCTTGTCCCGCTCCAGCTCCGCCGCGATCCCCGCCTCGTCGAGGCGGCCCGTCGCCGCGAGCCGGCCCACGAACGCCCAGCGCAGCTCCGTGTCGACGGCCAGGCCCTCGATCGTCTCCGAGCCGTCGAGCAGCCGCTCGAGGAGCGACAGCTCCGCGTCCGTGCGGGCCGTCGCCGCGAAGGCGCGGGCCCACGCCAGCTGGTGGTCGCTGCCCGGCTCCGCGGCCCGCAGGTGGGCCAGCGTCGCCTCCGTCCAGCGCGTCAGCGCCTCCTCGCGGCGGGCGGGCGCCGCGTACAGGTCGAGGGCCAGCTTCACCTGGCGGTGCAGCGACTGCACGACGCCGATGTCGGACTCCTTGCCGATGCCGGAGAGGATCAGGGAGAGGTAGTCCCGCGTCGGGAGTTCCGCGTCGCGCGTCATGTCCCACGCCGAGGCCCAGCACAGCGCCCTCGGCAGCGACGCCTCGAAGTCGCCGATGTGCTCCGTGACGAAGGCGAGGGACTCGGTGTCCAGGCGGACCTTCGCGTACGAGAGGTCGTCGTCGTTCAGGAGGATCACCGCCGGGCGGGCCTTGCCCACCAGCGCGTCGACCGCCGTCAGTTCGCCGTCGACGTCCAGCTCCACGCGGTCCGTGCGCACCAGCTTGCCGGACGCCTCGTCCAGGTCGTAGAGGCCGATCGCGATGCGGTGGGGACGGAGCGTCGGCTCGCCCTTGGCGCCGGCCGGCAGCGCCGGGGCCTCCTGCTTGACCGCGAAGGAGGTGATGACGCCGCGCGTGTCGACGTCCACGACCGGACGCAGGACGTTGATGCCCGCCGTCTGGAGCCACTTCGTCGACCACGTCTTCAGGTCGCGCCCGCTGGTCTCCTCCAGCGCGCCCAGCAGGTCGGACAGGCGTGTGTTGCCGAACGCGTGCTGCTTGAAGTACGCCTGCACGCCCCGGAAGAACTCGTCCATGCCGACGTAGGCGACGAGCTGCTTGAGCACGCTCGCGCCCTTGGCGTACGTGATGCCGTCGAAGTTGACCAGGACGTCGTCCAGGTCACGGATGTCCGCCATGATCGGGTGCGTGGACGGCAACTGGTCCTGGCGGTACGCCCACGTCTTCATGGAGTTGGCGAACGTCGTCCAGGAGTGCGGCCAGCGCGAGCCCTCCGCGTACGCCTGGCAGGCGATGGAGGTGTACGTGGCGAACGACTCGTTCAGCCAGAGGTCGTTCCACCACTCCATCGTCACGAGGTCGCCGAACCACATGTGGGCCAGCTCGTGGAGGATGGTCTCCGCGCGCGTCTCGTACGCCGCGTCCGTCACCTTCGAACGGAACACGTACTGGTCGCGGATGGTCACCGCGCCAGCGTTCTCCATCGCGCCCGCGTTGAACTCCGGCACGAAGAGCTGGTCGTACTTGGCGAACGGGTAGGCGTAGTCGAACTTCTCCTGGAACCAGTCGAAGCCCTGCCGCGTCACCTCGAAGATCGCGTCCGAGTCGAGGAACTGGGCGAGCGAGGGCCGGCAGTAGATGCCGAGCGGCACCGACTGCCCGTCCGGGCCCTCGTACGAGGAGTGCACCGAGTGGTACGGGCCGGCGATCAGGGCCGTGATGTACGTCGAGATGCGCGGCGTCGGCTCGAAGACCCAGACGTTGCCGTCGGAGTCCTTGGGCTCGGGCGTCGGCGAGTTGGAGACGACCGTCCAGCCGTCCGGCGCCTTCACGGTGAACTGGAAGGTCGCCTTGAGGTCCGGCTGCTCGAAGCTCGCGAAGACCCGGCGCGCGTCCGGGACCTCGAACTGCGTGTACAGGTACGCCTGTTGGTCGACCGGGTCGACGAAGCGGTGCAGGCCCTCACCGGTGTTGGTGTAGTCGCAGTCGGCGACGACCCGCAGTTCGTTGCGGCCCGCCGCCAGGTGCCGCAGCTTGATGCGCGAGTCGCGGAAGACCGCGGCCACCTCCAGCGGGTGACCGTTCAGGGCGACCTCGTGGACCGCGGGGGCCACCAGGTCGATGAAGGTCTCCGCGCCCGCCTCGGCGCAGTCGAAGCGCACCGTGGTCACGGACCGGAAGGTGCCGCCCTCCTGCGCTCCGGAGAGATCGAGGTCGATCTCGTACGAGTCAACGGTCAGCAGCTTCGCCCGCTGCTGCGCCTCTTCGCGGGTCAGATTGGTGCCGGGCACGCGGTCATCTCCTCGGGTACGACGAGTGGTCTGTCGGACGGTGGTTCAGACGGATGGGTCAGACGGATGGTTCTGTCATTCGGGGGGTGCGACTTGTGGTGTTTCCGGCCATCCTTCCATGCGCGTTCGGGTGGCCGCCCGAGCCATTGTTCTCCCGCTGCCGTGCCGCTACGCTCCGCGCGACCGCCCCGGCCCGGACAGGCCGCCGACCACGGCCTGACGACCACCCGCCGGGACCACGGTGACCACAGGGGGATGCGGGGGATGCGGGAGATGCTGAGGACCGAAGGGCCGGGCGGCGCCGGCCCGGCCGCGCGGCAGTCATGATCGACGTACTCGTGGCGGGCGCCGGTATCGGCGGGCTCACCGCCGCGCTCAGCCTGCACGCGGCGGGCATCGACGTACGCGTGGTGGAAGCGGGCGACGAGCCGCGCCCGATCGGCGTGGGGATCAACCTCCTGCCGCACGCCGTACGGGAGTTGACCGAGCTGGGGCTCGGCGGCGAGCTGGCCGCGACCGCGGTGGCACCGGAGGCCATGGTCCACTTCGACCGGCACGGCAACCGCATCTGGGGCGAGCCCCGCGGCCTCGCGGCCGGCTACCACTGGCCGCAGTACTCCCTGCACCGCGGCGCCCTGCACCTCCTGCTGCTCGCCGCGGTCCGCGAACGGCTCGGCGACCACGTGGTGCACACCGGCACCGCCTTCGTCCGCCTCGCCGAGCGCGAGGGGACCGCCCTGCGGGTGATCCTGCGGGACGTGGCGCGCGGCCGGGAGCAGGCGGTGCGGGCGCGGGCCCTGATCGGCGCGGACGGCCTGCACTCGGCGGTACGGGCCATGCTGCACCCGGGCGAGGGACCGCCGCTGTGGAGCGGCATCCGGATGTGGCGCGGCGTCGCCGAGTGGCATCCGGTGCTCGGCGGCCGCACGGTCGCCGTGGCGGGCAGCAACGCCGCCGCCAAGCTCGTCGTCTACCCGATCTCGCGGGCGGCCGAGGAGCGGGGCAGGGCGCTGCTCAACTGGGTGGCGGAGGTGCGGTTCCCGCGCGCGCACCGGCACGCCATGGCGGGGCCCGCCGACTGGAACCGCTCGGGGCGGCTCTCGGACGTCCTGCCGTACTACGCGGGGTGGCGCGTCGGCGACCTGGACGTCCCCGCGCTGCTCGCCTCGACCCGGCAGATCCTGGAGAACCCCATGGTCGACCGGGACCCGCTGCCCCGCTGGGGCCGGGGCCCCGTCACGCTGCTCGGCGACGCCGCGCACCCCATGTACCCGGTGGGGTCCAACGGCGGCTCGCAGGCCGTCCTGGACGCCCGCGTCCTCGCCCGCTGCCTCGCGTACACCTCGCCGGACCGCGAGGCGGGGCTGCGGGCCTACGAGGAGGTGCGCACGGAGGCGGTCAACGCCCTCGTCCTCGCCAACCGCGACATGCCGGCCGACCGCGTCCTCCAGACGGTCGCGGAGCGGGCCCCGGACGGCTTCGAGCGCGTGACGGACGTCCTGACGCCGCAGGAGCTGGCCGCCCTGGGCACGGCGTACCGCAGGACCACCGGCGTGGACGCGGCGGAGCTGAACAGCCGCGGGTCGTGGGGCGTCGGCTGACCGCCCCGCGGCGCGAACGCCACGTCCGAAAACCGCCAGCCTCCGCCGCCCCCCGCGCGCGAGGCTCGACCCATGAACACCACCGCGCACCCCACTACCGCCTACGTCCCCCACCCCATCGCCCCCGACGCCCTCGCCCGGCTCCGCGACACCGACGACGCGGGGCGTCCCTGCGTCCCGTACGTCGACCACGAGGGCGGCTCCCCGCTGCGCTGCTGCCTGCGGCCGGTAGCCCCCGGTGAGCGCGTCGCCCTCGTCTCGTACGCGCCCCTGCGCCGCTGGGCCGCCGAGACCGGCGCGGACCCCGGCGCCTACGACGAGCAGGGCCCCGTCTTCATCCACGCCGACCCCTGCGGGGGACCGGCGCAGGAGCGTGCCGACTACCCCTTCTCCCGCGCCGGGGCCCTGCGGACGCTGCGCCGCTACAACGCGCGGGGGCAGATCATCGGCGGGCGCCTGCTGGAGATCCCCGAGGACGGGACGCGGGGCTTCGACGCCGCGTTCGACGAGGCCTTCGCCGACCCGGAGACCGCCCTCGTGCACGTGCGCGCCGTGGAGTACGGCTGCTTCCACTTCGAGGTGCGCAGGCCCGCCTGACGCGCTACCCCTCGCCCCCCGCCAGGACCCGTGCGAACTCCCGCACCCGCGCCGTCTCCCCGTCCCGGTGCCACACCATCCCGAGCACCGAATCCGGCAGCCCGTCCACCGGCACGAACGTGACGTCCTTGCGGCCGTGGTACTCCGCCGTCGGCCGGCACAGCAGCATCGCGCCCCGGTCCGCCGCCACCAGAGTCAGCCCCTCCTGGAGCGTGCGGACCGCGGGCGCGGGGACGTCCGAAGGGGCGTGCGCGGCGCGCCAGTACGCCGGCGCGGGCGCCGTCGCCGCGATCAGCGGGGTGTCCTTCAGGTCCGCCGCCGTCAGCGACTCCCGCCCCGCGAACGCGTGCCGCACCGAGACGGCGACGGTCTGCCGCTCGCTGGAGAAGACGGGCCCGAGGACCAGGTCCGGCTCGGCCACCGGCAGCAGCACGATCGCCGCGTCCACGTCGCCGTGGCGCACCGCGCCGAACGGATCGGCGAAGGGGATCTCCGCGATCTCCGTCACGCACCCGGGATGCCGCTCCTGGAAGGCCGCGATGGCCCGCATCAGCCGCGCGTCCGCCGTCCCCTGGAAGCCGATCCGCAGCGTGCCCTCGACACCCCGCGCCGCCGCCCGCGCCCGCTCGACCGCCGACGCCAACTCATCGTAGGAGGGGCGCAGTTCGCGCAGGAACCGCTCGCCGAGCGGGGTCAGCCGCACCCGGCGGCTCGTCCGCTCGACGAGCCGGGCGCCGATCCTGCGCTCCAGGGCGGCGAGCAGCTGGCTGACGCGGCTCTGCGAGACGTACAGCCGCTCGCCGGTCCGCCCGAAGTGCAGCTCCTCGGCGAGCACGAGGAAACATTCGAGCTCCCGGATCTCCAGCCCCTGCATGTCCGCGCCCCTCCCGTGCCATGCTCATGCGGGATCGATGAGCCTGGCTCATACAAGGATGAGATCTCCGGCGTTGTTCCGCGTGCGGCCACGCCCGAGGGTGGACGACATGTCACAGAGCGCACAACTCCCCCCACACCCGGCCCCCTTGGGCCGCGCCCCTCTCGGCCCCGCCGTCGTCGCCGTGGCCACCGCCACGTTCTCCGTCGTCACCACGGAGATGCTCCCCGTCGGCCTCCTCACCTCCCTCGGTTCCGGCCTGCGCGTCTCGGACGGCACCGCGGGCCTCGCCGTCACCCTGCCGGGCCTCGTCGCGGCGCTCGCCGCCCTGCTGCTGCCCGTCGCGGTGCGCCGCGCGGACCGGCGTACGGTCCTGTGCGCGTTGATGGCGCTGCTCGCCGCCGCCAACCTGGCCTCGGCGCTCGCTCCCGCCTTCGGCGTCCTGCTCGCCGCGCGCGTCCTGGTGGGCGTGTGCATCGGCGGCGTGTGGGCCATCGCAGCCGGTCTCGGGGTGCGGCTGGTCCGCGAGGAGGCGGCCGCCGGACGGGCCACCGCCGTGATCTTCAGCGGGATCGCGGTGGCGTCCGTCCTCGGCGTCCCCGCGGGCACGCTCCTCGGCGAACTGGCGGGCTGGCGCTGGGGGTTCGCGGCCCTCGCCGCGCTCTCGCTGGCGGTCGCGGCGCTGCTCGCCACGGTCCTGCCCGCGCTGCCCGCCGGCGAGGCCGTGCGGCTCGGCGCCTTCGCCCGGCTGCTGCGCATCGGGCGGCTGCGGGCCGGGCTGCTCGCCGTCACGCTCCTGGTCACCGGCCACTTCGCCGCGTACACCTACGTACGACCCGTCCTGGAGCGGGTGCCCGGCATCGGCGCGGGGCTGATCAGCGGACTGCTGCTCGCCTACGGGACGGCCGGCATCGCCGGCAACTTCGCGGGCGGCGCCGTCGCGGCCCGCGACCCGCGCCGGGCGCTGCTCGCCATCTGCGCGGGGCTCGGCACGGTGGTGCTCCTGCTGGTGCCCGCGGGCGGCTCGCTCGCCGCGTCGGCGGCGCTGCTCGTGGCGTGGGGCCTGGCGTACGGCGGGGTCTCGGTCTCCGCCCAGAACTGGGTGATGGCCGCCGCGCCGCACGCCCGCGAGGCCGCGTCGGCGCTCTTCGCCGCGGTCTTCAACGTGGCGATCGCCCTCGGCGCGTTCGCCGGGGGCCGGGTCGCGGACAGCCGCGGCGCCGACGACGTGCTGTGGCTGGGCGGCGGCCTCGCCGGGCTGGCGCTGATCACCGTGGCGTACGCGAGAGGGGCGGCCACCCGCGAAGGGTGACCGCCCCCGTCGGGACGTCGGGACGTACGCGGCTGAGGTCAGCCCTTGAGCTCGGCCGCGACCAGCTCCGCGATCTGCACGGCGTTCAGCGCCGCGCCCTTGCGGAGGTTGTCGTCGGAGATGAAGAACGCCAGGCCGTTGTCGACCGTCTCGTCCTTGCGGATGCGGCCGACGAAGGAGTCGTCCTTGCCCGCGGCGACCAGCGGCGTGGGCACGTCCGTGACGACGACACCCTCGGCCTGCGCGAGCAGCTCGGCGGCGCGCTCGGGGCTCAGCGGACGCGCGAAGCGGGCGTTGACCTGGAGGGAGTGGCCGGTGAAGACGGGCACGCGCACACAGGTGCCGGAGACCTTCAGCTCCGGGATCTCCAGGATCTTGCGCGATTCGTTGCGCAGCTTCTGCTCCTCGTCGGTCTCGTTCAGACCGTCGTCGACGATGGAGCCCGCCATCGGCAGGACGTTGTACGCGATGGGCGCGACGTACTTGTCCGGCTCGGGGAAGTCGACGGCCGAGCCGTCGTGCGTGAGCTTCGGGGCGTCCTCGCCGACCTTCTTGACCTGCTCGAACAGCTCGTCCACCCCGGCGAGGCCGGAACCGGACACCGCCTGGTAGGTCGCGACCACCAGCGCTTCGAGGCCCGCCTCGGCGTGCAGCGGCTTGAGGACCGGCATCGCGGCCATCGTCGTGCAGTTCGGGTTGGCGATGATGCCCTTGGGGCGGTCCGCCACCGCGTGCGGGTTCACCTCGGAGACGACGAGGGGGACCTCGGGGTCCATGCGCCAGGCGGAGGAGTTGTCGATCACGACGGCGCCCTGGGAGGCGACCCGCTCGGCGAGGGCCTTGGAGGTGGCGCCGCCGGCCGAGAAGAGCACGATGTCCAGGCCGGAGAAGTCGGCCGTGGAGGCGTCCTCGACGGTCACGCCGTCCACGACGGTGCCGGCGCTGCGGGCCGAGGCGAACAGGCGCAGCTCGTCGACCGGGAACTTCCGCTCGACGAGGATCTTGCGCATGACCTTGCCGACCTGACCGGTGGCTCCGACGATTCCGACCTTCACAGGGACTTCCTCCGTATGTGCGTGCGGCCTCGTGACCTCGGCCTGGCTGTGGGGGGTGGCTCCATCATGCGTCTGTCCGGGCCCGCCTTGTCCAATCCATTGTCCGAGGTGCGGGACGCCACACTCGCGGTGAACGTTTCCGGCGGCCCCGGCGTCGTAGGGGAAAGGCGGGGGAGGGGAGGGGCATTTTGCCGCGCATCGGGACGCGCCGCGCGCAGCGGCGCCGCGAGACGGAGCGGGCGGATCCGCTCGATCCGGCCCAGGAGGACCGGGTACGGGCGGTGCTCGCGCTCGGCGGGGTGCCGCACGCCGACCTGCCGGACGGGGTGCAGCAGGTCAGGCTGAAGCTCCTGGAGCGGGCCGCGGACGGGCGTGAGGCGCCGCGTGACGTCTCGGCGTGGGCGGCCGTCGTCGCCTCCAACCTCGCCATGGACTGGCACCGCGCCCGGCGCAGGCAGGAGCGGCTCGGGGAGCGCCTCGCCGTGCTGTGGCGGGAGACCACGGACGAGGACGGCGCGGAGTCCCGGGCCCTGTCCATGGCCGTGGCGCAGGGGCTCGGCGAGCTGCCGGACGCCCAGCGGCAGGTCGTCGTGCTGCGCTTCTACGCCGATCTGCCGGTGCGCGCCATCGCGGCGGAGCTGGGCATTCCGGAGGGCACGGTCAAGAGCAGGCTGCACACGGCGGTACGGCTGCTGCGCGCGCGGCTGCACGAAGGGGAGGTGGTGTGACGGTGCCCGGCGATGACGGCTTCGACGCGCTGATGGCGGCGATCACCGAGGACCCCGTCCCCGAGGAGGCGCTGCGCGACCCCGCCTTCGCCGCCGAGCACGCGGCGGCTGTGGCGGATGTCGCACTCCTGCGGGAGCGGCTCGGGGCGATCGGCGAGACGCTGGCGGCCGCTCCCGGGGCGCCGCCGGAACGGGTCGTCCCGCTCAGGGCCCCGCGTACGGCCCGGCAGCGGTTCACCCTCGCCCTCGGCGCGGTCGCCGCGGCGGTGGCCGCCGTCACCGTGATCGGCGGGCTCGGCTGGCTCGCCGTGGACGCGGGCATGGGGGTGGGCGGCGGTGACGCGGACGCGAGCGGGGCGAAGGCGGCGGCGCCCGACGAGCGGGGCGACGGCTCAGGGCACGCGGAGGCCGACCTCACCGCCGAGGGCTTCGTCGCGTGCTCGCGGCTCATCGTGGAGGGCGCGGTCACGGCGGTCGACGCGGTGCCGGGCGCCGCACGGGACCGGATCACGCTGCAGGTGACGCGGTACATCAAGCCCGCGTCCGGCGAGGGGACGGTCACGTTCCCGATGAGCCACGACGTGGATCCGCGCCTGCGGAAGGGCGACCACGTCCTGGTCACCATCCCCAGAGGCGCGGCGGAACCGGACAACTGGGCCACGGGCAAGGACGGCGACGAACTGCGCCGCATGATCCTCAAGGCCTTGCCGGGTTCGGCGGGCATCCGGTGCCGGGAATGAGAAACGCCGGGCGGGCTCGTTTCGAGCCCGCCCGGCGCTTGGGGTCAGCCGGTCACCGCTACGGCGTGACCTTCTCGATCTTCACGCTGCCGTTACCGGCCACCGTGCCGCCCGCGTTCAGCAGGGACACCTCGCCGAACAGCTCACGGCCCTCGGCGGCCGGGACCTTCGCCTCGACCGCGGCCTCGACCCGCGCCGAGTCGCCGTTGCCGAGCTTCACCGTCTTCGACCCGTCGACCGTGACCTTGCCGAGCGCGTCCGAGAAGAACACGTCCCGGTAGTCGTAGGCGGTCGAACCGGTCGGCACCGAGTAGCCCACGACCTCGATCGTGTACGTACCGGCGGCCGGCTTCGTCAGGCTCACGGACTCCTCCGAGTCGCCCTCCGCCGACGAGCCGACGACCTTGCCGTCCTTCTTGACGGACAGGTCCAGGTCGGCGGCGACATCGGCCGGGGAGCCGATGACGACGTCGAGCCGCTCCGCGCCCGCGGGCACGACCACCGTGGTGGTCTGCGTGGCGCCCTGGCCGATGGTGGGCCGCGCGGACTTGGACGAGCCGAGCGAGCCGCCCTTCAGCTTGCCCTCGACCGCGGCGAAGTTGTTCGTGGCCTTCCAGGCGACGGGCGCCGGCGTGCCGACCTTCGCCTCGGGGACCGTCTGCACGGCCGGGTCGAAGTCGACGCCGAGCGCGGAGACCTTCAGCTCGTAGGGGTTGTCGAGCAGCGGCGACGTGCGGCGCGACTCGACCTCGATCTCCCAGACACCGGGCTGCGGTTCCGCGTACGACCGCAGGTCCGGGCGGCAGGTGTTGGCCGGGTTCTCGTAGTTCGGGTAGCAGACGATCGACGAC
The DNA here is from genome assembly GCF_020026305.1 of Streptomyces sp. 135. NCBI lineage: Bacteria > Bacillati > Actinomycetota > Actinomycetes > Kitasatosporales > Streptomycetaceae > Streptomyces > Streptomyces sp. 135. Next base: position 2,989,702 of record NZ_CP075691.1, on the reverse strand, counting down.
GTGGAGTCGACCGGGACGCCGTAGGGGTGCACGGCGATGAAGCGTGTCTGGCTCTTGCCCTTCAGGCCGCCGAGGGCGACCTCCAGGGACTTGGTGCCCTTGGGCACGGTGACGAAGTACGACGTGGTGCTGTTGCGCTGCACCGAGCCGTCCGCCTCGTACGTGAACGACGGCTTGTCGAGCGGCGCCGAGACGACGACGGTCGACATGATCTGCCGGTCGACGCCCTCGGTGCGCTCGTCGTCGACGGTGAGGATCGCGCTGTGCAGACCGGCGGACCCGGCCTTCGCCTGGACCTTGACGGTGACGGGCTTGTTCAGCGGCAGCGTCACGTCATCATCGCCGAGGAGGCGGAAGGTCCTGTCGTGGTTGTTGACGAGGTCCAGCTCGTGGCGGATGCCGCGGTCCGGGCCCGAGGTGCGGGTGATCGTGACGTCGTACGTCCGCTTCTGACCGGTCTTCAGGCCGCCCTCACGGTCGTAGATGCCGGTGCCGGGCTTCTTCAGCTCCTGCTCCAGGGCGGTGTCGACCGGGGCCTTCACCGTGTACGTGTGGGCCTTCGCGCCGTCCTCGATGGCGCGCCAGGCGCCGACCACGTCGATCAGGCCGCTGCCCTGCGCGTACGCCTGCTCGCCGCGGATGCGGTCGGCGGTCGAGGTGAGCGCGGTGCGCAGCTTCGCCGGGGTCAGCTCGACCTTCTCGCGCTTGGCGGCGGAGAGCAGCAGCGCCGAGGCGCCCGCGGCCTGCGGGGAGGCCATCGAGGTGCCCTGGAGCATCGAGTAACCGGCGGGGAGCTGGTAGCCGGCCTCGGCGACCGGGGAGCCCGGCAGCCAGGTCTGCGTGGTGTTGATGGCCGAGCCCGGCGCCGAGATGACCGGCGTGAAGCCGCCGTCCTCGCGCGGGCCGCGCGAGGAGAAGTTCATCATCGCGTACTTCTTCTCCACGACGGAGCCGTAGTTGGCGGCCCAGGTCTCCTTGGAGATCGAGGCGCCGACGGAGATGACCTTGTCCGCGAGGCTCGGGTCGCCGATGGTGTTCGCGCCGGGGCCGGAGTTGCCTGCGGAGATCACCAGCTGCACGCCGTAGGTGTCGATGAGGCGCGTGTACAGCTCGGCGCGCGCGTTGTTGCCGTCGTTGAGGGCGGGCAGACCGCCGATCGACATGTTGACGATGTCGACGCCGCGCTTGGTGACGAGGTCGATCATGCCCTCGGTGAGCGCGACGTTGGTGCAGCCGCCGGTCCAGGTGCAGGCGCGCGAGGAGACCAGCTTGGCGCCGGGGGCGGCGCCGTCCATCTCGCCGCCGAACAGGCCGTTGGCCGCGGTGATGCCCGCGACGTGCGTGCCGTGCTCGGACTCGATGACGCCGATGTTGACGAAGTCGGCCTTCTTGCCGACCCAGTCGCCGCCGTAGGGGTCGGTGGGGACGTCCTTGCGGATCTCGACGACGAACGGCACGCGCTCGACGACGTCGGTGTCCGGATTGTCCTTGCCGAAGTAGGCGACCTGGTGGTCGTCCTTGTACGGCTTCATCGTCTCGTCGTCGGTGAAGTCGTTGTTGTCGTTCAGGTCGACGCGCACGGTCCCGGCCGCCGCGTCGTACAGGACGCCCCAGCTGTCGGTGGTGTCGCCGTCGCGGTTGATGTCGCCCTTGGCGTCGCCGCCCGTGGTGGCCGACTCGCGGAAGCGGTCCACCTGGAAGGAGCCCGCGGGGGCCTTCCACGTCTCGCTGTCCCAGGTGAAGGTGGGTCCACTGACCGCGTCGGTCATGCGGCGCCAGGTGCCGTCGGCGTCCACGATCGGGTCGGTCGCCGTCACCCAGTCGGTGATCTTGCGCTCGCCGGTGGTGGTCTTCTTCAGCGCCGGGTGGCCGAGGTCGACGCCGGAGTCCAGGATGCCGATGGTGACGCCGCGGCCGTCCGCCTTCGGGTGCTTCTTGACGAAGTCGACGGCGCCCGTCTCGGCGGAGGGGTTGTACGGGTTCTTCGCCGGGGTCTTCCTGCCCGGACCCGGGTACGTGCCCTTCGCCCCGAGCGCCGCGCCCTTGGCACGGTCGGCGGCGGGCGTCGGGTCGTCCAGCTCGATCTCGTGGCGCAGGTCGATGGCGTGCACGGACGACAGCTTCACGGCGGACTTGATCGCGGCGTCGGCCCTGCCGGTCGGCACGGTCGCGCGGACGTAGCCGAGCTTGTCGTAGGTGCGGCCGACCGAGCCGCCCTTGACCGCGTCGAGCTGGTCGGCGACCCGCTCGGTGGCGCCGGGGGCGGTGGCGACCATCATCGTGACGGTCTTCTCGCCGTCCGCCTTGGCCTCGGCGAGCAGGTCGGCGTCGGCGGGGCCGAGCTTGCCCGCGGCCGACTTGGGCTCGGGCACGGGGGCGTCGTCCGCCGCGAAGGCCATGGGCGCCGCCCCGGTCGCGCAGAGCGCGGCGGTGAGGCCGATGGCTATCGCGAGGCGGGGCGCGCGTCCTGAGACCGGGGGTCTCGCGCTGGAACTGGATCTGGGCATCGGCATCCCTGTACGTGAAGGTCGGGAGGAGGGTTCATACGGCCCGGTTTCCGCGAAGTTCCGGAATCCGGGGCCGGATGACCGCTCAGCCTTACGTAAGTGACAGCTGTTTGGGGAGAGTTGTCCGAGCTGTGATCAGGGTGTGACGCAATTCCGCCATACGTCATGGTGGACAAGGCGGTTCATAAGGTGACTTGGGGCTACTGCTACCGGCCGTCGCGCGAGCGGGCGTAATGCCGCGAAGCCTTCGCGCGGTTGCCGCAGGCCGCCATGGAGCACCAGCGGCGCGTGCCGTTGCGCGAGGTGTCGAAGAAGTGCAGGACGCATGCCTCGTGGGCGCAGCCGCGGATCCGGTCGGGCGCGGTGGCCAGGAGGTTCAGATAGTCGCGGGCGGCGAGCCAGGCCGCGCCCCACGTCACGTCGGCGAACTCGGGCTCCTCGCCGGGGCCCTCGGCGGAGAGCGTCGCGCGGATCCGGCCGTGCCCGAGGATCCGGTCGACGCGGGCGGCGGCGGCCGGGTCACCGGGGGAGTCCACGGCGGAGGCGAGCGCGTCGCGGGCGCGCAGCACGTGCTCCAGGGTCGGGCCGTCGGCGGGGAAGCGCTCGGCGAGGCCGTTCGCCGCGAGCCAGACGGCGAGTCCCTCGACGCCGGTCAGCAGGTCCTGGCGTGTGCCGTCGTGCACCCAGCGGGTGTTGAGCAGGTCGAGGGAGAGCGGCTCGCCGGTGAGCGGGCGGGGGTCGTGGGGTGCGGCGGGCATGGGGTGCTCCCTTCAGTGCTAACCGCTCAAGGTTACGTGACCGGTTGACGCACACGACACCTAACCCCTAATCTCACATTCAACGGTTAGATCGCCCCGCTCGGGGCGGCGCCGCGACACGTCCACGACCAGGGGAGAGTCATGACCGCGAGCACCACATCCACCGCTCCGCGCACCGGCCACATCGGCTTGAACGTCACGGACCTCGAACGCTCGCTCGCCTTCTACCGCGACGTCCTCGGCTACGGGGTCATCGGCGAGGGCAAGGAGGAGGGCCGCCGCTTCGCCTTCCTCGGGGACGGCGCGCACCCGGTCCTCACGCTCTGGCAGCAGGCCGACGCCGCGTACTCGGGCGCCCACGCGGGCCTGCACCACCTCGCGATCGAGACCGACTCCATCGAACGCGTCAAGGAGTACGAGAGCGCGCTGCGGGCCCATGGCGTGGAGTTCGCCTACGAGGGCGTCGTACCGCACGGCGAGGGCGCCGCGTCCGGCGGCATCTTCTTCCACGACCCGGACGGCACCCGCCTGGAGATCTTCGCCCCCTCCGGAGCCCAGAACGAGCCCACCCCCGTGAAGTCGGCCCCAACCTGCGGCTTCTTCTAGCCCACCCCGCACGAGCGCCCCGAAAGGGGCGCGGGGAACTGCGCGACCAGCCCGAACGCACCCGCGGACGGACATCTACACGAGCGCCCCGAAGGGGGCGCGGGGAACTGCGCGACCAGCCACAACACACCCGCACCCGAACCCGAACCCACACACCCCCGGATCGGAGCCCCCATGGCCCCGCCAGCCGACCACCACACCCCCGACCACCACACCCCCTACCACCACGGCTCCCGAGCCATCCAGGACAAGGCCGGCGTACGCGAACTCGCCGACCACGTAGCCCGCTCCATAAGCCAAGGCATCCGCCCCATCGCCGCCGCCTTCCTGGAGATCCAGCCCCAGCTGGTGATCGCCGGCACCGACCCCACCGGCGCCGTCTGGGCCTCCCCCCTGACCGGCACCCCCGGCTTCGTACGAGCCACGGGCCCCCGCCAGATCTCGATCACCGGCACCCCCCGCGCCACCGACCCCCTCGCCCCCGCCCTGGCCCGCGAGAACACCCCCGTCGGCACCCTCGCCCTCGACCCCCGCACCAGGCGCCGCATGCGACTGAACGGCAGGTCGCGCCCCACACCCCGCGGCCTCGTGATCGAGGCCGACCAGGTCTTCGCCAACTGCCCGAAGTACCTGCAAAAGCGCACACTGCACGAGGGCCGGAGGCCGGAAGACCCCGGCGAACCCCACCGCACCACCCGCCTCACCGCCGAGCAGCACGCGTCCGTCGTCGCGAGCGACACCTTCTTCCTCGCCACCGTCCACGCGCACGGCGCCGACGCCGGACACCGCGGCGGCAACCCCGGTTTCGTACGCGTCACTTCACCGACCACCCTGGAGTGGGACGACTACCCCGGCAACGCCATGTTCCTCTCCCTCGGCAACCTCCACGAGGACCCCCGCGCCGGCCTCCTCTTCCTCGACTGGCGGACCGGCACCACCCTCCAACTCACCGGCACCGCCCGCACCGACCACGCCGACGACGGCTCCCGCACGGTCCGCTTCACCCTCACCGAGGCGGTCGAGACCCGCTCCGCGAGCCCTTGGCGCTGGTCCGACCCTGAGTACTCTCCTGCCAATCCAGCCGTGGGCGACTAGCGTCGGTCTGTGCACAAGGAGCTCAGGGTGGCGGCCTACGCCGTATGCGTACGCGACGGACAGGTACTGCTGGCCCGCTGGGTCGCGGGCGACGGCAGCAAACGCTGGACGCTGCCCGGCGGCGGCATGGACCACGGCGAGGACCCCTACGACACCGTGATCCGCGAGGCCGACGAGGAGACCGGATACGTCGTCGAACCGGTGACCCTCCTCGGCGTCGACTCCCTGCGCCGCCGCTACCCGCGCAGACTCGGCGCCGTCGCCGACTTCCACGGGCTGCGCATCCTGTACGAGGGCCGGGTCACCGGCGGCGAACTGCGCCACGAGACCGACGGCTCCACGGACCTCGCGGCCTGGCACGCCCTGGAGTCCGTCGCGGACCTCGACCGCGTCGGACTCGTCGACATCGGCCTCGCACTGTGGCGTGCCCGCCCCTCCGACGGTCACCTCCCTGACGGCGCCGCCCCCGGCCGCTGAGCGCCCGCCGAGCCTTCCCTTCCCTCGAAGGTGAACGTGGAGTGACCGCTTCCTCTCCGCACGGGAAGAGGTGCGTGACCGCGCAGGGTGCCCGGTGATCCACGTACGGTGATCGGCGCCGGTCGTTGCGGTCTCGTTCACACACAGGTCACCCCCGATGCCAACGATCCAGTGAGAGCGGGAAGTTCGCGGGCCGCACCCCGGCCTCCGGGCCCCGCGACCACTGTCGACGCGTTCGCACCCGGGGAGACCGCGCATGCCGCGCATACGCTCTGTCGCCACCGCACCCGCCACGGTCCGCCTCGACCGCCGCTCCGTCCTCGCCGCCGCCGGGGCGATCACCCTCTCCGCCGGGATGGGCTACGCGCTCGGCCCCGGCGCCGGCTCCGGCAACGCCGCGCCCGCGGGCCACGCCACCGTGCCCCGCTCCCGCCCGGCGCCCGCCGCGCCCCTCATGCCGTACAAGAGCGGCACCACCCTGCTCACCGCCGCCGCCCCGCGCGCACCTCCGGCTACCGGCGGCTCGGCGACGGGCCCGCCTGGCGGCGTACGGTGCGCGCGGACCTCGCGGCGGCGAAGCCGGGGCGGGAGAGGCGCCGGACCGCGCTCGCCGCCTTCGTGCAATTCACCGACCTGCACATCGTCGACGTACAACACCCTCTGCGGTACGAGTACTTGCGCGCGCAGACGGCGAGCGCCTGGCGCCCCCACGAGTCCCTGTCGGTGGCCGGCGCGGTCTCCCTCGTCGAGCGCGTCAACGCCCTGCGCGGCGCGCCCGCCACCGGCGCGCCCCTGCACTGCGTCGTCACGACCGGCGACAACACCGACAACAACTCCCGCACCGAACTCGACTGGTTCCTCAAGGTGATGAGCGGCGGCCGCATCACCCCCAACACCGGCGACCCGCGCCGCTACGAAGGCGTGCAGGACAGCGGCCTCAAGCTGTACTGGCACCCGGACGACGCCCTGCGCGACACCGACAAGGCGCTCGGCTTCCCGCGCCTGCCCGGCTTCCTCGACGCCGCCGTCCGCGAGGTCAACAGCCCGGGCCTCGGCCTGCCCTGGTACTCCACCGTCGGCAACCACGACGCGCTGCCCGGCGGCTGCTGGGCGCCGAAGGACTCGTACTTCACCGAGTTCGCCGTCGGCGGCAAGAAGCTGATGTCCCTCGACGAGATACGCGGCGCCGCGCTGTGGAAGGCCGTGAAGAAGGGCCGTGACCCCAAGGGCGCCCACTTCAAGGAGCTCCTGAAGAGCGAGGCGCGGCGCATGCGGTCCATCACGCCCGACGAGTCGCGGGCGCCCTTCACCCCCGCCGAGTACGTCAAGGCGCACCTGGACCCCGCCCACAAGGGCCCCGGCCCCGTCGGCCACGGCTACACCCGGGAGAACCTGGCGTCCGCCACCCAGTACTACTCCTTCCGGGTCAGCGACGACGTGCTCGGCATCAGCCTGGACACCACCGACCCCGGCGGCCACTACGAGGGCTCGCTCGGCACCGCCCAGCTGCGCTGGCTCGAGCGTGAACTGACGGCCAACGAACGGCGGGCCGGCGGACCTTCGTACGTCGTCGTCTTCAGCCACCACACCAGCAGGACCATGCGCAACCTCCGCCACGACCCGGCGCGGCCCGGCGAGGCGCGGCACGGCGGCGAGGAGGTCCTCGCGCTGCTCGGCCGCCACCGGTCCGTCGTCGCCTGGGTCAACGGCCACAGCCACAAGAACAAGATCACCCCGCACCACACCCCGGACGGCTCCTTCTGGGAGGTCTCCACCGCCTCCCACATCGACTTCCCGCAGCTGGCGCGGGTCGTGGAGCTCGCCGACAACCACGACGGCACCCTCTCCGTCTTCACCACGCTCATCGAATCCGCCGCGCCCCACCGCACGGATTTCGCCGATCTCTCCCAGACCGGTCTGGCCGCGCTCTACCGCGAGCTGTCCTTCAACGCCCCCGGCGCGAAGCCCGGTTCGGTCGGCGAGGCGGGCGACCGGAACACGGAACTGGTGCTGCGCAAAGGCCGATAACGGCTCAACCTCTCCCCGGTGGACAACCTGCGCGCCGCGCCCGGAGTCCCTCCCGCCGACCGACGCGGACAGCTCAGGAGAGGGCGGCACATGGCAGCGCGCAGGAGATGGACCGGGGTCGCGGCGACGCTGGCGGCGGCGGTGGCGGCGGGCGCCTTCGCGGCCCCGCGGTCGCGGCGCCGCCCGGAGACGGGGAGCGGCACCGGGCGACCCTGCGCGCCATGGAGAAGGCCCTGAACGAGGACGCCCCCGGCGTCACCGCCCAGGCCGGGGACCGGCACGGCCGCTGGAACGCCGCCGCCGGCCTGGGTGACCTGGAGCGCGGCACCCCGCGCGGGGCCCACGACCGCTACCGCGTCGGCAGCATCACCAAGACCTTCGTCGCGACCGTCCTGCTCCAGCTGGAGGCCGAGGGGAAGCTGTCCCTCGACGACAAGGTCGGCCGGTGGCTGCCGGGCGTCGTCGAGGGCAACGGCCACGACGGCGACCGCGTCACGGTGCGCCAGCTCCTCAACCACACCAGCGGCATCTTCGACGTCACGGCCGACGACGGCTTCCAGCGACGGGTGTTCAGCGAGGAGTTCCTCGCCCACCGCCACGACACCTGGACCCCCGAGCAGCTGGTGGGGATCGCCATGCGCCACGAGCCGGACTTCGCGCCCGGCACCGGCTGGAACTACTCCAACACCAACTACGTACTGGCGGGCATGGTCATCGAGCGGGTGACGGGCGCCCCGTACGCACAGGAGATCAAAAAGCGCGTCATCAAACCGCTCGGCCTGCGCGCCACGTCCGTCCCGGGGACCGCGTCGACGATGCCGGCGCCCGGCTCCCGCGCCTACACCAGGCTCTCCGACGCCCCCGGCGCCACGCGCCACGACGTCACGGAGCTCAATCCGTCCATGGCCGGCGCGGCGGGCGAGATGATCTCCGACTCGGCGGACCTGAACCGCTTCTACACGGCGCTGCTGCGCGGCAAGCTCCTGCCGAAGCGGCAGCTCGCGGCGTTGAAAACCACCGTGCCCAAGGGTGAGGACCGGCCCGGCCAGCGGTACGGCCTCGGCATCCAGCCCTTCACGACCTCGTGCGGCACGGTCGTGTGGGGCCACGGCGGCGACATCCACGGCTCGTCGTCCCTGGCGGGCACGACGGCGGACGGCCGCCACGCGCTGGCCCTCAACTTCAACGGTCCCGGCGGCGAAGCGGGCCCGGTCCTCGACGCCGAGTTCTGCGGGCGCGGGCAGGGATAGCGAAGACCCCGCCGGGGCGGCCGACGCGCTACCTGGGCAGCACCACGACGTACGCCGCCGAGTCACGGTCCGTCGACGCCATCAGCGCGGTCCGCACGACGGCCGCCTGCTGCTCCGCGGTGTCCCTGAGCTTCCTCGGGGTGATGTGGACGACCGTGATGCCGAGCCGCTCCAAGTGCTCGCGCTTGCGGGCGTACTCGGACCACAGCGCGTCGTCGTCCCGGCGCGCGCCCTGCCGGGGCGCGCGGGTGTCGAGCTCCACGGCGACGGACTGCTGAGGCCAGTAGGCGTCGACGCCGCCGAGGTGCGGGCCGCCGGGCAGCCGCAGGTCGACGTTCCACAAGGGGTCGGGCAGGCCGTGCTCGGCCACCAGCCGGTACAGCCGGTCCTCCGCGATGGCCCGCCCCTCGGCGAGCAGCGAGTCCACGGCGTCCACGACGTGTGGCAGGGTCAGCAGCCGGGCGTTGGCCAGCTCCCGTACGACGGCGGGCGGTTCGCAGTGCCCGCCGCGCACCGCCTCGCTGAGCAGCCGGCGTACCGAGTCCGCCTCGGTGAGCTGCGCCACCGCGTCGGCGAGGGCGCGTTCCACCGGGGCGACCGGAACTCCCCTGAAGTGCTGGGGAGTCGGCAGTGCGGAACCGCGCACCAGCCGCACGAACCCGGTGGACCGCAGGCGGCGCGTGCGAGGCACCAGGATGTCGATGCGGTCCAGGGAGAGCAGCGGGGGAGCGGACGAGAAGCGGTGCAGGGCGAGCGCCGCCAGGCCTGTGATCATCGCGTCGGCGTACGGGGCGTGCGGCTCGCCCGAGGTGGGCTGGGCGGGCACGGTGCGGGCCCGCTGGGCCGGTGCGCGCCCCGCGTAGAGCAGGGCGCCGTGCAGCCGCTCCTCACTGGTCGGCGGCCCCGGGTGCAGCAGGCAGACCCCGGGCAGAAGCTGCTGCCAGGGACCGCCGGGTCGGCAGTGGGTGCCCGCGTCCGTGGCGGAGACGCCGTGCTCGCGGAGCTGGGCGGTGCTCAGGACGCGGGGCTGGACGTCGGCGAGGTGCTGGAGAGGGAGCGGCGAGAGCGGGGTGTCGTGGTTCATGCCCCGGTCGTTCCCGCCCCCGCTCCGCTCCCTAACCGCTGTTACACACTCGTCGTCAAACCCGGACAAGCTCGCCCTAAAGCACGGGCGTTCGACTGCCGATGAGCTTTCCCCCTCAGTAGTCGAACGAACCCGTGGCCCGGCTCGTGCCCTTGAACTGGAGGAAGAACTTGGTGCCGTCGAGCACGTCCTCGGCAGCCAGCTTCCAGCTGCCTCCGATCCGCCGCCAGCTGTTGCACTCCCAGCCCGACCCCTTCTTGAAGCAGGTCCGCACGTCGCGGGCGGCGCTGCTGAGCTTCACGTTGATGTCCTTGCACCGGGTGGTGGTGGTCGCGTAGGTGCCCCTGGCGGGCCAGTACGCCGGGTCGTTGGCGCCGGTGCCCGGGTAGCTGGTGAAGCGCGGCGCGTTCTCCGTGCAGGCACGGGCCGGGCTGACGGGTGAGTCCGAGGCGGCGGACGGCCCCGCCACGGCGGCCGTCAGGCCACTGCCGAGCAGTACGGCGGACGCCGCCATCGATGCGATCTTGACCTTTCGCAAGGTGTTCCCCCTGTGTCTCAACGGGTTGTGCGGTCAAGACAGGAAGCTACGGGGGAAGCCCCTCACACCGCGTCCCGCGGACGTTTGACTTTCCGCTCCACCCCTCGCGGCAGCGGGTAAACCACGGCGGTACGCGGCAGTGGCATCATCAGGCACGCGGCGCGGGCGAGGCAGTCCCCGCACCACGTCCATGCCGATCTGGATGGACCGCTCCGCCCACACCCGCTCGATCGCCTCGAAGTACCTGGAGACGAACCCGCCCCCGGCGCTCGGACCGCTGGGCGCGGACCACGGCGGCCCACGCCTGCGCCTTGACCGCCGCCGAGGGCCGCGCGGCCAGGCACCGCACCTGGTGCCGCTTGCCGGAGGCCGTGTCGTCACGGGCCAGCTCGGCCGCGAGGGCCTCCTCGCCGGCGGCGCCGTGCGCGGCCAGCGGACCGAGCAGCGCCCAGCGCAGCTCCTGGTCGACCTCCAGGCCGTCGATCCTCGCCGTGCCCGCCAACAGGCCCTCCAGGAGCTGGAGATCGGCCGCCGAGGTGGCCACCGCCGCGAAGAACCGCGCCCAGGTGAGCTGGTGCTGGCTGCCCGGCTCCGCCAGGCGCAGCTCCCGCAGCGCGCCCTCGGCGAGCACCCGGCCGCCCTCCTCGCGCCAGTCGGGCGCGGCGTACTGCGTCAGGGCGGCGTTGGCCCACGTGTGCAGCATCTGGAGCACGCCGATGTCGCTCTCGCGCCCCGCGAAGCGCAGCACGAGGCCGATGAAGTCCCGCGCGGGCATGAGCGCGTCCCGCGTGAGGTTCCACAGCGCGGACCAGCACAGGGCGCGGGCGAGCGGGTCGGTCAGGTCGCCGAGGTGCTCCCGCAGCGTCTCGAGTGAGGTCTCGTCGAAGCGGATCTTGCAGTACGTCAGGTCGTCGTCGTTGGCCAGGACGAGCTCGGGGGCCGCCTCGCCGGCCAGCTCGGCCACCACCGTGCGCGGGCCGTCGACGTCGGCCTCCGCGCGGGCGTACCGCTCCAGGTCGCCGCCGGGCGTCCTGCGGTACAGGCCCACCGCCACGCGGTGCGGGCGCAGTTCGGGGTGCGACTCAGGGGCCTCCTGGAGCACGGACAGCTCGGTGATCCGGCCCTCCGCGTTCAGGATGACCTGCGGGGTCAGGGAGTTGACGCCCGCCGTCTGGAGCCAGGACCGCGACCAGGAGGACATGTCTCGGCCGGAGGTCTCCTCCAGGACCGACAGCAGGTCGCCGAGGACGGTGTTGCCGTACGCGTGCCGCTTGAAGTAGCGGCGGGCGCCCTCCAGGAAGGCGTCCCGGCCCGCGTACGCGACGAGCTGCTTGAGGACCGATGCGCCCTTGGCGTACGTGATCCCGTCGAAGTTGAGCTTGGCGTCCTCCAGGTCACGGATGTCGGCCGTGATCGGGTGGGTGGAGGGCAGCTGGTCGGCGCGGTAGGCCCAGGACTTGCGGTTGTTGGCGAAGGTGACCCAGCCGTTGGTGAAGCGGGTCGCCTCGACCATCGAGAAGGAGCCCATGAAGTCGGCGAAGGACTCCTTGAGCCACAGGTCGTCCCACCACCGCATGGTGACCAGGTCGCCGAACCACATGTGGGCCATCTCGTGGAGGATCACGTTGGCCCGGCGTTCGTACGACGCCTGGGTCACCTTGCCGCGGAAGACGAACTCCTCGCGGAACGTCACCAGGCCCGGGTTCTCCATCGCGCCGAGGTTGTACTCCGGCACGAACGCCTGGTCGTACTTCCCGAAGGGGTAGGGGTAGTCGAAGTTGTCGTGGAAGAAGTCCAGGCCCTGCTTGGTGACGAGGAAGATGTCGTCGGCGTCGAAGTGCGGGGCGAGGCCCTTGCGGCACATCGCGCCGAGGGGGATCTCCAGGCGCGTGCCGTCGGCCAGGACGCGCTCGTAGGAGTCCGTCACATAGTGGTAGGGGCCGGCGGCGATCGCCGTGATGTACGTGGAGATCGGCTTCGTCTCGGCGAACTTCCATACGCCGTCGGACAGTTCGCCCACGCCGTTCGACCACACCGTCCAGCCCTCGGGGGCCCGCACCTCGAAGCGGTAGGGGGCCTTCAAGTCGGGCTGCTCGAAGTTGGTGAAGACGCGGCGGGCGTCCGCGGGCTCGTACTGCGTGTAGAGGTAGACCTCGCCGTCCTCGGGGTCGACGAAGCGGTGCATGCCCTCACCGGTGCGGCTGTAGGCGCACTGGGCGTCCACCACCAGTTCGTTCTCCTCGGCCAGGTCCTCCAGCGTGATGCGGGTGCCGTCGAAGGCCTCGGCCGGGTCCAGGTCCTTGCCGTTGAGCGACAGGGCCGTGACGCTCGGCGCGATCAGGTCGGCGAAGCTCGCGGCGCCGGGCTCGGCGCGGAAGCGGATCGTGGTCACCGAGCGGAAGGTGCGCGGCTCCTGACCGCCCTCGCCCACCGCCGAGCGCAGGTCCAGAAAGACCTCGTAGCCATCGACGGACAGCAGCGCGGCCCTCTCGCGGGCCTCGTCGCGGGACAGATTCTCACCGGGCACGGGCGGCACTCCCTTGTGACTCGCATGACTCGTACGAATGTCTTTGATCCTCGCACGGGCCGTCGGCGGCCGACATCCGGGAATGCCCTGGCAGGCCCCCGACGTTCCCCTCCCCAGGCGCCGAACACATCCCCTAGGGAGAGACATGTCCGAGAACACGAACGCTGCGAGCACGGCCAAGACCCCGGTCGACTTCTGGTTCGACCCGCTGTGCCCCTGGGCTTGGATGACGTCGCGCTGGATGCTCGAGGTGGAGAAGGTCCGCGACGTCGAGGTCCGCTGGCACGTGATGAGCCTCGCCGTCCTGAACGAGGACAAGATCGACGAGCTCCCCGAGGAGTACCAGGAGATGCTCAGGACCAAGGCCTGGGGGCCGGTCCGCGTCGTCATCGCCGCTCAGCAGGAGCACGGCGAGGAGATCACCGGCAAGCTCTACACCGCGCTCGGCACCCGCTTCCACAACCGCGGCGAGGGCCCCACCCGGGAGGCCGTCGTCGGCGCCCTGGAGGACGTCGGCCTGCCCGCCGCCCTCGCCGACCACATGGACTCCGACGTGTACGACGCCCAGCTGCGCGCCTCCCACAAGGAGGGCATCGACAAGGTCGGCCAGGACGTCGGCACGCCGGTCATCGCCGTCCCCGGCGCCGACGGCGAGCAGATCGCCTTCTTCGGCCCGGTCGTCACCCCGGCCCCCAAGGGCGAGGCCGCGGCGAAGCTCTGGGACGGCACGCTGCTCGTCGCCTCGACACCGGGCTTCTACGAGATCAAGCGGACGCGCACGCAGGGCCCCATCTTCGACTGACCTGTCTTCGACTGACCTGTCCTCGACTGCCCCGCCTTCTACGGACCCGCCTTCTACGGACCCGCGCTAGCCGAAGGTCTCCTCGGGGAGACGGAACCCCTGGCTCCGCACGTGGTACGGCTGCACCCACCGGCAGCCGGGGTTGGTGCAGCGCCAGAAGCCGCGGGCCTTCGCGAGCCCCACTTCCCCGGCGATGTGGGCCTCCTCGTCGGGGGTGACCTTGCGGAAGAGGTGCAGTTGTCGACAGGTCGGGCAGTGCTTCTCGTCCACCATGCAGGACACGGTGCACCGGAACGCCGGGCACCGAAAGACCCCCGTGAGTCACGTCCTCACGGGGGTCTTTCCTCTATCCGCCTGCCTCGGCGAAGGTTGAGAAGACGATCACGAGGCAGGACGTTTCACGGGGCGGCGCGCCTCACGGGGCCAGGAGCAGGCTGTTCACGCGCTGCTTGGCGGCCTCGTAACGCTTGGCGACGTCCTGCCAGTTGACGACCTGCCACATCGCCTCGATGAAGTCCACCTTCTGGTTCTTGTACTGGAGGTAGAAGGCGTGCTCCCAGGCGTCGAAGACCAGGATCGGCGTCGAGCCCTGGCCGACGTTGCCCTGGTGGTCGTAGACCTGCTCGACGATGAGGCGGCCGCTGAGCGGCTCGTAGGCGAGCACGCCCCAGCCGGAACCCTGCGTCGTCGCCGAGGCCTTGGTCAGCTGGGCCTTGAACTTGGCGAAGGAGCCGAAGGACTCGGTGATCGCGTCCGCCAGCTCGCCGACACCGTCGGCGGCCAGCGGCTCGCCGCCGCCACCGTCCTTGGGGCTGTTCATGTTGTGCCAGTAGATGCTGTGCAGGATGTGGCCGGAGAGGTGGAAGGCGAGGTTCTTCTCCAGGCCGTTGATGGCCCCCCACGTCTCCTTGTCGCGCGCCTCCTCCAGCTGCTCAAGGGTGTCGTTCGCGCCCTTCACGTACGCCGCGTGGTGCTTGTCGTGGTGCAGCTCGATGATCTGCGGGTTGATGACCGGCTCGAGCGCCGCGTAGTCGTACGGAAGTTCAGGAAGCGTGTAAATGGCCATGACCGAGCCCTCCGACTGCTGCTTCTCACTGCTTATTGCAAGTTATGCGCAAGTGCAGGCTAACAGCAGGAGGCGCGCGAAGTTGATCAGCCCTTCGTCCTAGGACCTCCGGGTACGCGAAGGGGCCCGGGGTCGTCGTCGACCCCGGGCCCCAGCGCGTACGGCGTGTCCTACTCGGTGGCCGCGGCCACCGCACGCTCCGCCAGCTTCTGCCGCACGAACCCGATCACCGCGAGGCACAGCGTCAGCGTGCCCGTCGCGAGGAGCTGCTTGCGGGTGTCCGGCTGCTCCGTCATCAGGTAGAAGATGTACGCCATCGCGGCCAGCGCGACCCAGGTCAGGAAGGGGTACGCCCACATCTTCACGACCAGCTTCCGCGGCTCCTCGCGCTCCGTCCTGCGGCGCAGGATCAGCTGCGAGACGGCGATGAAGATCCAGACGACGAGGATCATCGCGCCGATCATGTTGAGCAGCCACGGGAAGACGTCGTCGGGGCGCCAGTAGCTGAGCAGCACGCAGACGAAGCCGAAGACCGAGGAGGCGAGCACCGCGAGGCGCGGCACGCCGCTGTACACCCGGCCGAGGACCTTCGGGCCCTGGCCGCGCGCGATCAGGGAGTACGACATGCGCGAGGCGCCGTAGATGTTGGCGTTCATCGCGGAGAGCAGGGCGATCAGGACGATGACGTTCATGATCTGTCCGGCGCCGGGGATGCCCAGGTGGTCGAGCGTGGCGACGTAGGGGCCCTTGGTGGCGACGTCCTTGTTGTCCCACGGCAGCAGCGTCACGACGACGAGCATGGAGCCGACGTAGAAGAGGGCGATGCGCCACATCGCCGTGCGCACGGCCTTGGCGACGCTCTGGACCGGGTTCTCGGACTCGGCGGCGGCGATCGTGACGGTCTCCAGACCGCCGTACGCGAAGACGGAGGCGAGCAGGCCGATGATCAGGCCGTCCGTACCGTTCGGCATGAAGCCGCCCTCGCCGGTGAGGTTCTCCAGGCCGGGGGCGGGGGTGTCCGAGCCGGGCAGGATGCCGAGGATCGCGAGGACGCCGATGCCGAGGAAGAGCGTGATGGCGCCGACCTTCAGGGCGGCGAACCAGAACTCGAATTCGCCGAAGTTCTTCACGGCCGTCAGGTTCGCGCCGCAGAACACGAGCATGAAGAGGGCGACCCAGGCCCACTCCGGGCTGTCGGGGAACCAGCCCACCATGATCTTCGCGGCGCCGATGCCCTCCAGGCCGACGGCGACGCAGAGCAGGAACCAGAAGCCCCAGCCCGCGGTGAAGCCCGCCCAGGGGCCGATCGCCCGCTCGGCGTGGACGGAGAAGGAGCCGGAGGCCGGGTTCGCGGCCGACATCTCGCCCAGCATGCGCATCACGAGCATGACGAGGGCGCCGGATATGGCGTAGGCGAGGACGATCGAGGGACCGGCCTTGGCGATGCCCGCTCCGGAGCCCACGAAGAGCCCGGCACCGATGACGCCGCCGAGGGCGATCATGGAGAGGTGCCGCTGCTTGAGGCCGTGGACGAGCGGGGAGTCGGCCTTGGGTGCCGCATCAGATGCTGCCGGGTCAGGCGCTGGTGCTGCGTCCTGCGGGGTGGACGTCCGAGACATGGGCGTGCCCTGTTCAGTAGCCGAGACGGGGGGACGAGCGGGCCCACAGTCTGAAGTCCTGTACCGCTGACAGGGAACAGCAGACCGCTATACGGACACGACGCTTACACGTTGTGAAGAAATGAACACATCATGTTCACGGGGTGTTCACTTCTGGTCGGACCGCCCCGCGCGCCGCTCCCGCCACTCCCGCAGACCGGCCACCGCGAGCACCACAGCAGTCGCCCCCGCGGACCACAGCAGCTGCGGCCGCGCCCCGTCGTCGCTCAGCATCAGGACGAGCACGGCGGCCATCGCGGCCAGCGCCGCCCAGGTCAGATAGGGGAAGGCCCACATGCGCAGGACGAGGCGCTCCGGCGCGTCCCGCTCGATGCGCCGGCGCAGCCGCAGCTGCGACACCGCGATCAGCGCCCACACGAACAGCAGCACCGCGCCGACCGCGTTGAGCATGTAGAGGAAGACCGAGTCCGGCCACTTCAGATTGAGGACGACCGATACGAAGCCGAAAGTGACCGACGCGAGGACCGCGCGGCGCGGCACCCCGCCGCCGGACACCTTCAGCAGGGCCTTCGGCGCCTCGCCGCGCTCGGCCAGGGAGAAGACCATGCGGGAGGAGCCGTAGAGGTTGGCGTTGAGCGCCGAGAGCAGGGCCACGAACACCACGATGTTCATGATCGTCCCGGCGGAGGGCACCCCGATCGAGTCCAGGACCGTGACGTACGGGCTGGCGCCCGCCTTCTGCGCCGTCCAGGGCAGCACCGTCACGATGACCAGCATCGAGCCGACGTAGAAGAAGAGGATGCGGTAGACGGCGCTGCGCACCGCGCGGGCCACCGAGCGGACCGGGTCGTCGGACTCGGCGGCCGCGATCGTGACGACCTCCAGGCCGCCGAAGGCGAAGACGACGGCGAGGACGCCGGAGATCACACCCTCCCAGCCGTTGGGCAGGAAGCCGCCGTCACCGGTGAGGTGGCTGAGGCCGGCCGGGTCCGTGTCGGGGAGCACCCCGAAGATCGCGAGCAGCCCGAGGACCAGGAACGCGACGATCGCGAAGATCTTCAGGGCCGCGAACCAGAACTCGAACTCGCCGAAGTTCTTCACCGCCGCGAGGTTGGCGCCGGTGAAGACCAGCATGAAGATCAGCACCCAGGCCCACTGCGGCACGGCGGGCGCCCAGCCGTTGGCGATCTGCGCGGCACCGGTCGCCTCCACGGCGAGCACGACCACCAGCAGGAACCAGTAGAGCCAGCCGACGCTGAACCCGGCCCAGCGGCCGAGCGCGCGCTCCGCGTGCACGGAGAAGGAGCCGGATGCGGGCATCGCGGCCGACATCTCGCCGAGCATCCGCATCACGCACATCGCGAGCGCGCCCGCGATCAGGTACGAGACGACGATGCCGGGCCCCGCGACGGCGATCCCCGCCCCCGAACCGACGAACAGACCGGCCCCGATGACCCCACCGAGCCCGAGCATCGTCAGATGCCGCTGCTTGAGCCCGCCGCCGAGCGGTTCCCTCTCGGCACCAAGAGGCCCGGCTCCGAGTGGCCCGTCCCCGAGGGGAGCGGCCGTGGCCTTGGGGTCGTGCATGGTGCTCAGCGCTGCTCTCGGGGTGCTCAGGGGGCCCAGAGGTGCCCAGAGGTGCCTCTGGGGGATCCGCGGGGTCACGGAAACTTTTGGCGGGACTCCACAGTCTCCCCGGGCGGCGGCCCTCTGCGCAAAACGAGCCGCCCACCCGCCCACCTCCGTGACGAGCGTCACGCCGTAAGGGGTGTACGCGAAGCCCTTTGTGCGGAGCCCACCAACGCCCCGCCCCCGGGTTGTCGCCCGGAGACCGTGTGGCGCCGCCCCCGCCTGGGATAGCGTCATCGCGTCCCAGCCTGCCCACGCCCTCGCGGAGTCCCGATGAGTATCGCCGCTGTCACCACCCGCCCCGGCCAGGTCCTCGCCGACCTGCTGCCCGCGTCCCGCGCGAAGGACGCGGTCCTCGTGCTCGGCGGCGCCGCGCTCACCGGCATCGCCGCCCAGATCGCGGTGCCCGTGCCGGGCTCCCCGGTGCCGGTGACCGGCCAGACCTTCGCCGCGCTGCTCGTCGGCACCGCGCTCGGCGCCCGCCGGGGCTTCCTCTCCCTCGCGCTGTACGCGCTGGTCGGCATGGCCGGCATGCCGTGGTTCGCGCAGGCGGGCTCGGGCGTCGCGGCCCCCTCCCTCGGCTACGTCCTCGGCATGCTGCTCGCCGCCACGGTGGTGGGCGCCCTCGCCCGGCGCGGCGGCGACCGCTCCGTGCTGCGCACCGCCGGCACGATGGTCCTCGGCTCCGCGATCATCTACGCCGTCGGCGTCCCCTACCTCGCCGCCGCGACCGGCATGTCGCTGACCCAGGCCGTCGCCGCCGGGCTCACGCCCTTCCTGATCGGCGACGCCCTGAAGGCCGCGCTCGCGATGGGCGCGCTGCCCACCGCGTGGAAGCTGCTCGACCGCTAGGGCCTGTCCGACGATTCTCGCCTGCCTCGCGACGCCATGCACGCTCCCCCGAGCTCTTCGAGCAGGGGGTGCCCCCACTCGCCGCACCGGGCGCAGAGCCAAGTACATCCAGTACGAGGCCCTACGCCCGGCACGCCGAGAGCACGCACCTGACGCCGCGAGGCCGCCCTCCGGGCGATGACGGGAATGGTCAGACAGGCCCTTGGGAGACGCCGTAGCGGACGCTGTAGTTCCGCCTGAAGAGGTTCGCCGGGTCGTACGTGGCCTTCAGCTCGGCGAGCCTCTTTCGCGTCCCCGCGTCGTACAGCCCCTCGGGGCGGTCCGCGCCGCCGAACGCGAAGTTCAGCGAGCGGCCGAGCGTCTGCCCCGCCACCTGCTCGAAGGCCCGCGCGTGCAGCTCCCGCGCGGCCGCGACGTCCGTGCCGTGCAGCGGGGTGAGGAGCCGGACGAGCCAGCCCGCCTCACGGAAGGGCACCGCGTTCCGCGCGGGCCGCCCTAGCGCGCCGCCCAGGTGGTTGATCTGCACGACGTGCATCGACTCGGCGTCCGGCCCGGCCAGCGCGAGCAGCTTGCCGGCGGCGGCGACATCGAGGCCGCTCAGGGCCACGCTGTCCCCGTAGTAGGCGTGCGGGAACTCCGGATCGCTGTGGATGGTCGCGTTCTCGGTGTACGGCATCTCCCGCAGCGTGTCCGACTCGGCGGGCCCGAGCGCGCGCAGCGGCGCCACCAGGCGCTCTCCCTCGTCCGCCGGGCCCGTGAACGCGACGCGCACCGAGACCAGGTACCGGCCGCGCAGGTGCGGCGGGAGCTGCGGGATCTCCGGGTAGACCACCGCCGCAAGGGACGACGTCAGCTCCTCTGGCAGGCTCCGCGTCCACTGCTCGTAGCCGCGCAGCAGGTCGGCGGCGTCCGTCGTGGCCCCGTCGAAGGTGATCGCCCCGCCGTACAGCCGCGCGACCGGCACCAGGCCGATCTCCAGCCGCGTCACCACGCCGAGGGTGGCGCCGCCGCCCAGCAGGCCCCAGAACAGCTCGGGGTCACCGTCGGCCGTGACGTGGCGCAGGGTGGCGTCGGCGGTGACGACGTCGAGGGAGCGGACGTGGTCGGCCGCGTAACCGAAGGTCCGGGCGAGGATGCCGAGGCCGCCGCCGAGCGTGTACGACACGGCGCCCACACTCGGTGCCGAACCGTTCAGCGGGGCAAGCCCGTGGGGCGCCGCCGCCTCGACGACCTGACCCCAGCGGGCGCCGGCGCCGACGGTGGCGGTGCGCGCGGCGGCGTCGACGGTGACGGAGTCCATCCGCCGCGTACTGATCAGGACGCCGCCCTCCGAGGCCCCCGGCAGCCCGTGCCCGGTGGCCTGCACGCCCACGGGCAGCGCGTGCTCGGCGGCGTGGGCCACGGCGGCGAGCACGTCGTCGGCGGTCTCGGCGCCGACGACGAGGGCGGGCCGGGTCGTGAAGCCGGTCTGGAACCCGGCGATCTCCTCGTCGTACCCGTCGTCGCCGGGCCGGAAGACGAAGCGCTGTGCGGTGAATTCCACGGGGTGCCTCCGTTGTGCCGCGTACGCCTGAGCCGCGTACGTCTGTCTGACAACGGAGAAGGTCCCGCGAAAAGCTGACAACCTCCGTCAGCTTTTCGCGGGACCCGGCAAGGAACGTCAGGCGTCGGCCTGCTCGCGGGGGCGGATCTTCTCGCGCACCACCGAGAACACGACCACGAACGCGGCCGCCAGGAGCGAGAGCAGCACCTGCTTGCGTCCGGTCTCGTCGGTCAGCATGTAGACGAGGACGAACGAGATCATCGCGATCGTCACCCACGTCAGATACGGGAAGAGCCACATCTTCACGACGAGCTTCTCCGGCTCCTCGCGCAGGATGATCCCGCGCATCCGCAGCTGGGTGAAGCAGATCATCAGCCACACGAAGAGGGCCACCGCGCCCGAGGAGTTGAGCAGGAAGTCGAAGACGGTGTCCTTCCACTGGTAGTTGAACCAGACGGCGAGGAAGCCGAAGACGACGGAGCCGAGGATCGCGGCCACCGGCACGCCCCGCCTGTTCGTCTGTGCGAAGGCCTTGGGCGCGTCGCCGCGCTGGCCGAGCGAGAAGGCCATCCGCGAGGCGGTGTAGAGGCCGGAGTTGAGGCAGGACAGGACGGCGGTGAGCACGATGACGTTCATGACCTGACCGGCGTGCGGGATGCCGATCGAGTTGAGCGCGGCGACGTAGCTGCCGTCCTCGGTGATCGACTTGTCGTTCCACGGCAGGAGCGTGATCACCACGAAGATCGAGCCCAGGTAGAAGACGCCGATGCGCCAGATGACGCTGTTGGTCGCCTTGGTGACCGCGCGCTGCGGGTCCTCGGACTCGCCGGCCGCCAGCGTGACGATCTCGCTGCCCATGAAGGAGAAGACGACCATCAGCACACCGGTGAGGATGGCTCCCGCGCCCTTGGGCATGAAGCCGCCCGCGTCGGTGAGGTGCCCGAATCCGGCGCCGGGGTTGTCCGAGCCGGGCAGCACGCCGAAGACGGCGAGCAGACCGATGGCGACGAACGCGCCGATCGCGACGACCTTGATGCCGGCGAACCAGAACTCGAACTCGCCGTACGAGCCGACCGAGACGAGGTTCGTCGCGGTGAGCACCACCATCACGATGAGCGCCCAGCCCCACTGCGGGACGGCGGGTATCCAGCCGTTGAGGATCACGGCCCCCGCGGTGGCCTCCACCGCGAGCACCACGACCCAGAAGAACCAGTACAGCCAGCCGATGGAGAAGCCGGCCCAGCGGCCGAGCGCCTGGTCGGCGTAGGTGGAGAAGGAGCCGGAGGTCGGCCGTGCGGCGGCCATCTCGCCCAGCATCCGCATCACGAGGACGACCATGGTGCCGACGAGGGCGTACGAGACGAGGATCGCGGGCCCGGCGGCGGCGATCCCGGAACCGGAACCGACGAAGAGACCGGCGCCGATCACACCGCCGATCGCGATCATGGAGAGATGGCGGTTCTTGAGACCCGCTTTCAGGCCGTCGCCGGTGTCGCCGGTGTCACCACTGCCGCCAGACCGCGGATCCCCAGGGGATGAGGGGTTGCTGTCTGCCTTCGCAAGGGAGGGTTGCGAGGTCATGGACGAATCCTTAAGTTCTCGGGTCACGAGCCCCCGCATTCAAACTCAGGAGCGATCGGGACGGAAGTCCTGAATCCGGATCGTTGCATTCCGGCCCTTTGGCCCAGACCAGTCCGGGACCTTCGTCCCAGAGGCCCGGCCCCGGTCGCGGCTACCCACCGCGCGACGTGCCACACTCGGTCGCATGCGCGTGTACCTCGGCTCGGATCATGCCGGCTACGAACTCAAGAACCACCTGGTCGAATGGCTCAAGAGCCACGGCCACGAGCCCGTCGACTGCGGGCCCCACATCTATGACGCCCAGGACGACTACCCGCCGTTCTGCCTGCGCGCCGCGGAGCGGACCGCCGCGGACCCCGAGGCCCTCGGCATCGTCATCGGCGGCTCGGGCAACGGCGAGCAGATCGCCGCGAACAAGGTCAAGGGCGTCCGTGCGGCGCTCGCCTGGAGCGAGCAGACCGCGGCGCTCGGCCGTGAGCACAACAACGCCAACGTGGTCTCGATCGGCGGCCGGATGCACTCCCAGGAAGAGGCGACGAAGTTCGTCGAGATCTTCCTGAACACGCCGTACTCGGGCGAGGAGCGCCACACCCGCCGCATCGACATGCTGTCGGCCTACGAGGAGACGGGGGAGCTTCCCCCGATCCCGCCTCACCACCCGCAGTCGTAGCGAGGCCACGGGGCTCCGCCCCGGACCCCGCTCCTCAAACGCCGGAGGGGCTGGTTTTCAGCCCGTCCGGCGTTTGAGGACGAGCCGTCAAGGCGATTCTCTGACCCGCACCACCCCCGGAGGGACCCCGTGCCGGAGGGGCACACCATTCATCGCCTCGCGGTCGACCACCGGGAGCGCTTCGTCGGCCGCCCGGTGGGGGCCCGCAGCCCGCAGGGCAAGTTCTCCGACAGCGCGGCGCTGCTCGACGGCCGGGTGCTGGAGACCGCCGAAGCCCACGGCAAACACCTCTTCCTCGGCTTCGGCGAAGGCGACTGGGTCCACATCCACCTCGGCCTCTTCGGCAAGTACACCCTCGGCGGGACGCCCGCCCCGCCCCCGACGGACACCGTCCGCCTCCGCCTGGCGAACGACACGTACTTCTCCGACCTGCGCGGCCCGACCGCCTGCGCGCTCATCACGGACGACGAGAAGCAGGCGATACACGACCGCCTCGGCCCCGACCCGCTGCGCGACGGCGACGACCCGGCCAAGGCGTACCGCAGGATCTCGCGCAGCCGCACGACCGTCGCCGCGCTCCTCATGGACCAGAAGGTCGTCTCGGGCGTCGGCAACGTCTACCGCGCCGAGGTCCTCTTCCGGCACGGCATCGACCCGTACACCCCGGGCAAGGACCTCACCGAGGAGCTGTGGGACGCGATCTGGGCGGACCTCGTTGAGCTGATGCGCGAGGGCGTACGCCTCAACCGCATCGACACCGTCCGGCCCGAGCACACCCCCGAAGCCATGGGCCGCCCGCCGCGCGTCGACGACCACGGCGGTGAGGTGTACGTCTACCGCAGGGCGAACCAGCCGTGCCACATCTGCGGCGGCGAGATCCGCACCGCCGACCTCGCCGCCCGCAACCTCTTCTGGTGCCCGGCCTGCCAGCGGCCCGGCCGGGCAGGTCAGCGGCACGGTTAAGATCGTGTTCACCAGTTCGATCGCCTGACCAGCGATTGTTCGACCAGCTCAATGGGGGTTCTCTTCATGTTCGGCTTCGACATGTCCGGCTTCGACTTCGGCTTCGAACTCGGTTCCATCGGCGGCCTCACTCTGGCGCTGCTCACCGTCGTGCTCTACGTGCTGCCGTCCCTGATCGCCTTCAACCGAGGGATCGAACTGCGCTGGGTGGTCCTCGTCCTCAACGTCGCCCTCGGCGCCTCGCTGATCGGCTGGCTGGTCGCCCTCTACCTCGCCACGCGCAAGCCGCAGATACCGCTGGCCCCCTCCGCCTGACCCCCTCGGCCCGAAGCCCCCGGCTAGAACCCGTGCGGCAGCCACGGCGCCACGTCCGACCCGAAGGCCACCGACGCCTCGGCCAGCGCCCCCTCGCGCAGCTCCCGCACCCGCCCCGCGCCCGCCAGTGACGCGAGGGACACGCCCCCGAGATACGCGGCCCCCAACTCCCGCACCGACAGGGCGAGGTCGGCCGCGTCCTCCGTACGCGCGCATGACGCGCCCTTGGTGTCGCCGGTGAGCCGCCAACGCCCGGCGTTCCAGGGGCAGAAGGCGTCCACCACCTCGAACACCAGGTCCACGGGCGCCTGGTACGTACGCGCCTCCAGCGCCGCGCCCACCTCGACGAGCCGCACATGCAGCGAGTCGCGCACCGTGATGTCGCACCGCCGGACGTCCGAGACGAGCTGGAGCAGCGGGTCGTCCACCGGGCGGCTGCGCGCGATGACCGACGACGTCAGGTCGATGTCGAAGAGGAACCGCCACAGCGCCGCGTACGCCGCCGGGTCCAGCGCCTCGATGTCGCGCACGTGCACCGCGCCCTTCGGGCCCTGCCAGTTCCAGTCCGGCTTGACGGCGAACCGCACATATCCGACGAGTGTCCCCGCGCGCTCCGCGACGACGCACTGCAACGGTGACGCCCCGGCGCGGTCGCTCTCCGGGTCGAGCAGCCCGTGCCGCTCCCAGCCCGGCCGCCGGGCGAGCATCCCGGGCCGCCCGGCGACCCTGCGGGCGTACAACTCCTCGCACGCGGCGTGGACATCGGCGGGCGCGGCGTAGCGCAGACGTACGTCATCCGTACCGGCCGGGACGGACAGCCGCACCCGGGTCGTGTCGATGTCGGCCTTCATCTGCGAGGTGGCCGCGCCGTACCCGAACCGGCCGTAGATGACCGGCTCGGAGGCGGTCAGCACGGCCAGCGGTTCACCGAGGGCGCGCACGTCGTCGAGCTGGCGCCGCATCATCGACGTCAGGACCCCGCGCCGCCGGTGCGTGGCCGCGACGCTCACCATCGTCACGCCCGCCGCGTCCACCAGCGCGCCGCCCGGCACCGAGAGCCGGAAGGAGAACGCTGACGTCGTCCCTATGCACGCGTCCCCGTCCCAGACCCCCAACGACCGGTCGAGCTCGACGAGGTCGCGCCACAGCTCCTGCTCCTGCGGCGCCTCCGGCACACCCCCGAACGCCAGGTCCAACGCCCCGTACCAGCACGCCCATTCGCTCTCCGCGAGCACCCGCAAGTCAGTCGTCATATGCCATGCCTACCAGGGTGATACGCCCGGAGCGACTGGATTTAGGCGGCTGGAACCGGCTGTCGTGAACCGTCGGGAAGCTGCCTCTGACGGGGGACAACCGGGACCTCCCGTGCGAAGTACGCGGCCCGCTGGATAGGGTCCACGAGCAATGGTGGTACGACGAGAAGGGCGCGCGCGGCGCGAGCGTGGCGAGCGGCGGGCGGAAGCCGAGACGTTCACGGCCCGGATGAAGAAGCGGCTGCACCGGGCCCGCATCGTGCTGCGCAAATCCGGGGTCGACTACTTCCGCGGCGACGGCTCCGACTGGGTCGCCCTGACCGGGCTGCTCCTCACCGTCCCGCTGATCACCGCCGCCACCATCCTCAACAGCGTGTGGTGCGCGCCCGCCGCCCTCGTCCTGCCCATCGTCGCGGGCGGCCTGCTCCTGCGCCCCGCCAGCCTCCTCGCGCTGTACGCGGCGTCCGCCGTCGCCCTGATCGTGGAGTCCGTCCAGCTCGGCCCGTACACCGACGGGCCCTCGCGGGTCACGCCGGGCGTGGTCCTCGTGGTGGCCGCCTGCGGTTTCTTCGGGCTGGTCATCGCCCAGTTCCGCAGCCGGGTCGGCGTGCCCTGGCGCGGCGGCAGCACGATGCTGTTCGACCTGCGCGAGCGCATCCGCGTCCAGAGCAAGCTGCCGAAACTGCCGCGCGGCTGGCACCGCGAGATGGCGCTGCGCCCGGCCGGCGGGCAGTCCTTCTCCGGCGACTTCGTCGTCGCGGCCCGCACCAACGGCGGCCGCACCCTGGAGGTCGTCCTCACCGACGTCTCCGGCAAGGGCATGGACGCCGGGTCGCGCGCCCTGCTCCTGTCCGGCGCCTTCGGCGGCCTCCTCGGTTCGCTGCCCCCGCACTCCTTCCTCCCCGCCGCCAACGGCTACCTGCTGCGCCAGGACTGGGACGAGGGCTTCGCGACCTCCATCCACCTGGTCCTCGACCTGGAGACCGGCGACTACGAACTCTTCTCCGCCGGACACCCGCCGGGCCTCCAGCTCAGCGCGGGCAGCGGCCGCTGGGAGGAGAAGACCGGCCACGGCCCGCTCCTCGGTGTCTACGACGGGGCGCAGTTCGACCCGGTCAAGGGCATGCTGCGCCCCGGCGACGTGCTGATGCTCTTCACCGACGGCCTCGTGGAGACCTCGGAGCGGGACATCGCCGAGGGCATCGACCGCCTCACGGGCGAGGCCGACCGGTACGTGGCCGGGGGCTTCCACGGCGCGGCCTGGCACCTCATCGAGGCGGTCGCGAAGGACGTCAACGACGACCGGGCGCTGCTGCTCATCTGCCGGGAGGCGTAAGCGCCTTGGGCTCCGGTGCCGCCACCGCGTACTCACGTCCGCCGGGCAGCACCCGCGCCAGCCACTGCGAGCGCCCCGCGGCCAGTGGGCCGAGGACGGCGAGCAGCAGGACGTACCCCGCGATGAAGGGGGAGAGCCGCTCGTCGAGGCCCGCGCCCGCCGCCATCGTGGCGAGGATCAGCGCGAACTCGCCGCGGGCCAGCAGCGTGGTGGAGATGTTCGCCGCGGGGCCCGGCCCGAACCCGTACACGCGTGCCGCGCCGAGTCCCGCGAGGACGTTCATCAACAGCGTCACGGCGACCGCCGCGAGCACCGGCCAGAGGACGACCGGCAGGTCACCGGGGTCGATGGAGAGCCCGAAGGCGAAGAAGAAGATCGCGCCGAACGCGTCCCGCAGCGGATGCACCAGGGTGCGGATGCGTTCGCCCGAGGCGGTGCTGCCCAGCATCAGGCCGACCATGAACGCGCCGATCGCGTCGGCGACGCCGAACCACTCCGAGACGCCCGCGACGAAGACGGCCGCGCCGAGGAAGGAGATGACGAGCAGCTCGTCGTCCCTGGTGGCGAAGAGGCGGCTGACGACGCGCGTGCCGAAGCGGGCCGCGAGCGCGAGCAGGAGCAGGAAGCCGAAGGCCTTGCCGCCGTCGAGCACGGCCGCGGCGAGGCTGTCCGCGCCGGACAGGACCGGCTGGAGCGCCGCGAGGTAGAGGGCCAGGAAGATGTCCTCGACGACGATGATGCCGAGGATCGGCTTCGTCTCCGCGTTGCCGAGGCGGCCGGTGTCGACGAGGACCTTCGTGACGATCGCCGAGGACGAGATGCCGAGCACCCCGGCGAGGACCAGCGCCTCGGAGGTGCCCCAGCCGAGCGCGAACCCGAAGCCCAGGCCCGCGCCGACGTTCAGCGCCAGATACGTCCCTCCGGCGAGGGCCATCTTGCGGCCGCCCGTCTTGAGGTCGTCCAGGTGGAATTCCAGGCCCAGGTAGAACAGCAGCAGCACCAGGCCGAGGGCCGAGAGCATCTCCAGGTCGTGGGGGTCGGAGACCAGCACCACGCCGGGGGTGTGGGGGCCGAGGAGGATCCCGGCCAGGATGAAGAGGGGAATGGTGGGCAGTCCGATGCGGCCGCCGAGGCGGGCGAGCACGGCGGCGGCGAGAAAGGCGCCGCCCATGGCTATCAGGGTGTCCGCGTGTCCGATGGGCCCGCTCCTTCGAGAGATTCGACAGATTCGACAGATTTGAGAGGTTCGAGAAGCTCAAGAGACAAGGTCAAGGGTTCACAAAGAAAGCGTCAATAGTTAGCTTACCAAAAGGGTTTGCGGGGCCGGTCCGCGCCGAGAGGTGGGGTTTGCCCTACCCGCCATCGGCCGGGAGCCGTCATGGTCCCCGACACCCCCCGCTCCGTAGGTTCGAGACGTCGAATTCGGTACGGAGAGGTGGACGGAAAAATGGGGCTGCGGCGGAAGAAGAACCGGGTCGTCGAGGAGGACGTACGCGTCCTCGGAGCGACGCACGGCGACTGGGCCGTCGAACTGCGTGGTGTCCGCCGTCAGTACGGCCGCGGGGCCGGCGCCGTGCACGCCCTCGCCGGCATCGACCTCGCCCTGCCGCGCGGCAGCTTCACCGCCGTCATGGGGCCCTCCGGATCCGGCAAGTCCACCTTCCTCCAGTGCGCGGCGGGCCTGGACCGGCCGAGCGCGGGCACCGTCCGCCTCGGCGGCACCGAGATCACCGGCATGAGCGAGAACAGGCTCACCGCGCTGCGCCGCACCCGCCTCGGCTTCGTCTTCCAGGCGTTCAACCTGCTGCCCTCGCTGACCGTCGAGCAGAACGTCGTCCTGCCGATGCGCCTCGCGGGACACCGCCCGGACCGGCGCAAGGCCGCCGAGATGCTCGCCCGCGTCGGGCTCGGCGACAAGGGAGGCCGCCGCCCCGGCCAGCTCTCCGGCGGCCAGCAGCAGCGCGTCGCCATCGCCCGCGCCCTGGTCACCGAGCCGGACGTGATCTTCGCCGACGAGCCGACCGGTGCCCTCGACACCACCACCGCCACCGAGATCCTCGGCCTGCTGCGCTCCGCGGTCGACGGCATGAACGCCACCGTCGTCATGGTCACCCACGACCCCGCCGCCGCGGCCTGGGCGGACCGCGTCCTCTTCCTCGCCGACGGCTCCGTCGTCGACCGCCTGGAGCGCGCCTCCGCGCAGCAGATCGCCGCCCGCATGACCGCGCTGACGGCTCCCGCCCACGCGGGGGTGGCCGCGTAATGGCGTACGTGCCCAACGGCCTGGCCCGCGCGGCCGTCCGCTTCAAACCCGCCGCCTTCGCCGGCACCTTCGTGGCGTTGATGATGGCCTCGCTGATCGTGACCGCCTGCGGCATCCTCCTGGAGACGGGCCTGCGCGCCTCCGTGCCGCCCGTCCGCTACGCGAACGCCCCCGTGGTGGCAGCCGCCGACCAGGAGGCGCACTTCGTCACCGGCAGCGGCGAGGACCGCACCGAGGAGAGCATCCCGCTGCCCGACCGCGCCCGGCTCGACGACGCCCTGGTCACGAAGGCCGCCGCCGTCCCCGGCGCGCGCACCGCCGTCGCGGATGTCACCTTCCCGGTGCGCTCCGGCGACCGGACCGTCACCGCGCACGGCTGGGGCTCCACCGCCTTCACCGGGGAGAAGCTGACCGAGGGCCGCGCCCCGCGCTCCGGTGAGGTGGCCCTCGCCACGCCCGGCTCCCGCGTCGGCGACCGCGTCACGCTCACCACGGCCGACGGGCCGCGCGCCTTCCGCGTCTCCGGCACGGTCGAGGCCGGGCAGGCCGCTCCCACCGCCTGGTTCGCCGACGCCGAGGCCCTCCGTCTCTCCGGGCACCCCGGACGCGTCGATGCCATCGCCGTCCTGCCCGAGCCGGGCGTCTCGGCCGACACCCTCAAGTCCCGGGTGGCACAGGCTCTCGGCGGCAAGGCCGAGGTCCACACCGGCGACGACCGCGGCGCCGTCGAGGACTCCGGGCTCGCCTACGCCAAGGAGATGCTGACCGGCCTCGGCGGCTCCTTCGGCGGCATCGCCGCCCTGGTCGCCGTCTTCACCGCCGCGGGCACCGTCGCGCTCTCCGTGGGACAGCGCGCCCGGGAGTACGCCCTGCTCCGCGCCATCGGCACCACCCCGCGCCAGATCCGCCGCACCATCGCCACCGAGTCGCTGCTCGTCGCCCCCCTCGCCGGCGCGGCCGGACTGCTGCCCGGCATCGTCCTGGCCCGCTGGTGGTTCGGGCAGTTGAAGGGGAAGGGCG
The DNA here is from genome assembly GCF_020026305.1 of Streptomyces sp. 135. NCBI lineage: Bacteria > Bacillati > Actinomycetota > Actinomycetes > Kitasatosporales > Streptomycetaceae > Streptomyces > Streptomyces sp. 135. The sequence continues at coordinate 2,959,920 of NZ_CP075691.1, read as the reverse complement.
CGATCCCGGAGGCCGTCGCCCTCACGATGTCCGGCATCCCGTTCGCCGCCGCCGTCGGCACCGCGGTCATCACCGCCCTGCTCGCGGGCTACCTGGCGGCGCGCCGCCCCTCCCGCGTCAAGCCCGGCCAGGCGCTCGCCGAGGCCTCCGTGGAGCGGCTGCGGCCCGGCAAGATCCGCACCCCGATCGGCGTCGCGGCGCTCGGCGGTGGCGTGGCCTTCGCGGGGATCGCCTCGCAGACCACCGGTGAGGACGCGGCGAACGCGGCGCTCGGCGTCGTCATGCTCTTCATGCTCGCCGTGGCCCTGCTCGGCCCGCTGGTCGCCCGCGGCTGCGCGGCGCTCTTCGGCCTCCCGCTGCGCAAGGCGGGTGCCCCCGGTGCGCTGGCGGCCGCCAACTCCCGTACGAACGCCCGTCGGCTGGCCTCCGCGATCACCCCGATCGTGCTCGCCATGGCCTTCTCCTCCGTCCTCGTCTTCCTGCACACCAGTACCGACAAGGCCACCGCCGACCAGCAGCGCGCGGGCATCACCGCCGACCACATCGTCTCCTCCGACGCGGGCCTCGCGCCGGGCGCGGTGACGAAGGCCGCCCGCACCGACGGGGTCACCTCCGCCGTCGGACTGCTCAAGACCTCCGTCGTCGTCCCGCAGTACTCGGTCGGCGACCGCCTGCTCGCGTCGGCGTCGGCGCAGGCCGTGACGGGCTCGGCCGCCGACCTCGCCGAGGTCCAGGACCTCGGGGTCGAGACCGGCGCCCTGAAGCTCGGCAAGGGTGACATCGCCGTCGACTCCGCGCTCGCCGACTCCGCCCGTGTCAAGGTCGGCGACCGCCTCGACATCCTCCTGCCCGACGGCACGAAGGCCTCCCCGAAGGTCGTGGCCACGTACGGCAGGGGCCTCGGCCTCTCGCAGGTCACCCTGCCCGCCGCCGCGCTGAAGCACCACGTCACCTCGGCCCTCGCCCAGGAGATCTGGACCAAGGGCGGCTCCGCCGAGGCCCTCTCCGGCCTCGGCACCCTCCACGACCGCGACGGCTACACCACCGCCCGGTCCGTGGACCGCGAGCTCAACGCCTGGGCGAACACCACGATGGCGGCCGTCCTCGGCGGCTTCGCGGCCGTCGCCGCGGTCAACACCCTGGTGATGACGGTCCTGGACCGCCGCCGCGAACTCGACACCCTGCGGCTGATCGGCTCCACGCGCCGCCAGGTGATGCGGATGATCCGCTGGGAGGCGCTGATCGTCGCCGTCGCGGGCATCGCCATCGGCTCGGCGATCGCACTCGCCACCCTCGTCCCGATGACGAACGGCCTGACCGGCGAGGCCCCTTACATCCCGCCGCTGGTCTACGGCTCCTTCGTGGGCGCGGTCCTCGTCCTCGGCCTGGCCGCGGCGACGATCCCGGCGAGGGCGGCACTAAAGTCGACGGCATGACGCCCGCAGCCGCACCGGACCGCGAGCCGCTGCCCCTCGCCGCAGTGGAAGCCCTCGCCCGCGCGGCCCACGCCGCCCAGACCGACAAGGCCGGCCGCCCCTACGCCGAGCACCTCCAGGCCGTGGCCGAGGGGGTACGGGCGAGGGGCGGCGACGACGAACAGATCGCGGCGGCCTGGCTGCACGACTCCGTCGAGGACGACGCGCTCACGGAGGACTGGCTGCGGGACGCCCCGCTGACGCCCCGGACGAAGGCCATCGTGCGGGCGCTCACCAAGATCCCGGGGGAGTCCCCGCAGGCGTACGCGGAACGCATCCTCGCGACGCCCGGCGCCCGCCTCGTCAAGGAGGCGGACCTCGCCCACAACGCCGACGCGGCCCGCCTCGCGGTCCTGGACGAAACGACGAGGGCGCGCCTGACGGCGAAGTATGCCGTCATGCGCGCCCTGCTGGGACTCTGAGGGGTCAGGCCGACCTGGTCCGCTCACGTGCCAGTTCCGCCGCGTCCCGCTTGAAGGCCCACTCCATCTTGGGCTCCATCGCGAAGCGGAACATCCGCTGCACCGGGGGAGTGCACAGCAGCGTCACCACGGTCGCCGCGACAGCCGTCACGAAGATCTCGCCGAGCGGCTTGTGCAGCCACTCGTAGTCCTCGAACCAGCCCCAGAAACGGGAGCCCTTGGCGAGGAAGCCGTGCAGCAGATAGCCGTACAGCGTGCCCGCGCCGAGGATCGTGAACCACATCTTGCGGCGCGGCACCCAGGCGAAGAAGCACGCGGTGAGCACCACGGAGCAGCCGAAGAGCGCCAGCGTCATCACGATGCCGACCCACCACGGCACGCCCAACTCCTGGGCGCTGTCCCGGCGGTAGAACCACACGGACGTCATGCGCGGCGCCGCCCAGTAGGCGAGCAGCACCGCGGCGGCGAAGACCGGGACGGACAGGATCCGCACCTCGCGGCGGCGCACCAGCTGGAAGTGCTCGGGCTTCAGGAAGAGGCCGAGCACGAAGAACGGCATGAACTGCAGGACGCGCTGGAGGTCGAGGTCGTCACCGATGTCCGGGGAGATCACGGCGAGCATGGCGATGGCCAGGGCGAGCGGCACGGGCCAGCGCACGATCTTCCACAGCGGCACGGTGAGCCGCCACACGAAGAGCGCCACCAGGAACCAGGTGAGGTACCAGGGGTCGAGCAGGCTGATCGGCTGGGACGGGTCGTCGTCCGCCCAGCGCTTGAAGAGGGTGTACGCGACCTCGAAGAGGACGTACGGCACGGCGACGCCGGTGACCAGCCGCCTCAGGCGGTCGGGCCGCATGTCGAAGCTGCGCGAGAAGTAGCCGGAGATCAGGATGAACGCCGGCATGTGGAAGGTGTAGACGGTCATGTACAGCGCCTCGGCGGCACGGCTGTGATCCGTCAGGGGTTCCCATGCGTGGGCCATCGCCACGAGGACGATCGCCAGGTACTTGGCGTTGTCGAAGAACGCGTCGCGCTGTTTGGCGGGCTTCGCCGCGCGGCCGGCGGCGCGGTGGCCGGACGGGGTGGGGGGAGCGGTGGCGGCCTGCGGGCTCGGATGGTGGGTGCGCGGGGGCGGGGGTCCGGCCGCGGGCACCTGGACCGGGGGGAGCGGCGCCCGGTGGCGTCCGTGCGGGTGCACCGAGTTGGTCACAGGCCCTCCCACCAAGAGCTCGGTGAGACGATCCGGGACCGCACTGCGCCTACGGGGGTGGTGGCAGCGTGGAACATCTGACGCACCCTAGCGTTGCCGCGCTGTCTTCGTAAAACCCTCGTCACTTTCGTCAACTCAACCCCTGTCAATCCCTGAGTCGATTATCGCTTATCGGCTCCACGTACCCGCGAATCGCGCGGGTAGACAGATAGATGCAGCTGTATGGCGTCCCATACGTCACAATTCATCCGGCTTAAATGGTGCATAACGCCCGCAGGCGACTCCAGTGGAATGTCCGGTTGGTCGGGGCGCCGTGAACGCATGGTGCGCCTCCAATGTGCCCCCGGCAACAATTCGAATTTCCTGCGAACGTCGTGTGTGGTGATGGAAACGATCAAGCTGAATTCCCGGTGTACGCGGGCCGTCGAATTAGCGTGCGGGGTACGCCGCTCACGCGCCCCCGGAGGGCGCCCCCGCATGCCGGGCCCGGGAAGCGTTGGCCGACGATGTCCCGACGATGTGTCAGCGGCGGCATACAGCGGGCGGGTTGGTGGCACGATGGTCGGTGGCGGGGGTGTGCGGGGCCGTACCCCCCGGGCCGGGAGAGCGACCGACCTAGGGTGTGATCAGTGTGGCCATTTCGCTGTCAGTGGTGCTGCTGTTGGCGATCATCCTTGTGGTGCTGATCCGCGGGGGATCGCTCAAGACGGGGCCCGCGATCGTCGCGGTGCTCTTCGGTTTCTTCCTCGCCTCGACCGGCATGGCGCCCTCCATAAACCGGTTCCTGAACGAACTGGCGGAGACCATCAACTCGATCAGCTTCTAGCCGGCGATCGGCTTCTGGTCGGCACGGCGGCCCGGGAACGCCGCCGGCCCGGCCCGCTGGAATCAGCGGGCCGGGCCGGAGGACTGCGGAGCGGGCGACGGGAATCGAACCCGCGTAGCTAGTTTGGAAGACTAGGGCTCTACCATTGAGCTACGCCCGCATATGCGCGCCAGGGCCGGAAGGCCGCGGCACGACAGGCATCGTAGCGGGTCGGCGGGGGTCGCCGCACGCCCCCTGCCGCGGTCCCGGTTCAGCGGGGGCCGCATGGCCTGCGGGCATGTACCCTACGTGTCGCACCGACGGGGTGTGGCGCAGCTTGGTAGCGCGTCCGCTTTGGGAGCGGAAGGCCGTGGGTTCAAATCCCGCCACCCCGACCACCTCATTCCTCGCCACCCCTCTCCGCGGCTTCGCGCCCCCTCCGCAAGATCGCATTGTGGGTCGGCTCCCGCTTGCCGTTACTATGCAAGCTGTGTGCCCGTGTGTCTCTGATCCGGGCAGAAACCAGCAGTCAGCCCACCAAGGAGACCGAACCGTGAAGAGCGCCGTGGAGACCCTGAACCCGACTCGGGTTCGGCTCACTGTCGAGGTGCCCTTCGAGGAGCTCAAGGACAGCCTCGACGCGGCGTACAAGAAGATCAACCAGCAGGTCACGGTGAAGGGCTTCCGCAAGGGCAAGATCCCGGCCCGCGTCATCGACCAGCGGTTCGGCCGCGGGGCCGTGCTGGAGGAGGCCGTCAACGACGCGCTTCCGAAGTTCTACACCGAGGCGGTCAACGAGGCCGAGCTCAACGTCCTGGGTCAGCCCGAGGTGGACATCACCGAGCTGAAGGACAACGAGACCCTCAACTTCACCGCCGAGGTCGACGTCCGCCCGACCATCGAGATCCCGGACTACTCCGGCATCGAGGTCGAGGTCGACGCGGTCGAGGTCAGCGACGAGGACGTCGACAAGGCCGTCGAGGAGCTGCGCGAGCGCTTCGCCTCCACGTCCCCGGTCGAGCGTGCCGCCGAGGACGGCGACGTCGTGACGATCGACCTTCAGGCGAAGGTCGACGGCGAGGTCCTGGAGGACGGCGTCGCGAAGGACGTCTCCTACACGATCGGCTCCGGCGAGCTCCTCGAGGGCATCGACGACGCCGTGAAGGGCCTGGAGGCCGGGGCTGAGGCCACCTTCACCTCCGAGCTCAAGGGCGGCTCGGCCGCCGGCAAGGAGTCCGAGGTCACCGTCAAGGTCACCCAGGTCGCCAAGCGTGAACTGCCGGAGCTGGACGACGACTTCGCGCAGCTCGCCTCCGAGTTCGACACCCTCGACGAGCTCAAGGCCGACAGCCGCAAGCGCCTCGAGAACATGAAGCAGTACGACCAGGCGACGCAGGCCCAGGAGCGTGTCCTGGAGAAGCTGCTCGAGCTGGTCGAGGTCCCCGTCCCCGAGAAGCTCCTCGCGGACGAGATCCAGACCCGCAAGCACAACCTGGTGAACCACCAGCTCGGCCAGATGGGCCTCGACCTCGCGAAGTACCTGGAGATCCAGGGCAAGACCGAGGAAGAGTTCGACGCCGAGACCAAGGAGCAGGCCGAGAAGGGCATCAAGACGCAGTTCGTCCTCGACGAGCTCGTCAACAAGGAGAAGCTGAACGTGAACCAGGAGGAGCTCACCGAGCACCTCATGCGTCGCGCGCAGTCCTCCGGCATGTCCCCCGACCAGTTCGCCCAGGCCGTCGTCGAGGGCGGCCAGGTCCCGATGCTGGTCGGCGAGGTCGCCCGCGGCAAGGCCCTCGCGGTCGTCGTCGAGGCCGCCACGGTCAAGGACACGAAGGGCGAGGTCGTCGACCTCGGCGACGAGGACGAGGCGGACGAGTCCGCCGAGGCCTCCGGCGACGCCGACGCCTCCGGCGAGGAGAAGACCGAGGCGTGATCGCTTCGCTCTGACGCACGCATCATGGGCCCCCGGGATCTCGACCCCGGGGGCCCATGCCGTGCCCCGCCCCGTAAGGGGCGCGGGGAACTGCGCGCTCAGCCCCCGCCGGGGCGCGGCCGCGTCTGCCCCGTCAGGCTCCACGGCGAGTGCGGCTCGTACCCGGCTGGCCGCGCAGTTCCCCGCGCCCCTGGCGGGGCCCCTGGCCGGGGCCCGCGACCTGCGCTCACAGCGAACAGTTACGTCTGCGGGATTCCCCGGAGGGGCCCGCGCGTTAGGGTCCATGAATACGAGGGCAGGGGAGTCCCCGGAGCCGCCCCGGAGCGGCTGGCACGCGGGGTCCCAGCCCCAGCTGAAGACGTGAGACGGCCCGGCGCCGTCGTAAGACGAGCAGGTGGATACGTGACGAATCTGATGCCCTCCGCCGCCGGCGACCCCTCCATCGGTGGTGGCCTCGGCGACCAGGTCTACAACCGACTGCTCGGCGAGCGGATCATCTTCCTCGGCCAGGCCGTGGACGACGACATTGCCAACAAGATCACCGCCCAGTTGCTGCTCCTTGCCGCAGAGCCGGACAAGGACATCTTCCTTTACATCAACAGCCCCGGCGGCTCGATCACGGCCGGCATGGCGGTCTACGACACCATGCAGTACATCAAGAACGACGTGGTCACGATCGCGATGGGCATGGCGGCCTCCATGGGCCAGTTCCTGCTCAGCGCCGGTACGCCCGGCAAGCGCTTCGCCCTGCCGAACGCCGAGATCCTGATCCACCAGCCCTCCGCGGGCCTGGCGGGTTCCGCGTCGGACATCAAGATCCACGCCGAGCGTCTGCTGCACACCAAGAAGCGGATGGCCGAGCTCACCGCTCACCACACCGGCCAGACCGTCGAGCAGATCACCCGCGACTCGGACCGCGACCGCTGGTTCGACCCGCAGGAGGCCAAGGAGTACGGCCTCATCGACGACATCATGCCCACCGCCGCCGGCATGCCGGGCGGGGGCGGCACGGGAGCCTGAGGCACCCCTCAGCGCCCGGTAAGCCGAAACCTCAGCCCCCGCTCCCTCAGGAGACCAAGAGAGATGAACAACCACCCCGGCAGCGGCCTCTACGCCCGCACCCAGGCCGAGCTCGGCCCGGCCGCGCAGGCCGAGTTCACCGGCGCCCGCGCCGAGTCCCGCTACGTCATCCCGCGCTTCGTCGAGCGCACCTCGCAGGGCGTGCGCGAGTACGACCCGTACGCGAAGCTCTTCGAGGAGCGCGTGATCTTCCTCGGCGTGCAGATCGACGACGCCTCCGCCAACGACGTCATGGCGCAGCTCCTGTGCCTGGAGTCGATGGACCCGGACCGCGACATCTCGATCTACATCAACAGCCCCGGCGGTTCGTTCACGGCCCTCACGGCCATCTACGACACGATGCAGTTCGTGAAGCCGGACGTACAGACCGTCTGCATGGGCCAGGCCGCCTCGGCCGCCGCGGTCCTGCTCGCGGCCGGCACGCCGGGCAAGCGCATGGCGCTCCCGAACGCCCGCGTCCTGATCCACCAGCCCTACAGCGAGACGGGCCGCGGTCAGGTCTCGGATCTGGAGATCGCCGCCAACGAGATCCTCCGGATGCGCGCGCAGCTGGAGGAGATGCTGGCCAAGCACTCCACGACGCCGATCGAGAAGATCCGCGACGACATCGAGCGCGACAAGATCCTCACGGCCGAGGACGCGCTCTCGTACGGCCTGGTCGATCAGATCATCTCCACCCGGAAGATGAACAACGCCTCGGTCGTCTGACGCGGCGCTGTAGCATCTGCCGCTCCTTGGCATGGTTCGCGTACGACTCGCGTCGAAGCGAACCGTGCCAAGGGGGGCCCGAACGGGGGGCCCGGCAAGGTACCGTCGGATATGAGGCACCAGGAGCCGCTGAACGTGGCGTCTCCCAGGCGAAGGGGAAGCACCTCGTGGCACGCATCGGTGACGGCGGCGATCTGCTCAAGTGCTCGTTCTGCGGAAAGAGTCAGAAGCAGGTCAAGAAGCTCATCGCAGGCCCCGGTGTGTACATCTGCGACGAGTGCATCGACCTCTGTAACGAGATCATCGAGGAAGAGCTCGCGGAGACGAGCGAGGTCCGCTGGGAGGAACTCCCGAAGCCTCGCGAGATCTACGAATTCCTTGAGGGCTACGTCGTGGGCCAGGAGCCCGCGAAGAAGGCCCTCTCGGTAGCGGTGTACAACCACTACAAGCGGGTCCAGGCAGGGGAGAACGGCGGCGCGCAGGGCCGTGACGACGCGATCGAACTCGCGAAGTCCAACATCCTGCTGCTCGGCCCGACCGGTTCCGGAAAGACGCTCCTGGCGCAGACGCTCGCCCGGATGCTGAACGTCCCGTTCGCCATCGCGGACGCGACGGCGCTGACGGAGGCGGGCTATGTCGGCGAGGACGTCGAGAACATCCTGCTCAAGCTGATCCAGGCGGCCGACTACGACGTCAAGAAGGCCGAGACCGGGATCATCTACATCGACGAGATCGACAAGGTGGCCCGCAAGAGCGAGAACCCGTCGATCACGCGCGATGTCTCGGGCGAGGGCGTCCAGCAGGCTCTGCTGAAGATCCTGGAGGGCACCACGGCCTCGGTCCCGCCGCAGGGCGGCCGCAAGCACCCGCACCAGGAGTTCATCCAGATCGACACGACGAACGTGCTCTTCATCGTGGGCGGTGCCTTCTCCGGCCTCGAAAAGATCATCGAGTCGCGGGCGGGCGCGAAGGGCATCGGCTTCGGCGCCACCATCCGCTCCAAGCGCGAGATGGAGGAGAAGGACCAGTTCGAGGACATCATGCCGGAGGACCTGGTGAAGTTCGGGATGATCCCCGAGTTCATCGGCCGCCTCCCCGTGATCACCTCGGTCCACAACCTCGACCGCGAGGCCCTGCTCCAGATCCTGGTCGAGCCGCGCAACGCGCTGGTGAAGCAGTACCAGCGCCTGTTCGAACTCGACGGCGTGGAGCTGGACTTCGAGCGCGAGGCCCTGGAGGCCATCGCGGACCAGGCGATCCTGCGCCAGACCGGCGCGCGCGGCCTGCGCGCCATCATGGAGGAGGTCCTCCAGTCGGTGATGTACGAGGTGCCGTCCCGCAAGGACGTCGCCCGCGTCGTCATCACGGCGGACGTCGTCCGGTCGAACGTGAACCCGACGCTGGTGCCGCGCGAGGTGCGGGGCCCGGGTGCCGGGGAGCAGAAGTCCGCGTAGGTACCGAGCCAGAAAGGGGCGCCCGGCGATTCGATCGCCGGGCGCCCCTTTGTGTGTGGTGAGGGTTACTTGACCTCGACGCGGACGTCGTCGCGCAGGTTGGCCACCTGGGTGGCGACGTCCCTCAGGGCGATGTCCTCGCCGGCGCGGGTCGCGGCGGCGTCGGAGTACACGGCGACGGCGACGGTGCTGTGGTCACCCCAGACGCACATCGGCGTCTGGAAGCTGTTGGGGACGTCCGCGTCGTCCGTGCCGACCGAGCCCATCCTGTACTCGGCCTTCTGGCACTTCATGATGCCGTTCTCGAAGCCGTCGGGCGTGAACTCCTCCGGTTCACCGATGAGCTTCATGCCGCCGTCGGAGCCGTTCATCGAGTTCTTCTCCGTCTCGGCGAACATCGCGTCGACGACCTTCTCCGGGTCGGCCACCTCGCCGTACACACCGGAGTAGTTGAGGGACTTCATGGCCGCGCCCTCGCCGTACTGGTACGCGGCGTGAACGTCCTTGGGGTCGCTGACGCCCCGCTTCTCCAAGTCCTCCAGGTCACTCGACGACATGCCGCCACCGCCGCCGGAGCCCCCCACCTTCTTGAAGCTGCCGAGGACGGTCGCGGGCGCCGTCAGCTTGTACGTCTTGCCGTCGTCGGCGACGGAGGAACTGTCGCTCTTGGCGAAGAGGAAGTACCCGCCGACGGCAGCGACGGCCACGACCGCCGCGGCACCGATGATGAGCGCGGTCTTCTTGCCTCCGCCACCCTGCGGGGGCGCGGGGTACTGCCCGTACGGGGCGGGCTGTTGGGGGTACTGCCCGTAGGGGGCAGGCTGCTGGGGCTGGCCGTGACCGCCCGGCTGGGCGTAGGGCTGCTGCGGCGGGGCGCCCTGGGGCGGCTGGCCGCCGTACGGGCCGGGCTGGTTGTAGCTCACTGCGTCGGGGTTCCCCTCGTTGGTGGTGCGGCGGTGCGGTGCTGCGTACGGGCGTCAGAGCTTGACGCGGACTTCCTTGCGGACCTTGAGCGTGGTCGCCGAGGCGTCGTCGAGCGAGACCTTGCCCGCGAGGGCGTCGGCGACCTCGACGGGGACGACGACGGCGACGGTGCTGTGGTCGCCCCAGATGCAGACCGGCATGCGGACCTCCTTGGGGGCGGAGGACGAGCCGGTGCTCGGACCTTCGTTCTTGATCAGGGATTCCTGGCACTTGAGGACGACGTCGTCGGTGCTGAAGTCCTTGGGGCTGCCGACCAGCTTGCCCGTGTTCGAGCCGCCGGGCTCCATGGAGTCCTTCTTGACCTTGGCGAACATGCCGTCGACGACCTTGCCCGGGTCGCCGACCTCGCCGTAGACACCCATGAACTGGATGGCCTTCTGCGCGAGGGGGTTGTCGCCGGCCTCCGTCTTGTAGCCGGCGTCGACGTCCTCGGGGTTCTTCACGCCGGCTTTCTCGGCGGCCTCGATGTCGCTGGAGTTGAAGCCGCCGGTCCGCGTGGCGTCCTTCTCGTACTCGCTCAGCAGCTTCTCGGGCGTGACCAGCTTGTGGGCGCCGTCGTCCGCCACGGAGGAGGAACCGCCCCCGCTGCCGCTGTCACTGCCGCCGAAGGCGAAGTACGCGCCGACGCCGAGGGCGGCGACCACCGCGACGGCGCCGATGATCAGGCCGGTCTTCTTCTTGCCGCCGCCACCGGGGGGCGGGGGCGGGACCTGCCCGTAGGGGGCCTGCTGCGGGTAGCCGTACCCGGGCTGCGGCTGCGGCTGCGGGGCCTGCGGAGGGTAGCCGTAGCCGGGCTGCGGGGCCTGCGGCGGCTGGCCGTAGGGGCCAGGCTGCTGGGGCTGCTGCCCGCCGTACGGGCCCGGCTGGTTGTAGCTCATGGGGTCCCCCTCCGAAATGCTTATGTGTTCCCGACATCCTGACGCAAGAGGGCCCGGCGGAATCACCGGGCCCTCTTTGCCGGCGCCGAGGGGCCGCACGCGGCCCGCGGCGGACGTCAGCGCTTGACGCGTACCTCGCCACGGAACTTGGCCGTGGTCGTCGCGGCCTCGTCGAGGTCGGCGCTCTGGCCGGAGAGCGCGCTCGCCACGTCGGTGGTGACGACGTAGCCGATGGTGCTGTGGTCGCCCCAGATGCAGGTCGCGGCGGACATCTCGCTGGGCCCGGAGGAACCGGTCGTCGTACCGGCCGTGCCCGCGGCGCCGCCCAGATCGACCTTCATCTCCTGGCACTTGAGGACGGCGCCGTCCAGCCCGCTCGGCGTATACGCCTTCGGGCTGCCGACCAGGGTGACCTTCTGGCCACCACTGCTCGCGCCGTCCTTCGCCTCCTTCTCGGCGTTCGTGAACATGTGGTCGACGACGCCCTCCGGGTCCTCGATGTCGCCGTAGACACCGCCGAAGCTCAGGACCTTCTGCGCCATCGGGTTGTCCTTGCTGCCCGACTGGTACTGGGCCCGCACGTCCTCGGGGTTCTTCACGCCCGCCGCCTCGGCCTTGTCGAGGTCGACGCTGTCGAGGCCGCTGGAACGCGCCGGGTCCTTCTTGTAGTCGATCAGCACGGTCTCGGGCGTCGTCAGCTTGTGCGGGCCGTCGTCCTTGACGCCGGAGCCGTCACCGCCGCTCCCCGCCACGTTCGACGAACCGCCGTTCTTGCCGCCGCCCTTGTCGTCGTCACCGCCCGCGAGGAGGAAGTAGCCGCCGACCGCGGCGGCGGCCACCACGGCCACCGCGCCGATGATCAGGCCGGTCTTCTTCTTGCCGCCGCCACCGGGGGGCGGGGGCGGGACCTGCCCGTAGGGGGCCTGCTGCGGGAACTGCCCGTAGGGGCCGGGCTGCTGGGGCTGGCCGTAGCCGCCGGGGGCCTGCTGCGGGTAGCCGTACCCGGGCTGCGGCTGCGGCTGCGGGGCCTGCGGGGGGTAGCCGTAGCCGGGCTGCGGGGCCTGCGGCGGCTGGCCGTAGGGGCCCGGCTGCTGGCCGTACGGCCCGGGCTGCTGGGGCTGCTGCCCGCCGTACGGGCCCGGCTGGTTGTAGCTCATTGCTGGGGTTCCCTCCCGATGCTTATGTGTTCCGAACATCCTGTCGGATGAGCGCGGGAGGGCGGGGCGGCCGGAGCGGATCGATGCGGAGTTGTTGAAGGGCTGTGCCACACCCCGGACGTGGCACCCATCAGGCGAAGGCCGGCAGCGTCCCTCAGTTCCCGTGGCTCCCGCCGCCCTCGGCACCCCCGGGCGCCTGGAATCCGGTGGTGTCGAGGTCGCAGTCGAAGGGGGCCGGGATGCGGACCGTCTTGCCGAACGGGGCGGTGAGGTGCGACTCGTACCCCTTGACGGTCGGTGACCAGTAGACGGTGGCGAGTTCCTCCTGCATGTCGAGCAGGAGATAGCTCGGCACACCCGCCTTTCCGTACCGCTCGACCTTGTCGGTGAGGTCGTCGTCCCGGGTGGACGGTGAGGTCAGCTCGGCGACGAAGGAGAGGCCGTCGCCGTCCAGTTGGTTGCTCGTGGTCAGGCGGGTCCGCCGGTCGGCCGCGTGTACGCCCGACCGTAGGCCCGTTCGAGCCCGGGGAACACGTACAGCGCGGGTGCCGAGCTGATCCGGTGTTCCTGGGGCAGGTGGGGGCGCAGCTGGTCGCAGACCAGGTCCATGACGTCGAGGTAGTACGCCTTCGACCACGGTGACACGACGATGTTCCCCCTGATGATCTCGGCCTTGAAGCCGACGGGCACACTCAGCTCTTCGAGCGCCTTGCACAGCTCCTCGAAGTGGCGGGGGTCGGTGCCGCTTATCGTCGGTCGTTCCAGCATCACAGACATGATGCGTCTCCCTCGCGCTGCGGGCCAGTCAGTACGGAGGGCAGTCGTTCACTGCGCCATGTGTGACGGTGCTGGACAGACCACGACATCTGCGTCGTCACGCCTTGACGCGTGCCGCCTTGCGGAGGTCGGCCGCGAAGGAGGCCACCTCGTCGGTGGTCAAGCCGCCGCCCTTCACCATCGCCGCGAAGTCGATGCCGAAGACGATGCCGTACGTGCTGTGATCGGCCCAGATGCAGATCGGCAGCTTCACCGGCTTGTCGCCCTCGTTGAAGTTGGCGGTCTGGCACTTCATGACGGCGTTGTCGAGGCCGTCGGGTTCAACGGTCTCGGGGCTGCCGACCAGCTCGACCTTCTCGCCGTCGCCCGCGTTGTCGCCCGACTCCTTCTCGGCGTTCTCGCCGGCCTTGGCGAAGCCGTCGTCGACGGCCTTCTCCGGGTCGTCGATCTCGCCGTACATCCCCTGGAAGCTCATCTGCTTCCCCTTGAGCGCCTCGCCCGACTCGTATGAGGCCGCCACGTTCTCGGGGTTCTTGATGCCGATCTCCTCGGCGTTCTTCTTGTCGCCGGAGCCGAGCGGGCCGTCGTCGGGCGAGTCCGAGTCGCTCCCCTTCTTGTACTCGCCCACCGAGGTCGGCGGCACCAGCTTGTGCGCCCCGTCGTCCTCGACCGACGCCGAGCCGCCGCCACCGAAGAGGAAGTACGCGCCGACGCCGAGCGCGGCGACCACCGCGACCGCGCCGATGATCAGGCCGGTCTTCTTCTTGCCGCCGCCCTGCGGGGGCGGAGGGGGCGGGACCTGCCCGTAGGGGCCCTGCGGCTGCTGCCCGTACGGGCCGGGCTGCGGCTGCCCGTAGGGGCCCGGCTGCTGCGGCTGCTGTCCGTACGGGCCGGACTGCTGACCGTCGTACGGGCCTGGCTGGTTGTGGCTCATCGCGGGGTCCCCCTCCGAACTCTGATGTGTCCCGGACATCCTGAACCAAGGACTGCGCCCGTGGAGCCCCGGACCGCAAGCGATGTCGAACATTCCGGTTTCGGGACCGCTCCATGACCCCTCTAAACTGACCGCGTGACCGAGAACGCTCAGCAGCAGCCCCCAGCGACCACTCCCGAACTGCCGACCCAGTACGCGCCGGCCGAGGTAGAGGGGCCGCTGTACGAGCGCTGGGTAGAACGGGGCTACTTCTCCGCCGACGAGAAGAGCGAGAAGCCGCCGTACACCGTCGTCATCCCCCCGCCGAACGTCACCGGCGCCCTCCACCTCGGCCACGCCTTCGAGCACACGCTGATCGACGCCCTCACCCGCCGCAAGCGCATGCAGGGCTTCGAGACGCTCTGGCAGCCCGGCATGGACCACGCCGGCATCGCCACGCAGAACGTGGTCGAGCGCGAGCTCGGCAAGGAGGGCAAGTCCCGCCACGACCTCGGGCGCGAGGCGTTCATCGAGCGCGTCTGGAAGTGGAAGGGCGAGTCCGGCGGCCAGATCTCCGGCCAGATGCGCCGCCTCGGCGACGGCGTCGACTGGGAGCGCGAGCGCTTCACCATGGACGAGGGCCTCTCGCAGGCCGTCCAGACCATCTTCAAGAAGCTCTACGACGACGAGCTGATCTACCGCGCCGAGCGCATCATCAACTGGTGCCCGCGCTGTCTGACGGCGATCTCGGACATCGAGGTCGAGTACCAGGACGACGACGGCGAGCTGGTGTCGATCAAGTACGGCGAGGGGGACGAGACGCTCGTCGTCGCCACCACCCGCGCCGAGACGATGCTCGGTGACACCGCCGTCGCGGTCCACCCGGAGGACGAGCGCTACAAGCACCTCGTCGGCAAGCAGATCAAGCTGCCGCTGACCGACCGCACGATCCCGGTCGTCGCCGACGAGCACGTCGACCCCGAGTTCGGCACCGGCGCCGTCAAGGTGACCCCGGCCCACGACCCGAACGACTTCGAGATCGGCCAGCGCCACTCGCTGCCGAACATCGCGGTCATGGACGAGCACGCCGTGATCACCGCGCACGGCCCCTTCCAGGGCCTGGACCGCCTGGAGGCCCGTTCCGCCATCGTCGGCGCGCTGCGCGCCGAGGGCCGCATCGTCGCCGAGAAGCGCCCGTACACGCACTCGGTCGGCCACTGCTCGCGCTGCAAGACCACCATCGAGCCGCGCCTGTCGATGCAGTGGTGGGTCAAGGTCGCCCCGCTCGCGAAGGCCGCCGGTGACGCGGTCCGCGACGGCAAGGTCAAGATCCACCCGCAGGAGATGGAGAAGCGGTACTTCGACTGGGTCGACAACCTCCACGACTGGTGCATCTCGCGCCAGCTCTGGTGGGGCCACCGCATCCCCGTCTGGTACGGGCCGAACGGTGAAGTCGTCTGCGTCGGACCCGACGACGAGGCTCCCACGGGCGAGGGCTGGACCCAGGACAACGACGTGCTCGACACGTGGTTCTCCTCCGGCCTGTGGCCGTTCTCCACGCTCGGCTGGCCCGAGCAGACCGAATCGCTCGCGAAGTTCTACCCGAACTCCGTCCTGGTCACCGGCTACGACATCCTCTTCTTCTGGGTCGCCCGGATGATGATGTTCGGCCTGTACGCGATGGACGGCACCCCGCCGTTCCACACGATCGTGCTGCACGGCATGGTCCGCGATCAGTTCGGCAAGAAGATGTCGAAGTCCTTCGGCAACGCCGTCAACCCCATCGACTGGATGGACAAGTACGGCTCGGACGCCCTGCGCTTCACCCTCGCCCGCGGCGCCAACCCGGGCACCGACGTGCCGATCGGCGAGGACTGGGTCCAGGGCTCGCGCAACTTCGCCAACAAGATCTGGAACGCCACGCGCTTCGCGATGATGAACGGCGCCACGATCGAGGGCGACCTGCCCCCGGTCGAGCAGCTGTCCGCCACCGACCGCTGGGTCCTCTCCCGGCTGAACGCGACGGTCGCCGAAGTCGACGCGCTCTACGACGACTTCCAGTTCGCCAAGCTCTCCGACGCCCTCTTCCACTTCGCGTGGGACGAGGTCTTCGACTGGTACGTCGAGCTGTCCAAGACGACGTTCATGGCGGGCGGCGAGGGCGCCAAGGTCTCGGCCCGCGTCCTCGGCGAAGTCCTCGACGTGACGCTGCGGCTGCTCCACCCGATCGTGCCGTTCGTGACCGAGACGCTGTGGACCGCGCTGACCGGCGGCGAGTCCCTCGTCATCGCCGACTGGCCCGCCGACAGCGGCTTCCGGGACGCCGGTGCCGAGCGGGAGATCGAGACGCTTCAGCAGGTCATCACCGAGGTGCGTCGCTTCCGCGCCGACCAGGGGCTCCAGCCGGGCCAGAAGGTGCCGGCCCGCCTGACCCTGGACGCGTCCCCTGCCTCCGGCGGGGAGGCCCCTTTGGCCCTCGCCCCGCACGAGGCCGCCATCCGCCAGCTGCTGCGCCTCCAGCCGGAGGGCGACGCCTTCACGGCGACGGCGACGCTGCCGGTCTCGGGCGCCACGGTCGCGCTCGACCTGTCCGGCACGATCGACGTCGAGGCCGAGCGCAAGCGCCTGGCCAAGGACCTCGCCGCCGCCGAGAAGGAGAAGGCGCAGGCGCAGGCGAAGCTCGGCAACGAAGCGTTCCTGGCCAAGGCTCCCGACCAGGTCGTGGACAAGATCCGCGGCCGCCTCACGAAGGCGGAGGCCGACATCGCCCGCCTGACGGCGCAGCTGGAGGCGCTGCCGGCCGCGTAACGGCACGTCGTGGTCGAAGGCTCCCGGGACCGGCTCATGGCCGGTCCCGGGAGCCTTGGCCGTTCAGCCCACCGGCCGGGCGTCCGCCGACGGTTCGTCCACCGGGCCCGCCGGGCCGATCAGCTCCACCTGTTGCTCGTAAACCTGTTGCTCGAAGACCTCGACGGGGCCGTCGTCCCGCGGCGGGGCTTCAAGCCCGAGCCGCTCCAGCTCGGCGCCGGCCAGGGCGTCCAGCATCTCCGGGTCGCCGTGCCGCCAGCCCCAGGCGAGGCTGCCCGGCGTCGCGTCCGGGATCTGCGCGGCGGTGGCGGCCACCTCGTCCAGCGGTCTGAGCAGCGAGCGCAGGGCCAGCAGGTCGCGGCCGTCGTCGGTGGCGGCGAGGTCACGGGCCGCCCCCGCCTGACGGATCCAGCGCAGCCGGCGCGGCAGCCAGAGGACGAGGACCAGGCCTACGGGTACGACGAAGAGGGCGACGGCGCCCACGGCCACGGCCGTGCGCACCGCCACCGGGTCCATGGCGTCGACGGCGTCCGCCACACGTCGCAGCGCCGTGTCGACGCGTCCGCCGACCAGGGGGAGCGGCGCCCTGCGCTCCTGGAGGGCGCGGGGCAGGGCGAGCAGACAGGCCAGCCGGTACGCCGTGACGGCGGCGGCGGCCCACAGCGCGGTCCACAGCAGGATTCCGGCGTCACCGGCGAGCTGATGGGTCCTGCGGGCCGAATTCTGGGCATACCACATGGTCAGATCTGACCCCCGGGACCGGCCGCGGCCCGTCAGCCGCGCCGTGGGCCAGTGCCGCACATCACCAAATCAGGGTCATTAGTCAGATGAATCGGGTCGAAAGACCTTGGATGATGGAGGGCATGCACGACCGTCCCGCCGTCCAGGCGCTACGCCGGGCGGCGGCCACCGGCCGTCGCCTCGCCGGGCGCTGGGCCCAGGCGGCCAGGACCGTGGACCTGCTCACAGCGCTGAGCGCGCTGGCGCTGATGAGCCTGGACGTGCCGGGCCTCGCGGCGGCGGACAACCCCCTCAACGGCCCCTTGGCCGCCCTCGTCCTGACGGCGGGCGCCGCCTCGCTGATGCTGCGCCGCTCGGCGCCCTGGCTGACGTACGCCGTCGCACTGTTCCTGCTCGGCTGGCTGTTCGAGCTGACGCTGGTGCAGTTCGCGCTGTACTCCCTGGGCCGGTACCGCGGCCGCCGGGCCGGAACGCTCGGCGTCATCGGCTACGTCACGTTCGCCTACGCGCTGTTCCAGCTGCCCGGCTGGCCGCCCCACCGGGGCGAGACGCTCGCCGAGTTCCTGAGCCTCGTCGTGCCGGTCGGCGTGCTCGCGGCGGGGGTCGGCGTGGCCGCGAACCGGCAGGACCTGGTGCGCGCCCTGGAGGCGCAGCGCGTGGAGACCGAGACGCTGCACGCCGTCCAGCAGGAGCGCGCCCGCATCGCGCGCGACGTGCACGACTTCGTCGGCCGCGAGCTGACACTGCTGAGCGTGCGCTCCCAGGTGCTCGCGCGCCGGGCCGAGGGCGGGCCCTTCGCGGACGGCTTCGAGGAACTCTCGGAGACGGCGCGCAGCGCACACCGCATGCTGAACGAGATCATCGTCCAGCGCGGCACGGACGGCGCCCCCACCCCCGGCCTCGACGCCCTGCCCGAACTCGCCGAGCGCAGCGGCCACGCGGGCAGCCCCGTGGAGCTGCGGATCGACCCGGTGGCCCACCGCCTCTCCCCGCTGCGGCAGGCGGCGGTCCACCGCGTGGTCCAGGAGTGCCTGACGAACGCGGCGAAACACGCGCCGGGGGAGCGGGTGACCGTCCGGGTGGACGTGGAGGGCGAACGCCTCGGCATCACGGTGCGCAACGCCCTGCCGGCCACGCGCCCCGCCACGGCCCCGGTCTCGGCGGGCATCGGCACGACCGGCATGGCGGAGCGCATCCGCGCGGTGGGCGGCGAGTTCTCGGCGGGGCCTGTCGACGGGACGTACGAGGTCCGAGCCTGCCTTCCGGCGGGCGAACTGGCCTGAGCCGCGCCCGCACCGCGAGGACAGACACCTACGCCGCCGACATCATCCGCTCGAGACCGTCGAAGTCCTCCACGCACTTCCCGCAGCCCAGCGCGACGCTGTCGAGCGGGTCCTCGGCCACGAACACCGGGATGCCGGTGGCCGACGCGATGCGCAGGTCGAGGCCGGGCAGGAGGGCGCCGCCGCCGGTGAGCACGATGCCGTGCTCCATGATGTCGCCGGACAGCTCGGGCGGGCACTCCTCCAGGGTCGTCTTCACCGCCGCGATGATGTGCTCCACGGGCTCGTCGACAGCGCCCCGTACCTCTCGCACCGTCAGGTCGACGGTCTTGGGCAGCCCGCCGACCTTCTCCCGGCCCCGCACGGTGAACGTCCGCCCCTCGAACTCCTCCTCGCCCGGCACCGGCCACGCCGACCCGATCGCGACCTTGATGTCCTCGGCGGTGCGCTCGCCCACGAGCAGCGAGTGCTCCTTGCGCACGTAGTCGGTGATCGCCTGGTCGAGCCGGTCGCCGCCCACCCGCAGCGACTGCGCCGTGACGACCCCGCCCAGGGAGACGACGGCGACCTCGGTCGTGCCGCCGCCGATGTCGACGACCATCGACCCCTGCGGCTCGGCGACCGGCAGCCCCGCCCCGATCGCGGCGGCCATCGGCTCCTCCACGAGGTGCACGGCCCGCGCCCCCGCCCGCTGCGACGCGTGCACGATGGCGCGCCGCTCGACGGGCGTGACCCCGCTCGGCACGCACACGACCATGCGGATACGGGGGCGCCGGCCCGGCACGGCCTTGCGCACGAAGTGCCGGATCATCTCCTCGGCGGCCTCGTAGTCACTGATCACGCCGTCCCGCAGCGGCCGGATGGCGGTGATGGACCCGGGCGTCCTGCCGATCGTCTCCTTGGCCTCCGTGCCCACGGCGAGCACTGCGCCCTTGCCGCCTCGGTCCGACCGCACGGCGACCACGGACGGTTCGTTGAGCACGATCCCCTTGCCACGGACGTAGAGAAGGGTGTTCGCAGTGCCGAGATCGATACCTATGTCCATGATCGCAAGTCTGCCGGGCGGCCCCCCGAAGCGGAGGGACCAAGGTCCCGAATCGGACGGGCCGAAAGTCCCGACGACGCGGAGCGGCGTCCTCCGCCCGGTCCGGACGCCGAGTGTCGGTGGCGCTCCGTAGACTGGCGTACGTGAGTGACCTCCCGCCGCACGACGACGACCGCCCGACCGACCCCGCCGACCCCACCGACGCCGCCTTCGAGGACATCGTCGGCGCCGAGACGGACCGCGACCCCGACCTCGCGGTCATCGAGGCGGGCAGCCGCACCCTGCGCGCCCAGGCGGGTCCGCCGCAGGGCGACATCCCCGCCCGCCCCACCGACCCGGAGGTGGACAAGGCGCTGCGCGAGGTCGAGACGGAGCTCGCGAGCCGCTGGGGCGAGACGAAGCTGGAGCCCTCCGTCAGCCGCATCGCCGCGCTGATGGACGTCCTCGGCGAGCCCCAGCGCGCGTACCCCTCGGTCCACATCACGGGGACGAACGGCAAGACGTCCACGGCCCGCATGATCGAGGCCCTGCTCTCCGCCTTCGAGCTGCGCACCGGGCGGTACACCTCGCCCCACGTCCAGTCGATCACCGAGCGGATCAGCCTGGACGGCGCCCCCATCGAGGCCGAGCGCTTCGTGGAGACGTACAACGACATCAAGCCCTACGTGGAGATGGTCGACTCCCGCCAGGAGTACCGCCTGTCCTTCTTCGAGGTCCTCACCGGCATGGCGTACGCGTCCTTCGCGGACGCCCCGGTGGACGTGGCCGTCGTCGAGGTCGGCATGGGCGGCAGCTGGGACGCCACGAACGTGATCGACGGCTCGGTCGCCGTCATCACCCCCATCGACCTGGACCACACGGACCGCCTGGGCTCCACGCCCGGCGAGATCGCCGCGGAGAAGTCCGGCATCATCAAGCCGGGCGCGACGGTGATCATGGCCCAGCAGCCGGTGGACGCGGCCCAGGTGCTCCTGAAGAAGGCCGTCGAGGTCGACGCGACGGTGGCCCGCGAGGGCCTGGAGTTCGGCGTCGTCGCCCGCCGGATGGCGGTCGGCGGCCAGCTCCTGACGCTGCGCGGCCTCGGCGGGGAGTACGAGGAGATCTTCCTGCCCCTGCACGGCGAGTACCAGGCGCACAACGCCTCGGTGGCGCTCGCCGCAGTGGAGGCGTTCTTCGGCATCGGCTCGCAGCACGCGCGCCCGCTGGACATCGACACCATCCGCAAGGCCTTCGCCTCGGTCGCCTCGCCGGGCCGCCTGGAGGTCGTGCGGCGCTCGCCCACCGTCGTCCTGGACGCCGCGCACAACCCCGCGGGCGCCCGCGCCACCGCCGCCGCGATCAGCGAGGTCTTCGACTTCAGCAACCTCATCGGCGTGGTCGGCGCGAGTGACGGCAAGGACATGCGGGGGCTGCTCGAAGCCTTCGAACCGATCTTCGCCGAGGTCGTCATCACGCAGAACACCAGCCACCGCGCGATGGACGCGGACGAGCTGGCCGCGATCGCCGTCGAGGTCTTCGGCGACGAGCGCGTCCAGGTCGAGCCGCGCCTGCCGGACGCGCTGGAGGCCGCGATCACCCTCGCCGAGGAAGAGGGCGAGTTCGCGGGCGGCGGCGTCCTCGTCACCGGTTCCGTCATCACGGTCGGCGAGGCCCGACTGCTCCTCGGGAGGGGCTGACACCTGTGCGTACGCTCTGCGCTTCGACGCTGATCGGCGAGTTCTTCGTCATCGGCTTCGCCGGCCTCGTCGCCATGAAGGACCCGGACCTGTCCATGGGCACGGTCTGGGCGGTCAGCGGCATCGCGATGCTGCTGTGCCTGCTGCTGTGCGGCGTGATCACCAGGCCGGGCGGGGTGCAGCTGGGCTGGGCCCTCCAGATCGCGCTGATCGCGAGCGGCTTCGTGGTGCCGACGATGTTCTTCATGGGCGCCCTCTTCGCCGCCCTGTGGTGGGCGTCGGTCCACTTCGGGCGCAAGATCGACGAGGCGAAGGCCAGGTTCGCGGCCATGGCCGAGGGGCAGCAGGCGGAGGCCGGAGGTAACACCGCGTAGCCGCCCCCGGTATCGTGCGGCCCAATCCCACGCGATCGCGGAGATCAACAGATCGACAGGTCGTAAGAACACCTTTGGTGAACACCTTGGAGCCGCACATGAGCCAGCGCACCCTCGTCCTGCTGAAGCCCGACGCCGTCCGTCGCGGCCTGATCGGGGAGATC
Source organism: Streptomyces sp. 135 (assembly GCF_020026305.1). Taxonomy (NCBI): domain Bacteria; kingdom Bacillati; phylum Actinomycetota; class Actinomycetes; order Kitasatosporales; family Streptomycetaceae; genus Streptomyces; species Streptomyces sp. 135. The sequence goes on along the minus strand of NZ_CP075691.1, from coordinate 2,938,030 downwards.
ATCGGCCGCATCGAGCGCAAGGCGGGCTGGACGATCTCCGCGCTGGAGCTGCGCTCCCTGGACCAGGAGACCCTGGAGCAGCACTACGGCGAGCACAAGGGCAAGCCGTTCTACGAGCCGCTGGTCGCGTTCATGTCGTCCGGTCCGGTCGTCGCGCTCGTCGTCGAGGGCGAGCGGGTCATCGAGGGCGTGCGCGCGCTGGCCGGCCCCACCGACCCGATCGCCGCCGCCCCGGGCTCCATCCGCGGCGACTTCGGCACGATCGTGCGGGAGAACCTGATCCACGCCTCGGACTCCGAGGAGTCCGCCGAGCGCGAGCTGAAGATCTTCTTCCCGGGCGTGGCGTAACGCCCCTCGTGCGACTCGCTGACGGTGTGTCAGTCGGGCGCCGCGCTGACCTGGACGGCCGGAGGGATTCGGCCGTCCATTGGCATCTGCGCCCCAATTGGGGGAACCCGTGCCCCCGATGGCACGTCTCCAAGAGCGGGGCGGTACATCATCTGCTGACAATGGCGCAGACCCTCGCGCCGTCTTCGCGCGGCCGAGACTACGATGGAAGCCTCCACTGCCACTCAGCACCCACCTCGCCTACCTAAAAAGCCATCACAAGCTCCAATAGGGAAGGCCAGACGCATCCTCATGGGGAACAACATGTCGTTCATCGGCCGTGACATGGCTGTCGACCTCGGGACCGCCAACACGCTGGTGTACGTCAGGGGTCGGGGGATCGTACTCAACGAACCGTCCGTCGTCGCGATCAACACCAACACCGGTGGCATCCTCGCGGTCGGCGCGGAAGCGAAGAAGATGATCGGGCGCACGCCCGGCAACATCGTGGCGGTCCGCCCGCTGAAGGACGGCGTCATCGCCGACTTCGAGATCACCGAGCGGATGCTCCGCTACTTCATCCTCAAGATCCACAAGCGGCGCTACCTCGCCCGCCCGCGCGTGGTCGTCTGCGTACCCTCGGGCATCACCGGAGTGGAGCGCCGCGCCGTCATCGAGGCCTCCTCGCAGGCCGGCGCCCGCCAGGTGCACATCATCGAGGAGCCCATGGCGGCCGCCATCGGCTCCGGCCTGCCGGTCCACGAGGCCACGGGCAACATGGTGGTCGACATCGGCGGCGGCACCACCGAGGTCGCCGTCATCTCGCTCGGCGGAATCGTCACGGCACAGTCGATCCGCGTCGCGGGCGACGAGCTGGACAACGCGATCATCCAGCACATCAAGAAGGAGTACTCCCTCCTCCTCGGTGAGCGCACGGCCGAGCAGATCAAGATCACCATCGGTTCGGCATACGACATGGACGCCGACGAGCACACCGAGATCCGCGGCCGTGACCTGGTCTCGGGGCTGCCCAAGACGGTGGTCATCTCGGCCGCCGAGGTCCGCAAGGCCATCGAGGAGCCGGTCAACGCCATCGTCGACGCGGTCAAGACGACCCTCGACAAGTGCCCGCCCGAGCTCTCGGGTGACGTCATGGACCGCGGCATCGTCCTGACCGGCGGCGGCGCCCTGCTGCGCGGCCTCGACGAGCGGCTGCGCCGCGAGACCGGCATGCCGATCCACATCGCCGAGGACCCGCTGGACAGCGTGGCGCTCGGCTCCGGAAAGTGCGTCGAGGAGTTCGAGGCGTTGCAGCAGGTGCTGGACGCCCAGCCCCGCAGATGATCTGAACGGAAAACATCCGCCGTACGAGTGCCTGCCACCTCGTGCGGCGGATCGTTGATATAGAGGCAAGAACAGAATTCAGGCAAGGCAGAACAATTCCCCAGAACCCCGTGGAACGCGCAGTGTCCACGGAATCCGATTGAGGAAGGCACGCCGCCGCACGTGAGGGACACACGAGAGAGCCGGCTGCTCCTGGTGCTGCTGATCGCCATCGCGTTCGCTTTGATCACGGTGGACATCCGCGGTGGTGAGGACTCACCGGTCGACGGTGCCCGCCGGGCCGCCGCCCGCGTCTTCGGTCCGGTCGAGGAGGGGATGTCCTCCGCCGTCGACCCGATCGGCAACGCCATCGGCGCGGTCCGTGACTCCGGTGAGCGTCACGACCGCATCGCCGAACTGGAGCGCCAGAACGCCGCGTTGAAGGCGAAGCTCGGCAGCGACGACCGCAACCGCAGCCGACTGCGGCAGCTCGACGGCATGCTGAAGAAGGCCGGCGCCGGACAGTACGGCATCAAGGGCGCCGAGGTCATCGGCATAGGAGCGGCCCAGGGCTTCTCCTGGACCGTCACCATCGACGCCGGCGCCCACGACGGCATCAAGCGGGACATGACCGTCCTGAACGCCGACGGCCTGGTCGGCCGCGTCACCACCGTCGGACCCGGCACCGCGACCGTCCTGCTCGCCAACGACCCCGACTTCACCGTCGGCACCCGCCTGGAGAAGACCGACGAACTCGGCTTCGCCACCGGCCAGGGAGACCGCCCGCTCTCCGTCCAGATGCTCAACGGCAAGGCCAAGGTCAAGAAGGGCGACCGCCTCGTCACCTTCGGCTCGCAGCAGGACAGGCCGTTCGTGCCCGGTGTACCGGTCGGCGAGGTCGTCCGCGTCGACCCCTCCGGCGGCGACCTCACCCGCAACGTCTACGTGAAGCCGTACGTCGGGTTCACCAAGCTCGACATCGTCGGCGTCGTCGTCGAGGCGCCCCGCGAGGACCCGCGCGACACGGTCCTGCCGAAGAAGCCCGAGAAGCCCAAGCCGATCCCGACGGTGACCGTCACGGCCACCCCGTCGGGCAAGCCGGAGGACGGCGCGGCCGAGGGCACAGCACAGGGTGCGGCCGAGGACACAGCCGACGGTGCCGCCGACAACGACGAGCAGTAGGAGACCCGGACCCATGCGCTTCAACCGAATCCTGCTCTCCACCACCCTCGTCGTCGTCGCCCTGGTCATCCAGGTCAGCGTCCTCGCCCGGCTCCAGCTGCCGGGCGCCGTGCCGGACCTGGTGCTGCTCACCGTCCTCGGCCTCGCCCTGGTCTACGGCCACGTCGGCGGAGCCCTCATCGGCTTCGGCGCGGGCCTGCTGTCCGACCTGGCCCCGCCCGCCGACCACGCGGCCGGGCGGTACGCGCTGGTGCTGTGCGTCGTCGGCTACCTCGCGGGCCTCGCCAAGCCCGAGAGCGGGCGGCTGCGCTCGGCCACCGGCCCGCTCGTCGTGGTCGTCGGGGCCGCCCTCGGGTCGACGCTGCTGTACGCGGGCGTCGGCGCCCTCGTCGGGGACACCGCCGCCCGCCACGTGGGTCTGACCGGGCTGCTGTTCACCGCCGCGCTCTACGACCTGCTGCTCGCGCCCTTCACGGTGCCGCTGATCATCGCGCTCGCCCGGCGGGCCGAGAACGACCCGCTGGGGGAGGGCACGCACGCCAACTCGGCCACCGACGTCTCCGCCGGCTGGCTCTCCTCCGGCACCGGGCTGAGCATCGGCGGCCAGCGCGGCGGCCTGCGGGCGAAGGCGGCCAGGGCCCGCGTCGCACGCGCCGGACGCATCAAGGGGGTCAAGCGCCTGTGAGGGCGAAGCACTTCGCTGACCGCATCAGGGGAGCCGACCGCATCAGGGAAGCCGACCGCACCCGGGGAGGGGAGAAGTGACCAACATTCCGGAGACCGGACGGACCCCACGCGTCCAGATCCGTCTCATCGTCATCCAGATCCTCGTGGTCTCCCTCCTGCTCACCCTCGGCGGCCGCCTCTGGTACCTCCAGATCCGCAACGGCGAGGAGTACGCCAAGGAGGCCTCGGGCAACCACGTCCAGCAGGTCGTCCAGCCCGCCGTGCGCGGCTCGATCCTGGACGCCCGCGGCGTGCCGATCGCCGACAACCACACCCGCCTCGTCGTCTCCGCGTCCCGCACGGATCTGATGAAGATGAAGGACGACGGCAAGGCGGTCCTCGCCAAGCTCGCCGACGTCCTCGCCATGGACCCCAAGGACGTCGCCGACAAGGTCCGCCTGTGCGACTCCAAGACCCCGCAGCCCTGCTGGAACGGCTCGCCCTACCAGCCGATCCCGATCACCGCCGAGGCCACGCCCAAGCAGGCCCTCCAGATCCGTGAGCGCTCCGAGGACTTCCCGGGCATCACCGCCGAACCCACGGCCGTGCGCCGCTACCCCGCGCCCGGCAAGTCCAACACCGCGCAGGTCCTCGGCTACCTCTCGCCCGTCACCGACGAAGAGATCAACAAGGCCAAGGACACCGACTCCCCGTTCCTCCGCTCCGACCAGGTCGGCCGCTCCGGGCTCGAACGGACGTATGACAAGCAGCTGCGCGGCAAGGCGGGCGTCACCCGCTACGAGGTCGACAACCTCGGCCGCGTCATCGGCAAGGCCGAGTCCGACGAGGCGAAGCCGGGGGCGAACGTCGTCACCAGCATCGACGCGCGCGTCCAGGCCGTCTCCGAGTACTGGCTGAACGACGCGATGAAGAAGGCCCGCCAGGAGTTCGACAAGAACACCGGCGAGAACTACAAGGCCGACGCGGGCGCCGTCGTCGTCATGGAGAACAAGACCGGCCGCGTCGTCGCCATGGCCTCCAACCCGACGTACGATCCGAACGCCTGGGTCGGCGGCATCTCCGGCAAGGACTACGCCGAGCTCACCGGCAAGAAGTCCAACTACCCGCTGCTGAACCGCGCCATCCAGGGCCAGGCGGCCCCCGGCTCGATCTTCAAGGTCATCCCGACGACGGCCGCCGTCAACGCGGGCTACGACTTCAACGCCCGCTACCCCTGCCCCAGTTCGTACTCCATCGGTGGCCAGACCTTCAAGAACTTCGAGTCCAAGGGCCACGGCTCCATCACCCTCGGCCAGGCCCTCGAAGTCTCCTGCGACACCGTCTTCTACAAGCTCGCGCACGACCAGTGGGCCAAGGACGGCGGCAACAAGCCGAAGCCCGACGCCAAGGACTGGTTCTACAAGACCGCCCACCAGTTCGGCCTCGGCAAGGAGACCGGCATCGACCTGCCCAACGAGGTCACCGGCCGCGTCCCCGACCGCCAGTGGAAGAAGGACTACTGGAAGGCCAACAAGGACGCCTGGTGCAAGCAGGGCAAGAAGAGCGGCGACGACTACGCCGCGCGCATCGCGTACGAGAACTGCCTCGAAGGCATGAAGATGCGCGCCGGTGACTCCGTGAACTACTCCATCGGCCAGGGCGACACCCTCGTCACGCCGATCCAGATGGCCACGGTCTACTCCGCCATCGCCAACGGCGGCACGATGTACGACCCCACCGTCGGCAAGGCGATCATCAGCGCCGACGGCAGGCACATCGAGGAGATCAAGCCCAAGGCCCACGGCAGGCTGCCGATGGACGCCGCGCTGCGCAAGGACATAGACGGTGCCCTCGCGGACGTCGCGACGCGCGGTACCGCGGCGTGGCGGTTCGGCGGCTGGCCGCAGGACAAGATCCCGATGCACGCCAAGACGGGTACCGCCGAGGTCTACGGCAAGCAGACCACCTCGTGGTTCGCGACCTACACCAAGGACTACTCGATCGTCATGACGATCTCCCAGGGCGGTACGGGCTCCGGCGCCTCAGGACCCGCCGTCCGCAAGATCTACGACGCGATCTACGGCCTCGACGACAGCGGCAAGCAGGACCTGAAGAAGGCGCTCCTGCCCGAGCCGCAGAAGACCCTGCCGAAGATCCAGCCCGACGGCTCCATCGACGCCCCGAAGGTCAAGCCGTACAAGCCCGAGGCGCCCAAGCCCAAGGACGAACAGCAGGAACTGGCCGGCGCCCCGGCCAACTGGAGGCGCGACTGATGACCGGCAGCGGCTTCTCCGTCTCCGGGTACGGCCCCGAGCGCTCGAACATGTCCCGGCTCCTCGCCCGCGACTCGATAGTGCGCCGGCTCGACTGGCCGATGCTCCTCGCGGCGATCGCGCTCTCCGGCATCGGCGCCGCGCTCGTCTACTCGGCGACCCGCAACCGCACCGAGCTGGTCGGCGACGACCCGTACTCGTTCATGCTCAAGCACGTCCTGAACACCGGCATCGGCTTCGCCCTGATGATCGGCACGGTCTGGCTCGGCCACCGCACCCTGCGCACGGCCGTGCCGATCCTCTACGGCATCTCCGTCTTCCTGGTCCTGCTCGTGCTCACTCCGCTCGGCGCGACCATCAACGGCGCGCACGCGTGGATCGTGCTCGGCGGCGGCTTCTCGCTCCAGCCCTCCGAGTTCGTCAAGATCACGATCATCCTCGGCATGGCGATGCTGCTCGCCGCCCGCGTCGACGCGGGCGACCGGGAGCACCCCGACCACCGCACCGTCGTGCAGGCCCTCGGCCTCGCGGCCGTCCCGATCGCGATCGTCATGCTGATGCCCGACCTCGGTTCGGTCATGGTCATGGTGATGATCGTGCTCGGCGTCCTGCTCGCCTCCGGCGCCTCCAACCGCTGGGTCTTCGGACTGCTCGGCACGGGCGCCCTCGGCGGCGTCGCCATATGGCAGCTCGGCGTGCTCGACGACTACCAGATCGCCCGGTTCGCGGCCTTCGCCAACCCCGCGCTCGACCCGGCGGGCGTCGGCTACAACACCAACCAGGCACGCATCGCCATCGGCTCCGGCGGTCTCACCGGCACCGGCCTGACGAAGGGCTCCCAGACCACCGGCCAGTTCGTCCCCGAGCAGCAGACCGACTTCGTCTTCACGGTCGCGGGCGAGGAGCTCGGCTTCATCGGCGCGGGCGCGATCCTTCTCCTGCTCGGCGTCGTCCTGTGGCGCGCCTGCCGCATCGCACGCGAGACGACCGAGCTGTACGGCACGATCGTCGCCGCCGGCATCATCGCCTGGTTCGCCTTCCAGTCCTTCGAGAACGTCGGGATGACGCTGGGCATCATGCCCGTCGCGGGCCTTCCGCTGCCCTTCGTCAGCTACGGCGGCTCGTCGATGTTCGCCGTCTGGGTGGCCGTCGGACTGCTCCAGTCGATCAAGGTGCAGCGCCCCATGTCCGCATAGCCCCGCAGAACCCTGTTTGGCTTTCCCTTCTGCGTCTAGATTCAATTCATGGCGGATACGAAGCGCGAGATCGAGCGGAAGTACGACGTCGGGGCAGACGCGGAGCTGCCCGACCTGACCGAAGTGCCCGGGGTCGGGGAGGTACTGGACAAGGGCGTCGTCGAACTGGACGCCGTCTACTGGGACACCCCCGACCAACGCCTGGCCGCCGCCTCCATCACGCTGCGCCGCCGCACCGGCGGCACGGACGCGGGCTGGCACCTGAAGCTGCCGGTATCGCTCGCCGAAGGCGTACGGGACGAGATCCACGCGCCGCTCTCCGACACCGTTCCGGGCGACCTGCTCGCCCTCGTGCGCTCCCGCGTCCGCGAGGCCGAACTCGTCCCCCTCGTGCGCCTGTTGTCCGCACGCGACCTGCGCCACCTCGTCGACTCCCGGGGCGAGCTGCTCGCCGAGGTCAGCATCGACGCGGTGCGGGCGGAGCGGCTCGCCAAGGGCGGCGGCACGGCCGCGTGGTCCGAGATCGAGGTGGAGCTGGCGGACGGCGGCGACCCCGCGCTCCTCGACAAGGTCGAGAAGAAGCTGAAGAAGGCGGGCGTACGCCGCTCCACCTCGTCCTCCAAGCTCGGCCGGGCCCTGGCACAGACCGCGCCGAAGGGCCGCAAGGCCGAGAAGGCGGGGCTCAAGCCCGCCGAGGGAGCGGTCCGCCTCGGCAAGAAGGCCGGCAAGAGCGAGGCCGTCGCCGAGGCCGTGCGGGAGAGCGTCGGTGACGGCCGCGGCAGTGCGGGCGACCACCTCGTCGCCTACCTCCGCGCCCAGCGCGACGCGATCGTCTCGCTCGACCCCGCCGTCCGCCGCGACCTGCCCGACGCCGTGCACCAGATGCGGGTCGCCACCCGCCGGATGCGCAGCGCCTTCAAGTCGTACCGGAAGATCCTCGACCACGCCGTCACCGACCCGGTGGGCGACGAACTCAAATGGCTCGCGGCGGAGCTGGGCGTCGACCGCGACCAGGAAGTCCTCGCCGCCCGGTTCGCCGGCCGCATGGACGCCCTGCCGAAGACCCTCCTCCTCGGCCCGGTCGACGCCCGGCTGCGCATCTGGTCCACCGCGCGGGGCGCCGACGCGCGGCGCGGCACCCTGGCCGTACTGGAGAGCGAGCGCTACCTCGCGCTCCTGGACGCCGTCGACACTCTCCTCGCCGCGCCCCCGCTGCGCCCGGCCGCCTCCGCGCCGCCCGGCAAGGCGCTCCCCAAGGCGCTCCTCAAGGACTACGCCCGCCTCGCCACCCGCGTCGAGCACGCCCTCGCGCTGGCCCCCGGCCAGGAACGCGACCGTGCCATGCACGAGGCCCGCAAGGCCGCCAAGCGTGCCCGGTACGCGGGCGAGGCGGCGGTCCCCGCGCTCGGGACGCCCGCCAGGCGCTTCGCGAAGCGGATGAAGGCCGTGCAGAGCGTGCTCGGCGACCACCAGGACAGCGTGGTCGCCCGCGAAGCCGTACGGGCCCTCGGCACCCAGGCCCATCTGGCCGGGGAGAGCGCCTTTACCTGGGGGCTGCTGTACGGCCGGGAGGAAGCCGTCGCCGCCGACCGGGAGCGGGAACTGCCGGAGGTCTGGGCGAAGGCGTCGGAGGCGAAAATCCGGGCGGCTCTGGGCAGCTGAACGCCGGGGTACGCTTGATGGTCACCCCTGCCGGCTCATGAAGGTTCGCGATGTCTGTCGAATCGGTCTTCCCACAGCTCGAAGCTCTGCTCCCGCATGTGCAGAAGCCAATCCAGTACGTCGGCGGTGAGCTGAACTCCACCGTCAAGCCGTGGGACAGCTGCGACGTCCGCTGGGCGCTCATGTACCCCGACGCCTACGAGGTCGGACTGCCCAACCAGGGCGTCATGATCCTCTACGAGGTGCTCAACGAACGCGACGGCGTCCTCGCCGAGCGCACCTACAGCGTGTGGCCGGACCTGGAGGCGCTCATGCGTGAGCACCGGGTCCCGCAGTTCACGGTGGACAGCCACCGTCCGGTGAAGGCGTTCGACGTCTTCGGGCTCAGCTTCTCCACCGAGCTGGGGTACACCAACATGCTGACCGCCCTGGACCTCGCGGGCATCCCGCTGGAGTCCAAGGACCGCACGCTGGACGACCCGATCGTCCTCGCCGGCGGCCACGCGGCCTTCAACCCCGAGCCGATCGCCGACTTCATCGACGCGGTGATCATCGGCGACGGCGAGCAGGCCGTGCTCGACATGACGGAGATCATCCGCGCCTGGAAGGCGGAGGGCCGCCCCGGCGGCCGCGAGGAGGTCCTCCTGCGCCTCGCGAAGACCGGCTCGGTCTACATCCCGGCGTTCTACGACGTCGAGTACCTCCCGGACGGGCGGATCGCACGCGTCGTACCGAACCGCTCGGGCGTGCCGTGGCGCGTCTCCAAGCACACCGTCATGGACCTCGACGAGTGGCCCTACCCCAAGCAGCCCCTCGTCCCGCTCGCGGAGACCGTCCACGAGCGCATGTCCGTCGAGATCTTCCGCGGCTGCACCCGCGGCTGCCGTTTCTGCCAGGCCGGCATGATCACGCGCCCCGTGCGGGAGCGAAGCATCACCGGCATCGGCGACATGGTCGAGAAGGGCCTGAAGGCGACCGGCTTCGAAGAGGTCGGCCTGCTCTCGCTCTCCTCCGCGGACCACAGCGAGATCGCCGACGTCGCCAAGGGCCTCGCCGACCGGTACGAGGAGGACAAGATCGGCCTGTCCCTCCCCTCGACCCGCGTCGACGCCTTCAACGTCGATCTCGCCAACGAGCTGACCAGGAACGGCCGCCGTTCGGGCCTGACCTTCGCCCCCGAGGGCGGCTCCGAGCGCATGCGCAAGGTCATCAACAAGATGGTGTCCGAGGAAGACCTCATCCGCACCGTCTCCACCGCGTACGGCAACGGCTGGCGCCAGGTGAAGCTGTACTTCATGTGCGGCCTGCCCACCGAGACCGACGACGACGTCCTCCAGATCGCCGACATGGCGACGAAGGTCATCCAGAAGGGCCGCGAGGTCTCCGGCTCGAACGACATCCGCTGCACGGTGTCGATCGGCGGCTTCGTGCCCAAGCCGCACACCCCCTTCCAGTGGGCCCCGCAGCTCTCCGCCGAGGAGACCGACGCCCGCCTGACCAAGCTCCGCGACAAGATCCGCGGCGACAAGAAATACGGCCGCTCCATCGGCTTCCGCTACCACGACGGCAAGCCCGGCATCGTCGAGGGCCTGCTCTCGCGCGGCGACCGCCGCATCGGCGCCGTCATCCGCGCCGTCTACGAGGACGGCGGCCGCTTCGACGGCTGGCGCGAGCACTTCAGCTACGAGCGCTGGATGCGCTGCGCCGACAAGACGCTGCCCGAGATGGGCGTCGACGTCGACTGGTACACGACGCGTGAGCGCACGTACGAAGAGGTCCTGCCCTGGGACCACCTGGACTCCGGTCTCGACAAGGACTGGCTCTGGGAGGACTGGCAGGACTCGCTCGACGAGACCGAGGTCGAGGACTGCCGCTGGACGCCGTGCTTCGACTGCGGTGTCTGCCCCGCCATGCAGACGGAGATCCAGATCGGCCCCACCGGCAAGAAGCTGCTGCCGCTCACGGTCGTGAAGTAGCGGCGGCGCACGTGCCCGAACTCGCCCCGCCCTCCGGCCTGGTGCACCGCTCCTACATCACCGCGATGGAGGAGTTCCGGGCCGAGGGGCGCGGCGGGCCCGCCGACGACACGACGCTCGGCGACACCCTGCGCGAGTACGGCGACAAGTGGCACGACCCCGCCGTCTTCGAGCGGTACGTCGCCGAAGTGCTCGCCGCCGCCGAACAACCCGCCGAGCCGCTCGCCGTCCCCGTCACCACCCTCTGGTACGTCGACGGCGACGACTACCTCGGCCGCATCGCCATCCGGCACACCATCGCCACCCGCTTCCTGCGCGAGTACGGCGGCCACATCGGCTACGACGTACGCCCCACCGCCCGCCGCCGCGGCCACGCCACCGAGATGCTGCGCGCCTGCCTGCCGTACGCCGCCGGGCTCGGCCTGGAATCCGTGCTGGTGACCTGCGACACCGACAACACCGGTTCGCGCAAGGTCATCGAGGCATCCGGCGGCGTCTTCGAGGACGAGCGGCGCGGAAAACTGCGGTACTGGATCCGAACCGGACTCCCACGCGTCTAGGACGACATGGACCTGGAGAAACGACCTGCCCGCGAGGCTGAACCGCAGCCGCTCTCGCCGGTGCAGGCCGAACGGCACCCTGAGCACCCTCCGCAGCCTCCGCGGGCCGAAGGCTGCCTCGCCGTAGCGATCCGACTGCCGGTACGGATCGTGGTGCTCGTGCTCGTCGTACCGGTGCGCCTCGTCTGGGACGCGCTCGCGGTGTGCGGCCGCTTCCTGTACTTCAGGGGACTGCGACCGGTCGGGCGTGGCATCGGTGCCGTCCTGACGTGGCTGTTCAGGGCCGTGTTCGTGTGGCCGTGGGTGGGTCTTTGGCGGTACGCGGTGGTGCCGGTCGGGACGGCGCTGGCCTGGCTGGGGCGGGTGCTGGTCGTGGTGCCCTCGCTGTGGTTCTACCGGACGCTCCTCACACCGATCGGCCATGGCATCGCCTGGCTGGCCCGGGGCATCGCCCGAGGCATCGCGATCACCGCGCTCGGCCTCGGCGCGGGCTGCGCCTGGCTGTGGCGTCACCTCGTCGCGATCCCGGCCGCCTGGCTCTACGCGCGCGTGCTCACCCCGATCGGCCACGGCATCGCCTGGCTGGCCCGCGCCCTGGGCGCTGGGGCCGCGGCGGCCGGGCGTGGCATCGGTGCCGTCCTGACGTGGCTGTTCAAGGCCGTGTTCGTGTGGCCGTGGGTGGGTCTTTGGCGGTACGTGGTGGTGCCGGTCGGGATCGCGCTGGCCTGGCTGGGGCGGGTGCTGATCGTGGTGCCCTCGGTGTGGCTCTACCGGTCGGTCCTCACGCCGGTCGGGCACGGCATCGCGTGGCTGGCGCGGGGGATCGGTGCCGGTGCCGCATGGCTCGGACGCGGCATCTGGGCCGTCGTCTCGACACTGTGCCGCTGGATCTTCGTGGTGCCCCTGGTGGCCGTGTGGCGCTGGGTGCTCGCACCCCTCGGGCGGGCCGTCGCCGTCGTCGCGCGGGAGGTCGGCGACGCGCTCGGACACGCCTGGCGCATCGCGGGGCACATCTCCCTCGTCGTCGGCCGCTTCCTCGCCAAGCTCCTCCGGTGGATCTTCGTCGAGCCGGTGCGGTGGGCCTACCGCACGGTCCTCACCCCCGTCGGCCACGTGGTGCGCGACGCCGTGTGGCGCCCCGCCGCCAGGGCCGTCAAGGAGGTCCGCCGCGCCACCCGGCAGGCCCTGGCCTCCGCGCGGGAGAGCGTGCGACAGGCGCGGGCCGACGTGCGCCGCATGCTGTTCGGAGCACCGAAGCGGGCGGTGCCGGTGGGAGCGGTGCCGGGGGAGCCGGTCCCGCTACCGGCGGCCCGGCGGGAACCTGACGCGCCCGGGGCACGTACTCTAGGTAGCAGTACGACCGCTCTCACGAAGGACTGAACGACACTGGGCAAGCGACAGCCCGAAGGCCCGCCGCCCGCACCCGCGGTGCAGCGCATCCGCCTGCGCTACACCAAGCGCGGCCGCCTCCGGTTCACCAGCCACCGTGACTTCCAGCGCGCCTTCGAGCGTGCGCTGCGCCGCGCCGAGGTGCCCATGGCGTACTCGGCGGGGTTCACCCCGCACCCGAAGGTGTCGTACGCCAATGCCGCACCCACCGGCACGGGCAGTGAGGCCGAGTACCTGGAGATCGCGCTCACCGCGCCGCGTGACCCCGACCAGCTCCGCGAGCTGCTCAACGAGTCGCTGCCGGACGGCCTGGACGTCACCGACGCCGTCGAGTCCCGCACCTCGGGCCTCGCCGACCGGCTGACCGCCTCCGTCTGGGAGTTGCGCCTCGACGGCGTGGAGCCGGCAGCGGCGCGGCGCGCGGCCGACCTGTTCCGCGCCGCGGACAAGGTCGAGGTGCAGCGCCGCACGAAGAACGGCATGCGCACCTTCGACGCGCGCGAGGCCGTCGTGAGCCTGGAAGCCATCACTGATGGTGACGTGATCACGCACGACACTGATAGGCCGACCGACAAGCCCTGTGCGATACTGCGGCTGGTTGTTCGGCACGTGACACCTGCCGTACGACCTGACGACGTCCTGTCCGGTCTCCGAGCTGTGGCCGACCTGGCGCCGCCGGTCCCCGCAGCGGTGACCAGGCTGGCGCAGGGGCTATTCGATGAAGAGACCGGCACGGTGACCGACCCGCTCGCGCCCGACCGCGAGGCAGTCACGGCCGCATCACCCACGGCCGCCGTACCTGCCGCCGCGAAGGCGCCGGTGCCGGAAGGCCCCCGGTAAGGACGTATGTCACAGCGCAGCCCTGGTACTCGGGAGCCACCTGGGTCGGGCAGCGCACTGACCGAGACTTTCGCCAGGCCGTCCGCAGTTGGGCGTACGGAACCGGCGAGACAAGACATAGAGAGCTCCCGTGCGGCGCCCACGCCCCCGGATGGCGGCCCCGCGCATCTAGCGCGAGCCGCGGACATCACCGGACAGGCGCGGCGCCCGGGAGCGTGACGGGAGAACCGCCCGCATGCTTGAGCCGAACGACCCCACTGAGGGATCGCAGAACAACAGCCCCAGCGACACCCTGCCGCCGCGCCGTCGGCGCCGCGCCGCGTCGCGTCCCGCGGGCCCGCCCGCGGGTACCGCCGAAGCCGCGGCTCCGGCCATACCGGCCACCCCCGCCGCCGAAGATGATCTGACCGCTGACCAGGTGGACCAGGTCGACGAGGTCGACGAGGTCGCGGAGACCGAAGAGGTGGCCGAGGAGGCCGCTGCCGCACCGCGTACGCGCCGTCGTGCCACTCGCCGCGCTTCCGCGCCGGTCGGTGCGCCGCAGGCCGCCGAGGTGACGGAGCCCGCCGCCGCGGACGACGCTGAGGAGGCTGCTCCGGCGCCGCGTGCGCGTCGTCGTGCGAGCCGTCGCGCCTCCGCTCCCGCCGGTGCGCCGCAGGCCGCTGAGGTTGCCGAGGCCGTGACGGTCGCTGCTGAGGCTGTCGCGCCTGCTGAGGTTCCTGCCGCTGTCGAGGAGGAGGCTGCTCCGGCGCCGCGTGCGCGTCGTCGTGCGAGCCGTCGTGCTTCCGCTCCCGCCGGTGCGCCGCAGGCCGCTGAGGTTGCCGAGGCCGTGACGGTCGCTGCTGAGGCCGTTGCGCCTGCCGAGCCCTCCGTGCCGGTTGCGGAGGAGGCCGAGGAGGCCGCTCCGGCGCCGCGTGCGCGTCGTCGTGCGAGCCGTCGTGCTTCCGCTCCCGCCGGTGCGCCGCAGGCCGCTGAGGTTGCCGAGGCCGTGACGGTCGCTGCTGAGGCCGTTGCGCCTGCCGAGCCCTCCGTGCCGGTTGCGGAGGAGGCCGAGGAGGCCGCTCCGGCGCCGCGTGCGCGTCGTCGTGCGAGCCGTCGCGCTTCCGCCCCCGCCGGTGCGCCGCAGGCCGCCGCAGAGGAGACGCCCGTCGTCGAGGAAGCGCCCGCCGCCCCGGCCGCCGCCGAGCCCGGAGCCGCCGCCGAGGACGCCGCACCGCGCCGTGCACGCCGCCGCGCCACCCGTGGCACCGCCGCGCCCGTCGCGGAGGCGCAGGCCACCGAGAAGGCGGCCGAGGAGCGCATCGACGCGCCTGCCGAGCCTGCCGAGCCCGCCGCGCCGGTCGAGGAGGCCCCGCCGAGGCCGACGACGACGCCCCCGCGGCCGTCGCCGCCGCGCCACCCGCAAGACCGCGGCCGCCGGGTTCTCCGCGGCCGGGCACAAGGCCCGCAAGGCCCAGGTCGCCGACGACTCCGAGGAGGGTGGCCGCAAGCCCGCCCGCCCCGCCGTGGCCGTCTTCCAGGCGCCCGTGTTCGCCGAGCCGATGTTCCAGACCCCGGAGCGCGCCGCCGCGGCGCGCCGCCGCCGAGGCCGCGCAGGAGCCCGCCGAGCCCGCCGCCCCGTGGTGGAGGAGGAGGCGGCCCCGCGCCGTCGCCGCCGCCGTCGGGCCGCCGACGAGCAGCCTGCCGCCGTCGAGGAGCGGGAGCCCGTCAAGGTCGCCGAGGAGCCCGTCGCCGCCGAGCAGGCCGAATCCGCCGAATCCGCCGACAGCGATGACTCTGTCGACTCCGCCGACGACACGGAGGAGTCCGGTGAGCGCCACGGCCGCCGTCGCCGCCGTGGTGGCCGTCGCCGTCGCCGCGGTGATCTGGCCGACCAGGACGACGCCTCGGCCGAGTCCGACGACGACACCGACACCGCCGAGCAGGCGGAGCGCGGCACCGAGGACGCCGAGGAGAGCGCCGAGCAGGCCGCCGAGGACTCCGAGGAGGCGGAAGAGGCCGCTTCGGAGAACGGCGGGACGGGCTCCAGCAGCAGCCGTCGCCGTCGTCGCCGCCGCCGTCGTGCCGGTGACTCCGCCGAGGGCGAGCCGGGCGACAGCGACCCGGAGCGTACGGTCGTCAAGGTCCGCGAGCCGCGGGAGCGGCGCGCGAAGGACCCGGAGCGCGAGCTCGGCACCGGCGTCGACGAGGTCCAGTCCATCAAGGGCTCGACCCGCCTGGAGGCCAAGAAGCAGCGCCGCCGCGAGGGCCGCGAGCAGGGCCGCCGCCGGGTGCCGATCATCACCGAGGCCGAGTTCCTGGCGCGCCGCGAGGCCGTCGAGCGCGTCATGGTCGTACGCCAGAACGGTGAGCGCACCCAGATCGGCGTCCTTGAGGACAACGTGCTCGTCGAGCACTACGTCAACAAGGAGCAGGCGACCTCATACGTCGGGAACGTCTACCTCGGCAAGGTGCAGAACGTCCTGCCGTCGATGGAGGCCGCCTTCATCGACATCGGCAAGGGCCGCAACGCCGTGCTGTACGCCGGTGAGGTCAACTTCGAGGCGCTCGGCATGGCCAACGGCCCCCGGCGCATCGAGTCCGCCCTGAAGTCCGGCCAGTCGGTCCTCGTACAGGTCACGAAAGACCCGATCGGCCACAAGGGCGCCCGTCTGACCAGCCAGGTCTCGCTCCCCGGCCGCTATCTGGTCTACGTCCCCGAGGGGTCGATGACCGGCATCAGCCGCAAGCTGCCCGACACCGAGCGCGCGCGTCTGAAGACCATCCTCAAGAAGATCGTCCCCGAGGACGCGGGCGTCATCGTGCGCACCGCCGCCGAGGGCGCGAGCGAGGACGAGCTGCGCCGCGACGTCGAGCGTCTCCAGGAGCAGTGGGAGGACATCCAGAAGAAGGCGAAGGCGGCCTCCACCAGCTCGCCGAGCCTGCTGTACGGCGAGCCGGACATGACCGTCCGCGTGGTCCGCGACATCTTCAACGAGGACTTCTCCAAGGTCATCGTCAGCGGTGACGACGCGTGGCAGACCATCCACGGTTACGTCTCGCACGTCGCGCCCGACCTGGCCGACCGCCTCTCGAAGTGGACCTCCGAGGTCGACGTCTTCGCGACGTACCGCATCGACGAGCAGCTGGCGAAGGCGCTGGACCGCAAGGTCTGGCTGCCGAGCGGCGGCTCGCTGGTGATCGACAAGACCGAGGCGATGATCGTCGTCGACGTCAACACCGGCAAGTTCACCGGGCAGGGCGGCAACCTCGAAGAGACCGTGACGAGGAACAACCTCGAAGCGGCCGAGGAGATCGTGCGCCAGCTGCGCCTGCGTGACCTGGGCGGCATCGTCGTCATCGACTTCATCGACATGGTCCTGGAGTCCAACCGGGACCTGGTCCTGCGCCGCCTTCTCGAATGCCTCGGGCGCGACCGTACGAAGCACCAGGTCGCCGAGGTGACCTCGCTCGGCCTGGTCCAGATGACCCGCAAGCGGGTGGGCCAGGGGCTCCTGGAGTCCTTCTCCGAGACCTGCGTGCACTGCAACGGCCGCGGTGTCATCGTGCACATGGAGCAGCCGACCTCCGCCGGTGGCGGCGGCAAGCGCAAGAAGCGCGGGCGCGGTGGGGACCAGCAGGACCACGGTCACGAGCACACCACCCACGAGCACGAGCACGAGCACGAGGCCGACACCGAGGCCATGGACGGTGCCGAGACGGAGGCCGAGGTCGCCGCCGAGGCCGCCGCTCCGGTGGCGCTGCCCGAGCCCGAGTTCGTCCCGGACGAGGAGCTCTACAGCAGCGCCGCCGAGGCCGAGGCAGCCGCCTCGCGCGGTGGCCGCTCCCGGCGCCGGGCGACGCGGCGGGCTTCGGCCCCGGCGGGCGCACCGCGTACCGAGGCCGCCCCTGAGGAGGCCCCGCAGGCGGAGACGCCGAAGCGGTCGGGCAAGCGGGCCAAGGCGGCCGAGCGGGCCGCCGAGCGGGCGGCGAAGGCCGAGGCGGAGGCCGAGCGGGCCGAGATCCCGGTCGTCGAGTCCGACGTCGCGCGCACCGTCGCACCGGCCGCCGAGGATCCCATCGTCGGCACTCCGGAGGCCGTCGAGGCGGCCCACGAGGTACCCGCCGAGGCGCCCGCGCAGGACGACGCAGCCCCGAAGGGACGTACGCGCCGTCGTGCCGTCCGCAAGGCGACGTCGCCCGCCGGTTCGCCGAAGGCCGCGCAGAGCGCCGAGCCAGAGGCCGCCGAGGTGGTCATCGCCCCGGTGCCGAAGGCCGAGCCGGTCGCGGAGCCCGCCGCCGAGCCCGTGGCCGAGGCGCCCGCCGCCGAAGCTGCTCCGGCCCGTCCGCGCCGCCGTGCGGTGCGCAAGGCCACGGCGCCGACCGCCCCGGAGGAGGCGGCCGTGGTGGTCGTCCCGTCGGCGGAGAAGCCCGAGCCGAAGAAGGCCGAGGCGCAGGACAAGGTCGAGCCGGAGAAGACCGAGGCGGAGGCCGAGGCCCCCGCCGAGGAAGCCGCTCCGGCGAAGAAGACGGCGCGTAAGACCGCCAAGAAGGCGACGGCGAAGAAGGCCGCCACCAAGAAGACCGCGGCCAAGAAGACGGCCGCCAAGAAGACGACGGCCAAGAAGGCGTCGAAGGCGACGGCGAAGAAGGCCGCGGCGGCGGAGCAGACGCCGTCCGGTGTCTCCGCGAGCGCCGCCGACGAGGGCTGACCGCTTCCGCGACCCGGTGCCCCCCTGTCCGCCCGTGAGGGCCGGGCAGGGGGGCACCGGTCTGTCCGGAAAACGAGGTCACCACAGCTCGAAAGCGTGAAGCGGGCCCCCTGACCTTTGAGTACGGCGCAACACCTGTAAAAATCAGGCGGTCTGACGGTTCAACAGGGACGTGAGCGCGCGTGTGGGGAGCCCGCGCGCCCGTGTCAGGGAGGGATGACAGATGGCGCAGACGCGCCTGCGAGGCACGGGACGGCACCGTGCGGTGAAACCGGTCAAGGGCGGCCGGCAGGCGGTGGCGCTGGCCACGGTGCTGTCGGCGGCGGGCATCCAGGCCGTGGGCACGGCGGGGACCGCCTCGGCGGACGGGACGCCGACGCCGACCTGGACCGAGGGCCCGATCTTCAACAATCCGAAGGGAAACGTCGACCAGCAGCACGCGATCCGCACCCGGCTGATCGAGCTGACGAACTCCGCGGTGCCCGGCTCGACGATCAAGGTCGCGGTCTATCACGTCTGGGAGGGATCCGTCGTCGACGCGCTGGTCGCCGCCAAGAAGCGCGGCGTGCACGTCCAGGTGCTGCTGGACGAGACCAGCAAGAGCGACCGGCCGGCGAACGGCGCGTACGCCATGCTCGCCGCGGCGCTCGGCACGAGCACCGGCAAGCCGTCCTTCGTGAAGCTCTGCCCGACCGGGAAGTCGTGCCTCGGCGACCCGAGGTACGGCAAGTCGATCATGCACAACAAGTTCTGGCTGTTCTCGCAGGTCGAGGGCGCCAGGGACGTCGTCGTGCAGACCACGTCGAACTCGACGCCGTCCGCGCACACGAAGTTCTTCAACGACGCGCTGCTGCTGCCGAACAATCCGGCCATGTACGACGCGTACGCCGACTACTTCACGGACATGCTCGGCAAGAGCTGGCAGGGCTGGGACTACCGCACGGTCAGCAGCGGCCGCTACAAGGCCTACTTCTTCCCGCGCAACGGCACGGTCAACGAGACCGACACCATGTACTCGGTGATGAACAACGTCCGCTGCACCTACAAGGACGCGGCCGGGGTGACGAAGCGCACGAAGGTCCGCGCCGCCATCTTCAAGATCACGCGCAAGCAGATCGCCGACAAGCTGGTCTCCCTGAAGAAGGCCGGCTGCGACGTGAGCCTCCTGTACGCGGAGAGCGACAGCGCCAAGAGCCAGGGCGGCACCCCCGGCACCTGGGAGCAGCTCCACGCCCCGGGCGGCCCCTCCGTGCGCTGCTACAACGACGACAGGGACCCGCTGAACGCGGGTGCCAGGCTGACGACGCCCTACATCATCCACTCGAAGTACCTGCTGATCGACGGCATGTACGACGGCAAGCGGAACAAGGTCTCCTTCACCGGCTCGCAGAACTACACGGCGCCCGCGCTGCGCGAGAACGACGAGGCGATCGTCAAGGTCGACGACGACTCGGTGCACGACACCTACCGCGCGCACTTCGACCGCACGCGGGCCGTGGCCTGGCCGGGCACCGCCGACAAGACGGACCTGTGCAAGGGCGTCAAGCCGCTGCCGCCGGACGGTGAGAAGCCGACCACGTGAGCGGGGGTGCGGGGCCCGGTTTGACCCTTCCGGGTGGGCCCCGTAACCTTGACCGTCGGCGTGTTCCTATGCACGCCCGCCCCCTGTAAACCCTTTTCCTCCTGAACCGCGGGCACTGCTTCCGGGTCGGGAGAGGCCGCCTGCTTCCGCGGGTGGCTGGACTGCGGGGGTCCCGTTCCGAGCGAGAGAGAGATCCGCGTGTACGCCATCGTGCGCAGCGGTGGTCGCCAGCACAAGGTTGCTGTCGACGACATCGTTGAGGTTGACAAGATTCCCACGGCCAAGGTTGGCGACACGGTCGAGCTCTCGACCCTGCTCGTTGTCGACGGCGACGCCGTCACCAGCGACCCGTGGGTGCTGGCCGGCATCAAGGTCACGGCCGAGGTCGTGGACCACCACAAGGGTGCCAAGATCGACATCCTTCGGTACAAGAACAAGACCGGCTACCGCCGTCGCCAGGGTCACCGCCAGCAGTACACGGCGATCAAGGTCACCGGTATCCCCACGGCTGCGAAGTAAGGGACTGAGACAAGATGGCACACAAGAAGGGCGCATCGTCCACTCGGAACGGTCGCGACTCCAATGCTCAGCGGCTCGGCGTGAAGCGCTTCGGCGGTCAGGTCGTCAACGCCGGTGAGATCCTGGTCCGCCAGCGTGGCACCCACTTCCACCCGGGCTCGGGCGTCGGCCGAGGCAAGGACGACACCCTGTTCGCGCTGGACGCGGGCGCGGTCGAGTTCGGCACGCACCGTGGCCGCAAGGTCGTGAACATCGTTCCGGTCGCCTGATCGGTTCTTTTCGCGAGGCGGACCTCACTTCCCCGGCGGGGAAGCGGGTCCGCCTTTCGCGTGTTACGCAAGAGACATCCCCGCACGTTTCTTCTGGAGGCACCCCACCATGACCACCTTCGTGGACCGCGTCGAGCTGCACGTCGCCGCGGGTAGCGGAGGCCACGGCTGTGCCTCCGTTCACCGTGAGAAGTTCAAGCCGCTCGGCGGCCCGGACGGCGGCAACGGCGGCCGTGGCGGTGACGTGATCCTGGTCGTCGACCAGGACGTCACCACGCTGCTCGACTACCACCACAGCCCGCACCGCAAGGCCACCAACGGCCAGCCCGGCGCCGGCGACAACCGCTCCGGCAAGGACGGCCAGGACCTCGTCCTGCCCGTCCCCGACGGCACGGTCGTCATGGACCGCGACGGCAACGTCCTCGCGGACATGGTCGGCCAGGGCACCACCTTCGTCGCGGGCCAGGGCGGCCGCGGCGGCCTCGGCAACGCGGCGCTGGCCTCCGCCCGGCGCAAGGCCCCCGGCTTCGCGCTGCTCGGCGTGCCCGGTGAGGAGCGGGACCTCGTCCTGGAGCTCAAGACCGTCGCCGACGTCGCCCTGGTGGGCTACCCGAGCGCCGGCAAGTCCTCGCTGATCTCCGTCCTGA
Organism: Streptomyces sp. 135; assembly: GCF_020026305.1. Taxonomy (NCBI): domain Bacteria; kingdom Bacillati; phylum Actinomycetota; class Actinomycetes; order Kitasatosporales; family Streptomycetaceae; genus Streptomyces; species Streptomyces sp. 135. Next base: position 2,916,928 of record NZ_CP075691.1, on the reverse strand, counting down.
GCGCGGCGAAGCCGAAGATCGCGGACTACCCGTTCACGACGCTCGTCCCGAACCTCGGCGTCGTGACGGCGGGATCGACCGTCTACACCGTCGCCGACGTGCCCGGCCTCATCCCGGGCGCCAGCCAGGGCCGCGGCCTCGGCCTGGAGTTCCTGCGGCACGTCGAGCGGTGCAGCGTCCTCGTCCACGTACTGGACACGGCGACCCTGGAGTCCGACCGCGACCCCGTCTCCGACCTCGACGTCATCGAGGAGGAGCTGCGGCAGTACGGCGCGGGCCTGGAGAACCGTCCGCGCATCGTCGTCCTCAACAAGATCGACGTGCCCGACGGCCAGGACCTCGCCGAGATGGTCCGGCCCGACCTGGAGGCCCGCGGCTACCGCGTCTTCGAGGTGTCGGCCGTTGCCCACAAGGGCCTCAAGGAGCTCTCCTTCGGCCTGGCCGAGCTGGTCGCCGCCGCGCGCGCCGCGAAGCCGAAGGAGGAGGCGACCCGCATCGTCATCCGTCCCAAGGCGGTCGACGACTCCGGCTTCACGGTCAAGCGCGAGGACGACGGCATCTACCGCGTGCGCGGCGAGAAGCCCGAGCGCTGGATCCGGCAGACCGACTTCAACAACGACGAGGCCGTCGGCTACCTCGCGGACCGCCTCAGCCGCCTCGGCGTCGAGGACGAGCTGATGAAGGCCGGCGCCCGCGCCGGTGACGGCGTCGCCATCGGCCCGGAGGAGAACGCGGTCGTCTTCGACTGGGAGCCCAGCATGATGGCGGGCGCCGAGATGCTCGGCCGCCGTGGCGAGGACCACCGCCTGGAGGCCCCCCGCCCGGCCGCCCAGCGCCGCAGGGACCGCGAGGCGGAGCGGGACGAGGCGCAGCGCGCGTACGACGACTTCGAGCCGTTCCAGGACCGGTAGGCCGGTCCAGCGGCAAGCGGTACGAGGAAGGGCCCCGGAGCTTGAAGCTCCGGGGCCCTTCCTCGTACGTACGTGCCGTCAGGCGGGGGTCACGCGGTGACCGAGTCCTCCGCGCCGTTCGACTCCGTCGGGTCCTGCTCCATCTCCTCGGCCGCCTCCTCCGCGACGCGCTGGCCGGGGATGTCCGCGTCGATGCGGGAGGCCATCCGGGCACGGCGGGCGTCGGACTTGGCGCACAGCGCGACAGCCGCCGCGTTGAAGCGGGCCAGGGACGGCGGGTCCGAGGGGCCCAGGAGGTGCTCCTTGAGCTCCGCACGGGCCTCGGCGTGGGAATCCAGCTCCGGGGCGCGTACGGCCTTCAGGAGGGCCGCCACGCCGTCCGCCTCGGGGGTGAGGATCGTCGCCGCGGACACCGTCGGGAAGCTCGCGCGGAACTCGGCCTCGGACATGCCGGCCGTGTTGGCGACGGCGTACGGCTTCTCGCTGCTCAGCCAGTCGGAGACGACCGACGAGACGTCACTGATCAGCAGGTCGGCCTGGTTGAAGCAGGAGAAGATCGCCGGGCGCGGGCCCGTGATGATCTGGTGCTCCCACTCGGGGAAGGACGCCCAGAACGCGGCCTCCCACGCGGCGGTCGCCTCGGCCACGGCGGCCTGCGCGTCGCCGTCCGGAGCGCCCTGGAGCATCATCCGCTCCTGTTCGTCCGCGCTCTTGCGGAACTTCCGGGCGGTCAGCTCGTCCAGGGCGGCGGTGCGGCGCGCCAGCTCGGCCGCGGCCTCGGGGCCGGGGCGGGCGCCGGAGCGCTTGGCGTTGGCCGCGAGGATCATCGCCTTGATGCGTTCGTTGGCGGCGCCCGCGCGCGGGTCCTGCGAGCCGGTCATCGGGTGCGGCTTGTAGAGCAGGCGCACGCCCGGGTCGGCCAGCAGCTCGCGGACGATGTTCTCGCCGGCCAGGACCACCGAGGTGTTGCCGGGGTTGCCGTCCCAGCCCTCCCAGGTGGGGGCGTACAGAACGGTCGTGTACGGGCCCGTGGGCGCCCCCGAGAACGGCAGGATCGGGGAGAGCTGCGGGCGGCCCACCTCGACGACGTCCTTGTCCTCGACGCCGATGTCCGCGAGCTGGTAGCGGTCGCGGGCCGCGGGGCCCGCCACCCACACCTCGTCGTAGGCCTTGGCGTAGGGGTTGCAGGAGGAGAGCTTGTCGCTCTCGCCGTGGTTGATGAAGGCGTGCTTGATCGTCGGGATGCGCAGGACCTGCGAGGTCTTCGCGGCGTTCGCCGGGTGCAGCAGCATCTTCAGCGTCGACGTCTCCAGGGAGAACATCGTCGCGACCTTCGGGAAGCAGATGATCGGGACGTCCGTCGCGTCGATCTTCTGCACCATGAACCGCTCACGGAGCACGATCAGCGGCTTGCCGTCCAGCTTGGAGAGCGTGGAGAGCCACATGTTCGCCTGGTACGCGGAGGTGGAACCGCCCGAGAAGTACATGCCCACGGTCGGCTTGTACTCGGCCAGCCACTGGTCGAGCCACTCCATGACCTGCTCGTCGTTCTTCGCCCGCTTCTTGGGCAGCAGCCAGGTGGCGAGGTACAGCGCACCGCCGCCGATCAGCGCGAGCGAGACGCAGAGACCGATGACGCCCCAGTACGCGTGGGTGGTGGCCGCCGTGAGGAGCAGGCCCACCGTCCCGGGCACCGAGAACGTCAGCAGGCGGTGGGCCTGGCGACGGGAGAGGATCCGCGGGGGAGCGGCCGTCAGGTGCAGCGCGGAAGCGTCGATGTTGCGCGTGACGATCGGCAGCGCGCGGCTGCGGCGCACCATCACGGCGACGGCCTGGCAGCCGAAGTGCAGGGCGTAGAACGCGAGCAGCGTGATCGTCAGCGGCGACTGCTCGGCCAGCGGCTCTATGCCGTCGATGCGCAGCAGGCCGACCAGGACCAGCATGTCGCGCAGGAGCTGGCGGACCGTGACGTCGAAACGGATCTTGCCAAGGAGCGAGAGAAGGCCCGGCTGCTTGTACTGCAGATAGATGTCGAGCGCGAGATTCGCGGCGGCCGCGGCGATGAACACCGGGACGTAGGGGAGCAGCGCGCTCACGAGCTGGGCCGTGAAGAGCGCGAGCATCGCGAACAGCGCGGAAAGCTGCACGATGCGTCGGGGGACGAGTCCGGCAGAGGGCACGGGCGTGGGCTCCTGGCGGGAATGAAGAGGGATGAAGAAGGGGGAATGAAGAGGGATGACGACGGGTGACGAGACAGTGGGGGGAAGTCGACCACTGACCGTATGACGCGCGGCGCCTCCGGAGCAATCTTCCGTGACGGCAATCACCGGAAAAAGGGGCAAAGGAGACTGAACCCCGGGGGGCTTTTTCCCCTCGGGGGGCCGGTCGGGTGCCCGCCCCTCGGAATGCGGGGGCGCTCCCCGGACGCACTCACGTAGATTGCGGGTACGGCACCATCGGGATCATTTGGGGAAGCGCGTGACAGCGGCAAGGCAGTCGGTGGCAGAGGCCCAGCGGGTCGTCGTCAAGGTCGGGTCCTCGTCCCTGACCACCGCCTCTGGGGGGCTGGACGCCGACCGCGTGGACGCCTTGGTGGACGTCCTGGCCAAGAGCCGCAGCGGGGGTGAGCGCGAGATCGTGTTGGTCTCCTCCGGTGCCATCGCCGCCGGCCTCGCCCCCCTCGGCCTCGTGCGTCGCCCCAAGGACCTCGCCCGCCAGCAGGCCGCCGCCAGCGTCGGGCAGGGGCTGCTCGTGGCCCGCTACACCGCCTCCTTCGCGCGGTACGGCGTACGCGTCGGGCAGGTGCTCCTCACCTCCGACGACATGGCCCGCCGCGCCCACCACCGCAACGCGTCCCGCACCCTGGACCAGCTGCTCGCGATGGGCGCGCTGCCCGTGGTCAACGAGAACGACACCGTGGCCACCGACGAGATCCGCTTCGGCGACAACGACCGCCTGGCCGCCCTCGTCGCCCACCTCGTCCACGCCGACCTGCTCGTGCTGCTCTCCGACGTGGACGGCCTGTACGACGGCGACCCCGCCAGGCCCGGCACCTCCAGGATCGACGAGGTGCGGGGCCCCGCCGACATAGCGCACGTCGAGATCGGCAGCGCGGGCAAGGCGGGCGTCGGCACCGGCGGCATGGTCACCAAGGTCGAGGCCGCGCGGATCGCCGCCGCCGCCGGGATCCCGGTCGTCCTGACCTCCGCCAGCCAGGCCGGTGACGCCCTCGCGGGCCGCGCCACGGGCACGTACTTCCACCGCACGGGACGCCGCTCCGCCGACCGGCTCCTGTGGCTCCAGCACGCCTCGGAGCCGCGCGGCGCGCTCACCCTGGACGACGGGGCGGTGCGCGCGGTCGTCGAGGGGCGCAAATCGCTGCTGCCCGCGGGGATCGCGGGGGTCGAGGGCGACTTCACCGCGGGCGACCCGGTCGAGCTGCGGGACGTCGCGGGGCGGGCCGTCGCGCGCGGCCTGGTGAACTTCGACGCGAAGGAGCTGCCGCAGCTCCTCGGCCGCTCCACGCGGGATCTCGCGCGGGAGCTCGGACCCGCGTACGAGCGGGAGGTCGTGCACCGGGACGACCTCGTCCTGCTCCACGGGTAAAACCGACCGCTCGGCCGAAAACCGCCCAGGACGGCTTCGGCGGGGCGGTCCGCGGAAGGTGAAACTCCCCAAAACCGCCCCACGGGACGGCTCGGGCTGGTCAACTTTGTTGAAGACAGTTCCGCACGACCGTTGTGTGTCCGCACCGACATCGCGTACGACATTGCGTAAAGGAGGCCGTCGTGAGACGAGTGCGCCCAGGGGCGGCGTCCCGCGGCTCGGCTGAGCGGGCGCTGACGAGCGTCGCCGCGGGGGAGGCGTACGAGAGCGAGGCGCACGCCGGGCACGGGAGCCAGGCGCGCGAGAGCGCCGAGGGCGAGACGGTACACGCGCCCCGCCTGTGGCACGTCACCCTGAGCGTCTCGGGCGCGGAGGCCCCGCTGAAGGAACTCAGGCGCGGCCTCGAACAGCTCGCCCACGACCATCCCTTTCTCCTCACCAGCCGGTACGCCCCCGACCACGCCGAGATCCGCTACTGGGAAGAGGCCCGCGATCTGCACGACGCCGCCGCGGTCGCGCTGCGGTTGTGGGGCGAGCACCGGCAGAGCGCGCAGCTGCCGCCGTGGGAGATCGTGGGGCTCGAAGTGATCGACCGCGACACGTATCACCAGCGGATCGCGGAGGGGTACGGTCCGCTTCCGGCCACGCCGGTGGGCGTACACCCGTTCTGATCCGGCGCTCGTTTCGAGCCGTCGTCTTACGGCCGCCGCCGCGCGGTCTCGGGGACTGGAACACAGGGCGGATGCCCCGGGCGCGGGGATTACCCTGCGAGCATGACGTCGCTCTCTCCCGTCTCGCCCTACGACAACCTCTCGCCGGTCGCCCAGGCCGCCTACCGCGCCCGCGGCGCCTCCGCCACGCTCGCGCCGCTGCCGCGCGCCGCCAAGGACGACGCGCTGCTCGCGATCGCCGACGCCCTGGAGGTACGGACCGCCGAGATCGTCGAGGCCAACGCCAAGGACATCGAGCGCGCCCGGGAGGCCGGGACCAGCGAGGGGATCATCGACCGGCTCACCCTCACCCCCGAGCGGGTCCGCGCCATCGCCGGCGACGTGCGCGACGTGGCGGCCCTGCCCGACCCGGTGGGCGAGGTCGTCCGCGGCTCCACGCTCCCCAACGGCATCGACCTGCGCCAGGTCCGCGTCCCCCTCGGCGTCGTCGGGATCATCTACGAGGCCCGGCCGAACGTCACCGTGGACGCGGCCGCCCTCTGCCTGAAGTCCGGCAACGCCGTCCTGCTGCGGGGCTCGTCATCGGCGTACGAATCGAACACGGCGCTCGTGCGCGTCCTGCGCGACGCGGTGCACGGCGCCGGCCTGCCCGCGGACGCCGTCCAGCTCGTGCCGGGCGAGAGCCGGGACTCCGTACGCGAGCTGATGCGCGCCCGCGGCCTCGTCGACGTGCTCATCCCGCGCGGCGGCGCCTCGCTGATCAAGACCGTCGTCGAGGAGTCCACCGTCCCGGTCATCGAGACCGGCACCGGCAACTGCCACGTGTACGTGGACGCCGCCGCCGACATCGACATGGCCGTCGACATCCTGATCAACTCCAAGGCGCAGCGGCCCAGCGTCTGCAACGCCGCCGAGACGCTCCTCGTCCACCGGGACATCGCCGACGCGTTCCTGCCGCGCGCCCTGGACGCCCTCGCGGAGGCCGGGGTGACCGTGCACGCGGACGAGCGGGTGCTCGGCCACGTGGACAAGGCAGGCGGCTCCAAGGCCACCGTCGTACCCGCGACGACCGAGGACTGGGAGACCGAGTACCTCAGCCACGACATCGCGGCCGCCGTCGTCGACACGCTGGAGCAGGCCGTCGAGCACATCCGGCTGTGGACCTCCGGGCACACGGAGGCCATCGTCACCACCTCGCAGCAGGCCGCGCGCCGCTTCACGCAGCTCGTGGACTCCACGACCGTCGCCGTGAACGCCTCGACGCGCTTCACCGACGGCGGGCAGTTCGGCTTCGGCGCCGAGATCGGCATCTCCACGCAGAAGCTGCACGCCCGGGGCCCGATGGGGCTGCCCGAACTGACGTCGACCAAGTACATCGTGACGGGCGACGGGCACGTGCGGTGATGTCCGGCCGATGACATCCAGCCGGTGACACCCGTGGTGTCTAATTCCCTTACGGTCTGCCCAAATTGCCCCTCCCAGGTCTACGCTGGGAGGGTGCCGGAGGACGTGGGGGGCACGCCGTCGTTCCCTGACGGCTGGGAGCCCGACGACGACCGCGACCGCGGGGGTGCGGACGAAGAGTTCGCCTCCGTGGTCTTCGACGAGGATTTCGTACGGGCCGCCGACATACATGAACCATCCGCCGTGGAGCGGCTGTTGGCCGCGGCCCAGGCGCGCGCGGAGGCCTCCGAGGCCGAGGCCCGCCGGGCCCGCACCCGCCGCGTCCGCGACGCGGGCGACGACGACTTCCCCGACGACGGCTTCGGCCCCGACGGCAGCGGCGAGTTCGGCCACGACGACTTCGACGACGCCTACGATTACGACGCCCCGGACGAGGGTTACGGCCGCCCCGGACGCCACCCAGGCCGCGCCCGCTGGCACCGCCCCGTGGCCTGGATGCTCGCCCTCCTGATGGGCATCGGCATGGTCGCCCTCGCCTTCACCGCCGTCTACCGCGGCGCCTCCTCCGGCCGCCAGGACCGCGTGCCCGCGCCCGCCTCCACGGAGGTGGACCAGGGCGCCGACAAGGCCGACAAGGACGCCCCGGCCGGCCCCTCGGCCTCCGCCGAATTCGGCCGCCCCGCCGCTTCCGCGGTCCCGCGCACACCGTGAGCAGTTGGCGGAACTTGACATGTACCAGGGCGTTTACCCGACCGTCCGGAGACCTACTCTGAAGGTATGGGCGAGCCAGGAGACCCACCCCCGGGGACACCCGAGGGCGGCCCCAGCGGTGGTGAGGACGAGTACCGATCCGTTGTCTTCGACGAGTCGTTCGTGCGCGCTGCCCGTCTCCAGGAGTTCTCCGCACAGGAGCGCCTGAGCGACCACGCGCCCGCCGTGCGCCGCCGCCCCGCCCTGCACCGTGGCCTGTCCCGCCAGGCCCTGCTGCTCGTCGTACTGATCGCCCTGGCCTTCGGCACGGCGATCTACATGGGCGTACGGCATCCGTACCCCACTCCCCAGGCCAAGCGTCCCGAGCCGCTGCGGATGACGGTGATCCCGCTCGCCCCGCACGGCGCCGTGCCCGGCGCCACGAAGGCCGCCGACCTGTACGCGCACAGCCCCGCCGCGCAGTTCCGGGTGGGCGCCGAGGGCATCAATCTGCCGGCCGTGCGGCGCACCTCGCACTTCTCGGACAGCCAGGTCATGGCCGCCGTGACCACCGCAAGGGACTACCTCGTCGAATCCTCGCTCGACCCGGACACGCTCACCGGTGGCTCGCCGGGCGCCGTGCGGCTGCTGCTCGATCCCGAGCAGTTCGACCAGTTCGACCGGAGCTTCGCGCACCCCGCCGCCGACGAGCGGCACGCTCCCATGGGCTGGCTGGTGCGGTTCGACCCGGCCAAGGCCGTGCTCGCCGATCAGCGGGCCAGGGTCGAGGGCACTCTGCGGGTCGCCGAGGCGGACCGGAACACGCTGGAGGTCACCTCGGACCACACGTTCGTGTACGCGCTGCGAGCGGCCCGCGAGGACGGCGGCAAGGTGTCCCTGTTCACCGTCCGCCGCGAGCTGCGGTTCCGCTTCGACCGCGACGACCTGCGGATGCACCGCGCCGAGCTGCTGCTCTCCGCAGCCCAGGCCGGGCCGCTCAGCTGCGGGGACGACACGGCGAACCATCTGCGGCCGCTGCTCGCGGGGCAGCGGGCGAAGGCGGGCGGCCCGGCCGGCACCGACCCCTACGAGACGGGGAGGGCGACGGCGCTCTGCGGCTCGCTGGCGGCTTCGGCCCAGCCTTCGCCGCCGCTCTGAGGGACGCCTTCGCGCTGGGGGTCACTTGTCCCCGGAGGTGTCGCCGCCGTCCTGCCCGCTCTGTCCGCCCTGCCCCGTGAACTTCCCGCGCAGCTTGCCGCCCAGGTCGCCCGCGCCGCCCGCGATGTCGCTGACCAGCTTCATCAGCGGGTCCTTGCTGTTGCGTACGTCGTCCGCGTACGCCGAGGCCGACTGCCGGAAGGAGTCGGAGACCGAGGTGTCCTTGTCCTCGTCACGGCGCGGATAGTGGCCGTCCATGATCCGCTGGAAGTCGCGGGTCCCTGCCCACTTCTTCAGCTCGGCGGCGCGGACGGTGGCGAAGGGGTGCGTGCGCGGCAGCACGTTCATGATCTTCAGGACCGAGTCGCGCAGATCGCCCCCGGCCTCGTACTCCTCGGCCTGCTCCAGGAACGCGTCCACGTTCATCTCGTGCAGGTGGTTGCCGCCCGCGAGCTTCATCAGGCCCCGCATCGAGGCATTCAGGTCCTGGCCGACCAGCAGGCCGGCCCGGTCCGCCGACAGCTCCGACTTGCGGAACCACTCGCGCAGCGCCGTCACGATCGCCATGATCGCGACGTTGCCCAGCGGGATCCACGCGACCTTCAGCGCGAGGTTCGTGAGGAACAGCAGGATCGTGCGGTAGACGGAGTGGCCGGAGAGGGCGTGCCCCACCTCGTGGCCGACGACCGCCCGCATCTCCTCCTCGTCGAGCAGCTCGACCAGGCCCGTGGTCACGACGATGATCGGCTCGTCGAGGCCGATGCACATCGCGTTCGGATTCGGGTCCTGGTTGACGTACATCGGCGGGACCTTCTCCAGGTCCAGGATGTAGCAGGCGTCCCGCAGCATGGTGTTGAGGTGCGCGAACTGCACGTCGGAGACCCGCACGGAGTCGGACAGGAACAGCAGTCGCAGGCTGCGCTCGGGCAGCAGGCCGCTGAGCGCCTTGAAGACCGTGTCGAACCCGCTGAGCCTGCGCAGGGCCACCAGGGCCGAGCGGTCCGCGGGATGCTCGTAGGCCCGCGAGGAGATGCCGGGGAAGCGCCGGCGCTGCCGGCTCGGGACGCGCTCGTGCCCCGTCCCGTCCCCGCCGCCGTCGTGGTGGTTGCCGTCGGTCATGCCGATTCCCCCATGTCTGGTCCTCTCGTGCCCCCGAGGTGGGGTCCAGCCTAGGCGGAGATACCGTGACAGGGCAGCACACAGAAGGAGTCGTCCGTCATGGAGCACAACGCTGGGGCCGTCTGGCTCACGGAGGCGGCCAAGGCCGCGGAGCGGCAGGGACCCGGCAATCTGCTGCGGGTCGTGCTGATCGTCATGGTCGTCGGGTGCGTCCTGGTGGGCTGGTTCCTGCTGCGCGGCTACCGCCGCGACGGTGACGAGGACCAGCGGGGCGGCGGCGCCGGCGACCACCGGGGCGGCGACGACGAGGGCCGCAAGGGCTGAGTCGGCGTGAGCCGGGGCCGGGGCCCCGCTTACGATGGCCCGGAAGTCTTTACGTCCATCCCACCCCCGGATAGGTCCTGCCTGAGATGAGCCTCCACAGCACCGCCGCCCAGCTGGTCACTCTCGCCTCCGAGGGCGGCGAGCACGGCGGCAACCACGAAAGCCTCAACCCGCTCTTCATCGGTGGCGGCGCGTTCGTCGCCCTCCTGCTGCTCCTGTGGATCACCACCCGCTTCAACCGCGACCGCTAGGACCGGAGCAGGGCCCCTCGACCGGGCCGGTAGGGTCTGCACGCATGGGAGAGCAGGACATGCCTACCGGTCCGGAGATCTTTCCGGGGACCGGTCCGGTGAGCAACGGCAAGCGCCGCCTCGGCGTCATGGGCGGAACGTTTGACCCGATCCACCACGGACACCTCGTGGCGGCCAGTGAGGTCGCCGCGCAATTCCACCTCGACGAGGTGGTGTTCGTGCCGACCGGACAGCCGTGGCAGAAGAGCGACAAGCGGGTGTCCCCGGCCGAGGACCGCTATCTGATGACGGTCATCGCGACCGCCGAGAACCCGCAGTTCTCGGTGAGCCGCATCGACATCGACCGCGGCGGCGCGACGTACACCACGGACACGCTGCGCGACCTGCGTGCCCTCAACCCCGACACGGACCTCTTCTTCATCACGGGCGCCGACGCCCTCGGCCAGATCCTCACCTGGCGGGACACGGAAGAGCTGTTCTCCCTCGCGCACTTCATCGGGGTCACCCGGCCCGGCCACACGCTGGCCGACCCCGGCCTCCCCAAGGGCGGTGTCTCCCTGGTGGAGGTCCCGGCCCTCGCCATCTCGTCCACGGACTGCCGCGCGCGGGTCGCCAAGGGCGATCCCGTCTGGTACCTGGTGCCGGACGGTGTGGTGCGTTATATCGACAAGCGCGAGCTGTACCGCGGCGAATGAGCCGAGAGGGGCACCGGTGAACGACCGACAGTACGACCCTTATGCGGGCAGTGACCCGTATGCGGGCGAGTACGTGGGTGAGTACGCGGCCGACCAGTACGCGGAGCAGTACCAGGTCGTCGGGTACGACGAGTACGGGCGGCCGGTGTATCAGTTGGTGCAGCAGCAGCAGCAGCAGCAGCAGCAGCAGCAGCAGCCTCAGGTGCCTCAGCAGTACCAGGGGTACGGGTACGACCCGTATGCCGGTGGGCAGCCGCAGGCGTACGACACCGCCTGGGTCCCTCAGCAGCAGCAACCGCAGCCACAGCAGCAACCGCAGCACGAGCAGCAGCCCCAGCCGCAGTGGGAGCCCGAGCGTCCTCAGCCCGGACCCGAGCCGGAGCGTGCGCCGCGTGCGCCGGAGCCCGAGCGTGCGCCGGAGCCCGAGTACAAGACCGAGCAGTTCTCGTTCATCGAGGAGCCGGACGAGGACTCCGAAGACGTCATCGACTGGCTGAAGTTCACCGAGAGCCGCACCGAGCGGCGCGAGGAGGCCAAGCGGCGCGGGCGCTCCCGCGTCGTCGCGCTCGTCGTGGTCCTCGCCCTGGTGATCGCGGGTGGCGTCGGCTACCTGTGGTTCGCGGGCAAGCTGCCCGGCCAGTCGGACGGCGCGGGCGGCGCGGCCGATGCGACGGGACCGCAGAAGCGCGACGTCATCGTCGTCCACCTGCACGACACCAAGGGCGGCGGCACCTCCACCGCCCTGCTGGTGAACAACGCCACCACCGGGCAGGGCACCACCGTCCTGCTGCCGAACTCCCTCGCCGTGTCGGACGACGAGGGCAGCGCGACGACGCTCGGCAAGTCCGTCGACGACGACGGCACGACCGGCACCCGCGAGTCGATCGACACCGTCCTCGGCACCGAGGTCGAGGGCACCTGGCGCCTGGACACCCCTTTCCTGGACAACCTCGTCGAGCTCGTCGGCAACATCGACGTCGACACGGACGCCGACGTGCCCGACCCGAAGGCGAAGAAGAAGGGTGAAGCGCCCCTGGTGAAGAAGGGCGAGCAGCAGACCCTCAGCGGCGAGATGGCCGTCGCGTACGCCACCTACCGCGCGCCCGGCGAGGACGAGAGCGCACAGCTGGACCGCTTCGGCCAGGTCATGCAGGGCATCCTGCGCAAGTTCTCGTCCGACCCGCAGGGGGCCACGACCACCGTGGAGTCGCTCGCCCAGGTCCTCGACCCCTCGCTCCGGGAGAAGGACCTCGGCACCTTCCTCGCCAAGCTCGCCGACCGCGCGAAGAGCGGCGACTACAAGACGACGCTGCTGCCGGTGCGGCCGGACGGCACCCTGTCCGAGAAGGCCGGCGGCACGGTGGTCAAGGACGTCCTCGGCGGCGTGGCGAAGAGCCCGGAGAAGGGCGCGGCCCTGCGGGTCGGCGTCAAGAACGCCTCCGGTTCGAAGGACGCGGCCCAGGAGGCCCGGGTCTCCCTGGTCAACGGCGGCTACGCCTTCGTCGACGGCGGCGCGGGCTCCGCGGCCCTTCCCACCTCGCGGATCACCTACGCCGACGAGGCCGACGAGGCACGGGCCACCGAGGTCGCCAAGACCCTCGGCCTGCCGACGAGCGTGGTCCGCAAGGGCGCGACGGCACCCAACGCGGACGTCTCCGTGGTCCTCGGCCAGGACTACACGGCGGGGTGAGGAAGGGGCCAGCGGAGGCGGTGACGTAATCGTCTGGGGCGGGGACGGCGGTCCGTGAGACCCTTGGGGTGTCTTGACCATCTGAAGGAAAGCTCACCAGTGACCGCCACGGACCGCTCCATCGAGCTCATCAACGTCGCCGCCCAGGCGGCTGCCGACAAGCTCGCGCACGACATCATCGCGTACGACGTCAGCGACGTGCTGTCGATCACGGACGCGTTCCTGCTCGCCTCCGCACCCAACGACCGCCAGGTCAAGTCCATCGTCGACGAGATCGAGGAGCAGCTGAACAAGCAGCTCGGCACCAAGCCGGTCCGTCGCGAGGGCGACCGCGACGCCCGCTGGATCCTCCTCGACTACGTCGACATCGTGGTCCACGTCCAGCACAGCGAGGAGCGGGTCTTCTACGCCCTCGAGCGCCTGTGGAAGGACTGCCCCGAGATCGACCTGCCCGAGGAGGCCAAGGCGACCCGCGGCAAGGGCGCCGAGCACGCCGAGCAGCTGGCCACCGAGGAGGCTGACCTGGACGGTGAGCTTCGGTGAGAAACCGCGGCTGCCGGATCATCCTGTGGCGCCACGGCCAGACGGCCTGGAATCTGGAGCGCCGCTTCCAGGGCTCCACGGACATCGAGCTGACCGAGACGGGCGTCGGCCAGGCCCGGCGCGCCGCCCGTCTTCTCGCCTCCCTGAAGCCGGACGCGATCGTCGCCTCCGACCTCAAGCGGGCGGCGGCCACGGCGGCCGAGCTGGCCGCCGTCACCGGCCTCCCCGTCACGTACGAGGAGGGTCTCCGGGAGACGTACGCCGGCCAATGGCAGGGCCTGACGCACGACGAGATCATCGCCCGCTTCGGTGAGCAGTACGCCGCGTGGAAGCGCGGCGAAGCGGTGCGCCGCGGCGGCGGTGAGCTGGAGACCGAGGTCGCCGACCGCGCCGCTCCCGTCGTGCTGCGGCACGCCGAGAAGCTGCCCGACGACGGCACGCTGGTGGTGGTCAGCCACGGCGGCACCATCCGCACCACGATCGGCCGCCTCCTCGGCCTGGACGCCCACCACTGGGAGGGGCTCGGTGGTCTCTCCAACTGCTGCTGGTCGGTCCTCGGCCAGGGCGCGCGCGGCTGGCGCCTGCTGGAGCACAACGCCGGCACGCTGCCGGAGCCGGTGCTCGGCGACGACGACTGAGCGCCCCGGAGCCGCTCCCGGGGGCGGCCGGACCCGGATTTCACATTCCGGCTGGTCGCAGGCTAAAGTTCTTCTTGTTCGCCCGCCGAGCGGGAAGAACGCAAGGGGCTATAGCTCAGTTGGTAGAGCGCCTGCATGGCATGCAGGAGGTCAGGAGTTCAATTCTCCTTAGCTCCACAGTCCCGGAAATCCCGTCCCCATCAGGGGGCGGGATTTTCTTTTGCCGGGGTGCGAGGGGGCGCGTGCGGGGGCGTGCGCCGACCGTCGTGTCCGGACCGGAACGAATGCGTCGCTGACCGGGCCGCTCGGGCCGTGGCAGAATCGGACGGCCGGAAGGGGAACGCAGCCCGACGGGAGGGAGAGCGTGATGCCTGCGAGCATCCTCGGAGAGGTCGACCGCTTCTTCGACGCGGCGGCGACACGAGAACCACGCGCTCTCCGTATGCTCCTCAACTGCCCTTCCTGCGGCTCCGTCCATGTCGCCCAAGTACTCGGCGACAACGGCGGAGTCAGTTATGTCTGCACCGCCTGCGGCCACAGCTGGAGCTGATCAATGGGGGCACACAGGCGGAAATGCGACTGGTGCGACAGTGGCACGCCGATCGTCCGCGACATGGAACCGGTCAACAACGAGTACCAGTACTGGTGCGAGGAATGCGCACGGGCGCTGATCATAAAAGGCGACCCCATCGAGACCTACCGCGAGCTCGAAGGGGAGCCGATCTACGGCCGGTTGCTCGACGAGCACTGCACCCTCAAGCGGTTCTACTCGTTCGCCACCGCCTGACACCGGCCAGCAGAAACGCCCAAGCGGTCACTACGTAGAGGGCGGACAGCGTCATCTGGCCATAGTTCTGGTCGAGTTCGAGCCGTCCCGCCCCATGGGGCACCCACCACAGGGCGTACGAGCAGAAGACCAGGGACGCGGCCCCGGCCACCGTCCACCGGACCCGACCGCCCGGGCGGGCCGCCTCGGCCCCCAGGGTCAGCACCATCGGCACACACCACACCCAGTGGTGCGACCACGACACCGGGCTCACCAGAAGCGCCGTCGCCGCGCAGCAGAGCGCGGCCCGCGCCCGCTCCCCGTGCAGCGCGGCGGCCACCGCGGCGGCGAGACCGAGCGCGCAGGTCACCGCCGCCGACACCGCCCACCAGGCCCCGGGCTCCGCGGTGTGCAGAAGCCGGGCGAGAACGCCCCGCAGGGACTGGTTCGCGGTGTCCTCCGCCAGCCCGACCCGGCCCGCCTCGAAGACCATCCGGGTCCAGAACCGCCACGAGTCGTAGGGCAGGACGGCGGCCGCGAGGAGCGTCGCGGCGGTGAACGAGACGGCGGCCACGCACGCGTGCCGCACGGTGGGCCGCCACACCCCGTGCCGCAGGGCCTCGGCGGCGCCGGTCAGCAGCAGGAACACCGCGAAGAGCGCGGGCGTGAGCTTGATCGCCGCGGCGACGCCGATGCCGAGGCCCGCCCAGCGGTGGCCAGGGTGCCGTGACAGGTCCCACAGGACGAGCACGGCG
Organism: Streptomyces sp. 135; assembly: GCF_020026305.1. Classification (NCBI taxonomy): domain Bacteria; kingdom Bacillati; phylum Actinomycetota; class Actinomycetes; order Kitasatosporales; family Streptomycetaceae; genus Streptomyces; species Streptomyces sp. 135. Next base: position 2,901,707 of record NZ_CP075691.1, on the reverse strand, counting down.
AGCAGCAGGTTGATCTGTCCGTAGCGCAGCGTCGTCCACACCGGCTCGCACCAGACGGCGAGCGCGGACACCCACAAGGCGCTCTCCACGCGCGCGTGCCGCGCTTCGCCGATGAGCCGCAGGGACAGCGCCACGAAGACGGTCAGCAGGAGAAGGTTCCCCAGCGTCGCGAGGGTGCGCATGTCCGGGGTTTCCAGCAGTGTCAGCGGGGTGAACAGGAGGGCGGCGAACGGCGGGTAGGTCGTCGGGAGATGGGCTTCGGTGGTGCGCAGTGCGTAGAGGTCGCCGCCCTCGCGCACGGTCTCGCCCTCGGCGCGGTAGACCATCAGGTCGATCATCGAGACGTCGGCGGCGCGCTGCGCGCACCAGAAGGCCGTGAAGGAGAGCAGGCAGGCCCCGGCGGCCAGGGGTACGCGGCGGCGGGCGGCGGCGAACGCGATCACGGTCACGGAGGCTGACAGTACCGGCCGAATCGGGCTGTATCGCCCCAGACCGGAAACGATTTGGTGGAGCACGGGGGTAACCGTGTAATGTTTGCGGAGTCGCCGGGGGAACCGGGCGGACACAAGCAAGGGGCTATAGCTCAGTTGGTAGAGCGCCTGCATGGCATGCAGGAGGTCAGGAGTTCAATTCTCCTTAGCTCCACAGGATATGAGCGGGCCACCCGGATCGGGTGGCCCGCTTTTCGCTGTCCCGCATTGCTGCTTACTGTCGGCCGCTGCCGAGTGCCCTGCGGCCCCGGCCCGGTGGCAGCGCGGCGGGCAGCGCGGGGCGGACCACGGACGCCGCCTTCGGGTCCTCCTCGATGCGCAGGGCGAGCGCCGGGCAGCGGCGCACGGCACGGGAGGCACGCGCTTCGGAGTAACGCGGTACGGAGGCCTCCGCAACGGAGGGGAAGCCGTCCGGGCCCAGTTGGATCAGCTCAGGGACGATGTCCGCGCACAGCCCGTGGCCCTGGCACAGGGTCCAGTCCACGGCCAGCCTGCGGCCGCTCGGCGCCTGTGCCGCGGGTGCCTCCGCCTGGAGGGGCAGGACCCCCTCGACGGGACGGCCGCAGCCGCCGCCCAGGACGTGCGCCGCGAGATCGTCCGTGAACGCTGAGATCGTGGACTCCAGGAAGGCCGCCGAGCCGTCCGGATGCTTGCAGGCGCCGCGCCGCTTCACGGCCCGCGTCACCTCGCGCAGCGCTTCGAGGGCGGTCGGGCCGCCGCCCTGGAGGACGTCCGCGAGGCCACGGGCCGCCGCGGGGAGGCCGAGGTAGCAGGGGCCGCACTGCCCGGAGCTCTCCGCGGCCAGCCAGTGCGCGACGCGCAGCGACTCCCCGAGCGGGCAGGTGCCCTCGCCGATCGGCAGGACCGCGCCCGCCCCGAGCGCGCCGCCGCAGGCCTCCAGGGCGGCACGGGAGATGACCGCGTCGTGCGCCGTCACGCCGTCGAGCCACTTGCCGTGGTAGCCGCCCGTCAGGACGCCCTGGGGGAGCGCGGGGGCGCCGGCGAGCTGGAGGACGTAGCGCAGGGGCACTCCGGTGGGGACCTCGACGACCATCGGCCGGGCGACGGCTCCGGAGAGGGTCAGCAGGACCGTGCCGGGCTCCTCGCGCAGCCCGGTGCGGCAGTAGCGGTCGGCGCCGATCCGCGCGGCGACGGCGAGCTGGGCGAAGGTCTCCGCGTTCGACAGCAGCGTGGGCGCGCCGCCCACCCCGTGGTCGGACGTACGCGACTTGCGGCCCGGTGGCAGCGGGGGGCCGCCGTCCGCGGAGCGGACCAGGGCGGAGGACTCCCCGGTGACCATGCGCACCGGGTTGCGCTGCACGCGCGCGCGAAGGGCCGATCCGCGCCGGTTGCCGAGGCCCCGCTCGGCGAGGGCGGTGCGCATCGAGGCCTCGGTGGAGTCGCGCGTCACGCCGATGACGAGGCTGCGGGCGCCGAGCGCCTCGGCGGCGAGCAGGGCGCCGTCCAGAATGAGATGCGGGGCGCGGTTGATCAGGACGGTGTCCTTGCGGCAGGCCGGTTCGTCCTCGCTGCCGTTGACGACCACCACGGGGCGTACCCCTCGGCGTATCGCCGCGTCGGCGACGGCCCGCAGCTTCCGGTCGAACGGAAAGCCCGCGCCGCCCCGGCCGCGCAGCGCGATCTGCTCGGCGAGGCGGGCGAGCGGCTCGCCCGCCATGGGTTCGAGGGGGCCGTGCACCTTCAGGTGCATGGCGAGATCGAGGCGTTCGACCAGGTCGAAGCCCGAGGTGAGCAAGGGGAGCCCGACGACGCGGACTTCGGGGACGTCGGGCAGCGACGCGTTCACGGTTGGCCTCCGGTGGCGGCATTCCAGGGCTCGCCCGAGCTGGGGGCCTGGAAGGGCCGGGGCAGCGGTTCGGTGGCGGGGCCGCTGTCGTACGCGGGGTGGTGGGTGGGGTCGTGGGCCGGTTCGTAGGCGGAGGTGTAGGCGGTGTCGTACGTGGGCGGGGGCGCCACGTAGGGGGCCTCGGCGGGCGGTGGCGGGCAGGGCGTGGGCCAGCGGTCCGTGGGCTCGGCGCGGGGCGGCGGGCCTGTCGGGCGCGGGGGCTGGGGCGGCGTGGGGGTCAGTGCGCGGTAGGCCGCCCAGATGCCGGCGGTCGGTCCGGGGGCGGGGGCGGTGTCTGCCGCCGTACCGGGGAGCGGGGCGGAGGCGGTGTCCCGCGCGCGTGGGCGGTCGCGGCGCGAGGTCCCGGGCTCCGGTTCGAGCAGGGCCAGGACGCGGGCGGCGACCTTCCGCTTGACCGGGGGCGGTGCCGCGCGCAGGGCGACGGCCCCGGCGACCCCGAGCAGGCACAGGGCGTAGAGGGCGATCACCCACGGCTTCGGCGGCCGGCCCGCGTACAGGCCGTGGATCAGCGCCGCGCACCAGGCGGGGTAGGCGAGCATGTGCAGCGCGCGCCACCGGGAGGCGATCCGGGCGGGGGAGGCGAAGGCGCTGCGCAGGGCACCGGTGACGCTCGTGGCGACCATGAGGAGGCCCGCGAGCGAGCCGAGGCCGATGAGCCCCGCGCTGCCGCTCACGCCGAGCCCGAAGGGCACGAGGGCGCCGAGGAGCGACACGTGGTCGAGGGCGATCTTGACGGTGCCGTGCAGCAGCAGGAAGCCGACGGAGGCGACCGCCGTGGCGCGGTGCACGGCCTGGGCGAGCAGCCGCTGGCGCGAGCGCAGGAAGAGGCGGTCGGTGGCGACCAGACCCCAGAGGGCGGCGGCGGTGAGGGAGACCAGGCACAGGACACCGGTGGTGAAGTCCAGGGCGGCCCGGAAGCCGTCGCTGCCCGTGACGACGAGCAGGGGTATCAGGAGCAGAGCTCCGGCGCCGAGCAACCGGCTCTGGCGATGGGGGTGCAGAGGGTTCATGGGGCGGCTCCGAAATGGTTCGGTCCCGCCGCATGCTAAGTCGCTCCATACCGGTGGGTACGGGGTTTGAGTTATTGCGTTGTTATCAAAGTGCCATGCGCTCTTGGTGTTGCCCCGATAGTGGGCGGTACGCGGAGTAACCCTTGGCCAAAGGGGCCAGGGGGCGTCGGCGGGAGCCCGGGAGCCGCGCATGGCGCCCCGCGCACACGCTCGTCGCGGGCCACATGGGCGCTGCGGTACCCTGACGCCATGCGTGCCGTACGCCTTCTGCTTAGCGGGCCGCGCTGATCAGTCCCGACCGCCGGTGAATCGCGGTCGGAATCGGCGCGGCGTCCCCTCCTGTGCGAGGGGCATTTTTGTTTGACCGGGACTGCGACCAGAACGGTCAATTCCGCAGGCAGAGACGATCGATGGAGCTTTGAGGATCATGAGCGAGACGAATTCTGCTGCCGCCTCCGAGGTGGCCGCGCCGCACCGCTATACGGCCGCTCTGGCCGCTGACATCGAGGCACGCTGGCAGGACTTCTGGGACGCCGAGGGCACCTACGAGGCGCCGAACCCGAGCGGCGACATGGAGGCGCGGGACGAGGCCGAGGCCGCGCTGGTCGCCAAGCCCAAGAAGTTCATCATGGACATGTTCCCGTACCCCTCCGGAGCGGGCCTGCACGTCGGCCACCCCCTGGGCTACATCGCCACGGACGTCTTCGCGCGCTTCCAGCGCATGACGGGCCACAACGTCCTGCACACCCTGGGCTTTGACGCCTTCGGCCTGCCCGCCGAGCAGTACGCCGTGCAGACGGGCACCCACCCGCGGGTCTCCACCGAGGCCAACATCGAGAACATGAAGGCCCAGCTGCGCGCTCTGGGTCTGGGCCACGACAAGCGGCGTTCGTTCGCGACGATCGACCCCGAGTACTACAAGTGGACCCAGTGGATCTTCGTCCAGATCTTCAACTCCTGGTACGACGCCGATGCCGGGAAGGCCCGCCCGATCGCCGACCTGGTCGCGCAGTTCGCCAGCGGTGACCGTGCCGTACCGGGCTCCACGCGCGCGTGGAGCGAGCTGAACGCCGCCGAGCGCGCGGACGTCCTGAGCCAGTACCGCCTGGCGTACGCCTCGGACGCGCCGGTCAACTGGTGCCCCGGCCTGGGCACCGTCCTGGCCAACGAGGAGGTCACCGCCGACGGCCGCTCCGAGCGCGGCAACTTCCCCGTCTTCAAGGCCAAGCTGCGCCAGTGGAACATGCGCATCACCGCCTACGCCGACCGGCTGCTGGACGACCTGGACGCGCTGGACTGGCCCGAGGCCATCAAGCTGCAGCAGCGCAACTGGATCGGCCGCTCCGAAGGCGCCCGCGTGAACTTCCCCGTGGGCACCGAAGGTGACGCGATCACCGTCTTCACCACCCGCCAGGACACCCTGTTCGGCGCGACCTACATGGTTCTGGCGCCCGAGCACGAGCTGGTCGACAAGGTCGTCCCCGAGGCCTGGCCCGAGGGCACCCACGAGGTGTGGACCGGCGGCCACGCCACGCCCGCCGAGGCCGTCGCCAAGTACCGCGCCTTCGCCGCGTCGAAGTCCGACGTCGAGCGGCAGGCGGACGCCAAGGAGAAGACCGGCGTCTTCACCGGCGTCTACGCCACCAACCCGGTCAGCGGCGAGCAGGTCCCCGTCTTCATCGCCGACTACGTCCTGATGGGCTACGGCACCGGCGCGATCATGGCCGTCCCGGCGCACGACAGCCGCGACTTCGCCTTCGCGCGCGCCTTCCACCTGCCGATGCGCTGCGTCGTCGAGCCGTCGGACGAGCGCGGCACCGACACCGCCACCTGGGGCGACGCCTTCTCCTCGTACGAAGCGAAGCTGATCAACTCCTCGAACGAGGAGGTCTCCCTGGACGGCCTGGACGTCGCCGACGCCAAGGCCCGCATCACCGGCTGGCTGGCCACGCGCGGCATCGGCGAGGGGACCGTCAACTTCCGCCTGCGCGACTGGCTGTTCAGCCGCCAGCGCTACTGGGGCGAGCCCTTCCCGATCGTCTACGACGAGGACGGCATCGCCCACTCGCTGCCCGAGTCGATGCTGCCCCTGGAGCTGCCGGAGGTCGACGACTACTCCCCGCGCACCTTCGACCCGGACGACGCGAACACCTCTCCGGAGACGCCGCTGTCCCGCAACGAGGACTGGGTCAACGTCACCCTGGACCTGGGCGACGGCCCCAAGAAGTACCGCCGCGAGACCAACACGATGCCCAACTGGGCCGGTTCGTGCTGGTACGAGCTGCGCTACCTGGACCCGCGCAACGACCAGCAGCTGGTCGAGCCCGCCGTCGAGCAGTACTGGATGGGCCCGCGCGAGGGCCAGCCGACGGGCGGCGTCGACCTGTACGTGGGCGGCGCCGAGCACGCGGTGCTGCACCTGCTGTACGCGCGCTTCTGGTCGAAGATCCTGTTCGACCTGGGGCACATCTCGTCCGCCGAGCCGTTCCACAAGCTGTACAACCAGGGCATGATCCAGGCCTACGTCTACCGGGACAGCCGCGGCTTCCCGGTGCCGGCGGCCGAGGTCGAGGAGCGCGACGGGAAGTTCTTCTTCGAGGGCGAGCCGGTCAAGCGCGAGCTGGGCAAGATGGGCAAGTCCCTGAAGAACGCCGTCACGCCGGACGAGATCTGCGACGAGTACGGCGCGGACACCCTGCGCCTGTACGAGATGGCGATGGGCCCCCTGGACGTGTCGCGCCCCTGGGACACCCGCGCGGTCGTCGGCCAGTACCGCCTGTTGCAGCGGCTGTGGCGGCTGATCGTCGACGAGTCGACCGGTGAGGTCACCGTCGCGGACGTCGCCGAGGCCGACATCGACGAGGCCACCCTGCGCGCCCTGCACAAGGCGATCGACGGCGTGCGCCAGGACCTGGACGGTATGCGGTTCAACACCGCCATCGCCAAGATCACCGAGCTGAACAACCACCTGACGAAGGCCGCCGGACCGGTGCCGCGCTCGGTCGCCGAGCGGCTGGTGCTGCTGATCGCGCCGCTGGCCCCGCATGTCGCCGAGGAGCTGTGGCGCAAGCTGGGCCACACCGACTCGGTCGTCCACCAGGACTTCCCGGTCGCCGACCCGGCGTTCGTCGTGGACGAGTCCGTGACCTGCGTCGTGCAGATCAAGGGCAAGGTCAAGGCGCGCCTGGAGGTCTCGCCGGCCATCTCCGACGAGGAGCTGGAGAAGGTCGCCCTGGCCGACGAGAAGGTCGTGGCCGCGCTGGACGGCGCGGGCATCCGCAAGGTGATCGTGCGGGCGCCGAAGCTGGTGAACATCGTTCCGGCGTAGCGGCGCGCGGAGGTGTAGCCGGGTATGGGCGAGGTATAGGGGTCTTCCCTTACGGGCAGGTTGGGGGTTCCGATGGAACCTCCGGCCTGCCTTTTCCGTTTACGGTGGAAGGGACGTCGCTGGAGCGGTCCGGTCCTGACTGGGCTGGGCTGCACTGGCCGGAACTGAACTTGCTGGGCTGGACTGGATAGGAGCGTCATGGAAGCCGTGGGCGCAATCGTGGCGCTGCTCGTCGTGCTGTTCCTGGTGCTGGGGGTGTATGCCACGGTGAAGGTCGTCCGGGCGGCCAAGCGAGGCGTGGACCGCACCATCTCGGAGGCCCGCCGCACGGTGGAGGACACCACCTTGCGAGCGAAGAGCTTCGCCCAGGTCGGCACCGCCGGTGAACTGGCCCAGCTGCGGCTCAAGTTGCGCACGTCGATGCGGAGCACGCAGGACGTCCTCCAGGCCGGTGTCGTCGAGGACGCCTCGCTGAAGGAGAGCCTCGGCCTCTTTGACCGGCTCAGCGCCCATGGGCATGAGCTGGACGATGAGCTGCGGCGTCTGGAGCGGGACCCGGACAAGGCGTCCGTGGCCGAGCGCCTCCCCGAGCTGAAGGAGCGCACGGAGCACATCACCCAGGCGGCGGACTCGCTGCGGTGGGGGGCGCGCGACCGGGCCAGCCGGTTCGCTGGCGACGACCTGGAATCGCTCCGCACGCAGATCGACATGGAGGCGGGAGCCCTGCGGCACTGGACGACGGAACCGCGGCCGGAGCAGGCCCCCGCCGCCTGGCCCGAGCCCGCCGCGGAGCCCGCGAAGGACACCGGCCAGAGCTGGCCGGAGCCGTCCGCGCAGGCCTCCCAGGAGCCCACGCGGCCCGCGATCACGCCGCCCTCGGCGGCCCCCACATATCCGTGGGAGAAGAAGGCCAAGCCCGAGAGCACGACCTGAGCCGCCCCCGTGACGCGGGGAACGTCGCAGGGACGGGGCGAGCGGGGTCAGCGGGGCGAGCCGGGTGATCTGGGTGAACAGGGGCCGGGCTGCCGTCCGGCGGCCCAGACGGGTAATCTCCAGCCCATGTCCCGCCATGTCGCGATCGTCACGGATTCAACGGCCTACCTGCCGCAGCGGACGATGGAGCGGCACGGCATCACCGCGGTGCCCCTGACCGTGGTCCTGGGGGACCAGGCGCTGGAGGAAGGCACCGAGATCTCGGCGCGCTCCCTCGCCCTGGCCCTGCAGAAGCGGAAGTCGGTGACCACGTCCCGGCCCAGCCCAGAGGTCTTCGCCGAGACGTACCGGAAGGTCGCGGAGGCGGGCGCCACGGCGATCGTCTCGCTGCACCTGTCCGCCGAGTTCTCCGGTACGTACGACGCCGCCGTCCTCGCGGCGAAGGACGCGCCGGTGCCGGTGCGGGTGGTGGACACCGGCATGGTCGCGATGGCCCTCGGTTTCTGCGCCCTGGCGGCGGCGGAGGCCTCAGAGGCGGGTGACTCGGCGGAGGAGGTCGTGGCGGCCGCAGAGAAGCGTGCCGCAGGGACGTCCGCGTACTTCTACGTCGACACCCTCGACTATCTGCGCAGGGGCGGCCGCATCGGCGCCGCGCAGGCGCTGTTGGGCTCCGCGCTCGCCGTGAAGCCGCTCCTGAAGCTGGACGGCGGCCGCATCGACATGCTGGAGAAGGTACGGACGGCGTCGAAGGCCATCGCCCGCCTGGAGGAGATCGTCGCCGAGCGGGCGGGCGCGGGCCAGGTGGACATCGCGGTGCATCATCTCGCGGCGCCGGAGCGGGCGGCCGCCCTCGCGGACCGGCTCCGGGACCGGTTGCCCGGCCTTGAGGAGCTGCATGTCAGCGAGGTGGGCGCGGTGATCGGGGCGCATACGGGGCCCGGGCTGCTGGGGGTCGTGGTCTCGCCGCGGTGAGGGGCGGGTTGCCGGAGTCCCGGGGCGGTGGGGCCGGATGTGACTGCCGGGGAATTGCCACGTGCGGGTGACGGAGTTTTCCACAACCGCCGGGTAATCCACGGGAATTGACCAAGATCAACACGATGTCGCGAAGGTGCCTACCGTCGTCGACATGACCTCACTGCGTTCACCATCTCGGACAGTTTCCCCGACGAGTGGCCCCGGTCGCGGCCCCGCTTCGGACGGGCGTGCGCAGCACCGTCACGCTCGGAGACGGGTCCGGCGCGGCCATGCCTCGGCGGAGGCGGTGCGGTTGCGTGCGCGGGCGCGGGCGCGTGCGGAGAATCTCTTCGCCGAGCCGCAGCTGCCGTCGGCTCTGTCGCCGCCGCCGCATCTCATGGGTGCGCCTCAGCATTCGGCTTCTTCTTCGGTGCGGTTGGACGTGGCGGGGCCTGACGCGGGGCTGCTGCCGGGCGGGGGTGGCGCGCGCAGGGCTGCGTCTTTGCCTGGTAGGGCGTGGCGGGAGGGGGCGGATGAGGCCGGGCGGGGAGCCGGGGCGGGGCGAGAGCATGGAATGGAGAGAGGCCGGGCGGAGGACGCAGGGGCAGGGCTGAGGCCCCTGGCGGAGGATGCCGGGGCGGAGGTGAGGCCCTTGGCGGAGGCCGCTGAGGCGGAGTCTGTCGTGGAGGGGAAGGCGCAGGGCGGGCGTGCGCGGCGGGAGCGGATGGGGCTCGCCGTGAGGGAGCGGCTGCCGGTGTGGTTCCAGGCGCGGTGCGGGCTGGAGCGGCGTGGGGTGATCGTGCTCGTCGTGGTCCTCGTTGTCGCCGCCGTCTTCGCGGCGCAGCACTTCTGGACGGGGCGGGCGCGCCCGGTGCAGGCCCCGGACATCGTGCGCGAGGCGGGCGCCGCAGGGGAACACGGTGCGGAGCCGGCGCCTTCGGCGGGTCCTCCGGCAGAGGCGGGGGCGGGGCGCTCCGCGGCAGCCGGCCGGGGCGGGGCGGACGCGGCGGCCGGTCCGGGCGGCAGGATCGTCGTGGACGTCAGCGGGAAGGTCCGCCGGCCCGGTGTCCACAGGCTGCCCGCGGGCTCCCGGGTGGCCGACGCGCTGCGGGCCGCGGGAGGGGCCCGGCCAGGCACCGACATGGGCGGTCTCAATCGCGCGCGGTTCCTGGTGGACGGTGAGCAGGTGGTGGTCGGCGAGCCGGCGCCGCCCCCTGGACCCGGCAGTGCCGGTGCCGTGCCGGGTGCCGGTCCGGCGGGGGCCGCGGGGACGGCTGCCGCGGGCCCGGTCGGGCTGAACACGGCGACCGCCGCGCAGCTCGACGAACTGCCGGGCGTCGGCCCGGTGCTGGCGCAACACATCATCGACTACCGCACCGAGCACGGCGGTTTCCGCTCCGTCGAAGAGCTCCGCGAGGTCAATGGCATCGGGGACCGGCGTTTCGCCGATCTCCAGGATCTCGTACGGCCATGACGTCCGGGTCTCGGACCGAGGCGGCGACGCGTGCGGCGGTCCATGTCGCGTCGGGTCACCGCCTCGGCGCCTCGCACCCCCGACAGGAGGGGCCGGTCGACCTCCGTCTCGTACCGCCCGCGTTGGCGGCGTGGGCGGCGGCCGCGCTGCTGCTGGACGCCCCGCTCAGGTGGGCGGTCGCTGCGGTGGCGGTCTGCGTGGCGGCGGCCGGTGTGCTGCTGGTGATGTGGACGGCTCAGGGGCGGCGGACCGGAACGTCGAGGCGGCGACGTTCGTGGGGGCGACTGGCGGTGGCCGCCTCGCTGCTCTGTGCCGCTGCCTCGGGGGGCTCCGCGGCGTTGCACGGGGCGGATCTGCACCGGGGCCCCGTCCCCGCCCTGGCGCGTGAATACGCCCAGGTGGACGCGGAGTTGGAGGTCACGTCCGATCCCCGGCGCTCCCGGCCCCGCGTCGCGGGCGCGCACACGATGCCGCCCGGCGTCCTGCTGAACGCCGACGTCGTCCGGGTCACGAAGGGGGACGGCGCGGTGACCGTGACGCGGGCCCCGGTCCTGGTCATCGTGCGGGGTGAGACCGCCGACTCCGCGAGGCCCCCGCGCCTCCCGGGCGGCCGAGGTGCCCCAGGGGGCCAAGGCGCCCCGGAACTGGCGCCGTTGGAGCCGGGAGCCGGGGCAGCCGGAGCCGCCCGCTTCCGCCCCAAAGACCCCTGGCTCGTGCTGCTGCCCTCCACGCGGCTGCGGGTGGCCGCGCGGTTGGCGCCGCCGTTGGCGCAGGGGGGCAAGGTCGCGGCGGTGCTCCGGGTCTCGGGGGAGCGGCCGCCGCACGTGGTCGGGCCGCCGTCCGGGGCGCAACGGATCGCCGGGCGGTTGCGGGGCGGGTTGCGGGAGGCCAGCGATGGGCTGTCGGCCGATGCCCGCGCGCTGCTGCCGGGCCTGGTGGTCGGGGACACCTCGCGGGTGCCGGTCGAGCTGGAGCAGGCGTTCCGGGCGACCGACCTGACGCATTTGCTTGCCGTAAGCGGAGCGAACCTCACCATCGTGCTCGTCCTGCTCATCGGGCCGCCGGGCACCGCCCAGCGGGTGGAACGGCGTGGGCTGGCCCCCAGGTTGGGCATCCCGCTGCGCACCACCGCGCTGCTGGGCGGGCTGCTGACCCTCGGCTTCGTCATCGTCTGCCGGCCGGATCCGAGCGTGCTGCGGGCCGCGGCCTGCGGGCTGATCGCGCTCCTCGCCATCGCCACCGGGCGGCGCAGGTCGCTGATTCCGGCGCTCGCCGCGGCCGTGCTGCTGCTCGTCCTGTACGACCCGTGGCTGAGCCGTAGTTACGGCTTCCTGCTCTCCGTCCTCGCCACCGGGGCCCTGCTCACCCTCGCGCCGCGCTGGAGTGCGGCGCTGCGGAGGCGCGGGATGCCACCGCGGCTCGCCGACGCACTGGCCGCGGCTGCTGCCGCACAGGCGGTGTGCGCACCCGTCGTCGCCGTCCTGGCCGCCCGGGTGAGTCTGGTCGCGGTGCCGTGCAACCTCCTGGCGGAGTTCGCCGTGGCGCCCGCCACGGTGCTCGGTTTCGCGGCGCTGGCCTGCGCGCCGGTGGCGATGCCGGTGGCCGAGGCGCTGGCCTGGGGTGCGAGCTGGCCCACGGAGTGGATCGCGGAGATCGCCCGAGCCGGGGCGGCCATGCCTGGCAGTGGGGTCGACTGGCCGGGCGGATGGCGCGGCGGGTTGCTGCTCGCGCTCGTCACGGTGGCGCTCGTCCTGGCGGGCCGCAGGCTCGCGCGGCATCCATGGCTCGCCGCGGCCTGCGTGCTGCTCCTCCTCCTGGTGATCGTCCAACCACCGCCCCTCACCAGGGTGATCGCGGGGTGGCCGCCGCCGGGGTGGCGCATGGTCATGTGTGACGTGGGGCAGGGCGATGCCACGGTGCTGGCGGCGGGCGGCGGCGCGGGTGTGGTCGTCGACGCGGGGCCCGACCCGGTGGCGGTCGACCGTTGTCTTCGTTCGCTCGGGATCACGCGTGTGCCCCTGGTGCTCCTGACCCATTTCCACGCCGACCACGTCGCGGGGCTGCCGGGGGTGCTGCGGGGGAGACAGGTGGGAGGCATCCAGACGACGGGGTTCCAGGAGCCGCCGGAGCAGGCGGAGTTCGTACGGGAGCAGGCGGCGGCCGAGCGGGTTCCGGTGACTCGGGCCGTGGCGGGGGAGCGGCGGCGTGCGGCGGGCCTGGACTGGCAGGTGCTCTGGCCTCCGGCCGCGCCGGCGCCGTCACCCGAGGGGCCGAACGACGCGAGCGTCACGCTGCTCGTGCGGGCCGGAGGGCTGACCCTGCTGCTCCTGGGAGACCTCGAACCACCGGCCCAGCGCGCCCTGCTGCGCACCCCGGCCGCCGCCTCGATCGCCTCCGTGGACGTGCTCAAGGTGGCCCATCACGGCTCGGCCCATCAAGATCCGGAACTGCTGCGCAGGACGGCGCCGAGGCTGGCGTTGATCTCTTGCGGCGCGGAGAACACGTACGGCCACCCCGCGCCCGTCACCGTCGCCGCGCTGCGCGCCGAAGGGGCGCGGGTACTGCGTACGGATGTGGACGGCTCGATCGCGGTGGTGGGCGCGGGGCCGAGATCGTCCCCACGGCTGGAAGCCACCACTCGGCCTCCCTAGGCCCGGCTGCCCAAGGAGGGGGAGGGCGGTGGGCGATCAATTCGGGTGAGTCGCGACACTTGCAGCGCATCGTCAGTATTCCCGCGATGTGTTGCCATGTTGCATCGAATGCCGCAACGGTGATCGAATACCCATTCACTGTGTTTTACAGGTGTTGTCAAGTAATGCGGGGGTGTGTCGCGCGTGTTCGGCCGTTGGCTGGGAAACCGTACGAATCGGGTGGGACGGACGGGACCCTTGTCGGCGTTCAGGGTGCCGCCGGACGCGGGAGTGCTCAGCTGCCGGGTGCTCGACCCCGTCAACGAGCCCGTGCGGCACGCGGAGTTCGCCGTCACCGATGCCATGGGGCGCAAGGTGGTCGGGGGCGGGACGGATCCCTACGGGGCGTTCGTCACGACCGTTCCGGCCGGGGACTACCGCCTCGTGGTCTCGGCGGAAGGGTTCACGCCGTACCGGGGGAGCGCCACGGTCGGCCAGGACACGCACGCCTCGCTCGGCGATGTCACGCTCCAGGTCGCGCAGCCGCCGGCGCTTCCCGAGGCCGGTGACTGGGAGCTCGACCCCCTGCACTCCTCCGTCGGCTTCACCGCGCGGCACATCGGGCTGGCCCGTATCCACGGCCGGTTCAACAGCTTCGCCGGAGCCATCCGGATGGGCGAGCGCATGGAGGACTCCGCGATGCACGTCGTCATCGACGCGGCCTCCATCGACACCGGGGTCCAGATGCGCGACGACCATCTGCGCTCCGGTGACTTCCTCGACGTGGGGCGCTTCCCGACGATGGAGTTCTACAGCGACCGTTTCGTGCACAAGGGCGGCAGCCGCTGGGCCGTCTCGGGCGGCCTGACGCTGCACGGCGTGACGCGGACGGTCACGCTGGACGCCGAGTACCTCGGGGTCGGCCAGGGGCTGGAGGGCGAGACGCGCGCGGCCTGCCGCGCCACCACCGAACTGCACCGCGACGACTTCACGATCACCTGGCAGACGATGCTGGCGCGCGGCATAGCGGCCGTCGGACACAGCATCACGATCGACCTCGACATCCAGGCCGTCCCCAAGACCTGACCGCCGACGCGCGCGGTGCCCGGAGCGGCGCCGCGCCCCGCCGGGCCTACGGAGCCTCCAGCCAGCCCTCGTAAGTGGCGGCCAGTTCGTCGAGTGCTGTTTGGTCCAGGCGGGACTCGGGGTCTTCGATCACGACCAGCCACTGGGCGTCCTCGGCGTCGTCCTCGCCGGCCAGCGCGTCCCGGACGAGCTGGGGTTCCTCGGCGACGCCGAAACGGTCGGGGAGTTCTGCGGCGACTTCCTCCGCGGCATCGCGGTCGGGCAGCACCAGGACATGTCGTACGTCGGTCACCCGCCCATTCTCCGGTATCGCGGTATCGGAGAGGGAGCCCGCCCGGGACCAGCCGCGCGGGAGGTGTTGTCAGTGGCGCGTGGGATGCTTGACCGCGATGGCCAGGAAGACAGATACCGCCGATTCGTCAGATCCGCTCGCCCCCCTCACGCTCGCCGTGGGGCAGGAGGATCTGCTCCTCGACCGCGCCGTGCAGCAGGTGGTCGCGGCCGCCCGCGCCGCCGACGCGGACACGGATGTGCGTGACCTCACCTCCGACCAGTTGCAGCCCGGCACGCTCGCCGAGCTCACCAGTCCCTCGCTCTTCGCCGAGCGCAAGGTCGTGATCGTGCGGAACGCGCAGGATCTGTCGGCGGACACGATCAAGGACGTGAAGGCGTACCTCGGGGCGCCCGCCGAGGAGATCACCCTCGTCCTGCTGCACGCGGGCGGCGCCAAGGGCAAGGCCCTGCTGGACGCGGCCCGCAAGGCCGGGGCGCGCGAGGTCGCCTGCCCCAAGATGACGAAGCCCGCCGACCGGCTCTCGTTCGTACGGAGCGAGTTCCGTACGCTCGGCCGCTCGGCGACGTCCGAGGCGTGCCAGGCCCTGGTCGACTCGATCGGCAGCGATCTGCGTGAGCTCGCCTCCGCGGTGTCCCAGCTCGCGGCGGACGTCGAGGGCAAGATCGATGAGGTCGTCGTCGGGCGGTATTACACGGGTCGGGCGGAGGCCTCCAGCTTCAATGTCGCCGACCGGGCCGTGGAGGGGCGGGCCGCGGAGGCGCTCGAAGCGCTGCGGTGGTCTCTGTCGACCGGGGTCGCTCCCGTCATGATCACCAGTGCGCTTGCGCAGGGGGTTCGTGCCATCGGGAAGCTTTCGTCCGCGCGGGGGGGACGGCCTGCCGATCTTGCGCGGGAGCTGGGTATGCCGCCGTGGAAGATTGATCGGGTGCGGCAGCAGATGCGGGGGTGGACGCCGGATGGGGTTGCCGCGGCGTTGACCGCTGTTGCGGTGGCCGATGCGGGGGTCAAGGGTGGGGGGGATGATCCGGAGTATGCGTTGGAGAAGGCCGTGGTTGCTGTTGCGCGTGCGGCTCGGTCTGGGCGTCGCTGATCGGCTCCGCGTGGGTGGGGTGGCCTGACTCCCCTGCGGGTGGCTTGTGGCTGGGCGCGCAGTTCCCCGCGCCCCTGACAGGCGCTTCCGCGCCCCCAAGGGCGCCCCCGTACCGCCCCCCACACACAGCAGTGCCCCCGGAGTGGGTCCGGGGGCACTGGCGCAGCGTGGCGTACTGCGTGGTCTGTCCGCGATTCGAGGTAGAGGGCTCGAATTACCCTCGCGGGAGGATTGATCAGCTCCCCGGCACGCTAGCCGGGGTAAAGGCTTCAGCCCTTGAGGGACGCGGCCTTCGTCGCAAGCGCCGACTTCTTGTTGGCGGCCTGGTTCTTGTGGATGACGCCCTTGGAGACGGCCTTGTCCAGCTGACGCGTGGCCTCACGCGTGAGCTCGGCGGCCTTCTGGGTGTCACCGGCGGCAACGGCCTCGCGGGCCTTGCGGATCGCGGTCTTCAGGGAAGACTTGACCGCCTTGTTGCGCTGACGCGCCTTCTCGTTGGTCTTGATCCGCTTGATCTGGGACTTGATGTTCGCCACGAAAGAGCCTTTTCAGGTTCAGGTACTGCAGAGGTACTGCAGATGAGTGTTATGACACGCGCCTCGACGCTTGAGAGGGCTACGAGACACAGCTGCCCACGGTACCAGCCGCCGTCCGACCAGCCCAAACCGAGCGCAGTGCGCCACCCATGGGACGATGGAAGCTACGTATAGATCCGACCCGAGGCTACAGGCGCCTCAAGAGACAGGACCCTGCGTGCCCGCGACCCCTAACAATGTGCCCGAGCCGAGCCGTACCGACCCGGCTCTGATCCGCAATTTCTGCATCATCGCGCACATCGACCACGGCAAGTCCACGCTCGCCGACCGCATGCTCCAGCTCACCGGGGTGGTGGAGCAGCGGCAGATGCGTGCTCAGTACCTCGACCGCATGGACATCGAGCGCGAGCGCGGCATCACGATCAAGTCCCAGGCGGTGCGTCTGCCCTGGGCCCCGAACGAGGGCCCGGACCAGGGCAGTACCCACATCCTCAACATGATCGACACCCCGGGCCACGTCGACTTCACGTACGAGGTCTCGCGTTCGCTCGCGGCCTGCGAGGGCACGATCCTCCTGGTCGACGCGGCCCAGGGCATCGAGGCGCAGACTCTCGCCAATCTCTACCTGGCGATGGAGAACGACCTCAAGATCATCCCCGTACTGAACAAGATCGATCTGCCGGCCGCCCAGCCGGAGAAGTTCTCCGAGGAACTCGCCAACCTCATCGGCTGCGACCCCGCGGACGTCCTGAAGGTCTCCGCGAAGACCGGCATGGGCGTCGAGGCGCTGCTCGACAAGGTCGTCGCCGAGATCCCGCCGCCGGTCGGCGTCGCGGACGCCCCCGCCCGCGCGATGATCTTCGACTCGGTCTACGACTCCTACCGCGGCGTCGTGACGTACGTACGAGTCGTCGACGGCCAGCTCAACAAGCGTGAGCGGATCCGGATGATGTCCACCGGCGCCACGCACGAGCTGCTCGAGATCGGTGTGTCGTCCCCCGAGATGACCCCGGCCGACGGCATCGGCGTCGGTGAGGTGGGCTACATCATCACCGGCGTGAAGGACGTCCGTCAGTCCAAGGTCGGCGACACGATCACCTCCCTGCACAAGGGCGCCACCGAGGCGCTCGGCGGGTACAAGGACCCCAAGCCGATGGTGTTCTCGGGTCTGTATCCGCTGGACGGCTCGGAGTACCCGGACCTGCGCGAGGCCCTCGACAAGCTCCAGCTCAACGACGCCGCGCTGGTGTACGAGCCGGAGACCTCGGCCGCGCTGGGCTTCGGCTTCCGCGTCGGGTTCCTGGGGCTGCTGCACCTCGATGTGATCCGTGAGCGGCTCGAGCGCGAGTTCGGGCTCGACCTCATCGCCACCGCCCCCAACGTGGTCTACCGCGTGATCATGGAGGACGGTGCCGAGCACACGGTCACCAACCCGAGTGAATTCCCCGAGGGCAAGATCGACCAGGTCTTCGAGCCGGTCGTGCGCGCCACGATCCTCGCGCCCAGCGAGTTCATCGGTTCGATCATGGAGCTGTGCCAGAACCGGCGCGGCGTCATGCTCGGCATGGACTACCTCTCCGAGGACCGCGTGGAGATCCGCTACACCCTGCCGCTCGCCGAGATCGTCTTCGACTTCTTCGACCAGCTGAAGTCCAAGACGCGTGGTTACGCCTCGCTGGACTACGAGCCCACGGGCGAGCAGTCCGCGCAGCTCGTCAAGGTCGACATCCTGCTGCACGGCGACAAGGTCGACGCCTTCTCCGCCGTGACGCACAAGGACCAGGCGTACGCGTACGGCGTGCGGCTCGTCGCCAAGCTGCGCGAGCTGATCCCGCGGCAGGCCTTCGAGGTGCCCGTGCAGGCCGCGATCGGCTCCCGGGTGATCGCCCGCGAGACCATCCGCGCCATCCGCAAGGACGTCCTCGCCAAGTGCTACGGCGGTGACATCTCCCGTAAGCGGAAGCTGCTCGAGAAGCAGAAGGAAGGCAAGAAGCGGATGAAGATGGTCGGCTCCGTGGAGGTCCCCCAGGAGGCCTTCATCGCGGTGCTGTCCAGCGACGACAGCGGCCCCGGCAAGGCCAAGAAGTAGTCATCCCGGCCGCGCTGGAGCGGCCGCCACGCGGGCCCGGCGCACAGACGCGCCGGGCCCGCGGCGTTGTGGCCGCGAGGGCCGATTCCGTTTGGGCGCGAGGCCCGATTCCGTTTGGGTGCCTGGAGGAAGTGACAGGCAGTTGCCCCTTACGCCCTGGGCGTCGGCGCTCTACTCTGATCACCACTCGTAGGTTACTCGCAAGTTAAACAAGTGGCCGACAGAGATGTAAGAAGCAGCAAGAAGCAGAAGGCAGAAGCAGCCACCAGCAAGTTCGCCGCACCGTCGTGGGCCCGGAGGATGTCGTGAGCGACACAAAGATGAGCGACACACAGACCTTGATCGAGAACCGTCCGCCCTCCGTGGCGCATCTCTTCCTGGAGCGCGTGGCGGCCACGCCGGATGCCGAGGCCTACCGCTACCCCGTCCCGGCGGCCTCCGGTGAGGGACCCGACGAGTGGAAGGCCCTCAGCTGGTCGCAGGCGGCCGACCGGGTCTACGCCATCGCCGCCGGGCTGGTCGAGCTCGGCCTCCAGCCCGAGGACCGGGTCGCCCTCGCCTCCGCCACACGGGTCGAGTGGATCCTCGCCGACCTCGGCATCATGTGCGCGGGCGCTGCCACCACGACCGTCTACCCGCAGACCAACGCCGAGGAGTCGGCGTACATCGTGGCCGACTCCGGCAGCCGGGTGCTGATCGCCGAGGACGCCGCGCAGCTCGCCAAGGCGCGTGCGAAGCGCGCCGAGCTGCCCGAGCTGCGGCACGTCGTGGTCATCGACGCCGAGGGCGCCTCCGCCGCCGAGGGCGACCCCGAGGGCTGGGTGCTCACGCTCGCCGAGCTGGAGGCCCGGGGCGCCGCGTACCTGGAGAAGAGCCCCGCGCTCGTCAAGGACCGGATCGCGGCGATCACCGCAGACCAGCTCGCGACGCTGATCTACACCTCCGGCACCACCGGCAAGCCCAAGGGCGTGCGGCTCCCGCACGACAACTGGTCGTACATGGCGAAGGCCATCGCGGCGACCGGTCTGCTCGGCCCCGACGACGTGCAGTACCTCTGGCTGCCGCTCGCGCACGTGTTCGGCAAGGTGCTGACCTCCGGGCAGATCGAGCTCGGCCACGTCACCGCCGTCGACGGCCGCGTCGACAAGATCATCGAGAATCTGCCGGTCGTGCAGCCGACGTACATGGCTGCCGTGCCGCGCATCTTCGAGAAGGTCTACAACGGCGTCGCGGCCAAGGCCCGGGCCGGTGGCGGCGCCAAGTACAAGATCTTCCTGTGGGCGGCCGAGGTCTCCCGCGAGTACGCGAAGGTCAGCCAGGACAACTTCCGCAGGACCGGCAACGCCTCGGTCCCCTTCGGCCTGCGCGCCAAGCACAAGGCCGCCGACACGCTGGTCTTCTCCAAGCTGCGCGAGGCCTTCGGCGGACGGCTGCGCGCCGCCGTCTCCGGGTCGGCGGCCCTCGCGCCCGACATCGGGTACTTCTTCGCGGGCGCCGGCATCCACATCCTGGAGGGCTACGGCCTGACCGAGTCCTCCGCCGCCTCCTTCGTGAACCCCGGCGAGGCCTACCGCACCGGCACCGTCGGCAAGCCGCTGCCCGGCACCGAGGTGCGCATCGCGGACGACGGCGAGATCCTGCTGCGCGGCCCCGGCATCATGGAGGGCTACCACGGCCTGCCGGAGAAGACGGCCGAGGTCCTGGAGTCCGACGGATGGTTCCACACCGGGGACATCGGCGAGCTGTCAGTCGACGGCTATCTGCGGATCACCGACCGCAAGAAGGACCTGATCAAAACCTCCGGCGGCAAGTACATCGCGCCCGCCGAGGTCGAGGGCCAGTTCAAGGCCGTGTGCCCGTACGTCTCCAACATCCTGGTGCACGGCGCCGACAAGAACTACTGCACCGCGCTGATCTCCCTCGACGAGCCCGCGATCCTCGCCTGGGCCGAGGAGAACGGCCTGGGCGGCAAGTCCTACGCCGAGGTCTGCGCCGCGCCCGCCACGGTCGAGCTGATCGAGGGCTATGTGCAGCAGCTCAACGGAGGCCTCCAGCGCTGGCAGACCATCAAGAAGTTCCGGCTCCTGCCGCGCGACCTGGACGTCGAACACGGCGAGCTGACGCCCAGCCTGAAGCTGAAGCGCCCGGTCGTCGAGCGGGAGTACAAGCACCTGATCGACGAGATGTACGCGGGCTCGCGTGAGGCGTAGCCGGCCAGGACGCGTCTAGCGGCTCCGTCCGTGACGCATCTCCCGCACCAGTTCCTCCATGTGCTTCACATGGTGGCGCAGCTCCAGGACGTCGTTCAGGCTGCTCGCCGCCATGTGGGCCTCGATCGCGGACAGGCGCGCGGCAAGCTCGTCGAACTGGAGCTGCTCGCGGGCGAGTATCCGCTCCAACTGCCGGGTCTTCCTGTGCAGTTCGAGGAAGACACTGACCTTGGCGCGCAGGACCCACGGGTCGAACGGTTTGGTGAGGAAGTCGGCCGCGCCCGTCGCGTACCCCCGGAAGGCGTAGCCGGCGTCGTGGTCGGTGCCCGTCAGGAAGATGATGGGCACGTCCTTGGTCTGGTCGAGGCGTTTGATGTTCGACGCCGTCTCGAAACCGTCCATGCCCGGCATCCGGACGTCGAGGAGGATCACGGCGAACCGCTGCCGCAGGATCGCCTTCATCGCCTCCTCTCCCGAACGGGCGCGTACCAGCGGCTCGTTCAGGGACGTCAGGATCGCTTCGAGTGCCAACAGATTGTCCTCCATGTCGTCGACGAGGAGGATGCTCGCGTGGTGGTCGCTGCGGGGCTCTGCGTTCATGGTCGGGGGCCTCGATCGGTGGCCGGCGTGACGGGGCTGTCGCCTGGCGCGGCCGGGCCGTCGGCGGGTGTGCCCTCGGGGCCTGCGGCGGGGGTGCCCTCGGAGGCTTCGGCGGGTGCGCCCTCCGGATCGAGGAGGGCGCAGATGACGCCGAGGAGCTGATCCACGTCCACGGGCTTGGGCACGTAGTCGGTGGCGCCCTGGGCGATGGCCTTCTCGCGGTCCCCCGGCATGGCCTTCGCGGTGAGGGCGACGATGGGCAGGCCCTGCCAGCGGGGGCTGCGGCGGATGGCGGCCATGGTTTCGTAGCCGTCCATCTCCGGCATCATGATGTCCATCAGGACGAGGTCGACGTCCGGGTTGCGCTCCAGGGTCTCGATGCCCTCGCGGCCGTTCTCCGCGTACAGGACGGGCATGCCGACGCGGCTGAGCACGTGCGTGAGCGCGAAGACGTTGCGGATGTCGTCGTCGACGATCAGCACCCTGCGGCCGGGCAGCAAGCGACCGGCGCGGCCTTCCTTCCACTCCTCGAGCTTGGCGGGCATGGGCCAGCTGTCGTCCGGTTCGAGGGTGGTGTGCGGCCGCTGCACGGCGTGTTCCTGGGGCTCCGGCAGGTCCTGGGTGTGCGACGCGGCGTACGCGACGGCGGCCGCGCCGTGGCCCGGGTGCACCACGGGGACGTAGAGCGAGAAGGTGGAGCCGTGGCCGGGGCGGCTCTCGGCGGTGATGCGGCCGCCGAGCAGGCCCGCGATCTCGCGGCTGATGGAGAGGCCGAGGCCGGTGCCGCCGTACTTGCGGTTGGTGGTGCCGTCGGCCTGCTGGAACGCCTCGAAGATCACCGGCAGTTGCTCGGCCGGGATGCCGATGCCGGTGTCGCTGACCGCGAAGCAGAGCAGGTCGTCGTTGTCGTGGAGCAGCCGGTCGCCCGCGGTGTCCGTGACGCGGCTGACCCGCAGCTGGACGCCGCCCGACGAGGTGAACTTGACGGCGTTCGACAGGAGGTTGCGCAGGATCTGCTGGAGGCGCTGCTCGTCCGAGAACATCTCGCGCGGCACGTCGTCGCCGACCGACACGTCGAAGGCGAGGCCCCGGTCGAGGGTGAGCGGGCGGAACGTCGCGTGGACGTAGTCGAGGACCTTGATCAGCGGAAGCTTCTTGGGGCGTACGTCCATCCGGCCGGCCTCGATCTTCGACAGGTCCAGGATGTCGTTGATGAGCTGGAGGAGGTCCGAGCCCGAGCGGTGGATCGTCGTCGCGAACTGCACCTCCTGGTCGGAGAGATGGCCGTCCGGGTTGTCGGAGAGCAGCCGGGCCAGGATCAGCAGGGAGTTGAGCGGCGTGCGCAGCTCGTGCGACATGTTCGCGAGGAACTCCGACTTGTACTGGGAGCTCGTGGCGAGCAGGGCCGCCTTCTCCTCCAGCTCGGCGTTCGAGCGGCGCAACTCGGCCTGCTGGCGCTGGAGTTCGTCCGAGCGTTCCTGGAGCTGGGTGGCCAGGCGCTGGGACTCGCCGAGCAGCGACTCCGTACGGGAGTTGGCGATGATGGTGTTGATGGCGACGCCGATGGTGTTCACGAACTGGTCGAAGAAGGCCAGGTGGACGTCGGAGAAGCGGGAGAAGGTGGCCAGCTCGATCACGCCGAGCAGCTTGTCCTCGAAGAGGATCGGGATGATCACGACGGTCGCGGGGGCGGCGTCCCCGAGCCCCGAGTGGATCTTGATGTAGTCCGGTGGCACCTCCTCGACGAGGATGCGCTTCTTCTCCAGGGCCGCCTGGCGCACCAGGCCCTGCGCGGGCATCCCGCCCGTGTCGACGACCGAGCCCTGGGCCGCGCCGTACCCCGCGATGAAGGCGAGGCCCTTCGCGGTGATCCGGGTGGGCGCCGGGCCCTCGGCGGTGTCGGGGTCGGCCAGGAAGAAGGCGCCGTACTGCGCGTTCACCAGCGGGGTCAGCTCGCGCAGGATCAGGTCGGCGACCTCCATCAGATCTCGGTGGCCCTGCATCAGGCCCGCGAGGCGGGCGAGGTTGGACTCCAGCCAGTCCTTGGCGCGGGTGGTCTCGCGGAGGTTGGAGACCATGAGGTTGATGTTGTCCTTGAGCTCGGACACCTCGCCGCGCGTCTCGACGGTGATGGCGCGGGTCATGTCGCCCTGGGCCACGGCGGAGGCGACCTCGGCGATGGCGCGGACCTGGGTGGTGAGGTTCAGCGCCAGCTCGTTCACGTTCGTCGTCAGGCGCTTCCACGTGCCGTACACGCCCTCGACCCGGGCCTGGCCGCCGAGCTGGCCCTCGGAGCCGACCTCGCGGGCCACGCGCGTGACCTCCGAGGAGAACGAGGAGAGCGTGTCCACCATGGTGTTGATGGTGGTCTTCAGCTCCAGGATCTCGCCGCGCGCGTCCACGTCGATCTTCTTCGACAGGTCGCCCTGGGCGACGGCGGTCGCGACCTGCGCGATGTTGCGGACCTGCCCGGTGAGGTTGTCCGCCATGTAGTTGACGTTGTCGGTGAGGTCCTTCCAGACCCCCGACACCCCGAGGACCTGCGCGCGGCCGCCCAGGCGGCCGTCCGTGCCGACCTCGCGGGCCACGCGCGTCACCTCGTCGGCGAAGGCGCGCAACTGCGTCACCATCGTGTTGACGGTGTCCTTGAGCTCCAGGATCTCGCCGCGCGCGGTGACCGTGATCATCTTGGAGAGGTCGCCGTTGGCGACGGCGGTGGTGACCTGGGCGATGTTGCGGACCTGCGAGGTGAGGTTCGACGCCATGAAGTTGACGTTGTCGGTGAGGTCCTTCCATACGCCGGACACGCCCCGCACCTGGGCCTGCCCGCCGAGGTTGCCCTCGGTGCCGACCTCGCGGGCGACGCGGGTGACCTCGTCGGCGAAGGCGGAGAGCTGGTCGACCATCGTGTTGATCGTCGACTTCAGCTCCAGGATCTCGCCCTTCGCCTCCACGGTGATCTTCTTGCCGAGATCTCCTTGCGCGACGGCCGTCGAGACGAGCGCGATGTTGCGGACCTGCGACGTCAGGTTGTCCGCCATGAAGTTGACGTTGTCGGTGAGGTCCTTCCATACGCCGGACACGCCCCGCACCTGAGCGCGCCCGCCGAGGTTGCCCTCGGTGCCGACCTCGCGGGCGACGCGGGTGACCTCGTCGGCGAAGGCGGAGAGCTGGTCGACCATCGTGTTCACGGTCGACTTCAGCTCCAGGATCTCGCCCCGGGCGTCCACGGTGATCTTCTGGCTCAGGTCGCCGTTGGCGACGGCGGTGGTGACCTGGGCGATGTTGCGGACCTGCGAGGTGAGGTTCGACGCCATGAAGTTGACGTTGTCGGTGAGGTCCTTCCACACGCCGGACACGCCCCGCGCCTGCGCGCGGCCGCCCAACTGCCCCTCGGTGCCGACCTCGCGGGCCACACGGGTCACCTCGGCGGCGAACGCGGAGAGCTGCTCGACCATGGTGTTCACGGTCAGCTTCAGTTCCAGCAGCTCACCGGTGGCCTCGACGGTGACCGTGCGGGTCAGGTCGCCCTGCGCGACCGCCGTCGTCACCAGCGCGATGTCCCGCACCTGGGCGGTCAGCCGGGACGCCATGGTGTTGACCGCCTCGGTCACATCACGCCAACTGCCGGACAGGCCACGCACCTTGGCCCGGCCGCCGAGCCGCCCCTCCGTGCCGACCTCGCGGGCGACGCGCGTCACCTCGCCCGTGAAGAGCGACAGCTGGTCGACCATCGTGTTGACGGCGCGGCCGAGGCGCCGCAGATCGCCCCGCAGCTCACGGCTGCCGTCGTGCAGGTCGACGCGCTGGGTGAGATCGCCGCCCGCCACGGCGTTGAGCACCCGGGTGGCGTTCGCCGCCGGGGCGACCAGCGAGTCCAGCAGGGAGTTGACCTCCTGGACCCGGTCCGTCCATCTGCCCTGGCCCGGGCTCGCCGTGAACCGCTCGTCCAGGCGGCCGTGCCGGATGATCTCCCGGCGTACGCGGATCAGCTCGGCGTCGAAGTGCAGCGAACGGTCGAGCATTTCGTTGAAGACCGCGTACAGCTCGGCGGTGATGCCCCCGCCGATCGGTGCGACCTTCGTGAAGTCGCCGTCCCGCGCGGCGCGCATGGCGGCGAGCAGCGGGCGCAGTTCCGCGAGGGCGGCCGGCGAGAGGGCCGCGCCGGCGCTCGGGGCGGGCTCCGCCGCCTCGGCCCCGGGGGAGGGCACGGGCGGTGCCTGGGCCGGGATCAGGCCGGAGCCGAGCGCGGGCGTAGCACTGTTCTCACTCATAGCGGCCCACTTCGGTGACTCGGTGCTTATGGGCGCCACCAGTCTGTCACTCTGTCGGTGTCGCCTGAGGCGTATTCGCCCGAACTGCTCAGGAGCCGCACCGTGGGGTCCATTCCGACGCAACGGGAGACCGAATTCCGTGCCTCCGCCACGGACCCGGACCGCCCGGGGCCGCCGGCGGTGGTGCGCACGTCCCTGCCCGGAAACCCGCTGGCGCCCGCCGCCGCGCGAAGATTCGTGCGCGCCGCGCTCGCCGACTGGACGGAGCTCGGCGTGCCGGCGGCTGCCGGGATCACCGACCGCCTCGCCGACGACTCGGTGCTCCTCGTCAGCGAGTTGGTGACCAACGCCGTCGTGCACGCGGGCACGGCGGTCGAACTGCTGTGCCGACTCGACGAGGCCGCGCCCGGCGAGGACACCGGCGCCCTCGTCATCGAGGTCTCCGACCACCACCCCTCCCGCGCCGTCCGCGGCGAGCAGGGCCCGGCGCCCACCGGCACCCCCGAGTACGGCCGCGGTCTCCAGCTCGTCGCGAGCCTCTCCGACTCCTGGGGCATCACCTACCGCACGGGCACCAAGACCATCTGGGTCCGGCTGCCCGTTGAGGGCGCCAAGGCGGACCAGGACACCGAGTCGTACGCGAGCGAACAGGCCCTGAAGCGCGGGCTGCGCGCCGCCGAGATCCTCGCGCCGCTGCCCAAGCGCGTCACGCACGAGACGGAGTGGGTCAACCGCGGGGCGCTCAGCTTCCTGGCCGAGGCGTCCGACCTGCTGGCCGGGCAGTTCGACGAGGACCTGGTGGCCGCCCTCGCCGGACAGCTGCTCGTGCCGCGGCTCGCCGACTGGTGCGCGGTCTGGCTCGACGAGGGCTCGGAGAGCCCGGCGCGCGCCACCCCGGGCGGGCCGGGCGCGCGCCTCGCCCGGGTCTGGCACACCAGCGAGCACCGCATGGAGGAACTGCGCCGCATCCTGGAGAAGGACCCGCCCGAGCTGCCCGACACGGCGGGCACCGGCGCCCTCCCCGTCCGCTGGCCAGGCGAGGCGCCGACGGGCGAGGCGTCCGGCACGGCGCTCGCGTACCGCCTGACCGCGGGCGGCCGGACGCTCGGCACGCTGCTCATCGGGCGGGCGGGCCTGCTCCGCTTCCCCGACGAGGTCACCGGCCTCGTCGAGGACTTCAGCCGCCGCGTCGCCCTCGCCGTCAGCACGGCCCGCCGCTACCAGCGCCAGGCCAACATCAGCCGCATCCTCCAGCGCGGGCTGCTGCCCAGCAAGGTCGCGCGGATCCCCGGCGTGCAGAGCGGCCTGGTGTACGAGCCGCGGGACAAGGGCGGCCCGGGCGGCGACTTCTACGACGTCTTCCAGGCCGGGGACGGGCGCTGGTGCTTCGCGCTCGGCGACGTCCAGGGCAAGGGCCCCGAGGCCGCCGTCGTCATCGGCCTAGCCCGGCCCTGGCTGCGGCTGCTCGCCCGCGAGGGGTACCAGGTCGCCGAGGTCCTGGACCGCCTCAACCAACTGCTCCTCGACGACGCGACCGAGGCGGCCGACGCCGCGGCGGCCGTCGTCGCCGTCGCGGGCGGCCAGGGCGTACCGGCCGACGGGCCCACCTCACGCTTCCTCTCCCTCCTCTACGGCGAGCTGATCCCGCACGAAGGCGGCGTGCGCTGCACCATCGCGTGTGCCGGGCACCCGCTGCCGCTGCTCCTGTCGCCCGACGGGCAGGTGCGGTCGGCGGCGAGCCCGCAGATGCTGCTCGGGGTCGTCGACGACGAGACGTACACCAGCGAGAGCTTCGACCTGCTGCCCGGCGACACCCTCCTGTGCGTCACGGACGGCGTGACCGAGCGGCGCTCGGGGCGGCTCCAGTTCGACGACGGCGACGGCCTGGCGCAGGCCCTCGCCGGCTGCGCGGGGCTCGACGCGACGCTCGTGGCGGAGCGGATCCGGCGGCTCGTCCACGAGTTCTCGGAGCGTCCCCCCGACGACGACCTGGCGCTGCTGGTGCTCCAGGCACGGTGACGGCTCCGCGGGGCGCGGCGGTGCGGGACAATCGAAGGCATGCCTTCCGCACTGCCCGACGGTGAGCCCATGCCCGAGGACGGCGCGCTGCCCGCGTCCGCCCTGGCCGGCGCGGCCTCCCGCCCCCTCGGCTTCTATCTGCACGTCCCGTACTGCGCCACGCGCTGCGGCTACTGCGACTTCAACACCTACACCGCCACCGAGCTGCGCGGCTCCGGCGGTGTGCTCGCCTCCCGCGACAACTACGCCGACACCCTGACCGACGAGGTGCGGCTCGCCCGGAAGGTCCTCGGCGACGACCCGCGGCCCGTGCGGACCGTCTTCGTGGGGGGCGGTACGCCGACGCTGCTGGCGGCGGGGGATCTCGTACGGATGCTGGCGGCCGTACGGGACGAGTTCGGTCTCGCGGACGACGCGGAGATCACGACCGAGGCGAATCCGGAGTCGGTCGACGAGGCGTATCTGGCGGAGCTGCGGGAGGGCGGGTTCAACCGCGTCTCGTTCGGCATGCAGAGCGCGAAGCAGCATGTGCTGAAGGTGCTCGACCGTACGCATACGCCGGGGCGGCCCGAGGCGTGCGTCGCCGAGGCGCGGGCGGCCGGCTTCGACCATGTGAACCTCGACCTGATCTACGGCACCCCGGGCGAGACGGACGACGACTGGCGCGCCACGCTGGACGCGGCGATCGGCGCCGGACCGGACCACGTCAGCGCCTACGCGCTGATCGTCGAGGAGGGCACGCAGCTCGCGCGGCGGATCCGGCGCGGGGAGGTGCCGATGACCGACGACGACGTCCACGCGGACCGGTACCTCATCGCCGACGAGGTCCTTGGGCGGGCGGGCTTCTCGTGGTACGAGGTGTCCAACTGGGCCACGTCCGAGGCGGGGCGCTGCCTGCACAACGAGCTGTACTGGCGCGGCGCCGACTGGTGGGGGGCCGGGCCGGGCGCGCACAGCCATGCGGGCGGTGTGCGGTGGTGGAACGTGAAGCATCCCGGGGCGTACGCGGCGGCTCTGGCGGGCGGCCGATCGCCCGGCGCCGGACGTGAGGTCCTCTCCGAGGAGGACCGGCGGGTGGAGCGGATCCTGCTGGAGCTGCGGCTGGTGGAGGGCTGCCCGCTGACTCTGCTGAAGGAGGCCGGGCTCGCCGCCTCGCGCAAGGCGCGGGACGAGGGGCTGCTGGAGGCGGTGCCGTACGCGGCGGGGCGGGCGGTGCTGACGTTGCGGGGGCGGTTGTTGGCGGACGCGGTGGTTCGTGACCTGGTGGATTAGCGGCGCCGGGTGCTGGGCTGCGGGGCACACAACCGGCGGTGAGCCCGTCCCGCCCGGCTGCGCCGCCCGGCAGCCGTCTCCCACCCACCCGCTCGTTTGATCGGCAGCCGACCAGTCCCCCAATCCACACACCCAGCAGCCGACCCGCCCGCTACGGATGCGTCACGAAGTCGATCAGTTCTTCCACCCTGCCCAGCAGCTCCGGCTGGAGGTCCTTGTAGCTGCGTACCGAGCCGAGGATCCGCTGCCACGCCGCCCCCGTGTTCTCCGGCCACCCCAGCGCCCGGCACACGCCCCTCTTCCAGTCCTGCCCCCGTGGCACCCGCGGCCACGCCTCGATGCCCACCGAGGACGGCTTCACCGCCTCCCACACGTCGATGTAGGGGTGGCCGACGACCAAGGCGTGATCGCTGCCGATCTCCGCGGCGATGCGGGACTCCTTGGAGCCGGGGACCAGGTGGTCCACGAGGACGCCGAGCCGCGCGTCGGGGCCGGGCGAGAATTCGGCGACGATCGCGGGAAGGTCGTCGATGCCCTCCAGGTACTCGACGACGACGCCCTCGATGCGCAGGTCGTCGCCCCAGACCCGCTCGACCAGTTCGGCGTCGTGGCGGCCCTCGACGTAGATGCGTCCCGCGCGGGCGACCCTGGCCCGCGCCCCGGGCACGGCCACCGAACCGGAGGCGGTGCGCGAGGGACGTACCGTCGCACCCGCACCCGCACCCGGCCGGACCAGCGTGACCGGCCTGCCCTCCAGGAGGAACCCCCGCGGCTCCATGGGGAAGACGCGGTGCTTGCCGAAGCGGTCCTCCAGGGTCACCGTCGGGCCCTGCGCGGTCTTCTCGCAGCGGATCACCGCCCCGCAGAAACCGGTGCTCAACTCCTCCACCACGAGGCCGGCGTCCGCCGCCACCTCCGGTACGGGCTTCGACTTCTTCCAGGGGGGCGTGAGATCGGCGGAGTACAGACGGCGCTGCGGGCCCGGAGGGCCCTCGGAGGGGTGGTGGCGGGAGACGGGTGGGCGCATTCCGCCGACGATAGGAAGAGGCGGCAGGGCATCCCTTACGACACGCCGAAACGGGCCGCCAGTGTGGCGCGCTGCGCACGGACAAAAGCCGCATCCACCACCGCACCGTGCCCCGGCACATACCGCGCGCCCTCACCGCCCAGGCCGAGGAGCCGGTCCAGCGCCGCCGGCCACCGCGCGGGCACCGCGTCGGGACCGGCCTGCGGTTCGCCCGACTCCTCGACCAGATCCCCGCAGAAGACGATCTCCGGCTCGCCGTCCGCGCCGGGGACCAGGACCGCCAGGTCGTGGCCCGAGTGGCCGGGGCCGACGTTCGCGAGGAGGACCTGGACGCCGCCGAGGTCCAGCGTCCACTCCCCGCACACCAGGTGGTGCGGGTGGACCAGGAGATCGGTCGCTTCCGCCGCCGCCCGCGGGTCCACGCCGTGGCGCACCGCGTCCGCGCACAGCTCGTCGCGGCCCTTGGCGAAGACCGTGTCGATGCCCACGGCCCCGTACACCTCCACGCCCGCGAAGGCCGCGGCGCCGAGGACATGGTCGAAGTGCGGATGCGTCAGAGCGAGATGCGTCACGCGGCGACCGCCGCCGAGGATCTCCCTGGCCCGGGTGCGCAGCGCCGCGCCCTCGGCCAGGCTCGACCCGGCCTCGACCATCAGGGCCGCCCCGTCACCGACGACGAGCCCCGCCGTGCAGTCCCACACCGGCAGGCGGCACCGCCCCACGCGCGGTGCGAGCCGCTCCCAGCCCGCCGCTTCCCATGCCGGCTCCACGTCCATACGGTGACGCTAACCGGTGCGGCGGCGCCTGGCATGACCAACCAGCCGCCGGGCATGAGCAACGGGGTCCGGGTCCGGCCTTGCCGGGTCCGTACCCGACGCCCGTACACTGACCCTTTGACAGGCTGGCACTCACCCGCGTTGAGTGCCAGGCAGGGGATCACCGCGACGGATGACGTGCTGGAGGTGTGCGCGATGCTCAGTGAACGCAGGCTCGAAGTGCTGCGCGCCATCGTCCACGACTATGTCGGGACGGAGGAGCCGGTCGGCTCCAAGGCGCTCACCGAGCGGCACAGTCTCGGCGTCTCCCCGGCCACGGTGCGCAACGACATGGCGGCGCTGGAGGAGGAAGGGTTCATCGCC
Source organism: Streptomyces sp. 135 (assembly GCF_020026305.1). Lineage (NCBI taxonomy): Bacteria > Bacillati > Actinomycetota > Actinomycetes > Kitasatosporales > Streptomycetaceae > Streptomyces > Streptomyces sp. 135. Next base: position 2,871,383 of record NZ_CP075691.1, on the reverse strand, counting down.
CAGCCCCACACCAGCGCGGGGCGCATCCCGACGGACAAGGGCTACCGCCTGTTCGTCGACAAGCTCGCCGGCGTCAAGCCGATGACGGCCCCCGAGCGGCGCGCCATCCAGAACTTCCTCGACGGCGCCGTCGATCTGGACGACGTCGTGGGGCGCACGGTTCGGCTGCTCGCGCAGCTGACCCGGCAGGTCGCCGTCGTGCAGTACCCCTCGCTGACGCGGTCGACCGTGCGGCACGTGGAGCTGCTCTCGCTCGCTCCCGCGCGCCTGATGCTCGTCCTGATCACGGACACCGGCCGGGTCGAGCAGCGCATGATCGACTGTCCGGCGCCCTTCGGGGAGACGTCGCTCGCGGATCTGCGGGCGCGGCTCAACAGCAGGGTCGCGGGCCGCCGCTTCGCGGACGTCCCGCAGCTGGTGCAGGACCTGCCCGAGGCCTTCGAGGCCGAGGACCGCGGCACCGTCTCGACGGTGCTCTCCACCCTCCTCGAAACGCTGGTCGAGGAGACCGAGGAGCGGCTGATGATCGGCGGCACCGCCAATCTCACCCGCTTCGGACATGACTTTCCCCTCACGATCCGCCCCGTTCTCGAGGCCCTTGAGGAGCAGGTCGTGCTCCTCAAGTTGCTTGGCGAGGCGACGGATTCGGGCATGACCGTACGGATCGGTCATGAGAACGCCCATGAGGGCCTCAGCTCCACGTCCGTGGTCTCGGTCGGCTACGGTTCGGGCAGCGAGGCAGTCGCCAAACTAGGCGTGGTCGGACCGACCCGCATGGACTATCCGGGAACGATGGGAGCAGTACGCGCAGTGGCACGTTACGTCGGACAGATCCTGGCGGAGTCGTAAGTGGCCACGGACTACTACGCCGTACTCGGCGTGCGCCGCGACGCTTCCCAGGACGAGATCAAGAAGGCCTTCCGGAGGCTGGCGCGTGAGCTTCACCCGGATGTGAATCCGGACCCGAAGACTCAGGAGCGCTTCAAGGAGATCAACGCCGCCTACGAGGTGTTGTCGGACCCGCAGAAGAAGCAGGTCTACGACCTCGGCGGCGACCCGCTGTCCCAGGCGGGCGGCGGCGGTGGCGCGGGCGGTTTCGGGGCCGGTGGCTTCGGCAACTTCTCCGACATCATGGACGCGTTCTTCGGGACGGCGTCGCAGCGGGGGCCGCGTTCGCGTACGCGTCGCGGCCAGGACGCCATGATCCGGCTGGAGATCGACCTCGACGAGGCCGCGTTCGGGACCACCAAGGACATCCAGGTCGACACGGCGGTCGTCTGTACGACCTGTAGCGGTGAGGGTGCCGCGCCGGGGACGTCCGCTCAGACGTGTGACATGTGCCGCGGTCGCGGTGAGGTGTCGCAGGTCACGCGGTCCTTCCTCGGCCAGGTCATGACCTCGCGGCCCTGTCCGCAGTGTCAGGGCTTCGGCACCGTCGTGCCGACGCCGTGCCCCGAGTGCGCCGGTGACGGCCGCATCCGGTCGCGGCGGACGCTGACGGTGAAGATCCCCGCGGGTGTCGACAACGGGACCAGGATCCAGCTCGCCGGTGAGGGTGAGGTCGGGCCCGGTGGCGGTCCCGCCGGTGACCTGTACGTGGAGATCCACGAGTTGCCGCACGCCGTCTTCCAGCGGCGCGGTGACGATCTGCACTGCACGGTCACCATTCCGATGACCGCGGCGGCGCTCGGTACGAAGGTGCCGCTGGAGACGCTGGACGGGCTGGAGGAGATCGACATCCGGCCGGGTACGCAGTCCGGTCAGTCGGTGCCGCTGCACGGGCGTGGTGTCACGCATCTGCGGGGCGGTGGGCGCGGTGACCTCATCGTGCACGTCGAGGTCCTTACGCCGACCAAGCTCGACGCCGAGCAGGAGCGGGTGCTGCGGGAGCTGGCGCAGATGCGGGGTGAGGAGCGGCCTACGGGGCAGTTCCAGCCCGGGCAGCAGGGGTTGTTCTCCCGGCTGAAGGACGCGTTCAACGGGCGGTAGCGCCTTGGGCGGTGCCGGCTCTGTTGTTCGTTCGTCCGCGGGTCGTGGGGGCTGGTCGCGCAGTTCCCCGCGCCCCTGAAGACAGGCGTCCCGCGCCCCGTCAGGGGCGCGGGGAACTGCGCGAGCGGGCCGAGACGGCCGGTAGTCGCCGACGGGGGACCGTGGGCAGACGGGGGCGCGTGCGCCGGGCGCAGGGCGATTCGGTCGCCCGCGCAGGGCGTGGCACGATGCGTGCATGTCCTCCGCACTGACCGATCTCTGCCGCCATCCGATCGTGCAGGCCCCCATGGCGGGCGGCGCGTCCTGCCCCCGGTTGGCCGCGGCCGTCTGTGAGGGCGGCGCCCTGGGCTTTCTCGCCGCCGGGTACAAGACCGCCGACGGGATGTACCAGGAGATCAAGCAGCTGCGGGGCCTGACCTCGCGGCCCTTCGGCGTCAATCTCTTCATGCCGCAGCCCGACACCGCGGACGCCGCCGCGATCGACGTCTACCGCAGCCAGCTCGCCGGTGAGGCCACCTGGTACGAGACGCAGCTCGGCGACCCGGACAGCGGGCGCGACGACGGGTACGACGCCAAGCTCGCCATCCTGCTCGACGACCCGGTGCCGGTCGTCTCCTTCACCTTCGGGTGCCCCACCCGCGACGTGCTCGACTCCTTCGCCCGCGTCGGCACCCTCACCGTCGTCACCGTCACCACACCGGAGGAGGCGCAGACCGCCCAGTGGGCCGGCGCCGACGCCGTGTGCGTGCAGGGCGTCGAGGCGGGCGGCCACCAGGGCACCCACCGCGACAACCCCGAGGCCGACGGCGCCGGGATCGGGCTGCTCTCCCTCATCACGCAGATCCGCGAGACCGTGCAGATCCCCCTGGTCGCCACCGGCGGCCTGATGCGCGGCGCGCAGATCGCCGCGGTGCTCGCGGCGGGCGCGGACGCCGCGCAGCTCGGCACGGCGTTCCTGGTCACGCCCGAGTCGGGCGCCCACACCCTGCACAAGCAGGCCATGACCAACCCGTTGTTCGTGCGGACCGAGCTGACCCGGGCGTTCTCCGGGCGGCCCGCGCGCGGCCTCGTCAACCGCTTCATGCGCGAGCACGGCCCGTACGCCCCCGCCGCCTACCCCCAGGTGCACCACCTGACCAGCGGCCTGCGCAAGGCCGCCGCGAAGGCCGGTGACGCGCAGGGCATGGCGCTCTGGGCGGGGCAGGGCCACCGGCTCGCCAGGGAGCTGCCCGCCGGACAGCTCGTGGAGGTCCTCGCGGCCGAACTGGCCGACGCCACGGACGCGTTGACGCGCGGGGGCGAGGCGTGACCGCCCCCGTCTTCGTCGTCGAACACTTCGACGCGCCCGCCGACGGGCGGTACGTGCTGGACGGCCCCGAAGGGCGCCACGCCGTCTCGGTGAAGCGGCTGCGCGCCGGTGAGGACGTCGTCCTGACCGACGGCGCCGGACGGTGGGCGCACTGCGTGGTCCTCGACACCGAGGGCAAGGACCGGCTCGTCGTACGGATGGACTCCGTGACCGAGGAGCCCGAGGAGTCGCCCCGCATCACCGTCGTCCAGGCGCTGCCCAAGGGCGACCGAGGGGAACTCGCCGTCGAGACCATGACGGAGACCGGCGTGGACGCGGTCGTGCCGTGGACCGCGGCGCGCTGCATCACGCAGTGGAAGGGCGAGCGCGGCCTGAAGGCGCTCGCCAAGTGGCGGGCGACCGCGCGCGAGGCGGGCAAGCAGTCGCGCCGGGTGCGCTTCCCCGAGGTCGCGGACGCGGCGTCCACCAAGCAGGTCGCCGCCCTCCTCGCGGGCGCCGACTTCGCGGCCGTCCTGCACGAGGAGGGCAGCGAGCCGCTGGCCACCGCCGAACTCCCGGCGAGCGGACGGATCGTGCTCGTCGTCGGGCCCGAAGGGGGCGTCTCCCCGGACGAGTTGGCGGTTTTCGCCGAGGCGGGCGCGAAGCCGTACCGCCTCGGACGCAGTGTGCTGCGCACCTCGACCGCGGGGACCGCGGCGACCGCGCTGCTCCTCGGCCGCACGGGCCGCTGGTCCTGACCGCGGCTGCGGGCCCCGGTCGCCGGATGGCCGCAAGCGGTCTACCGCCCCCGCACGGAGGGTGGCACTCTGCCGTGTATGGGGGCATTGAGGCGACTACGGCAACGGAACGCATGGCAACGGCGTACGCCGATCCTGTACGCCGTCGGGCTCGCCGGCGCCGCCGCGCTCGGCGTCACCGCGTGCGACCCCGCGAACGGCGGTCTGAACACCGCGGCGGTCGCGCTCACCACCGACCGGATGGGCACCAAGGAGCTGGAGCGCCAGAAGCTCGACGTGGCATGGCTCAGCTGCACCGCCCGCTACCAGGACCGGGTGACACCCAAGAGCGGCGAGCCCACGGAGAAGGCCGTCGTGGAGGTGGACTGCCAGGGCGAGTCCGGCGGCAACGACGGCAACAAAGACATCACCATCAAGGGCAAGGTGTCCTCCCTCGTCGACGGCCGCTGCGTACGCGGCGACCTCACCGCCAAGGTCGACGGCAAGCAGTGGTTCAAGGCCGACGTGCTCGGCAACTGCGGTGCCGGCGACGGTGACGGCGGGAGCCCGACCCCGCCCGGCTCCTCCCACCAGCCGCCCTCCCAGCCGCCGCCCTCCCACGACCGGCCCGAGCCCCGCCCCACCGTGACCGTGACGGTGACCGTCACGCCCGCCCCGCCGCCCCCGACCTGCGACTGCGCGCCGGGGAAGTGACGTGGCCCGCCGGGCGGCCGCCCCGGCCGAAGTGATCCGAACCGCTTCCGGGCCGCGTGGCGCCTGCCTAGGCTGGTCGGTGTGACACAGACTGCGTACCTCCGGTATCCGCACATCCAAGGCGAGTTGGCCACGTTCACGGCTGAGGACGACGTCTGGGTCGCCCCCCTCGACGGGGGCCGCGCCTGGCGGGTCAGCGCCGACAACGTGCCCGTCGACCACCCCCGCATCTCCCCGGACGGCACCACCGTCGCCTGGACGTCCACCCGTGACGGTTCGCCCGAGGTGCACATCGCGCCCGTCGACGGCGGCCCCTCCAAGAGGCTGACGCACTGGGGCACTTGGAAGACGGGCGTGCGCGGCTGGACCCCCGACGGGCAGGTCCTCGCGGTCTCCGCCGCGGGCCAGGCCGCACCGAGCCGCAGCTGGGCGCGGGCCGTGCCGCTGGACGGCGGCCCCGCGACCACCCTGCCCTACGGCCTGGTCGGCGACGCCACGCACGGCCCCGACGGGCAGGTCCTGCTGGTCTCCGCCCCCATGGGACGCGAGGCCGCCCGGTGGAAGCGGTATCGGGGCGGCACCGCGGGCAAGCTGTGGATCCGCGAGGCGGCGGACACCGAGTTCGTACGCCTCCACGAAGAGCTCGACGGGAACATCGAGTACCCGCTCTGGGTGGGGGAGCGGATCGCCTTCCTCTCCGACCACGAAGGCGTCGGCGCCCTCTACTCCTCCCTGCCCGACGGCTCCGACCTGCGGCGCCACACCCCTCGTGGGGAAGGCTTCTACGCCCGGCACGCCGCCACCGACGGCACCCGCGTGATCTATATGAGCGCCGGTGAACTGTGGCTCCTGGACGACCTGGCAGGCGCCGAGCCGCGCCGCCCGGACATCCGCCTCGGCGGCCAGCGCGCCGACCTCCAGCCGCACCCCGTGGCCGCCGCCCGCTGGTTCGGCACCGCCGCGCCCGACCACACCGGTCGCGGCAGCGCCGTCTCCGTACGCGGCTCCGTGCACTGGGTCACGCACCGCGAGGGCCCGGCCCGCGCGCTCGCCGCCACGCCGGGCGTGCGCGCCCGGCTGCCCGCACCTTCCGCGTGGCGGGCGAGGAGCACGTCGTATGGGTGACCGACGCCGAGGGCGACGAGGCGCTGGAGTTCGCCCCGCCACCGGCCCGGCGCCCGGCGCGACTCCGCGCAGGCTCGCCGCCGGGCAGCTCGGCCGGGTCCTCGGGCTCGCCATGTCGCCGGACGGCAGCCGCGCCGCCGTCGCCTCGCACGACGGGCGCGTCCTGCTCGTCGAGCGGGAGAGCGGCGAGGTCCGCGAGGTCGACCGCAGTGAGGACGGCGAGGTCACCGGGCTCGTCTTCTCGCCCGACTCCGCCTGGCTCGCCTGGTCGCACCCCGGTCCGAGCCCGCTGCGTCAGCTCAAGCTGGCGGGCACCGCCGACCTGTCGGTGTCCGAGGCGACCCCGCTGCGCTTCCGCGACTACTCGCCCGCGTTCACGCTCGACGGCAAGCACCTCGCCTTCCTCTCCGCGCGCGCCTTCGACCCGGTCTACGACGAGCACGTCTTCGACCTCGCCTTCGTCGGCGGCTCCCGGCCCCACCTCCTCACGCTCGCCGCGGCCACGCCGTCGCCGTTCGGGCCGCAGCGGCACGGCAGGCCCTTCGAAGGACAGGACAGCCCCGGCGCCGAGACACCCGACAGCGAGGGCGCGCCCGTCACCCGCGTCGACTTCGACGGGCTCGCCGACCGCATCGTGGCGTTCCCCGTCGAGGCCGCCCGCTATACGACGCTGCGCGCGGCCAAGGACGGCCTGCTCTGGCTGCGCCACCCCGTGCGGGGCGTCCTCGGCGCCTCCCGGGCCACCCCGTCCGACCCGGAGCCGCACACCGAGCTGGAGCGGTACGACTTCGCCCAGCGCCGCGTGGAGGAATTGGCCTCCGACGCCGACCACTTCGCGGTCACCGGCGACGGCAAGCGGGTCCTGCTGTGGACCGACGGCAAGCTGAAGGTGGTGCCCAGCGACCGGCGCGCCTCGGGCGACGAGGACAGCGACTCGAACATCTCCGTCGACCTCTCCCGCATCCGCCACACCGTCGACCCGGCCGCCGAGTGGCGCCAGATGTACGACGAGACGGGCCGCCTCATGCGGGACAACTTCTGGCGGCCCGACATGGGCGGCGTCGACTGGGACGGGGTCCTGGAGCGCTACCGGCCCGTGCTCGACCGCATCGCCACCCATGACGACCTCATCGACCTGCTCTGGGAGGTGCAGGGCGAGCTGGGCACCTCGCACGCGTACGTCGTCCCCGGCGGCTCGGGCGGCGGCTCCGCGCTGCGGCAGGGGCTCCTCGGCGCGGACCTCTCGCGGGGCGAGGACGGCCTGTGGCGCGTCGACCGCGTCCTGCCCTCGGAGACCTCCGACCCCGCCGCGCGCTCCCCGCTGGCGGCGCCCGGCGTCGCGGTCCGCCCCGGCGACGCGCTGATCGAGGTCAACGGCCGGCCGGTCGACCCCGTCACCGGCCCGGGACCGCTGCTCGTCGGCACCGCGGGCAAGCCCGTCGAGCTGACCGTCTCGCCCTCGGGCGGCGGCGACCCCCGGCACGCCGTGGTGGTCCCCGTCGCCGACGAGGAGCCGCTGCGCTACCACGCGTGGGTCGCGGACCGGCGGGCGTACGTCGCCGAGCGCTCGCAGGGCCGCCTCGGCTATCTCCACGTCCCCGACATGCAGGCGCCCGGCTGGGCGCAGATCCACCGTGACCTGCGCGTCGAGGTCACCCGGGAGGGCCTGGTGGTCGACGTACGCGAGAACCGCGGCGGCCACACCTCCCAGCTCGTCGTGGAGAAGCTGGCGCGCCGCGTCGTCGGCTGGGACCTGCCGCGCGGCTCACGGCCCCTCAGCTACCCCCTGGACGCGCCGCGCGGGCCCGTCGTCGCCGTCGCCAACGAGTTCTCCGGGTCCGACGGCGACATCGTCAACGGGGCGATCCGGGCGCTCGGCATCGGGCCCGTGGTCGGCACGCGCACCTGGGGCGGCGTCGTCGGCATCGACAGCCGCTACCACCTGGTGGACGGCACGTTGGTGACGCAGCCGAAGTACGCGTTCTGGCTGGAGAGCCAGGGGTGGGGGGTGGAGAACCACGGCGTCGAACCCGACGTCGAGGTCGTGACCACCCCGGACGACTACGCGGTGGGCCGTGACCCGCAGTTGGACGAGGCGGTGCGCCTCGCGCTCGCCGCGCTGGCGGAGAACCCCGCGAAGACCGCGCCGGCCCTGCCCGGGACGCCGTAGACCCGGCGCCCCGCCGCCGCGCGGCGCGGAGGGATAGCATTCCGTGCGTACCGATCACTGCTCCTGAGGAGGCCGGACCCATGGCGGGCGAAGCGCGAAGCGACTGTCTGTTCTGCAAGATCGTCGCGGGTGAGGTGCCGGCGACCGTGGTCCGGGAGACGGAGACGACCCTCGCCTTCCGCGACATCAACCCGCAGGCCCCGACGCACGTCCTGGTCATCCCCAAGGTGCACCACCCCGACGCCGCGGCGCTGGCCGCCGCCGAGCCGCAGATCGCCGCCGACGTGCTGCGGGAGGCCCAGGAGGTCGCCACCGAGGAGGCCGCGGAGAGCTACCGCATCGTCTTCAACACCGGTACGGGCGCGGGCCAGACCGTCTTCCACGCGCACGCGCACGTCCTGGGCGGCCGCGGCCTCCAGTGGCCTCCCGGATAGCGGGGCCGGCCCCTCTTGTCCTCACGTGAACTGGTGGTGCTCGGCACCGCCAGCCAGGTCCCGACCCGGCACCGCAACCACAACGGCTACGTGCTGCTCTGGGACGGCCAGGGCATCATGTTCGACCCCGGCGAGGGCACGCAGCGGCAGATGCTGCGCGCCGGGGTCGCCGCGCACGACCTGCACCGGATCTGCGTCACCCACTTCCACGGCGACCACAGCCTCGGCCTCGCCGGGGTGATCCAGCGCCTCAACCTCGACCGGGTCCCGCACCCCGTCACCGCCCACTACCCGGCCTCCGGGCAGCGCTTCTTCGACCGCCTGCGGTACGCGACGGCCTACCGCGAGACCGTCGCGCTCGCCGAGGCCCCGGTCGCCGCCGACGGGCCGCTGGCCACCACCCCCTCGTACACCCTCGAGGCGAGGAAGCTCTCCCACCCCGTCGAGTCGTACGGCTACCGCCTCACCGAGCCCGACGGGCGCCGCATGCTGCCGGAGCTGCTGGCCGAGCGCGGCATCAAGGGGCCCGACGTCGGGCGGCTCCAGAAGGAGGGCGTCCTCGGCGGCGTCACGCTGGAGGAGGTGAGCGAGGCGCGGCGCGGGCAGCGGTTCGCCTTCGTGATGGACACCCGGCTCTGCGACGGCGTGCACGCGCTCGCCGAGGGGTGCGACATGCTGGTCATCGAGTCGACGTTCCTCGACGAGGACGAGCAACTCGCCGCCGACCACGGCCACCTGACGGCAGGTCAGGCCGCCCGGGTCGCCGTCGACGCGGGCGTACGGCATCTCGTGCTGACGCATTTCAGCCAGCGCTACCCCGACCCGGGCGCCTACGAACAGCAGGCCCGCGCCGCCGGATACGACGGCGAACTCACCGTCGCCCGCGACCTGTCGCGCATCCCCCTGCCCAAACGCACCTGACCCCCGCACAGCACAGCTCCTCCACACCGCACAGCCCCCCACACAGCACAGAACTGAGCGAGACCGCACCATGCCGATCCCCAAGGCCGAACTCCACCTCCACATCGAAGGCACCCTCGAACCCGAGCTGGCCTTCGCGCTGGCCGCGCGCAACAACGTCGAGCTGCCCTACGCCGACACCGAAGAGCTGCGCGAGGCCTACCTCTTCGAGGACCTCCAGTCCTTCCTGGACCTGTACTACGGTCTGATGGCCGTGCTGCGCACCGAGGCCGACTTCGAGGAACTCGCCGACGCCTACCTCACCCGCGCCGCAGCCCAGGGCGTGCGGCACGCGGAGATCTTCTTCGACCCGCAGGCCCACATCGCGCGCGGCGTGCCCATCGGCACCGTCATCGAGGGCCTGTCCCGCGCGCTGGACCGCAGCGAGGAGCGGCACGGCGTCTCCACGCGCCTCATCATGTGCTTCCTGCGCGACGAGTCCGCCGAGTCCGCGATGGAGACCCTCCGGGCCGCCGAGCCCTACCTCGACCGGATCATCGGCGTCGGCCTCGACTCCGCCGAGGTCGGCCACCCGCCGGTCAAGTTCAAGGAGGTGTACGAGGCCGCCGCCGCCCTCGGCCTGCGGCTCGTCGCGCACGCCGGTGAGGAGGGCCCGCCCGCGTACATCACCGAGGCCCTGGACGTGCTGCGCGTCGAGCGCGTCGACCACGGGCTGCGCTGCATGGAGGACCCGGAGCTGGTCGAGCGCCTGGCCCGCGAGCGCGTGCCGCTCACGCTCTGCCCGCTCTCCAATGTCCGGCTGCGCGCCATCGACATGCTGGAGGACCACCCGCTGGCGCGGATGCTCGACGCCGGGCTGATGTGCACGGTCAACTCCGACGATCCGGCCTACTTCGGCGGATACGTCGACGACACCTTCCACGCCGTGCGCGAGGCGCTCGGCATCGGCCAGGAGCAGCTGCGCACGCTGGCGCGGAACTCCTTCGAGGCGGCCTTCCTCGACCGGGACGCCGCGGACGAGGAGCTGCGGGCGCGCTACCTCGCCGAGGTCGAGGCCTATTCGTTCGACTGAGCTTATTCGACTGAACTTATTCGTTCGACCGACCGCCGGGCGCCGGGCTACGGTCCCGGTATGGACTCCATCGCGCAGATCTACGGCTGACACGGCTTCCCGTGGCCACCGCCCGCCCTTCGGGGCCGGGGCGGCGGCCCGTCGTGCCTTGTCCCTGACTCCGTAGCTCTGTACTCGAAGGATCCCTCATGTCATCCCGTGGACCCTCCCGTCGGCGTGCCCACATCGCCATGATCGGCGTGCCGATGATCAGCCATGTGCTGCCCGGCCTGGAGATCATCCGTGAGCTGGCCGCGCGCGGCCACCGCGTGACGTACGCCGACGACCCGGCCGTCGCCCACCTGATCGAGCCCACCGGCGCCGAACTCGTCCCGTACGACTCGACACTCCCGCACCGCGACAACATCTGGCCCGACGACCCGATCGAGGCGAGCGCGCTCTTCCTCGACGACGCGATGGCGGTGCTCCCGCAGCTGCGCGCGGTGTACGACGACGACCCCGCGGACCTGTACCTGTACGACATCGGCGCGTACGTCGGCCGGGCGCTCGCCGAGGCTCAGGGGCGGCCCGTCGTGCAGCTCTCGCCGACCTTCGTGGCCTGGGGCAGCTACCAGGAGGACGTCGGCGCGCATCTCGCGCGGCTTCCCGGCGCCGATGTGCTGGAGGCCCGCTTCACGGAGTGGCTCGCCGGGTGCGGGGCCACCACGCTCGACGTCGGCGAGTTCTCGGGCGTCCCGCCGCGGGCCCTCGCCACGATCCCGCGGGCGATGCAGCCGCACGCGGACACCGTCGGCCCCCGGGTCGACTTCGTCGGGCCGTGCTTCGGCGACCGTGCGCGGCGAGGCGGCTGGGCGCGCCCCGAGGGCGCCGAGAAGGTGCTCCTGGTCTCGCTCGGCTCGGCGTACACCAAGCAGCCCGAGTTCTACCGCCGGTGCGTGGCCGCCTTCGGGGACCTGCCGGGCTGGCATGTCGTCCTCCAGATCGGCAAGCACGTCGACCCCGCCGAGCTGGGCGCGGACCTGCCCGCGAACATCGAGGTCCGCTCCTGGGTGCCGCAGTTGGCGATCCTGGAGCAGGCCGACGCGTTCGTCACCCATGCCGGCATGGGAAGTTCCGGTGAGGGGCTCTACACCGGTGTGCCGATGATCGCCGTACCGCAGGGGGCCGAGCAGCCGATGAACGCGGACCGGCTGGTGGAACTGGGCGTGGCGCGGCGCCTGGACACGGAGGACGCCACGGGTGACGCGCTGCGGTCGGCGCTGCTCGCTCTGGTCTCGGACCCGGAAGTCGCCGAGCGCTGCGCGCGGTTGAAGGCGGAGGTCCGGGCGGCGGGCGGCACCTCGCGGGCGGCGGATCTGATCGAGGCGGAGCTGTAGCGCGCCTCATCGGGGTCGTCCCGCACCGTTGACGGCGGTCGTTCGCATACCTAGTCTCCGTTCCCATGTATGGACAGAGCTTGGTCATCACCGATGTCCGCCTCACGCCGGTCCTGGTCGCCGACCCACCGCTGCTCAACACCCAGGGCGTCCACCAGCCCTACACGCCGCGCCTCATCGTCGAGGTGGTCACGGCGGGTGGGGTGACCGGGATCGGGGAGACCTACGGCGACGTGAAGTACCTGGAGCTCGTGCGGCCCCTGGCCGAGCGGCTGCCGGGGTGCCGGGTCTCCGACGTGAACCGGCTGTTCACACTCGCGGACGAGGTGGCCGTCGACGCGGCCCGGGTGGACGACGCGGTGGATGTCGGCGGTCTGCGCGGCGTGCAGAGCGCCGACAAGCTGCGGCTGTCCATCGTCTCCGGGTTCGAGGTCGCCTGCCTGGACGCGCTCGGCAAGGCGCTCGGGCTGCCCGTGCACGCACTGCTCGGCGGCAAGGTGCGGGACGCCGTCGAGTACAGCGCCTACCTGTTCTACAAGTGGGCCGAGCATCCCGCGGGCCGCCCGAGCGAGCCGGACGACGGGTGGGGCGCCGCCCTCGACCCGGCCGGGATCGTCGCCCAGGCCCGGCTGTTCACCGAGCGCCACGGCTTCGGGTCCTTCAAGCTCAAGGGCGGCGTCTTCCCGCCGGACGAGGAGGTCGCCGCCCTCCGCGCCCTCGCCGAGGCCTTCCCCGGCAGGCCGCTGCGGCTGGACCCCAACGGGGCCTGGTCCGTGGAGACGTCGCTGAAGGTCGCCGCCGATCTCGGCGACGTACTGGAGTACCTGGAGGACCCCGCGCTCGGCACGCCCGCCATGGCCGAGGTCGCGGCCCGGACGTCCGTGCCGCTCGCCACGAACATGTGCGTGACCACCTTCCAGGAGATCCCGGAGGCCTTCGCGAAGGGCGCCGTGCAGGTCGTCCTCTCCGACCACCACTACTGGGGCGGGCTGCGGCGCACGCGGGAGCTGGCCGCGGTGTGCCGGACGTTCGGGGTCGCCGTCTCCATGCACTCCAACACCCACCTGGGCATCAGCCTCGCCGCGATGACGCAGGTGGCGGCGACCGTGCCCGGCCTCGACCACGCCTGCGACTCGCACTACCCCTGGCAGTCCGAGGACGTGCTGACCTCCCGCCCGCGGTTCACGGACGGCAAGGTCACCGTCACCGACACCCCCGGCCTCGGCGTCGAGCTCGACCGGGACAAGCTCGCCGCCCTGCACGCGCGCTGGCTCGACGAGGACTTCCGCGCCCTGCGGGAGCGGGACGACGCGGCGGCGATGCGGGTGGCCGACCCCGGCTGGACGACGCCCGCGGTGCCGCGCTGGTAGCGCCCGGCACCCCCGCGGCACACCGGTAACCCCGGCCTCCGGGGCGCGCCGTCCGTTACGTTGCCTGCATGGTCGTACCCGTACAGCCCACCGTCGACCCGCTGAAGGCGGCCCGCAGAGCCGGCGACCCGGCCTGCGACGTCTACCTCACCGGCACGGTCTTCCTCGACATCATCTTCACCGGGCTCGACTCCGCGCCCGTGCGCGGGACCGAGTCCTGGGCACGCGGCATGGGGTCGAGCCCCGGCGGCGTCGCGAACATGGCGACCGCGCTCGCCCGTCTCGGCCTGCATACGTCCCTGGCCGCCGCCTTCGGCGACGACCACTACGGGGAGTACTGCTGGGACGCCCTCGAAGGGGGCGAGGGCATCGACCTCGCCTCGTCCCGGATCGTGCCCGGCTGGCACACCCCGGTGACGGTCTCCATGGCGTACGAGGGCGAGCGGACCATGGTCAGCCACGGCCACGAGCCGCCCCCCGACGCCGATGCCCCGGACGGCGGCGCCCCCTTCTGCCCGCCCCGCGCCCGCGCCGCCGTCGCCTCCCTGACGCCCGGCGTCCGCGCCCCCTGGATCGCGCAGGCCGCCCGCAGCGGCACCCGGATCTTCGCCGACGTCGGCTGGGACGACACCGGGCGGTGGGACCTCGCCGGACTCGCCGACCTGGGGCACTGCGAGGCGTTCCTGCCCAACGCCGAAGAGGCGATGCGCTACACCCGCACGTCCTGCCCGCGGGCCGCGGCCAGGGCCCTGACCGATCACGTGCCGCTGGCGGTCGTGACGCTGGGTGCGGAAGGGGCGTATGCGGTGGACGCGCGGACCGGCGAGACCGCCGACGTCCCCGCCATCGAGGTCGAGGCGCTCGACCCCACCGGGGCCGGGGACGTCTTCGTGGCGGGCTTCGTCACCGGGACGCTGGCGGGCTGGCCGCTGGCCGACCGGCTGGCCTTCGCCGGGCTCACCGCGGCGCTCTCCGTGCAGGAGTTCGGCGGGTCCCTGTCCGCGCCCGGCTGGGCGGAGGTGGGGGCCTGGTGGCGGCGCGTACGGGAGTTCGACGAGCAGGACCCGGTGGCGCTGCGGCGGTACAGCTTCCTGGAGGAGCTGCTGCCTGCCGCGAGCCGTCCGTGGCCGCTGCGCAGGGCGGTGCCGACCATCGGCTTCCGCTCGGCGTAGCCGCCCCGGCGGAAAAGCCCTACGGCACTGACAGTGCCGCGTCGTACCCTTGGCAGTGCAAGGCTGTCGAGCGGCCACCAAGCCCCGCACGAGGAGGATGAGCAGGCCTTCAGAGCCGGCCCATGACTCAGACACCCACAACTCACACGGCGCAGGACCAGGCGCGAGCCCACTTCACGGTCCCGGCGAAGCATCCGATGGTGACCGTCCTCGGTTCCGGCGACGCCCTGCTGCGCGTGATCGAGAAGGCCTTCCCGGCGGCCGACATCCATGTCCGGGGCAATGAGATCAGCGCCGTGGGCACCGCCCACGAGGTCGCCCTCATCCAGCGCTTGTTCGACCAGATGATGCTGGTGCTCCGCACCGGTCAGCCGATGACGGAGGACGCAGTGGAACGCTCGATCGCCATGCTGAGGGCGGACGAGAACGGCAGCGGCGTGGAGGAGACCCCCGCCGAGGTCCTCACGCAGAACATCCTCTCGTCGCGCGGGCGCACCATCCGCCCCAAGACCCTCAACCAGAAGCGGTACGTCGACGCGATCGACAAGCACACCATCGTCTTCGGAATCGGCCCCGCCGGTACGGGCAAGACCTACCTCGCCATGGCCAAGGCCGTGCAGGCCCTGCAGTCCAAGCAGGTCAACCGCATCATCCTGACCCGGCCCGCGGTCGAGGCGGGCGAGCGCCTCGGCTTCCTGCCCGGCACGCTCTACGAGAAGATCGACCCGTACCTGCGCCCGCTCTACGACGCGCTGCACGACATGCTCGACCCCGACTCGATCCCGCGCCTGATGGCGGCGGGGACGATCGAGGTGGCGCCGCTGGCCTACATGCGCGGCCGCGCCCAGCCGCGCTTCACCAACGTCCTGACACCGGACGGCTGGCGTCCGATCGGGGATCTCCGGGTCGGTGACCTCGTCATGGGCTCGAACGGTGAGCCGACCCCGGTCCTCGGCGTCTACCCCCAGGGGGAAAAGGCCGTCTACCGTGTCACCGCCCAGGACGGCTCCTGGACCCTGTGCTGCGGCGAGCACCTGTGGACGGTCCGCACGGCGGCGGACAAACGCCGGGACAAGCCGTGGCGGGTCCTGGAAACCCAGGAGATGATCGGCAATCTGCGCGCGGGGCACGCCCGCCGGTACGAGCTGCCGATGCTCACCGCGCCCGTCGAGTTTCCCAGGCGCGAGGTCCCCATGGATCCGTACGCGCTCGGCCTGCTCCTCGGCGACGGCTGCCTGACAGGCTCCACCACGCCCTCGTTCGCCACCGGGGACGTCGAGCTCGCACAAGCGCTGGAGGCGGCACTTCCTGGCGTCACCGTCCGGCACAAGGGCGGTCCTGATTACGTCCTGAACCGGGTGAAGTCACCGGGTGACGTGGTCACGCTGGAGAACCCGGTCACCCGCGTCATGCGGGAACTGGACCTGTTCGGGAGCCGATCGCACTCCAAGTTCGTGCCGGACGACTACCTGTTCAACACGGCGGAGGTCCGTCTGGCCGTCCTCCAGGGCCTGCTCGACTCCGATGGCGGCCCGGTCACCCAAGACGACCGCACCTGCCGCATCCAGTATTCGACAGCGTCGATCGTGCTGCGGGACGACGTGATCGCGCTCGTCCAGTCCCTCGGCGGTGTCGCCTACACCCGGCGCCGTCCGGCCGAGGGCCGAGCCAAGGGCACTGCCCTGGCCGCTCATCGCCGCGACGCGCACGTCGTCGACATCCGCCTGCCCGACGGCATCGAGCCCTTCCGTCTCGCTCGCAAACGCGACACGTACCGCGCGGCCGGAGGCGGCGGCCGCCCCATGCGCTTCATCGACTCCATCGAACCCGCGGGCCGCGAAGAGACGGTCTGCATCCAGGTGGCGGCCGAGGATTCGCTGTACGTCACACAGGACTTCCTGCTGACACACAACACGCTCAACGACGCGTTCATCATCCTCGACGAGGCGCAGAACACCAGCGCCGAGCAGATGAAGATGTTCCTCACCCGCCTCGGCTTCGACTCGAAGATCGTCATCACCGGTGACGTCACCCAGGTCGACCTGCCGGGCGGCACCAAGAGCGGCCTGCGCGAGGTCCAGCAGATCCTGGAGGGCGTCGAGGACATCCACTTCTCGCGCCTGACGTCCCACGATGTCGTACGGCACAAGCTGGTCGGCCGTATCGTCGACGCGTACGAGCAGCACGACAGCCGCGACGGGAAGTAGACCAGCACCACCATGTCGATCGACGTCAACAACGAATCCGGAACCGAGGTCGACGAGCAGGCGATCCTCGACATCGCCCGCTACGCCCTCGCGCGGATGCGCATCCACCCGCTCTCCGAGCTCTCGGTGATCGTCGTGGACGCCGACGCCATGGAGCAGCTGCACATCCAGTGGATGGACCTGCCCGGGCCCACGGACGTCATGTCCTTCCCCATGGACGAGCTGCGGCCGCCCATGAAGGACGACGAGGAGCCCCCGCAGGGCCTCCTCGGTGACATCGTGCTCTGCCCCGAGGTCGCCATCCAGCAGGGCAAGGACGCCCCGACGCAGCACTCCATGGACGAGGAGCTCCAGCTCCTGACCGTCCACGGGGTGCTGCACCTGCTGGGGTACGACCACGAGGAGCCCGACGAGAAGGCCGAGATGTTCGGGCTCCAGGCGGCGATCGTCGACGGCTGGCGCGCGGAGAAGGGCCTCACCGGCCCCTCCCCGGCGCCCACCGTCTCCTGACGCCATGAGTTTCCAGCTGATCGCCGGGGCCGTCGCCCTGGTCGTCGTGGCCTGGCTCGCGGCGTGCGCCGAGGCCGGCATCGCCCGGGTCTCCAGCTTCCGCGCCGACGAGGCGGTCCGCTCCGGGCGGCGCGGCAGCGCGAAGCTCGCGCAGGTCGCCGCCGACCCGACCCGCTATCTCAACGTGGCGCTGCTGGTGCGCGTGGCGTGCGAGATGGCCGCGTCGGCCCTGGTGACGTACGCCTGCCTCAAGGAGTTCGACCGCACCTGGGAGGCCCTCGCGATCGCCATCGGCGTGATGGTCCTCGTCAGCTACGTCGCCGTGGGCGTCTCCCCGCGCACCATCGGCCGCCAGCACCCGCTGAACACCGCGACCGCGGCGGCGTACGTGCTGCTGCCGCTGGCCCGGATCATGGGCCCCATCCCGCCCCTGCTGATCCTCATCGGCAACGCCTTGACGCCCGGCAAGGGCTTCCGGCGCGGCCCCTTCGCCTCCGAGGCGGAGCTGCGCGCGATGGTCGACCTCGCCGAGAAGGAGTCCCTGATCGAGGACGAGGAGCGCCGCATGGTGCACTCCGTCTTCGAGCTCGGCGACACCCTGGTGCGCGAGGTCATGGTGCCCCGCACCGACCTGGTCGCCATCGAACGGTTCAAGACGATCCGCCAGGCCCTCACCCTCGCGCTGCGCTCCGGCTTCTCGCGCATACCCGTGACGGGGGAGAGCGAGGACGACATCGTCGGCATGGTGTACCTCAAGGACCTGGCCCGCAAGACGCACATCAACCGCGACAGCGAGTCCGAGCTGGTCTCGACGGCGATGCGGCCCGCGACCTTCGTGCCCGACACGAAGAACGCGGGCGACCTGCTGCGCGAGATGCAGCAGGAGCGCAACCACGTGGCCGTGGTCATCGACGAGTACGGCGGCACGGCCGGCATCGTGACCATCGAGGACATCCTGGAGGAGATCGTCGGGGAGATCACCGACGAGTACGACCGTGAGCTGCCGCCGGTGGAGGAGCTGGTGGACGGCTGCTACCGCGTGACGGCGCGGCTGGACATCGGCGACCTCGGGGAGCTCTTCGGGTTCGACGAGTTCGACGACGAGGACGTGGAGACGGTCGGCGGCCTGCTCGCCAAGCAGCTGGGCAGGGTCCCGATCGCGGGCGCCTCGGCGGTCGTGCCGCTGCCGGACGGGCGGGAGCTGAAGCTCACCGCGGAGTCGGCCGCGGGCCGCCGGAACAAGATCGTGACGGTACTGGTGGAGCCGGTCGCCCCTGCCGGTGCGACGGCGGAGGGAGAGCCCGAGTGACCCCCGATGAGCTGCGGACGTTCTGCCTCTCCTTCAACGACGCGGTGGAGGACTTCCCGTTCGACCCGGAGACCTCGGTCTTCAAGGTGGCCGGGAAGATGTTCGCGCTCACGGCCCTCGGCGGACGCCCGCTCACCGTCAACCTCAAGTGCGACCCGGACCTGGCGGTCCAGCTGCGGGCCGCGCACCCGGAGATCGCCCCGGGCTGGCACATGAACAAGCGCCACTGGAACACGGTGACGGTCGACGGCGATCTCCCCGACCGGCAGCTCAGGGAACTGATCGAGGACTCATACGATCTGGTGGTCGCGGGCCTGCCCCGAGCCCGACGACTGCGCCTCGACCGCCCCTGAGTGGCCCCGCGCGCTGTTCTCCTTCCCTCGTGGCGCAGGAGTAACTCGCCCTGGGGCGCGGGGCCTTGGCGAGAACCGGGCCGTTCATAATCGTGTGACGTCCCGTTATTCTGGAAGAGGTGCTGCGTGTCGCCTTCCGCACCCGGGGTGGAGGGGAAGCGTGGGCAGCTCACGGACCTGGCGCAAGAGCAGCGCGAGCGATGGCGCGGACGACACCTGTGTGGAGACCGCGTGGACCGGTGAGGCGGTTCTCGTGCGCGACTCCAAGCAGCGCCGCGGCGCCGTGCTCACCTTCCGCCCCGAGGCCTGGACGGCCTTCCTCGTCCTGGCCTCGGGACCGGCTCCGGCCGCCGTGCCCCACCGTTCGCCGGACGGCGTGACGGCCCGCCGCTGAGCGGCCGGGCCGTTTTCGGGCCCGGCGGGCGGTGGTGCGCGCCTGGCGCGGGGTGGCTCCCGGTGGTGGTGGGGTGCTCCTTATGCTCGTGGCATGACGCAGAGCACCGACCTCGGTCCCGAGGACCGCAAGATCGTCACCCTGGCCCGTTCCGCCCGGGTCCGCAACGGCGTGCCCGAGGGCGCGGCCGTGCGGGACGAGACGGGCCGTACGTACGTGGCGGGGACCGTGGCCCTTGAGTCGCTTCAGCTGTCCGCGCTGCGGACCGCCGTGGCGATGGCGGTCGCCTCGGGGGCCGAGTCGCTGGAGGCCGCGGCCGTGGTCTCCGGCGCCGACGCGCTCACCACGGAGGACCTCGCCGCCGTGCGTGACCTCGGCGGGGCCGGTACGCCGGTCTTCCTGGCGGGGCCCGACGGTGAGGTCCGGGCGAGGGTCGAGGCGGGCTGACGCGGGCGGACGCCTCCGCGCGGGAGGGCGGTCGCGGATCCCGGATTCCGGACGCCGCGAGCCCCGTGGGGGCTCGCGGTGCGGCGGGGCTCCGGGGATCAGGGACAATGGGCGCCATGAGCGTTCGTACCCCGTCATCAGCCGAGCCGTTCGAGGCCGCCCACCGCGCCGGCTTCGCCTGCTTCGTCGGCCGCCCCAACGCGGGCAAGTCCACCCTCACGAACGCTCTGGTCGGCCAGAAGGTCGCGATCACCGCGAACCAGCCGCAGACCACGCGGCACACCGTGCGGGGCATCGTGCACCGCCCGGACGCCCAGCTGATCCTGGTGGACACCCCCGGGCTCCACAAGCCGCGCACGCTCCTCGGCGAGCGGCTCAACGACGTCGTACGGACCACGTGGGCCGAGGTCGACGTCATCGGCTTCTGCCTGCCCGCGAACGAGAAGCTCGGCCCCGGCGACCGCTTCATCGCCAAGGAGCTCGCCTCCATCAAGAAGACGCCGAAGATCGCGGTCGTCACGAAGACCGACCTCGTCGACAGCAAGACGCTCGCCGAGCAGCTCATCGCCATCGACCAGCTCGGCAAGGAGCTCGGCTTCGAGTGGGCCGAGATCGTGCCCGTGTCGGCCGTCGGCGACCAGCAGGTGAGCCTCCTCGCCGACCTGATCGTGCCGCTGCTGCCCGAGGGCCCCGCGCTCTACCCCGAGGGCGACCTCACGGACGAGCCCGAGCAGGTCATGGTCGCCGAGCTGATCCGCGAGGCCGCGCTCGAAGGCGTGCGGGACGAGCTGCCGCACTCCATCGCGGTCGTGGTGGAGGAGATGCTGCCGCGCGAGGACCGGCCCGCGGACAAGCCGCTGCTCGACATCCACGCGTTCGTCTACATCGAGCGGCCCAGCCAGAAGGGCATCATCATCGGCCCCAAGGGCAAGCGGCTCAAGGACGTCGGCATCAGGTCCCGCAAGCAGATCGAGGCGCTGCTCGGTACGCCGGTCTTCCTCGACCTGCACGTGAAGGTGGCCAAGGACTGGCAGCGGGACCCCCGCCAGCTGCGGAAGCTCGGCTTCTAGCCCGCACCGGAGCCGAGCACGAGGCGCAGCGGTGGACCCCCGTCCCGCCGCTGCGCCGCCCAGAAGCATAACGCTGTTATTTTTCATAACGGCGTTATGCTTTTTTCCGTGTCCACCGGAAAACGCGACGCGGCCGACGTCCGCCGTCTCCTCCTCGACGAGGCCGCGCGCGTCCTCGCGGAGCAGGGGCCCGCCGCTCTCAGCGCACGGCGCCTGGTCAAGGAGGTCGGGGCCTCGACGATGGCGGTGTACACGCACTTCGGTTCCATGCCCGGACTCGTGCGCGAGGTCATGCGGGAGGGCTTCGAGCGGTTCCGGGCGCGGGCGCAGGGCCTGGAGCGGGGCACGGACCCCGTGGCCGAACTCGCCGGGCTCTGCCGGATCTACCAGGAGTTCGCGCGCGCCGAGTCCGACGTCTACGCGGTCATGTTCGGCGGCTCCGCACTCGCCGGGTTCGAACTCTCCGACGACGACCGGCGGATGGGTACGTTCATGATGCGCTTCCCGCGCGACGCGATCCTCCGCTGCGTCGAGACGGGCCGCTTCCGGGCGGACGCCGACCCCGACCTGCTCGTGCGCCAGCTCTTCGGCTCCATGCACGGCATCGCCCAGCTGACACGCGCGGGTTACATCATGGGAGACCACACACCGGGCGACGTGCTCGCGGGAACCCTGCGGGACTTCGCCGTCGCCGCCGGTGACGCGCCGGACGCCGCCGCGGCCTCGGTGGCCGCCGGGCTCAGTCCACGCCCCTGATCCGCGTCACCAGGACCGCCCCCGCCAGGCCGATCACCGCCGCCGTCAGATACAGCACGCGGTAGCCGCCGAGGTAGGTCACGACGGGCGCCGCGATGGCCGGGGCGGCCACCTGCGGCAGGGAGTTGGCGATGTTGATGACGCCGAGGTCCTTGCCGCGGTCCATGGCCGCGGGCAGGACGTCCGTCATCAGGGCGAAGTCGACCGACGTGAAGACGCCGAAGCCGACGCCGAGCAGCGCCGCCGCCACGATCGCCCCCGGCCAGGTCTGCCACAGGGCGAGCAGCCCGGTCGCCGCCGCCATCAGCGTGCCCGCCCAGATCACGAAGGGCTTGCGCCGCCCCACCCGGTCCGACCAGGCGCCGCCGAGCACGACGGTGGCGAGCATCGTCCCGCCGTTCACGGCCGTCAGGATCAGCACGCCGCCCTCCGGATCCCCGTGGTGCAGCCGGTCCCGGAGGAAGTACAGGAGGTAGAGCAGCACCACGGAGTTGCTGACGTTGATCAGGAAGCGGGTCAGCCAGGCCCAGGCCAGGTCCGGGTGGCGCCGGGGACTGAGCCAGAAGCTCCGCACGAAGCCCCGCCGGTCCCAGGGGGGACGCTCGGCGGTCGGCAGCCGCAGGTCGCGGTGGCGTACGACGTAGGGCAGGACGCCCGCCACGGTGAACACCGCGCACGCCGCGTACCCCGCGACCGTGCCGCCCGCCACCGTCGCGAGGCCCGTCCCGGTCACCACGCCAAGGAGCTGCGCCGCCCCGAGCCAGCCGCCGACCGCGCCCCGCTGGCGGCGCGGCACCCGGTCCGGCACGGCGGCGGTGACGGCCGCGAACGCCGCGTTCAGGGTCAGCTGGACCAGGCACCAGCCGGCCGCCAGCCACCACACGGAGCCCGCCGCCGACAGCAGCAGGAGCGCGGCGGCGCCGCCCGCCGTGCCCGCCACGATCCACGGGGTGCGCCGGCCCCAGCGGGACGTCGTGCGGTCCGACAGGGCGCCGAAGACCGGGTTCGCCGCCAGGGAGACGACCGCGCCGACGCCCGTCACCCAGGCCAGCACCGTCTCCTTCGACGTGCCCGCCGGGGCGAGATCCTCGGCCTGCACGGCGAGCAGGATCTGGAGCGGGCCGTACCAGCCCACCCAGATCGCGCCGTTGGCCAGTGACAAGGCGCCCGTCCAGCCCCGGCCGACCCGCTCGGTGGGCTCCCGCAGCGCGGTGGCGGTCATGCGTGCCGCGCCCGCAGGGCCTCGCGCAGCCAGTGGTAGGACGCCTTCGGGGTGCGCTCCAGCGTGTCGTGATCCACGTGGACGAGGCCGAAGCGCTGCCGGAAGCCCTCGGCCCACTCGAAGTTGTCCATGAGCGACCAGACGAAGTAGCCCCGCACGTCCACGCCCGCCTCCAGCGCCCGGTGCAGGGCCCGCAGATGCCCGTCCAGGTAGGCGATCCGCTCCTGGTCGTCGAGGCCTTCGTAGGAGCAGCCGTTCTCGGTGATCACGAGGGGCGGCAGGCGCTCGCCGTAGCGGTCGCGGAAGGCGGTGAGGAGTTCGGTGAGGGCCTCGGGGACGACCGGCCAGCCGAAGTCCGTGACCGGGTAGCCCTCGATCTCCCGTGGTGTGAAGGGGAGTTCGGGCGGGAGCGTGAGCCCGGAGAACTCGGTGGTGTGCGGGAGCGGGGCGCCCACCTTCGTCGGCTGGTAGAAGTTGATCCCGTACCAGTCGAGGGGCTCGGCGATGACCTCCAGGTCCGCGTCCGGGTCGGGCGACGGCATCAGCTCGCCGCACCCGTCGGGGTAGCGGCCGAGCAGCAGCGGGTCGGCGAAGAGGCGGTTGAGGAGTACGTCGTAGAAGTCGGCGGCCGCCGTGTCCTCATCGGCGCCGGACGCGGGCCAGGTCGGGCCGTGCGAGTTGGCGATGCCGATGTCCCGCGCGCCCGCCGCCCGCAGCGCCCGGACCGCGAGGCCGTGCGCGAGGAGCTGGTGGTGGGCGACCGGCAGCGCGTCGAAGAGGAGCCGCTCGCCGGGCGCGTGCTGGCCGAGGGCGTGCCCGAGCAGGGTGTGCTCGGCGGGTTCGTTGAGGGTGATCCACTTCTCGACGCGGTCACCGATGCGGGCCGCGACCACGGCCGCGTACTCGGCGAAGAGCCCGGCGGTGGCGCGGCTGCGCCAGCCGCCCGCCTCCTGCACGGCCAGCGGGGTGTCCCAGTGGAAGAGGGTCGGGACCGGCCGCACGCCCGCCGCGCACAGCTCGTCGACGAGGCGGTCGTAGAAGTCCAGGCCCGCCGCGTTCACCGGGCCCGTGCCGGTGGGCAGCACGCGCGGCCAGGAGACCGAGAAGCGGTAGGCGTCCACGCCGAGGTCGCGCAGCAGCGCCACGTCCTCGCGGTAGCGGTGGTAGTGGTCGCAGGCGACGGCCGCCGTCGTGCCGTCCTTCACCCGGCCCGGCACGGCCGTGAACGCGTCCCAGACCGATGCGCCCCGCTCATCGGCGGCGCCCTCGATCTGGTGGGCCGAGGTGGACACGCCCCACAGGAAGTCACGGGGAAATGAAGGCAAGGGGGACATGGGGGATATCGGGCTCGCCGTGGTCGCTGCCATGGGCGGGATCTTCCGTACCGCCGAGTACGGAAGTCAATGGGCGTGCGCCGAAAAGATGAACAGTGCTCATGTTTCACTGCTCATGTTTTACTGCGCAGGTTTTACTGTGCAGGTTTTACGAACCCTCCTTCAGGACCCGCGAGATCAGCTGCCGCTGCGCCTCGGACAGCCGCGGATCCGAGCAGTACACCGTGCGCCCGTCCACCGTCAGCTGGTACTGGAAGCCGTCCGGCACCCCTATGGGCGGTGTGCTCCGGCCCTCGGCCATGGCCTGTTCCGCCAGCGCGTGCCACTCGGGGGCATCGGCCAGCGCCGAGGTGTCGACCTCGGCGTGCCGGTCGATGCCCGCGAATCCTCCCGTGCGCTTCACCTGGATACGCATGGGTCCTGTTTACTCCACCCCGTGGGCGGCCGGTAGCGCGCCATCAGCCGTCCGTGGCCGGCACCTTGACGGCGGACCACGCGTCGGTGACGGCCTTGAGCTCTTCGCCCTCGCCGTACTTCTGGCGCGCCGCGGCGACCGTCAGCTTCGCGAAGTCCTCGAACGACGCGTCCTGCGCCAGCTCCCCGCCGGTCAGCACGGCGTACCAGATCTGCCCGGCCCGCTCCCACGAATGGCCGCCGAGCGCCTCCGCGACCAGGTAGAACGCGCGGTTGGGGATGCCGGAGTTGATGTGCACGCCGCCGTTGTCGCGGCCCGTGCGCACGTAGTGGTCCATGTCGGCGGGCTGCGGGTCCTTGCCGAGCACGTCGTCGTCGTACGCCGTGCCTGGCTCCTTCATCGAACGCAGGGCCTTGCCGGTGACGCGCGGCGCGAGCAGGCCCGCGCCGATCAGCCAGTCGGCCTCCCGGGCGGTCTGGCCGAGCGTGTACTGCTTGATCATCGAGCCGAAGACGTCCGCCATGGACTCGTTCAGGGCGCCGGGCTGGCCGAAGTAGGTGAGGTTCGCCGTGTACTGCACGACGCCGTGGGTCAGCTCGTGGCCGATGACGTCCACGGCGATGGTGAAGTCGAGGAAGATCTCCTTGTCCCCGTCGCCGAAGACCATCTGCTCGCCGTTCCAGAACGCGTTCCCGTAGTCCTCGCCGTAGTGGACCGTCGCGTTCAGCGGCAGGCCGCTGCCGTCGATGGAGTCCCGCTCGTACGACTTCTGGAAGAGTTCGAAGGTCGCGCCGAGGCCCGCGTACGCCCGGTTGACGGTGGCGTCCTTGCCCGGCTTGTCGCCTTCGCCGCGCACCTTGCGGCCCGGCAGCTCGGTGCGGCGCTCGGCGTCGTGGATGGTGCGGTGGGGCTTGCCCGCCGCGGCCTCCTCGGGTGCGGCGACCGCGGGCGCGCCGATGACGGTCGTCAGCCGGCGGCGGGTGCGCTCGATGGAGTCCCGCTCCAGGGTGCGGCGGGCGGGTGCGGCGAGTGCCGGGTCCTGGCTCCGGGCCAGGGTGTCCAGGACGTGGGGCGGCACGATGGTGCAGAAGACGGGGTCGAAGCCCGTGGGGTTGGCGGTCATGGCGGCAATGTGGCACTGGGTCATGCCGCTGTCACTAGCTGCAACCATGATTGCTGAAATAGAGGGATTGATCACCACTAGGGGTTTATCCGGCGGCGGTCCCGCATACTGATACGGGCCCGCGCACAGAGCGCGGCTCGGCTAGGCTGCGGCACATCATGCGATTCGGGCTGCTTCTCCTTAGCTGCCGCGGCGAGGGCCTGTAGTCGAGGCCGACCCCCTCCCCGCGGAGTTCGGCGTTGCGCTAAGACCGTCGGCCGTCCTTCAGGACACTTCCGAGGAGCCCCGCACATGCCGAACTTCCAGCGCCCCACGTCCATGCCGATCCACAAGTACGGCCAGTACGAGCAGGTCGGCATCCCGGACCGCACCTGGCCGGACAAGCGGATCACCGTCGCCCCCCGCTGGCTCTCCACCGACCTGCGCGACGGCAACCAAGCGCTGATCGACCCCATGTCCCCGGCCCGCAAGCGCGCCATGTTCGACCTGCTGGTACGCATGGGCTACAAGGAGATCGAGGTCGGCTTCCCCTCCTCGGGCCAGACCGACTTCGACTTCGTGCGCTCCATCATCGAGGACGAGGACGCGATCCCCGAGGACGTGACGATCTCCGTCCTGACGCAGGCCCGTGAAGAGCTGATCGAGCGCACCGTGGAGTCCCTGAAGGGCGCCCGCCGCGCGACCGTCCACCTGTACAACGCGACCGCGCCCGTCTGGCGCGACGTCGTCTTCCGCGGCTCGCGCGACGCCGTCAAGCAGATCGCCGTGGACGGCACGCGGCTGGTGATGGAGTACGCCGACAAGCTGCTGGACGACCGTACGACGTTCGGATACCAGTACAGCCCCGAGATCTTCACCGACACCGAGCTGGACTTCGCCCTGGAGGTCTGCGAAGGCGTCATGGACGTCTGGCAGCCCGACGCCGACCGCGAGATCATCCTGAACCTGCCCGCCACGGTCGAGCGCTCCACGCCCTCCACCCACGCGGACCGCTTCGAGTGGATGTCCCGCAACCTCTCGCGGCGCGAGTTCGTCTGCCTGTCCATCCACCCGCACAACGACCGCGGCACCGCCGTCGCCGCCGCCGAGCTGGCCGTCATGGCCGGCGGCGACCGCGTCGAGGGCTGCCTGTTCGGCCAGGGCGAGCGCACCGGCAACGTCGACCTGGTCACCCTGGGCATGAACCTCTTCTCCCAGGGCGTCGACCCGCAGATCGACTTCTCGGACATCGACGAGGTCCGGCGCGTGTACGAGTACTGCACGCAGATGGAGGTCCACCCCCGCCACCCCTACGCGGGCGACCTGGTCTACACCGCCTTCTCCGGCTCCCACCAGGACGCCATCAAGAAGGGCTTCGACGCGCTGGAGACCCGGGCGGCGGCCGCGGGCAAGACCGTCGACGACATCGAGTGGGCCGTGCCGTACCTGCCCATCGACCCCAAGGACGTCGGCCGCTCCTATGAGGCCGTCATCCGCGTCAACTCGCAGTCCGGCAAGGGCGGCATCGCGTACGTCCTGAAGAACGACCACAAGCTGGACCTGCCGCGCCGCATGCAGATCGAGTTCTCGAAGATCATCCAGGCGAAGACCGACGCCGAGGGCGGCGAGGTCACGCCGGGCGCGATCTGGAGCGTCTTCCAGGATGAGTACCTGCCCAACCCCGAGAACCCCTGGGGTCGGATTCAGGTCAAGAACGGCCAGACGACGACCGACACCGACGGCGTCGACACCCTCACCGTCGAGGCCACGCTGGACGGCGCGGACACCGTTCTGACCGGTTGCGGCAACGGCCCGATCTCCGCGTTCTTCGACGCGCTGCAGGGCATCGGCATCGACGTACGCCTGCTGGACTACCAGGAGCACACGATGAGCGAGGGCGCGTCCGCGCAGGCCGCCTCGTACATCGAGTGCGCGATCGGCGACAAGGTGCTGTGGGGCATCGGCATCGACGCCAACACCACGCGCGCCTCGCTGAAGGCCGTCGTGTCGGCCGTCAACCGCGCCGCGCGCTGACTCTCCCACCGGCTCTCCACCGGCCCCGCCCGCCTCCGTGGCGGGCGGGGCCGCGTCGTCTCCCGGCCACCTCCGGCTCGCTCTCCTGTACGAGCTACTGACGCGGCATCATCGATGTGGCTAACATCACGCCAACGCGGCAATGCAGCCGGGGAGTTACGGAGGTGCGTGGTGCTGCCAGAACGGGGACTGAACGGCCGGAAAGCCCGCATCTCCGCCAGGCCCGTCTCACGCGGGCGGGCCCTGTGCCGGCGGGTGGTCGGAATGCACACCGCCTGGGACGCCGTCGGCGACGGCGAGTTCTTCTGCCCCGCCTGCGGCGGCGACCGCAACTACCAGCGGCTCACCGGACGGCGCCGCTTCGTCCTGCTCGGCCTGCCCCTCGTGCCGCGCGGCGCCGCGGGACCCGTCGTCCAGTGCGCCGCCTGCCAGGACCTCTTCGACCCCGACGTCCTGGACCACCCCACCACCACGCGGCTCTCCGCGATGCTGCGCGACGCCGTCCACACCGTGGTCCTCGCCGTCCTGTCCACGGGCGGCGCCGCCACGCGCGCCGCGCTCGACACGGCCGTCGGCACGCTGCGGGCCGCGGGCTACGACGACTGCACCGAGGAGCAGCTCGTCGCCCTCGTCGACGCGCTCGCCGCCGACACCGGCCGCGCCACCGAGCCCGACTGCGGCCCCGGCCTCGCCATCGAACTCCACGAGGCCCTCGGCCCCCTCGCCCCGCACCTCGCCCCCGCGGGACGCGAGGCGCTGCTCCTCCAGGGCGCCCGGATCGCCCTGGCCGACGGCCCCTACACCCCCGCCGAACGCGACGTCCTCGCCACGGCGGGCTGCGCGCTCACCATCTGCTCCGAGGACGTGACCCGGCTCCTCGTGGCGGCGCGTACGCCGTCCTGACGCCCGGCGCGTGACACCCCCGCGCGTACTCCGCCGGGAGTAGTCACCGCCCCGCGCCTCCCGGCGGTGTAACCGCGGACTCGCCCCCGGGCCCGACGGAACGCGGCCCGCTTCCCGGAAGGGTTGACCCCGAACACGTCACCCCTGCCGAAGG
The DNA here is from genome assembly GCF_020026305.1 of Streptomyces sp. 135. Lineage (NCBI taxonomy): Bacteria > Bacillati > Actinomycetota > Actinomycetes > Kitasatosporales > Streptomycetaceae > Streptomyces > Streptomyces sp. 135. Next base: position 2,842,805 of record NZ_CP075691.1, on the reverse strand, counting down.
AGGCCCGTCATGGGGGCCGCACCGTCCATCACCGCGTCACGACGGCGCCGACGCGCCGTTCCCTGGGTGTTCCTGGGCCTGTGGATCGTCGTCTTCGCCCTCGCCTCGCCCTTCGCCGCCAAACTCTCCGACGTCCAGAAGGACCGGCCCGTCGACTACCTCCCCGCGAGCGCCGACTCGACGGAGGTCGCGAAGCTCCAGGACCAGCTGCCGGGCGGCGGCGCCACCGAGCTGGTGCTCGTCTACCACCGGGACGGCGGACTCACCGCCGCCGACCGCACGACCGCGGGTGAGCAGGTCGCCGAGATAGCGGGGGCGCACAAGCTCGTCGCCGAGCCCAAGGGCGTGCCCTCCAAGGACGGCACCACCCTGATGTACCCGGTGGCCTCCACCGAGCCAGGACAGGACGAGGAGAAACGGGACGCCCTCGTCGACGACGTGCGGGACGTCGCCCGGGGCGAGGGCGGGCTGAGCGTCGACGTCGGCGGCAACGGCGCCTTCGACACCGACGCGAGCGAGGTCTACAACGCGCTGGGCGGCCCCCTGCTCTACACCACCGCGGGCGTCGTCGCGCTGCTCCTGATCCTCATCTACCGCAGCCCGTTCCTGTGGCTCGTGCCGCTCGCCGTCGCCGGCATCGCGGACTACTTCGCGATGGCCGCCGCCTACGGCCTCAACCAGGCCTTCGGCACCGCCGTCAGCGGCCAGAGCTCCGGCATCATGACCATCCTCGTCTTCGGCGCGGGCACCGACTACGCCCTGCTGCTCGTCTCCCGCTACCGGGAGGAACTGCGCAGGATCGAACAGCCCTACGACGCCATGGCCGCCGCCCTGCGCGGCTGCGGGCCCGCCGTGCTCGCCTCCTCGGGGACCGTCGCCGCCGGGCTGCTCTGCCTGCTCGCCGCCGACCTCAACAGCAGCCGCGGCATGGGCCCGCTCGGCACCGTCGGTGTGCTGTGCGCGCTCGTCGCCATGCTGACGCTGCTCCCCGCGATCCTGGTGCTCCTCGGCCGACGGGTGTTCTGGCCGCTGATCCCCGCCTTCGGCAGCACGCCCAAGCGGCGGCGCTCCCTCTTCGCCGCCATGGGCAGCTCGGCCGGGCGCAGGCCGCTCGCCGTCCTCGCCTCCGGAGCCGTCCTGCTCGGCGCGCTCGCCCTCGGCGCCTTCAACCTGCCCGGCTCCCTCAAGCAGGAGGACTCCTTCACCAAGACCCCGGACTCGGTCGCGGCCATGGAGACGCTCGCCGCCGCCTACCCCGAACGCGGCACGCAGCCCATCACCGTCATGACCCCCGCGGGCCGCGTCCCCGACGCCCTCGCCGAGATCCGCGGCACCAAGGGCGTCGACAGCGCGGAGAAGGGACGTACCGCCAAGGGGTGGACCGAGATCTCCGTCCTCGCCTCGTCCGCGCCCGAGACCCCGGGGGAGACCGCCACCATCGAGGCGCTGCGGGACGGACTCGACGGCTCGTACGTCGGCGGAGCCAGCGCCCAGCAACTGGACCTGAAGGACACCAACGCCCGGGACCGGGCCATCGTCGTGCCGCTCGTGCTCGCGGCCGTGCTGCTGATCCTCGTCGCCCTGCTGCGCAGCCTCGTCGCGCCGCTGCTGCTGCTCGCCGCGGTCGTCGCCGTGTGGGGCGCCTCGCTCGGCATCGCCGGACTCGTCTTCGAACCCCTGCTCGGCTTCGAGGGCACCGACCCGGGGCTCGGGCTGCTCTCCTTCGTCTTCCTCGTCGCCCTCGGCGTCGACTACGGCATCTTCCTCATGCACCGCATGCGGGAAGAGAGCCTGAACGGCGCCGAACCGGGGGCGGCCGCGCTCACCGCGCTGCGCACCACCGGCGGCGTCATCGCCTCCGCCGGGCTCGTGCTGGCCGCGACGTTCGCCGTACTCACCAACATGCCCCTCGTCCAACTCGTCGAGCTGGGCTTCGTCATCGCGGTCGGCGTCCTGCTCGACACCTTCCTGGTGCGTACGTACCTGGTGACGAGCGCCGGCGTGGCACTCGGCCGCAAGGTGTGGTGGCCAGGCCCCCTGTCCAAGCCCCCGGCGGCGGCCCCCGCCCCCGAGGCCGAACGCGTCCGGGTGCCCTCGCCTTGATCCCCGCCTTCCTGGCGCCCCTCCTCTCCCGGAGGGGCGCCCCCGTACCCGAAGATGGGCCGGTGGACTCACCCGGCACAGGCCCGCGCACCGCCCCGGACACCGCACGCCGCAACCTCGCCGAGCGGGTCCTCGGCCCCGCCGCCCCGGGCGAACGGCTGCGCACCGACGCCCTGTTCGCCCTCGCCATGGCGGCGAGCGCCGTCGTCGTCGTCCAGGTCGTACGGGACAACGGCCATCCGCCCGGCGTCGCCGGCTGGGCCCTGCTGATCGCCGCGCACATCACCATCGTGTGGCGCCGCCGCGCCCCCATGCGCGTCATGGTCGTCCTGATGGCGATCCTGCTGACCTACCACTCCCTCGACGCCAACCACACCGCGCCCATGGCGGTCTCGATGGCCGGTCTCTTCACCGTCGCCTCCCGGTCCCGGCCGCGCAACACCGTCCTCGTCGGCGCCGCGGTCATCGGCGTCATGCTGGGCGTCAAGTTCTCCGAGGGCATCGCCGAAGGCGCCGAATCGCTGCGGATAACGGGCTGGATCGTCTCCTTCCTGCTGCTCGGCGTCTACGTCCGCATCCACCGCCAGTACGTAGCCTCCGTCGTGGAGCGCGCCGAACGGGCCGAACGCACCCGCGAGGAGGAGGCCCGCCGCCGGGTCGCGGAGGAGCGGCTGCGGGTCGCCCGCGATCTGCACGACCTCCTCGCCCACAGCATCACCCTCGTCGGCGTCCAGACGTCCGTTGCCGCGCACGTCCTCGCCGCCGCCCCCGACCGCCTGGACCGCGCGGCCGTCGCCAAGGCGCTCGACGACGTCGCCGAGACCTGCCGCACCGCCCGCGGCGAACTGCGGGCCACCCTGGAGGTGTTGCGCTCCGGCACCGACGACGGCACCGACGAGGCCAGGGGCCCGCTGCCCGGCCTCGGCTCGCTGCCCGACCTCGCCGAAGCGGCCCGCACCGCCGGAGCCCGCGTCGAGCTGAGCGTGACGGAGTGCGGGGCACCGCCGGCCGTGGGTGCCGCCGCCTACCGCATCGTGCAGGAGGCGCTCACCAACGCCGTGCGGCACGCGGGGCCCGGCCCCACCGTCCGGGTGGACGTCACCACCGGGGAGGCGGCGCTGAACGTGACGGTGACGGACGACGGTGCCGGTGCCGGCGTACGGGAACGCGGGGGCACGCCGGGGTATGGCCTTGTCGGGATGCGGGAGCGGGCCCGTACCGTCGGCGGCACCCTGGAGGCGGGCCCGCGACCGGAGGGGGGTTTCATGGTGTCCGCAGTGCTGCCCCTCGCGTCCGCGCCCCTGGGAGGCCTGACATGACGATCCGTGTGCTGCTCGCCGACGACCAGACGCTGGTGCGCGCGGCGTTCGCGATGCTCGTCGACTCCGCGCCCGGCATGGAGGTCGTGGGACAGGCAGGCACGGGGCGCTCGGCGGTCGACCTGGCCCGCTCGGCACGCGCCGACCTCGTCGTCATGGACATCCGCATGCCCGACCTCGACGGGATCGAGGCGACGCGGCTCCTCGCGGCGGACGAGGACCTCGCGGGCGTCAAGGTCCTGATGCTGACGACGTACGACACGGACGAGCACGTCGTGGACGCGCTGCGCGCCGGGGCGTCCGGCTTCCTGGTCAAGGACACCAGGCCCGCCGAACTCCTGGACGCCATCCGCACGGTGGCCGCCGGTGAGTCCCTGCTCTCACCGGGGCCGACCTCGCGGCTGATCGCCCGCGTACTGCGGGCGCCCGACACCGCCGGTCTGACGGTGGCGGGCGGGCCCGAGGGTCTCTCGGACCGTGAGCGGCAGGTGCTGGCACTCGTCGCGCGTGGCCTGAACAACACGGAGATCGCCGAGACCCTGGGCCTGAGCCCGCTCACGGCGAAGACGCACGTGAGCCGCATCATGGGCAAGCTGGGCGCCCGTGACCGGGCGCAACTGGTCATCGTGGCGTATGAGACGGGGTTGGTGGCGCCGGGTTCACGCTTCGGTGGTGGACGTCGCTGATGCCCGGTGGGGCGACGCCGGAGTCGCCGGCAGTTCTCGCAGTGCACGGAGGGGGGAGCAGAAGACCGGGAGGAAGGCGCCGGCCAGGCATACCGCGCCTGCCCATACGGCGATGCGTATGTTCGCGGCCTCACCGATGAGGCCGCCCAGGGCGGAGCCGATGGCCAGGGCGCCGGTGAGCAGGAAGCGGAAGGTGGCGTTCATGCGGCCGAGCAGCGGGTCCGGGGTCAGGTGCTGGCGCAAGGTGACGCCGAGGACGTTGTCGATGCCCGTCTTTGTCATGGCGGCCAGCCACCCGGCGCCGGCCACCCACAACCACGGACCGGTGTCGACCAGTGCGATGGCCGGTGCGGCGGGTGCGAACCACAGCCCGGCCAGGGCCAGGGTGCGGCCATGGCCGAGGCGGGCGGCGAGGGGGCGGGCGAGGCGGGCACCGAGCAGGATGCCCAGGCCGCCGGCTGCCCAGTACAGGCCGAGTGCCGCGGCGGGCAGGTGCAGTTCGCGGGTGAACAGCACCGGCAGCATGGCGTTGATCATCTGTGCGCCGAGGTTGCCGAGGGTCGCGGTGAGCGCCAGGGGCCGCAGTTCACGTGTGCCGAGGACATGGCGCAGCCCTTCCGTGATCTCGGTCCGGAGCCGTCGCTTGGCAGCCGAGGTCTCCGCGCGAGCGTGGTGACGGGCGATACCGGTGAGGCTGCAGGCGGAGGCGAGGTAGGCGAGGGAACCGCCGAGAATCGCCAGGGGTGCCGTGAGGAGTTGGACCATGAAGCCGCCGGCGCCGCGGCCGGCGATGTTGGCGCCGGCCATCAGGCTGACGATGGCGGCGTTCGCCGGCACCAGGCGCTCGCGGCCGACCAGTTCGGGCAGGACGCTCTGCGAGGCGACGTCGAAGAACACGGTGGCACAGCCCGTCAGCAGTACCACTGCGTACAGCTGCGGCAGCGAGAGCACGCCCAGCCACCAGGCCAGCGGGATCGAGGCGAGCAACACCGCGCGAGCGGCGTCGGCGGCCACCAGCAGGCGGCGCCCCGGCAGGCGGTCCACCCACGCGCCTGCGGGCAGCCCGATGAGCAGGAAGGCGGCGGTGGACAGCGCAGCCAGCGCACCGGCCTGGCCGGGGCCGGCGTCGAGCGTCGTGACGGCGAGCAGTGGTATCGCCACATAGCCGACGTTGCTGCCGAGGTGGCTGAGGGCGCTTGCGGCAAAGAGCGTGCGGAAGGCGCCCATGCGCCACGGGGAATCTGGGGCTTCGGTCATGCGGCGTACGGTGCGGGACCCGCGCGGGTCTCCCTAAGGATTTACGCTGAGCTAAATGATCGAGATCGAGTTCGCCACGGAGGACGTGGCCCGCACCCGCTTCGCGATCTCCCCGCTGTGGGAGGTGGTGGCAAGCATCCGGGTACTCAAGGGTGCGGACGCGCACGGCCTGCACCACACCTGGGCAGACCAGGTACGCCCGCGGCTGGCGGCGGCCGGCCTCGACCTGAGCCCGCTGTTCGACCTCGTCCCGATGCCCGTTCGCTCGCCCTGGGCCGGCCGCATCCCGGGGTTCATCTGCCCGCCGCCCACGACGCCGCTGCCGTCGCTGGACATCGAGCTGGCCACGGTGCGGGCCATGCCGCCGGCCCTTCTGCACACCACGGCCGAGGTGCCGGAATCGCGGATGGCGGCTCTGCTCGGTGACCCGGCCGCCGAGCTCGCGCGGCTGGCAGAGGTGATCGAGGCATACTGGGAGCTGGCGCTGGCCCCGTACTGGTCGCGCATCCTCACCCTGCTGGAGGGCGACATCCGCTACCGCGCCGGCCGCCTGGTCGCCGGCGGCGCGCAGCACTTGTTCACCGACCTCGACCCGCAGGTCAACTGGGCTCAAGGCACCCTGCACCTGGAACACCGCACCGTGCGCGGAGCACGTCGGCTCGACGGCCGGGGCCTGCTGCTGGTGCCCTCCGCCTTCGTCTGGCCGCGTGTCTTCTCCGTGCTCAGCGAACCGTGGCAGCCCTCGCTGCGCTATCCGCCCCGCGCCGTCGGCACGCTCTGGCACACCCGGCCCGCGACCGTCCCCAACGCCCTGGCGGGGGTGCTGGGCCGCTCCCGCGCGATGATCCTGACCGAGCTGACCGCCCCCGCGTCCACCACCGAACTCGCCCGCCGCACCGGCCTGACCCCCGGCGGCACCTCCCAGCACCTCACCGCCCTGCGGAACGCCGGGCTGGTCAGCGCGCACCGCGCGGGCAGGCAGGTCCTGTACGCACGCACCCAAGCCGGCCAGACAGTGACGGAGGCCGCGGAGCCAGGCTCCCCTCCCTCCACTACGACCGCGCAAACCCCTCCAGTTGGCCCCTGACCGGTTGAGTCGGCCCGGCTGGGCGTAGCGCTCAGTGACAGCGGACCGGGTCCGGGCATCCCGCGGCCTTGAGCGGCCTCGCGTGGCCCTTGAGCGGTCTCAGCCGCCGAGGACGACGGCGGCCGCGATGGCCGGCCCGAAGGCGCCGCCCAGCTGGTAGCAGAGGTTGAACAGCCCGATCGCGGTGGGGCGCAGGCCGGCCGGCGTGGGAGCCGTCGCGTACACGGCGAGCGTCGCCTGGCCCGCGCTGGTGGCGAAGACGGCCAGCGCCGCGACGAGCAGGAGCGGCGGCCCCCAAGGAGTCAGCGCGGCGGTGAGCGGGGCGAGCGCGCCGACGGTGAGCAGGATCGTCAGCACGCGGGGGCGGCTCATCCGCGCGGAGGCCGCGGCCAGCGCCATGGAGAGCACCGAGCCGGTCAGCAGGGCGGCCAGCTGGCCGGTGCCGATGGCGGCCGCCGACCAGCCGGTGCGCTCGCGCAGCAGTTGCGGCACGGTGAACAGCAGCGTGAAGTACGAGGTCGCGAGGGTGCAGGCGAGCGCGGCCGACAGGATGAACGCACGGGTGCGCAGCAGGGAGACCGGGACGAAACCGGTGGGGCGGGACCGGATGTGCAGGGTCAGCGGTATCGCGGCGGCGAGCGCGGCGGCCACCGCCGGGAGCGGGTAGCGGGGGACGAGGACCAGGGCCGTCACCATCAGGACCAGCAGGGCGGCGCCCCGGCCGTCGAAGGGGGCGCTGCGGGGCGGTGGCGTGAGGTCGGCGCGGCGCATGACCATCGGCAGGGCGAGGAGGGCGACCCCGCCGACGGCCAGGGAGACCCGCCAGGAGGCGGCGCCCGCGAGCACCGAGCCCAGCAGCGGCCCACCCGCGCCGAGGACGCCGAACCCCGCAGTGATCACGCCCATCCTGCGGACCGAGCCCGCGAGGCTCATCGCCGCCGTGATCAGGCCCGCGGCGCCCGCGGCCTGGGCCGCCCGGCCGGCCATGGCGGGTGACAGCCAGGGCGACACGGCGAGGACCGCGGTGCCGGTGACGATCAGGGCGGCGCTCAGCTTCAGCGTGGCGCCGAGGCCGCGGCGGCGCAGCAGGCCGGCCATCAGCGGCGTGCCGACCGCCATGGCCCAGGCGAAGACCGTGACGAGCCAGGTCGCGGAGGCGGTGCGGGCACCGAGTGAGTCCGCCATGTCGGGGAGGATCAGGACGGGGCTGTTGGCGCTCGCGGCAGCGGGGGCGGCGAGCAACGCCAGCCAGCCGACCGGGACGTGCCGCTGTGCCGCCGCAGGGGGCTTCGACGGAGGCTTCGCGAGCGGCTTCGTCAGGGGGGCGGGGTGGTTTCGGGTACGGATCAGCGGGGGCATGGCGGGCGGCTCCTGGGATCGGGGTGGCCGGTGGCGAGGGCAGGGGTGGCCCGGATGGACTGGAGCGCTCAGACCGTGGTGACGACCTCGTCGTAGGCGAGGCGGGGCGAGCGCGGGTACCAGGCGTCGTCGCCGGGCTTGCCGATGTTGACGATCATCAGCGGGGTGTGGTCGTCGTCCAGGAACTCCTTCTGGACGTCCGCGAAGTCGAAGCCGGTCATCGGGCCCGCGGCGAGACCGGCGGCGCGCACGCCCACGATGAAGTAGCCGGCCTGGAGCGTGGCGTTCACCAGCGCGGCCTGCTCACGGACCGGACGTTCGGCGAAGAAGAGGTCCTTGGCCTGCGGGAAGTGGGGGAGCAGGGAGGGGAGTTCCTCGTGGAACTCGTTGTCGGCGGAGAGGATCGCGACGAGCGGGGCCGCCAAGGTCTTCGCCCGGTTGCCCTCGTCCATGAGCCGCCCAAGCCGCTCGCGGGCCTCGGGGGAGCGGACCAGGGTGACGCGCAGCGGCCGTGGACGCGATCATCGGCCAGTGGGTCAAGGAGCGCCCCGACCTGGTGGGTGACCTCTGGCCGGTGGAGCTCTTCGGCCGCATCCAGCGGCTGGGCCTGACGGTCGACAGGATGGTCAAGGCGACGGCGGCCGAACACGGCCTGGATGTCGGCGAGTTCGACGTCCTCACCACCTTGCAGCGCTCCGGACCGCCCTACGCCCTCACCGCCGGTACCTTCCTGAAGGCCTCCATGGTGTCGTCAGGCACGATCACCAACCGCATCGACAAGATGGAGGCCAAGGGCCTGGTCAAGCGGGTGCGGGACGGAGCGGACCGGCGCACCGTCAAGATCCACCTCACCGAGCGCGGGCATGAGGTCACCCGGGCCGCCTTCGCCGACCACCTGGCGAAGTACACCCTGTTGCTCGCGGACCTGGACCGTGAACTGGTCGAGGACGCGGCCAACGGTCTCCGGTCCGTCCTGGAGGCGCTCGGCGACACCAGCATCAGGTGATGCCGGCGCGCGTTCAGAAGCCGTACGGTTCGTCATTTCTGTGGACGGATCCGTCGGTGAGCAAGTAGCGTCTGGCCCCGGACCACGCCGCGTGATGACGAACGGAAGGAGGCGAGTGCCGTGCAGTTCCCGACCATCCAGCGCTCCCTCCCCGCTACCCCGGTGTGGCACCTCTGATCCGACCGGGAGCGCTCCTGCCGTACGCATCCCGGAGGAACCCATGACCGATATGGTCATCCGCGCGCTCGACGAGAGCGACGCCCATCTGTTCGACGCACACCCCGACCCACTGAACGCCCGTGCCGCGCACCAGCGGACCACGCACCGCCCGCACTGGAAGCGGGTGGCCCTGCGCGACGGCGCCGTCGTCGCCCGCGGCGCCTGGTGGGGTGGTTCCGATGATGAGGAACCCGTCAACCTCAACTGGTTCGACGTCGCCGAGGGCGAGGTCGAGGCGGGGGCCGAACTCCTGCGCTCCGCCCCGTGGCAGGTCGAACTCGAGATCAATCTGCCCAGCGACTGGCGCGAGCAGCCCGCCCTGGCCGCGGCCGCCGAGACGCGCTTCGCCGCCGCCCGGGCCGCCGGCTACGAACTCCTGGTGGAACGCCTCCTGTACCGCTGGACCCAGGAACGCGGGCTGCCCGAGCGGCCCGGCCGCCTCGTCTTCGGCCCCGAGCCCGACGACGCGGTCTTCTTCGACGCGCTGCGCCGCATCCACGCGGCCACGCTGGACGCCCACGCGCTGAAGGCCGTCGCGGCGGGCGGCCTCGACCAGGCCGCGCGGCAAGAAATGGAGTTCTTCCACTGGTGCCCGTCCCCGCGGGAATGGTGGCAGCTCGCCCGCACCCCGGAAGGCGAACTGGCCGGCATCCACATCCCGGCGCACAACCCCTCCGGACCGACCATCGGGTTCATCGGTGTCCTGCCGGAACACCGCGGCCACGGCTACGCCTACGACCTCCTCGCCGAGTGCACACACTTCCTGGTGGAACAGGGTGCGGAGGTCGTCACCGGAGCCACGGACCGGGGCAACTTCCCCATGGCCGCGAACTTCACCAAGGCCGGTTTCCCCGTGGTGCGCGAACGCATCAACTTCCACCCCGTCGCCCGGACCGCCTCCAGTGACCGCTGACATCACGGGCTGACACCAACGGTGGCGGTCGTGGGCGATCACAGCAGAGACTCAGCGATCACGTCCGGGAAGACAACGGCTTCTCAGAGCAGCCCCGCCGCCGCCAAGCGCTTGCCCACCGTCTCCGTCTCGCGCTGCGAGAGGGGGATCTGCGGCTCCGCCGTCGCCGGGCAGGCGATCACGCCGCGCAGGTGCAGCGCCGCCTTGAAGGCTCCGAGCGCCGACGAACTGCCGCCCATCCGTGCCGGGTCGCCCGCCGTCACCATCCCGAACAGGCCGCACAGCCGCTCCTGTTCGGCCCGCGCCCGCACCCAGTCGCCCTCCCGGCAGGCCGCGTAGAGGCGTACGTACCCCGCGGGGTCGACGTTCCCGAGTCCCGGCACCACCCCGTCCGCGCCCATCGCGAGCGCCGAGTCGACCGTCAGCTCCGAACCGGTCAGCACGCTGAAAGCCCTCGGTACCGACCGCTTGCCGATGACCACGCTCCGGAAGGCGCCCTCGCCGCCGCTGGAGTCCTTCAGGCCCGCCAGCACGCCCTCCGCGGCCAGCTCCAGGACCAGGTCCGCGCCCAGTTTCACGTGCACCGACACCGGCAGGTCGTACGCGAGGACCGGCACCGGAGAGTGGGCCGCGATCAGCCGGAAGTGGCGGGCGATCTCGGCCGGGTGGGTGCGGGTGTAGAAGGGCGCGGTGACCACGGCCGCGTCGGCGCCCGCCTCGGTGAGCATCCGCACGTGGTCCAGGACGCGGGGCGTGGTCATGTCGATCGCCCCGGCGAGCACGGGCAGCTGGCCGCCGACGTGCCGGACCACCGTGTCGACGACGACGGCCCGCTGCCGGTCCGTCAGGTAGGCGACCTCCGACGTCGAGCCGAGCACGAACAGGCCGTTGACGCCGCCCGCGACCAGATGGTCGACGAGCCGCACCAGGGAGGCGGTGTCCACCTCGCGGTCCGGTGTCAGCGGTGTGCAGACGGGTGGTACGACACCGGTCAACAAGGTGGGAAGGGTCATGGGCGCTCCCTGCGGGTTCGGGCCGTGGCGGCGGCCTGGGCGGCCAGTTCGTGGGTCGACTGTCCTTCGGCCACGGGATGGTGACAGCGGAATCGATGCCCCGCCCCCGCCGACTCGACACCCGGCATCGCATCGGCGCACGTCTCGTCCGCTTTCCAGCAGCGCGTACGGAACGGGCAGCCGCTCGGCGGCCGGGTCGCCGACGGGACCGGGCCGGACAGCGGGATCGGGTCGATGGGGTCGAGCAGGCCGGGCGTGGCGGAGAACAGGGCGCGTGTGTACGGGTGCCGGGCGCGGGCAAGGATCTCGGCGGCCGGGGACTCCTCCACGATCCGCCCGAGGTACATGGTGATGACGCGGTCGCTCATCCTGCGCACGGTCTGGATGTCGTGCGAGACGAAGACGAGGGCGAGGCCGAGGCGTTCCTTGAGGTCCAGCAGGAGGTTGAGGATCTGGGCGCGTACCGACACGTCGAGCGCGCTGGTCGGCTCGTCGGCGATGACCAGGTCCGGTTCGAGGGCCAGGGCGCGGGCGATCGCGACGCGTTGGCGTTGGCCGCCGGAGAGTTGGCCGGGGAGGCCGTCGGCGAGGGCCTCGGGCAGGCCGACCAGGGACATCAACTCCCTTACGCGCGCTTCGCGGTCCCTTGCCGTGCCGCGTCTGTGCACGTCCAGGGGGTCACGCAGGATCTGGCGGACGGACAGTCTGCGGTTCAGGGCGGTCGAGGGGTCCTGGAAGATCATGCCGGTGCGGGTGCCGAGCTCCGTCCGCCGGGCGGCGGGGCTCATCGTCCAGAGGTCGCTGCCTTCGAACGACACCGTGCCGGTGGTGGGGCGCTGTACGCCGACCAGGACCTTGGCCAGGGTGGATTTGCCGCAGCCGGATTCTCCTACGACGCCCAGGGTTTCGCCGGGGGCGAGGGTCAGGTCCGCCGCCGTCAGGGCGTGGACGCGGTCGCGGGAGAGGAGGGTGCCGGAGCGGGCCCTGTGCGTGACGTGGACGTCGCTCAGTTCGATGAGGGGGGTGGTCATCGTGGCGGCTCTCCGGGTGCGGGTGTGTGGGGGCTGGACGCGCAGTTCCCCGCGCCCCTTCGGGGCGCCGGTGGTTCCGCCGGGTGGTGGCAGGCCGTCTCGTGGAGCGTGGCACCCACCAGCGTCGGGGTCACGTCGTGGCACACCGCCGTCGCCAGCGGGCAGCGGTTCGAGAAGCGGCAGCCCGGTGGGAAGTCCGCCGGGGACGGCACCACGCCCCTGATCTGCGTGAGCCGTTGCTGCGCCGACTCCAGGGAGAGCACGGAACCGAGCAGGCCGCGCGTGTAGTGGTGTGCCGGGGACCCCACCAGGTCGGCGGTGACGCCCGTCTCGACGATCTGTCCGCCGTACATCACCACCACCCGGTCGGTGACGTCGGCGACGAGCGCCAGGTCGTGCGAGACGAGGACCAGCGCGAAGCCCAGCTCCGCGCGCAGTCGCAGCAGCAGTTCGATGATCTGCGCCTGCACGGTGACGTCGAGCGCCGTCGTCGGCTCGTCGGCGATGATCAGCTTCGGGTCGCGGGAGAGGGCCATGGCGATCAGTACGCGTTGGCGCTGGCCGCCGGAGAGTTCGTGCGGGTAGCTGCGCAGGGTCCGGTCGGGGTCCAGGCCCACCAGTTCGAGCAGTTCGGTGGAGGTGCGGCGCCCACCCCTGCGTACGACCTGCTTGAGCTGGGAGCGGACCGTCATCGCCGGGTTCAGGGACGACAGGGCGTCCTGGTAGATCATCGCCATGTCGTGGCCGAGCAGCCGGCGCCGGGCCCGGGCCGGCAGGCCGGTCAGCTCCTGGCCGTCGAAGGTGACGCTGCCGGTGACGCGGGCGCCCTTGGGCTCAAGGCCCATCACCGTCAGCGCGGTCAGCGACTTGCCGCAGCCCGACTCGCCGACGAGGCCGAGGACCTCGCCGGGGCGCAGGTCGAAGGAGATGCCGTCCACGATGTCCACGCCGTCGTGCCGCCCGGGGAAGGCGACCCGCAGGTCGCGTACGTCCAGGACCGGCGCGCCGGACGGCAGGGGCCGGGCCCGCGCCCGCAGCCGGTCCGAGGCCTCGGCGAGGCCGGGCAGCTCCAGGACTTCGCCGGTGCCCGGCTCGGGCGCTTCGAGGGGGTCCTCGTCGCGGGCCGCGCCCGGCACGTCGCGCGTGGAGGGTGCCGCCCACGCGTCCGAGACGCCCTCGGAGAGGATGTTCAGGGCGAGGACCGTGATGAGCATGAGCAGGCCGGGGAAGACGGTCGCCCACCAGCCGCCGATCAGGACCATGTTCTTGCCGTCGGCGATGACGCTGCCCCAGGACGGGTCGGGCGGCCGCACCCCCGCGCCGATGAAGGAGAGCGACGCCTCGAAGACGATGGCCTCGGCGACCTGCACGGTGCAGAAGACCAGGATGGGCGCCGCGCAGTTCACGGCGACGTGCCGGATCAGGATGTGCGGGGTGCGCGCGCCGACGACGCGCTCGGCGACCACGTAGTCCTCGCCGTACTGGTCGAGGACGTTGGCCCGCACCACCCGGGCGATCGGCGGCGTGAACAGGAACGCGATCGCGCAGATCAGTACGGTGATGCCGCCGCCGAAGACCGCGACGAGCACGGCGGCGAGCGCGATGCCGGGGAAGGCCATGACGACGTCCAGGCAGCGCATCAGCGTCTCGTCGACGGCCTTGCGGGAGGTGGCCGCGACCGCGCCGATCAGTGCCCCGACGAGCAGCGCGAGCAGCGTGGCGCCGAGGCCGATGGCCAGCGACCAGCGCGCCCCGTACATCAGCCGGCTGAGGATGTCGCGGCCCAGGCTGTCCTGCCCCATCCAGTGGCGGGCCGAAGGGTGGCCTGTGCCGTCGACCTGGCTCTGCTGGTCGAGCGGGTCGTGCGGGGCGATGAGCGGCGCGAGGAGGGCGACCAGGACGACGAGGCCGACGACGCCGACCGCGATCCGGGACAGCACGGGCAGCTTGCGCAGCGAGCGCAGGCGGAGGCCGGGGACGGCGAGGCGTTCCGTGAGCTGCTTGCGGGTCATGAGCATCAGCTCGTCCCCCTCAGGCGCGGGTTGACCAGGAGGTGGAGGATGTCGATGACGAGGTTGACGACGACGAAGCCCACGGCGGTGGTGATGACGACGCCCTGGACGACGGCCGGGTCACCGTTCTTGACGGCGTCGATCATCAGTTTCCCCATCCCCGGCAGCGAGAAGATCGTCTCGATGACGACGGCGCCGCCCAGCAGATAGCCGACGCGCAGACCGAGCACGGTGAGCGGGTTGATGAGGGCGTTGCGCAGGACGTTGCGGCCGACGACCACCACCGGCGGCAGGCCGCTGCCGATGGCCGTGCGGACGTAGTCCTTGTCGAGCTCCTCGACCACGGCGGTGCGGATGATGCGGGTGAGGCCGGCCGCCACCGGCAGGGAGAGCGCGAGGGCGGGCAGCGTCATGGTCCTGAGCCAGCCGGTGAGGGAGTCCGCGGGGTTGATGTAGCCGCCGGTCGGGAACCAGCCGAAGTCCACCGCCAGGTACTGGATCATCAGCAGCGCCAGCCAGAAGCCGGGCGCCGCGACCCCGGTCAGCGAGACGACGCGGATGAGCTGGTCCGGCAGCCGGTCGCGGTAGATCGCGGCGGTCACGCCGAGGGCCAGCGAGAGGACGACCGCGATGCCGAGCCCCAGGAAGGTCAGCTGCATGGTGAGCGGCAGGGCGGTGGTGACCTGGTCGAGGACGGGGGAGCGGTTGAGGACGCTGATGCCCATGTCGCCCTGGAGGAGGTCGCCGACAAAGGCGATGTAGCGCACGGGCAGCGGGTCGAGGAGCCCGTTCTCCTGACGGAACTGATGCAGCTGCTCGGGGGTCGGGTTCGCGCCCTGGAAGAACGCGGAGGCCGGGTCGACGTCCGAGAACCGCATCACGAGGAAGACGAAGAGCACGATGCCGAGCAGCAGCGGGACGAGCAGGGCGATGCGGCGGGCGAGGATTCTGAGGACTGCGGTCACGGCGTGCGCCTCCCGAACCGGCCGTTCGTCAGGCCCACTTGGCCTGGAGCAGGTTGATCCCCGGATAGGGCTGGGCCTGGACGCCGCTGATCTTCTTCGGGTCCCAGGCCGTCATGAGTTCGTTGTGCACGACCGGATAGAGCACGGCCTGCTCGGCCACGACGTCGATGTAGTCCTGGATCATGGCCCGCTTCCTGCCCGCCTCCGGCTCGCGCGTGGCCTGCGCCATGTCCTTGAAGAGCTTCTTGGCGGTGGGGTTCTGGGCCCAGCGGGCGTAGCCCATCCAGAGGTTCTCGGGGCCGTAGTTGTAGTGCATGATCAGGTCGGCGTCGAGCCCGAACTGGTTGGGGTTCGAGGCGGCCGCGACGACCTGGAAGTCCTTCTTCTGGTCCAGCTTGGTGAAGACGGCGGTGGTCTCCTGCGGGTCGAGGGTGACCTCGACGCCGAGCTTCTCCCAGCCGTCCTGGATGGTCGGCAGGCAGTCCACGATCCAGCTCACGTTGACCGCCATGAGGTTGACCGTCAGCTTGCCGACGCCCGCCTCCCCCAGCAGCTTCCTCGCCTTCGCCAGGTCGTGGGCGTAGACGGTTTTGGCGGGCCGGTAGGAGGGGTTGGCCTCGTTGAGGAAGGACGTCGACGCCTTGCCGTGCCCCTTGAGGGCGGCCTCGATCATCTTGTCGCGGTCGATGGCGTAGTGCAGGGCCTGCCGCACGCGTACGTCGTCGAACGGCTTGTGCGCGGTGTTGAAGAGCAGGAAGAGGTTGTTCATGCCGGCGCCGCCCTCGACGGTCATGCCGCTCTTCTTCAGCTGCCCGATGTTGGCGTACGGGATGTTGTCGGCGATCTCCGCGTCCGCGCCGGAGCCGGAAATCTTGGCGACGCGCGGCGCGGCGTCCACGATCGTCAGCCAGTTCATCTTCTTGAAGGCGGCCTTGCGCGGGCCGTTGTAGTCCTCGAAGGCCTCGAAGGTGGTGTTCGACTTCGGGTGGTGCGCGGTCTGCCGGTACGGACCTGAGCCGATCGCCTTGCCCTTGGTCGCGTCCTCCCACGCGCCGGGCCGCGAGAAGACGTGCTTGGGCATGATCTTCGCGAGGGAGAGCCGCGCGGCGCCGTCGGGGAAGGGGAATTTGAGGATCAGCTCCACGGACAGGGCGTCGACCTTCCTGACCTCCTTCAGCCAGCTCGCGAAGAACCCCTTGGCGAGGGTCTGGGTCTTCGGGTCGAGGATCCGGTCGAATACGAACACCACGTCATCGGCGGTGACGGGCTTGCCGTCGTGCCACTTGGCGCCCGGCCGCAGGGAGAACTTCCACGTGGTCGCCTTGAGGTCGTCGGGGATCTCGGTGGCGAGCGCGGCATAGGGCTCACGGCTGATCGGGTCCGTGCCGAGCAGACCCTCGTAGATGTGTTCGTTGCCCGCCATGGCGAAGGCGGACGCGGTCTGGGTCGGGTCCCAGCTGCCGTCGTTGCCGTAGCCGATCACGGCCGTGAGCGTGGAGTCGCCGCCCTGGCCGCCGCCACCGGTCTCGTTCGTGGACTCGGGTCCCGCGGAGCAGGCGGAGAGCGTGGTGGTGACGGCGGCGGCCGCGCCCAGCGCTCCGGTGTACTTGAGGAAGGCCCGCCGGTCGGTCGGCGCGGCCGGGCGGGGGACGGTCCCGGTGGCCGGGCGGGGGCCCTCCTGGGCCGAGGTCCGAGGGATCAGGTGGCTCAGGTCGCTCTGGTCGCTCACTGTTTCTCCCCTTGTCTCCCTTGAGAGATCCCACGTCCTACGTCGTGGGTGGCGTGGCGACGATAGGAGGGGCAGGGGGGCCGGTCAAGGTCCCGCACACGGCATATCGACGCGTCGGCGGCCGGGCCCTTCTCACGGGTGAAAAGCCGGGGTGCCCGGTTTTGTATTCTCGGCAGGCGCGACCCATCGATGCGGCACCTGCGAGAGGCAACACCATGACCACCGAGCTGAGCCCCGACGCCCCGGCCCTGGCCGGCCTCCTGGAGCGGGCCAGGAAGGACTACGAGGACCTCGCGGGGCGCGGGCTCTCCCTGGACCTCACCCGGGGCAAGCCCGCACCGGAGCAGCTCGACCTCAGCGAGGACCTGCTGAGCCTGCCCGGCGGACGCCACACCTCCGCCGACGGCACGGACGTACGCAACTACGGCGGCCTCCAGGGCCTGCCCGAGCTCCGCGAGATCTTCGCCGAGCTGCTCCAGGTGCCCGCCGCCCAGCTGCTCGCCCTCGGCAACTCCAGCCTGGAGCTGATGCACGACTGCCTCGTGCACGCCCTCCTCGGCGTGCTGCCCGGCGCCACCTCGCGCTGGGTGGACCAGGAGCGCGTCGCGTTCCTGTGCCCCGTGCCCGGCTACGACCGGCACTTCGCGCTCTGCGAGCGGTTCGGCATCGACATGATCCCGGTGCCGATGACGGCCGACGGGCCCGACATGGACGAGGTCGAGCGCCTCGCCGCCGAGAACCCGGCGGTCAAGGGCATCTGGTGCGTGCCGAAGTACAGCAACCCCGACGGCGTCGTCTACAGCGACGAGACCGTGGCCCGCCTCGCCCGCATGGAGACCGCGGCCCCCGACTTCCGGATCTTCTGGGACAACGCCTACGCCGCCCACCACCTCACCGACGAGCCCGCCGAGATCGCCGACCTGCTCGGCGCCTGCGCCGAGGCCGGGAACCCGGACCGGGCGTTCGTCTTCGGCTCCACCTCCAAGATCACCGCGGCGGGCGCGGGCGTCGCCTTCTTCGGCTCCTCGCCCGCCAACGTCAAGTGGCTCCTCGCCAACAACCAGAAGCGCTCGATCGGCCCCGACAAGATCAACCAGCTGCGCCACGTGCTGTTCCTGCGGGACGCCGACGGTGTGCGGGCCCACATGGAGCGCCAGCGCGCCCTGCTCCAGCCCAAGTTCGAGGCCGTGGCCCGGATCCTCGACGCCGAGCTGGGCGGCACCGGCCTCGCGACCTGGACCTCCCCCAAGGGCGGCTACTTCGTGACCCTCCAGGTCCCCGACGGCTGCGCCAAGGACGTGGTGCGCCGCGCCGCCGAGGCCGGCATCGTGCTGACCCCGGCCGGCGCCACGCACCCCTACGGCGACGACCCGCGGGACGCCGTCATCCGCATCGCCCCCAGCTACCCGTCCCTCGCTGAGCTGGAGCAGGCCATGCACGGCCTGACCGTCTGCGTCCGCCTCGCCGGATACGAGCAGCGGGAGCGGGAGCAGCGGGAGCGCCGGGCCGTCTGACGCTTCGCTCAGGTGAGGGCCCCGGTGGGCGCGGGAGTGCGCGGCGGCACTCAGTGCTGCTGCGCCTTCTGCGGCGTCACCTCGCTCGGCCGCACGATGACGTGGCCCTCACCCCGAAGCATCAGCTGCACCGCCTCGCCCGAGCCGCCGCGGATCATCGAACCGATGGACTGCGAGCGGTGCAGGGACGTGGCGAGATCGGCGGTCCAGCCGACCACCGCGTCCGTGTCCACGTACACCGGCTGCTGCGGGGAGACGGGGATCACCAGCGGGTTGCCGTCGCAGACCAGGCCGAGGCGGCCAGCGCCCGTGAAGACGCTGTTGAACAGCCCGCCCCCGGCGATCCCCGAGCCCTTCACCGTCTTGATCTCGTACGAGAGGGTGGCGTCGAAGCACAGGACGTTGCGGCCGTTGACCGTGAGGACGTCGCCCGGTTCGACGTCGACGATGAAGCAGTTCTGCGCCTCGTGCGCGAACCACGCCTCGCCCTGGCCGCGCACGGCCATCAGCGGCAGTCCCTCACCGGTCATCGCGCGCTTGAGCATGCCGCCCACGCCCTGGCCCTTGCGCTCGAACTGCAAGTCACCGCGGTACGCGATCATCGCGCCCTGCCGCGCGAACATCTCACCGCTCACCGCGTACTTGATGGACTTGGCGTTCTGAAGGGTCATTCCGGGGGCCAGGGCCGGCTGCGCCATGTGGTCACTGGAGAACAAGTCACTCTTCATAGGGGCATCTTGGGCCAAGGGCGCCCCCACGCGGAAGCTAGGCGTTGGTGCCCGAGTCGACCGTTATCGCCGTGCCCGTGATGTTCCGCCCGCCGGGGCCCGCCAGGTGCAGGACCTGGGCCGCGACGTCGTCCGGGTCGAGGAAGCGGCCCAGGGCGGACAGGTCCCGCTGGAATTCCGCCTCGGGGGAGTCCGAGGGGTTCATGTCCGTGTCGGTGGAGCCCGGGTGCACGACGTTCGCAGTGATCCCCCTCGGGCCCAGCTCGCGGGCCAGCCCCCGGGTGAGTCCGGACAGGGCCGCCTTGCTCATCGCGTAGAGCGCTATGCCGCCGAAGGGTGTCCGCTCCGCCAGATTGCTGCCGATGCTGATGATCCGGCCGCCCTCCGGCAGGTGCCGCACCGCGCTCTGCGCCGCGAGGAACGCCGCGCTGACATGAATGGCCAGCGTGCGCTCCAACTCCTCGCGGGTGACGTCCTCCAACGGGCCGCTCGGAAATACGCCCGCGTTGTTCACCAGGATGTCCAGGCCTCCCAGCTCCGCCGCCGCGCGGTCCACCGCGCCCGTGACCGCGTCGGCGTCCGCCGCGTCCGCCTGGAGCGCCACGGCGCGCCGCCCCAGCGCCGCGACGTCCGCCACCACGTCCTTCGCCTTCGCCTCGCCGGCCGCGCTGACGTACGTGAACGCCACGTCCGCGCCCTCCGCCGCGAGCCGCCGCACGATCGCCGCGCCGATGCCCCTGCTGCCGCCCGTCACCAGCGCGGCCTTCCCCGCCAACGTCAACTCGCCCATCGCGCGCACGCCCCCCGCTTCTCGGCCCGTCACTGTGCCGGGCAACCGTCCGTGCCGGTCAGCTTTCTGTGCCGATCGACACAGAAATCGTCACACGCCCGCCCTCCCCCGTCAAGAGATATATTGAGTGAACGACACAGAAATCACCGCGCCAAGATCCTTAAGGGGTAGAGGTCATGACGGCGGCACGCGGGCGCCCCAGGAGCTTCGACCGGACCACCGCGCTGGAGCGCGCCATGGCCGTGTTCTGGGAGCAGGGGTATGAGGCGACGTCCATGACCGACCTGACCTCCGCCATGGAGATCCGCTCGCCCAGCCTCTACGCCGCGTTCGGCTCCAAGGAGAAACTGTTCCTGGAGGCCGTGGCCCTGTACGGCGCCACCGAGGGGGAGTTCATCGCCCGCGCCCTCGCCGACGAGCCGACCGCCAGGGAGGCCGTCGCGGCGATCCTCCGGGGGAACGTGCGCGCGTACACGGACGAGGCCAAGCCCGGCGGCTGCATGATCGTGCAGGCCGCCGCCAACTGCTCGGCGGAGAACGCGCCCATACAGGAGAGGCTCGCCCAGTGGCGCGAGGACGGAATCAGCAGCATCGCCCGCCGGGTCGAACAGGGCATCCTGAACGGCGAGTTGCCCGCCGACACGGACACCCGGGCGGTCGCCTCCTTCTACACCGCCGTACTTCAGGGCATGTCCGTCCAGGCCCGTGACGGCGCCACCCGCAGCGACCTGGAGAAGGTCGCGGAGCGGGCGATAGCGGCGTGGGACGTGGTCACGGGCGCGGTCAGCTCCTCGGCGACGGGGTAGAGCTCGCCCCCTGATTTGCCCCCTCCCGTGCCGTGGTGACAAGCAGCAGCTCGCGCAGGGCCGCACCCGGCGGCCCCGGCCGGACGGCGAGGCAGGTGACCACCGACGGCCCCGCCAGTGGTCGCACCGCCACGCGGGGCAGCGACGGCAGACCGCTCACCTCGTAGAACACGGTCCACGACGACTCACCCGGGCCGCCGATCGCCGTCAGTGTTTCCTGGAGTGTCGTGAACGGCGGCCCCAGAAGCGGCCGTTCCGCTCCCGCCGCACGCAGGGCCCCGGTGATCAGGTCGTGGAAGGGCGGGTTGTTCTCGCGCGGCGCGAGCCGCAGCGCCAGCCCGGCCGCCGTGAGCCGATCGAGCCGTAGGACCGTTTCTTCCGCCAGTGGATGGCCGGCGGGCAGCGCCACGTACAGCGGGTCGCTCCACACCGGCAGCAGTTCCAGCCCGGGGGCCGCGTCCAGCGCGCGTACGAAAGCGGCGTCCAGTTCGCCCGCCCGTACCGCCGCGAGCCGCTCGGCGGGCGGCAGGCGTCGCAGCGTGACCTGGAGGCCGGGCGCCCGCTCCGCCAGCTCGTTCAGTACGCCGAAGATCCGACCGCCAGGGGCCTGCACTCCGCCCACGCGCAGCACGCCGTCCGAGCCGCCCGCAACGTCGGCGGCGACCTGCCGGGCCCGCCGGGCCGCCGCGAGTACGGCCCGCGCCTCCGGCAGCAGCCGCTCGCCCGCCCCGGACAGCCGTACGTGCCGCGTGGACCGCTCGAAGAGGAGTACGCCCCACTCCCGCTCCAGGCGCCGCACTTGCTGGCTCACCGCCGACTGCACGATCCCGCAGCGCTCGGCGGCACGCGCGAACCCGCCCTCCTCGGCCACCGCCACGAAGTACTCCAGCTGCCGTAGCTCCATGCCCCCGCCTCGCTCCCGACTGGCCCCCGCCCCTGCCTGGATTGATCACGATCCGTGATTTCTGTGGGCGACAACAGCCGGTGGTACGCGATTGCTTCCCGGGTTCGAATGGCGTGCCAGACCGAATTCGCGCCCGCTCACCCACCCATATCCCCGAAAGGCCAGGACCCGTGGTCATACCCAACGGCAGCCCCAAGACACGCCCGCCGTTCGTCCGCCGCCCCACCGACGCCGAGTGCGTGCCCCTCCCGCATGGCGGCGGCTTCTCGCTGCTCGCCGACGCGAGCGACACCGGCGGCGCGCTCGGCGCGAACGCGCTGACCCTCGGCGAGGGCGCCGATGGTGCGCGCCCGCACTTCCACGCCCTGTCGCACGAACTGTTCTACGTCGCCTCGGGCACCGCCGAGTTCCTGCTCGACGGGGAGCTGTCGACCGTGGAGGAGGGCGGCCTCGTCGTGGTCCCGCCCCGCGTGCCGCACGCGTTCGGCGCGGCACGCGGCTCCACCGCCCGGCTGCTGGCCGTGCTGACGCCGGGCGTCGAGCGCTTCGGGTACTTCCGCGCGCTGGGCCGCATCCAGCACGGCCTGGAGTCCTTCGACAGTCTCCGCTCCGAACAGGACCTCTACGACGTGCACTTCCTGCCCACGTCGGCACCCTGGCGATGACGCTGCGGCCCGTACCGAAGCGTCGCCGCCGTACGGTCGGACCATGACGCTTCGCCACAAGGAATTCCGCGACCTGCACCGCCCCGGCGCACCCCTGCTGCTCCCCAACGCCTGGGACCACGCCTCGGCCGCCGCGCTGGCCGCCGCCGGGTTCCGCGCGGTCGGCACGACGAGCCTGGGGGTGGCCGCCGCCGCGGGGCTGCCGGACGGGGTGGGCGGTACGCGCGCGGAGACCGTACGGCTCGCCCGTGGCCTCGCCCGTCTCGACGTCCTGGTCAGCGTCGACGTCGAGGGCGGCTTCAGCGACCGCCCGCAGGACGTCGCGGCGCTCGCCGTCGAGTTGGCGGAGGCGGGCGTGGTCGGCGTCAACATCGAGGACGGCCGCCCCGACGGCACCCTCGCCGACCTGGACCGGCAGTGCGCGGTGATCCGGGCGGTGAAGGAGGCGACGGACGGCTGCCTCTTCGTCAACGCCCGCACGGACACGCACTGGCTGCCGGGGGACCACACGGCTGGGACCGAGGACCGGCTCCGCGCGTACGAACAGGCGGGCGCGGACGGCCTGTTCGTCCCCGGCCTGCGTGACGTACGCGTCATCGCCGAGCTGGCGTCGGCGCTCGACGCCCCCCTCAACATCCTCTACGCGCACGGCGGCCCCACCCTTCCCGAACTGGCCGAGGCGGGCGTGCGGCGCGTCAGCTGCGGGTCGCTGCTGTTCCGCGCGGCGCTGCACGGTGCCCTCGCCGCGGCCGAGGCGGTGCGGCAGGGGACGCCGCTCCCGGCGGGCATCCCTTCGTACGCCGACACGCAGGCACTGTCCGACAGCTTCTCCTGACAGCCGCTGCGCGCCCTTGCGGGGAAGGGCCGATTCCGCACCGTGTCAGGGGCATGTTCGAGGGCAACGGGGCCTCACCGGGCTGTGCGAGCCCGGAAGAACCGGAGAGAGAGGCCCCCTCCATGGCCGTGGTGTTCCTGTGCCTGTTCATCGTGATGGCGACGGTCCAAGTGGTGAAACCACAGCTTCTGTGGAGGGTGAACCGCCCTCTACAGAAGCCGTTCGTGAAGGACTACGACGCCACCGAGCCCAATCGCGCCGGCTACATGATGGAGCGGGCGGTGGGCTCGCTGGTGCTGGTCGCGGCGGTGGTCATGCTGGTCATCGAGCTGACCTGAGCGGTCTCACCGCAGGTCCGCCGTGACCGCGCCGGTGACGAACGCCTGCCAGGCGGCGGCGCCGATCACCAGGGCGGGGCCGTGCGGGACCTTGCTGTCCCGCACGGGGACGACGCCGGGGACTCCGTCGGCCACCTCGACGCAGTCTCCGCCCTGGCCGTTGCTGTAACTGCTCTTGCGCCAACGGGCGGCGCCGATGAAGTCGTAGGCGACCTCGACGCAGCTGCCGCCTTCGCCGTTGCTGTAGCTGCTCTTGCGCCAGCGGGCGGTGCTCAGGTCGTACTTGCGCATCGTCTGTAGTCCTCAGCCGCCGAGGTGATCAGGGCGAGGGACGCCTCCGGCGACAGCGCGGCGCCCCTGAGCAGATCGTATGTGCGCTGTGCGCGCTTCACCACTACTGGTTCGTCGACCAGGGTTCCCGCATACTCCGTTTCTGTATAGCCGGTTGGCGGCGCATCCTCGAACTCCATGAGCTTCAGCATCCCGCCCATGGAGGCGTGCGCCCCTGCCTCATACGGAAGCACCATCACCAACACGTGCCGCTCCCGCATCAGCGCTGCAACGTGGTCCAGTTGCTGCGCCATGACCGCCGGGCCGCCCACCGGGACGTAAAGCACATTCTCGTGCAGCACCACCCAATACTCGGGCCGTGTAGCGTCCTTGAGGATGCTCGCCCGCTCCAGCCTCGCGGCCACCTTCTCCTCGACGTACTCGTCCGTGACGAACGGGTTGGCTGCGATCATGACCGCACTGGCGTACTCCGCCGTCTGCAACAGCCCCGGAATCAGCGTCGGCGCGAACTCACAGATGCGCGTCGCCAGGGCCTCCAGCTCCACGACCGCCGCGAAATAATCCGCATACCGCTTGTCATCGATCAGCTTCCGGCACATTCGCTCGAAAAAACCACCGGTTTGCAGTACCTCGTCGATCCGCTGCGCCACATCCAACTGTGGCTTGCGAATGGCCTGTTCGAACTGCCCGACGTAGCCACCGGAGACGAAAACCCTTGTGCCCAGGGCCGATTGAGTGAACCCCGCGTCCTCCCGTCGCCGCTTCAGCTCCGTGCCGAAGAACTCCCACGCTGCCTGACGTGAACCATTGGCCATGGCCAACCGCCTTCCGCTGCCCCGCAGTTGTAGAGGGCAGACTCCTGCCAAGTGTAGATGCGGTGCGTCACCGTAGGGGCACGAAGAGTGAAAGCCGGAAGTGAAGGGGAGTGACGTGACGGCGGAATCCAAGCGCCACGCAGAGGTATGCGTCGAACTGGCGGAGGAAACATTGAGGGAATTGCGCGCCGCACTCGCACGAGCGGGAATTGCTCTGCCGTCCTTGCGGATCGACCCGGCGTCGGTCGCCAGGGAGGCACCGTGTCCGCGTATCGAATTGGGCGGTTGTTCCGCCGACGTGGCGGCGCGTCTGGCCGCCGCGCTGAGGAGCGCGCCGTGAACCATCCCGTGAACCTCCCCGTCGGCTCGTACGTCGTCGACACCCGCAATGGCCGCGTCGGCAGGGTCATGGGCTACGAGGGGCCCTACGTCCAGCTGCGGCCCTACGGCGGCGGCCGGGAGTGGGACTGCGCCCCGGAGGCGATCCGGGCGGCGACGACGGCGGAGCGGCTGCGCGCGGCGACGGCGTACGCGAACGCGCGGAGCCGGGGGGAGGTGCCTTGACGCTCAGCCGTACCGGGTGACGTTGCAGACGTAGACGCACTCGTGACGCGGCACGGGCAGGAAGCTGATGAAGCCGCGCCCGCCGAGGAGATCGAACTCACGCAGCCGGCCTTCGCGGTCGATCGGTCGGCCGACCCCGTCGGTGAGCTACTCCTCGCTCGGGTTCCAGTCCCAGGACCAGTCGGTCACAGGCAGGCCTCGGCTTCCGCCTCGTCCCGGATGCGGCGGATCTCGGCGATGGCGTCCGCCGGGTCTTGGTCCGCAGCGTTCACTGCTCCCCCCGGACCTGTGACCCCCTCGCGTACGCGAGAATGGCCCCATGAGTCTGTTCCGCGACGACGGCATCGTGCTGCGCACCCAGAAGCTGGGTGAGGCGGACCGGATCATCACGCTGCTCACGCGCGGTCACGGGCGGGTACGCGCCGTGGCGCGCGGCGTGCGGCGCACCAAGTCGAAGTTCGGGGCGCGGCTCGAACCGTTCTCCCACGTCGACGTCCAGTTCTTCGCGCGCGGCAGCGACCTGGTCGGGCGCGGCCTGCCGCTGTGCACCCAGAGCGAGACCATCGCTCCCTACGGTGGCGGGATCGTGACCGACTACGCCCGCTACACCGCCGGCACGGCCATGCTGGAGACGGCGGAACGGTTCACCGACAACGAGGGAGAGCCCGCCGTGCAGCAGTATCTGCTGCTCGTGGGCGGCCTCCGGGTGCTCGCCAGGGGTGAGCACGAGCCGCACCTCGTCCTCGACGCCTTCCTGCTGCGCTCCCTCGCCGTGAACGGCTACGCGCCCAGCTTCAACGACTGCGCCAAGTGCGGTCTGCCGGGGCCGAACCGGTTCTTCTCGGTCGCGGCGGGCGGCTCCGTCTGCGTCGACTGCCGGGTGCCCGGCAGCGTCGTACCGTCGGCGGAGACCCTGACCCTGCTGGGCGCGCTCCTCACGGGCGACTGGGAGACGGCGGACGCGTGCGAGGCGCGGCACGCACGCGAGGGCAGTGGGCTCGTTTCGGCCTATCTGCACTGGCACCTGGAGCGCGGACTGCGGTCTCTGCGATACGTAGAGAAAAGCTGAGACAAGCTGAGCAGCATCACCTGTGACGTAGGAGAGAGAGCCCCATGGCACGACGCGGAATCCTCGGACGGTCCCGCCGTGAGTACAAGACCCCCGAGCCGCACCCCACGGGCGCACGGCCGCCGAAGATCCCCGGCGAGCTGGTGCCGAAGCATGTCGCCATCGTCATGGACGGCAACGGCCGGTGGGCGAAGGAGCGCGGGCTGCCGCGCACCGAGGGGCACAAGGTCGGCGCGGAGCGCGTCCTCGACGTCCTCCAGGGCGGCATCGAGATGGGCGTCGGCGCGATCTCGCTCTACGCCTTCTCCACCGAGAACTGGAAGCGGTCCCCGGACGAGGTGAAGTTCCTGATGAACTTCAACCGCGACTTCATCCGCAAGACCCGCGACCAGCTCGACGAGCTCGGCATCCGCGTGCGCTGGGTCGGCCGCATGCCGAAGCTGTGGAAGTCGGTCGCCAAGGAGCTGGAGATCTCCCAGGAGCAGACCAAGGGCAACGACAAGCTCACCCTGTACTTCTGCATGAACTACGGCGGCCGCGCCGAGATCGCCGACGCCGCCCAGGCCCTCGCCGAGGACGTGAAGGCGGGCCGTCTCGACCCGTCCAAGGTCAGCGAGAAGACCTTCGCGAAGTACCTGTACTACCCGGACATGCCGGACGTCGACCTGTTCCTGCGCCCGAGCGGCGAGCAGCGCACCTCCAACTACCTGCTGTGGCAGAGCGCGTACGCCGAGATGGTCTTCCAGGACGTGCTGTGGCCGGACTTCGACCGCCGTGACCTGTGGCGGGCCTGCCTCGAATACGCCTCGCGCGACCGCCGCTTCGGCGGGGCGATCCCCAACGAGCAGCAGATCGCCGACAGCTAGGCACACGCGGCGGAGGGGGCCCGCGCCGGTCCGGCGCGGGCCCCCTCATGCACGTACGTACCGCTACTTGCTCGCGCAGTCCGCGCAGGTGCCGAAGATCTCGACCGTGTGCGCCACGTTCACGAAGCCGTGCTCGGCGGCGATCGACTCGGCCCACGTCTCGACCGCGGGGCCCTCCACCTCCACGGCCTTGCCGCAGACACGGCAGACCAGGTGGTGGTGGTGCTCGCCCGTCGAGCAGCGGCGGTAGACCGTCTCGCCGTCGCTCGTGCGCAGCGCGTCCACCTCGCCGGCGTCGGCGAGGGACTGGAGCGTGCGGTAGACGGTGGTCAGTCCGACCGAGTCACCCTTGTGCTTGAGCATGTCGTGCAGCTCCTGCGCACTGCGGAACTCGTCCACGTCGTCGAGTGCCGCGGCCACTGCCGCACGCTGGCGGGTGGACCTGCCTCGAACCGGGGCTCCCACGGTTGTCTCCTCGTGTCTGCGCTCTGGTCTGGGCCTGCTGGGCTTGCCGGGCCATTGTGCCAGGTCGCCCAGAACTCAGGTCAGAGCTTGGCTGCCGGCTGGGCCGGAACCGAGCACTCCGCGGGATCGCCGGTCGCCTCCGCGGCGGCCACGGCCCGCGCCCTGCGCCGGGCCAGCGGCGTCGCGAGCACCGTCAGCGCGATGAAGACACCGATGGTGAGCAGCACGATCGTCGCGCCGGGCGGCACGTCCTGGTAGTACGACGTCGCCGTGCCGCCGATCGTCACCGAGACGCCGATCGCCACCGAGATCGCGAAAGTCGCCGCGAAACTGCGGGTGAGCTGCTGCGCCGCCGCCACCGGCACCACCATCAGCGCGGAGACCAGGAGCAGGCCCACGACCCGCATGGCGACCGTGACCGTCACCGCGGCGGTGACGGCGGTGAGCAGGTTCAGGGCGCGCACCGGCAGGCCCGTCACGCGCGCGAACTCCTCGTCCTGGCTGACCGCGAAGAGCTGGCGGCGCAGACCGATCGTGACGAGGACCACAAACGCGGCGAGCAGGCAGATCGCGGTGACGTCCTCCTCGGAGACCGTGGAGAGCGAGCCGAAGAGGTACGACTGGAGGTTCGCGTTCGAGCCGCCGGGCGCGAGGTTGATGAACATCACGCCGCCCGCCATGCCGCCGTAGAACAGCATGGCGAGCGCGATGTCACCGCGCGTCTTGCCGTACCAGCGGATCAGCTCCATCACCACGGCGCCGACGATCGCGACCGCCGTCGCCATCCACACGGGCGAGGTCGAGAGCAGGAAGCCGAGGCCGACGCCCGTCATCGCCACGTGGCCGATGCCGTCGCCCATCAGGGCCTGGCGGCGCTGCACGAGGTAGATGCCGACGGCGGGCGCGGTGATGCCGACCAGGACGGCGGCGAGCAGGGCCCGCTGCATGAAGGCGTATTCGAGGATTTCCATCGTTCTTGCTCGCCCTCAGGTCAGCAGGCCGGTACGGACCGGTTCCGTGTCGGCGGGGTGCGGGTGGACGTGGTCGTGGCCGGGCAGGGCGTGCTGGCCGACGGCCCGCGGGGGCGGCCCGTCGTGCAGGACGCAGCCGTCGCGCAGCACCACGGCGCGGTCGATCAGCGGCTCGAGCGGCCCCAGTTCATGGAGGACTAGCAGGACCGAGGTGCCCTTCGCGACCTGCTCGCGCAGGGTGGCCGCGAGGACCTCCTGGCTCGCCAGGTCGACGCCCGCCATCGGCTCGTCCATGATCAGCAGCTCGGGCTCGGAGGCCAGTGCGCGGGCGATCAGGACCCGCTGGTGCTGGCCGCCGGAGAGGGCGTTCACGGAGTCCTTGGCGCGGTCGGCCAGGCCCACCAGGTCGATGGCGCGGGCGACGGCCTCGCGGTCGGCCTTGCGGAGCAGGCCGAAGCGGGCCCGGGAGAGCCGCCCCGACGTGACGACCTCGCTGATCGTGGCGGGCACGCCGCCCGCGGCTGTGGTGCGCTGCGGGACGTACCCGACGCGGGCCCAGTCGCGGAAGCGGCGGCGCGGGGTGCCGAAGATCTCGACCTCGCCGCCGCTGACCGGGACCTGCCCGATGACCGTGCGGACGGCGGTGGACTTGCCCGAGCCGTTGGCGCCGAGCAGGGCGACGACCTCGCCTCGGCCCACGGTGAGGTCGATGCCGCGCAGCACGGGGCGCGAGCCGAGCTCGGCCGTCACCTTGCGCAGGGATATGACGGCTTCACCTGAGCCGGGGGAGTCAGGGGACTTGCTCATGGCTCGTGCCTCCGTAGCCACAGGGGGTGGGGTCACTTGGCGCCCAGGGCCTTCCGCAGGGCCTGGAGGTTGGAGTCCATGACCTCGATGTAGTCGTCGCCCCTGGACTTCTTGGTGATGCCCTCGATCGGGTCGAGTACATCAGTCTTCAGGTTCGCGTCCTTCGCCAGGGTCCTGGGGTCCTGGCTCGTCGTCGTCGTGACGAGCTGATGGCCTCCTCGGTGAGGCCGTAGCGCTCGGCGAGGTAGCCGAAGGCGGCGTGGGTGGTGATGAAGACCTTCGGAGGCGCCGCCTTGGTGTTCTTCAAGCCGTCTTCGAAGCGCTTGTTCAGGCCATCGAGCTTCTTCACCAGCTTCGCGGTGTTCTTCTCGTACGTCGCCGCGTGGTCCGGGTCGGCCTTCTGAAGGGCCTTGCCGACGCCCTCGGCGACCTCGGCGTACCGCACCGGGTCGAGCCAGATGTGGGGGTCGGAGCCTTCGTGGGAGTGCTCGTGGCCGTGGTCTTCGTGGCCCTCTTCCTCGTGGCCTTCCTCGCCGTGCTCGGCATGCTCGTCCTCGTGGCCGTCGGCGTGGCCGCCGACCTCGGTGCCGTGCTTCTCCATGCTGGTCAGGGAGGCGGCGTCGACCTTGGTCTTGATGCCGGACTGGTCGATCGCGTCGTCGACGGCGGGCTGGAGGCCCTTGAGGTACAGGGCGACGTCGGACTCCTCCAGCTGCCCGCGCTGCTTGGCGGAGACGTCGAGGTCGTGCGGCTCCTGGCCGGCGTCGGTGAGGTTCGTGACGGAGACGTGGTCGCCGCCTATCTGCTCCGCGAGGTACTGCATGGGGTAGAACGACGCCACCACGTCGAGCTTGCCGTCCTTGTCGTCCGCGGCGGAGGAGGAGCAGGCGGTCAGTGCCGTGAGGCCGAGGACCGTCGCGGAGGCAAGGGCGGCGGTGGGTATCAGGCGTCGTCGTACGTTCATGACACTCATTTTCAACAAATGTGGAAACGATTGTCAACAAGGGGCCCCGGTGAAGGTCCCGGCAAGGAGCCCGAGGCCGCTTGTGGGGAACCGATTTGATTAGGGGGGTCTGGCCGCCGGTAACCTGAGGCATTCGCCTCGCCCACCGTCTTATGAAGAGAGCACCGTGGCCGCCGACAAGATCGACACCATCGTCAGCCTGAGCAAGCGCCGTGGCTTCGTTTTCCCGTGCAGTGAGATCTACGGCGGCCAGCGCGCCGCCTGGGACTACGGACCGCTGGGCGTCGAGCTGAAGGAGAACCTCAAGCGCCAGTGGTGGCGCTACATGGTCACCTCGCGCGAGGACGTCGTCGGCATCGACTCGTCGGTGATCCTGGCGAGCGAGGTCTGGCAGGCCTCCGGCCATGTCGCGACCTTCTCCGACCCGCTCACCGAGTGCCTCTCCTGTCACAAGCGCCACCGCGCCGACCACCTGGAAGAGGCCTACGAGGCCAAGCACAACCGCCCCCCGGCGAACGGCCTCGCGGACATCAACTGCCCCAACTGCGGTACCAAGGGCCAGTTCACCGAGCCCAAGCAGTTCTCCGGCATGCTCGCCACGCACCTCGGCCCGACGCAGGACACCGGCTCCGTCGCCTACCTGCGCCCCGAGACCGCGCAGGGCATCTTCACCAACTTCGCCCAGGTCCAGCAGACCTCGCGCCGCAAGCCGCCGTTCGGCATCGCGCAGATGGGCAAGTCCTTCCGCAACGAGATCACGCCCGGCAACTTCATCTTCCGCACCCGCGAGTTCGAGCAGATGGAGATGGAGTTCTTCGTCAAGCCGGGCGAGGACGAGCAGTGGCAGGAATACTGGATGGAGCAGCGCTGGAACTGGTACACCGGCCTCGGCCTGCGCGAGGAGAACATGCGGTGGTACGAGCACCCGAAGGAGAAGCTCTCCCACTACTCCAAGCGCACCGCTGACATCGAGTACCGCTTCCAGTTCGGCGGCAGCGAGTGGGGCGAGCTGGAAGGCGTCGCCAACCGCACCGACTACGACCTGTCGGCGCACTCCAAGGCGTCCGGCCAGGACCTCTCGTACTTCGACCAGGAGGCCGGCGAGCGCTACACCCCGTACGTCATCGAGCCCGCCGCCGGTGTCGGCCGCACCATGCTCGCCTTCCTGCTCGACTCGTACTTCGAGGACGAGGCGCCCAACGCCAAGGGCAAGCTGGAGAAGCGCACGGTCATGCGCTTCGACCACCGCATCGCCCCGGTGAAGGTCGCGGTGCTTCCGCTCTCCCGCAACCCGGAGCTGTCCCCGAAGGCCAAGGGCCTCGCGACCGCCCTGCGGCAGAACTGGAACATCGAGTTCGACGACGCGGGCGCCATCGGCCGCCGCTACCGCCGCCAGGACGAGATCGGCACCCCGTACTGCGTCACCGTCGACTTCGACACCCTCGACGACAACGCCGTGACGGTGCGCGAGCGCGACTCCATGAAGCAGGAGCGCGTCTCCCTCGACCAGATCGAGGGCTACCTCGCGACGCGGCTCGTGGGCTGCTGACCCTCTTCGCGCGGTGCGTGAAGCCCCCGGTTCCTCTCATGGAGCCGGGGGCTTCGCCGTATGTGTGCGTGCCTGGGTCTGCTTCTGTGTCTGTACGAGGATCGCGGCGTCCTGCGGCCGGGGCGCGAGGAGCAGGGTCATGCCGTACGCGCGGGGCGAGCCGCCGTCCTCGGTGATGTCCACCGTGCGCGGGGCGAAGTCGCCGACCGAGCGGCAGGCCCACCAGTCCGCCAGGTCCGGCCGCGCGGACCGCAGCAGCCCGGTGAGGTGCCGGAAGCCCTCGGCGTCGGGGCGGCGGTCCGCCCGTGTGCGCAGGTGCCGGTACAGGTCCATGGCGACCGGCTCCCAGCCGGGCAGCAGCCGCTGATGCCGCGCGTCGGTGACCAGCAGGAGCAGCAGATTCCGCCGGTCCTCGGGGAAGGCCGCCGGGTCGGGCCACAGCGAGGTGTACGCGTGGTTCCAGGCGAGGATGCCCAGGGCGGGGCCCAGGAGCAGCGCCGGACTGTCGGGCCAACTGTCCAGCACGGCCCTCAACTCGGGGTCGTACGCGGGCCGCGCGTCGCCCGGCGCCGGGGCGAACCCGGCGAGGGCCAGCGCGTGCCGGTGGGAGGCGTCGTCCAGGCGCAGGGCGCGGGCGACGGCGTCGAGCACCTGCCGGGAGGTGTCCACGCGGCCCTGCTCCAGCCACGTGTACCAGGCGACGGAGACCCCGGCGAGCACGGCGACCTCCTCGCGGCGCAGCCCCTTCGCGCGGCGGCGTGCGGTGCCCGGCAGCCCGACGTCACCGGGCGTGAGGCGCTCGCGGTGGGCGCGCAGGAAGCCGCCGAGTCCCGACCGGAGCGTCGCCGAGGTTGCCGTCGTGGTCGCCATGGGCCCAGCCTATGACCTGGACTCACCCCCACCGATGCCTCTCTGGCAGCGGCGGGCGGCCGGGCCGAGGCTGGTCCCATGACTGACACCCCGACGATGTGGCGCCGCCGCAACGACTCCACGGACCTGCCCGCCCCCCGCCCCTTCCTCCGCGTCTACACCGGCCCCGGCACGCTGGACGCGCTGGCGGCCTCGTACGAGCGGCTGCTCGGCACCGAGCGGGACATGTGGTTCACGTATCCGGAGAAGAACCTCGCCCTCGCGGCGGTCGGCGCCTTCCTCCTGATCGAGGGCACGGAGGAGACCCTGGCCCCCTTCCGCGCGACGCACGGCACGCTGCTCGTCGACTCGGCGCGGGCGTACCTGGAGCGCCTGGCGGCGGAGGGCGCGGAGATCACGGAGCCACTGATCAAGGTCCCGACGGGCTCGGGGTTCACGGCGCGGCACCGGGACGGGACGGTGATCGAGTACGTGGAGCACCGGCCGACGGAGGAGGGGTTGTAAGGGTTGTAACGGAGGAGGGGGGAAGCCGTCGGTGCCGGAGGCGGCGCCTGAGGCCCACGTGCGGGCCGGTGGCGCCGGGCGTCACGTGTCAGCCGTTCGATGACCGGCGTCCGGTGCCGTCTCCGGTGCCTCCAGGCGTTCCGCCGTCCGCTCCGCCGTCCCCCGCGCCCACCGCCCGCTGGACAGCGCCCCGATGAGCAGTACCGCCAGGCCGCAGCCCGCGATGATCCACCAGGCGGGGCGGCTCGCCTCGGTGAAGGTTGTCGCGTACGAGGACGTGGCGACCCCGGATGCCAGTACCGCGCCGATCACCGCCACCCCCAAGGTCTGGCCGATCTGGCGGCTGGTGGAGGCGACCGCCGCGGCGACGCCCGCCTGGGCGCGTGGCATGCCGGCGACCGCCGTGTTGGTGATGGGGGCGTTGACGAAGCCGAAGCCCAGGCCGAAGACGACGTATGCGGCCAGGCGCGTCCCGCCCGAGTCCTCCGCCTCGAACGCGGCGAAGAGGACGCCCGAGACCGTCATCGCCACCCCCGCGATCAGCAGCGGCAGGCGCGGCCCGCGGCTGCCGACCAGGCGGCCCGACAGCGGCGCGCAGACGAACGTCATGGCCGCCATCGGCAGCATCCACAGGCCGGCGTGGAGTGCGTCGAGGCCGCGTACGTCCTGGAGGTAGAGCGTCGAGAGAAAGAAGAAGCCGCTCAGGGACGCGAAGGCGCAGACCGCGATGGCCGTCGCCCCGCTGAACGGCGCCGACCCGAAGAAGCGCAGGTCGATGAGGGGTTCGGCGCGGCGAGGTTCGTAGGCGAGCAGGCCGAGCAGGGCCGCCAGGGCCGCGCCCGCGAAGGCGAGGGTCAGCGGGGAGGTCCAGCCCACGCTGGGCGCCTCGATGATCGCGTACGTCACCGCGCCGAGCAGCACGATCACCAGGAGCTGTCCGACCGGGTCCGGGCGGCGCGGCCGAGGGGCGCGGGACTCGGGGACGTACCGG
This sequence comes from Streptomyces sp. 135, assembly GCF_020026305.1. NCBI lineage: Bacteria > Bacillati > Actinomycetota > Actinomycetes > Kitasatosporales > Streptomycetaceae > Streptomyces > Streptomyces sp. 135. Next base: position 2,808,800 of record NZ_CP075691.1, on the reverse strand, counting down.
ATGGTCAGCAGGAGCGCGGCGAGGCCGACCGGCAGGTTGACCCAGAAGATCGAGCGCCAGCCGACCGAGTCGACGAGCAGACCGCCGACCAGCGGGCCCGCCGCCATGGAGATGCCGACGACGCCGCCCCAGACGCCGATGGCGCGGGCCCGTTCGCGGGGCTCGGTGAAGGTGTTGGTGATGATCGACATGGCGACGGGGTTGAGCATCGAGCCGCCCACCGCCTGGATCATGCGGAACGCCACCAGGCATTCGAGGTTCGGCGCGAGGGAGCAGAGCACCGAGCCGAGGGTGAAGACGACAAGCCCCGTCTTGAAGACCCTGCGGCGGCCGACGCGGTCGGCGGTGGAGCCGGCGAGCATGAGGAGCGAGGCGAGGACGAGGGTGTACGCGTCGATCGTCCACTGCATGCCCGAGACGCTCGCGTCGAACTCCTCGCGCATGGTGGGGAGCGCGACGTTCAGGACGGTGTTGTCGAGGCTGACGATCAGCAGGCTCATGCAGCAGATCGCGAGGACGAGCATCCGTCGGCGGGGGGTGAGTTCATCGGGCATGTAAGCGACGGTAGTCCTCAGGCGTGGGCAGGGCCCGGCTCAGCTCAGCCGTCGTGGCAGCCCCAGGCTCAGCACCGCCAGGCCGAGCAGGCCCACGCACTGCACACCGAGTACGACGGCGAACGCGTCGCGCATGCCGAGTCCCGGCACCAGCGCGAGGAAGAGCGAGCCGACCGTCGCCACGCCCACCGCCAGGCAGGACTGCTGCACGGTGGCCGCCAGACCGCTGCCCGCGCCCGCCCGCGCGGCGGGCACCGCGGCGAGCACGATCCGGTAGTAGAGGGCGAGTTCGACGCCCTGGCCGAGGCCGCACAGGGCCAGATCGGGCGCGAGCGCCAAGGGGCCGAGCGAGGGCCACGGCAGCCACAGGACCGTCAGGGCGAGCACCACCAGGCCCGAGCCGTGCACCAGCGCGCAGAGCGTCATCGCCCGGCCGCCGAGCCGGGCCACCAGGCGCGGCGCGAACATCGACGCCGCGATCTGCGTGACGCCCATCGGGACGATGGTCAGGCCCGCCTTGAGCGCGCCGTAGCCGAGGCCCTGCTGGAGCACGATCGCGCTGACGAACATCCAGCCGCTGAACCCGATGAAGATCGGCAGGCCGAGGACGAGGCCCCTGCGGACGCCGGGCGCGCGCAGCAGGGACGGGGGCAGCAGCGGGGCGCCGCCGGTGTGCTCCGCGCGGCGTTCGACGGCGAAGAACGCCCAGGCCAGCGGCGGGGCGGCGGCGAGCGTCAGCAGCGACCAGAGGGGCCAGCCGGTGGCCCGTCCCTCGGACAGGGGCAGGAGCAGGGCGGTCAGCGTGGCGCCGAGCAGGAGGGTGCCGCAGATGTCGCCGCGGCGGGGCTGCCCGGCCCGGCTGTCCGGTACCGCGCGCAGTGCGCACAGCAGGGCGGCGACCGCGACCGGCACGTTGACGAGGAACGCCATGCGCCAGCCGGTGCCCGCGAGGTCGGCGGCGACCAGGACCCCGCCGAGCACCTGCCCGAGGAGGACGCCGAGTCCGCTCACCGAGCCGTACAGCGCGACGGCCTTCGCGCGCCGCTCGCCCCCCGTCGTGGCGTGGATGGTGGCGAGGACCTGCGGCAGCATCAGCGAGGAGGCGGCGCCCTGCGCCACGCGCGCCCCCACCAGCCACCACGCGCCGGGCGCGAGCCCGCAGGCTAGCGACGTCAGGCCGAAGGCGGCCACGCCCCACTGGAAGAGCCTCTTGCGCCCGTACGAGTCACCGAGCCGCCCGCCGAGGACGAGCAGCACGGCGTAGGCGACCGCGTACCCGGCGACGATCATCTCCAGTGTGGCGGGGGAGGCGTGGAGGTCGCGTTCGATGCTGGGCAGGGCGACGTTGACGATGAAGAAGTCGATGCTGGAGAGGGCGGCGCCGAGGAGGACGGTGAACAGACCCAGCGGGGTGAGTGGGGTCAGCGGGGCGAGGCCCGTGGGCGCGGCGGCCTGCACGGAAGTCTTCTCGGAGTCGGGCTTGAGAGTCACGGCTACGACGATGTTGCGGCCCGCAGAGGGGTACCAGAGTCTCTTCATCCTGGTACCAGGCGCACCTGGAAACAGGCTGCGGCAGCGGGCAGCCTTGCTCCGTGACCGGTGCAGACATCCGCGGGCAGGAGCTCGCCGCCTTCCTCCGCAGCCGCCGTGAGCGCGTGACGCCCGAGCAGGTGGGGTTGGTGCGCGGTCCGAGGCGGCGCACGCCGGGGTTGCGCCGCGAGGAGGTCGCGCAGCTCTCCTGCGTGGGCGTCACCTGGTACACGTGGCTGGAGCAGGCGCGGCCCATCAAGGTGTCGGCGCAGGTCCTGGACGCCATCGCCAGGGCGCTGCTCATGGACCCGAGCGAACGCGCCCATCTCTTCGCCCTCGGCGGCGCCGTCGACCCGCGCCCCGAGGCCGAGTGCACGGCGCTGTCCGCGCAGGTCAGGCGCCTCATGCACCGGGTCGCCCCCTATCCGGCGACGGTGCAGAACGGCCGCTACGACGTCCTCGCGTACAACCGTCCCTGGACTCACGTCTTCGGCGACTTCGACGTGATGGAGCCCCGTGCCCGCAACTGCCTGTGGCTCCTGGCCACCGACGACAGGTGGCGGGCGACCTTCCTCGACCGGGACGAGATGCTGCGCGACCTGACCGCGAAGTTCCGCGCCGCCATGGCCGAGCACGGCGCGGAGCCCGCCTGGCGGGAGCTGCGGGACCGGCTGCTCGGGGTGTCCGCCGAGTTCCGCGAACTGTGGCAGCGGCACGAGGTGGCGACGGTGTCCCCACACGTCAAGCGCTATCAGCACCCGGAGGTGGGGCTGCTGCGCCTGGAGCACCGGATGCTGTGGATGGCGCCGCTGGCGCACGCGCACCGCCTCATCACGTACGTCCCCGCCGACGACGAGACGGAGGAGCGCCTGGAACGGCTGGCGGAGCTGTCCGGGGAGCAGGAGTGAAGGGCAGCCCGGGGGGCATCCGAAGAGCAGGAGTGAGGGGCAGTCCGGGGAGTGAGGGACAATAGAGGGTCCCGTCGTCCGTCCCGGAGAGCCCCCATGCCGTCCCAGCCCCTCACGATCGGCCCGCACACCGTACAGCCGCCCGTCGTGCTCGCCCCCATGGCGGGGATCACGAACGCGCCGTTCCGCACGCTGTGCCGGGAGTTCTCGGGTGGCAAGGGCCTCTTCGTCAGCGAGATGATCACGACGCGCGCCCTGGTGGAGCGCAACGAGAAGACGATGCAGCTGATCCACTTCGACGCGACGGAGAAGCCGCGCTCGATCCAGCTGTACGGCGTCGACCCGGCGACCGTCGGCAAGGCCGTCCGCATGATCGCGGAAGAGGACCTGGCCGACCACATCGACCTGAACTTCGGCTGCCCCGTCCCCAAGGTGACGCGCAAGGGCGGCGGCTCCGCGCTCCCGTACAAGCGGCCTCTGCTGCGCGCGATCCTGAAGGAAGCGGTCAGCGGCGCGGGCGATCTTCCCGTGACGATGAAGATGCGCAAGGGCATCGACGACGACCACATCACGTTCCTGGACGCGGGCCGCATCGCGGTCGAGGAGGGCGTGACGGCGATCGCGCTGCACGGCCGCACGGCCGCCCAGCACTACGGCGGCACGGCGGACTGGGACGCCATCGCGCGCCTGAAGGAGCACGTCCCTGAGATCCCGGTGCTCGGCAACGGCGACATCTGGTCGGCGGCCGACGCGGTCCGCATGATGGACGAGACCGGCTGCGACGGCGTCGTCGTGGGCCGCGGCTGCCTCGGCCGGCCGTGGCTCTTCGGTGACCTGGTCGCGGCCTTCGAGGGCACGGGCGCACCGCAGGCGCCGACCCTGCGCGAGGTCTCCGAGGTCATGCTCCGCCACGCGACGCTGCTCGGCGAGTGGATCGGCGACGAGTCGCGCGGCGTCATCGACTTCCGCAAGCACGTGGCCTGGTACCTGAAGGGCTTCGCGGTCGGCTCGGAGATGCGCAAGCGCCTCGCGATCACCTCGTCGCTGGCGGAGCTGGAGGACGGCCTCGGCGAGCTGGACCTGGACCAGCCGTGGCCGACGGGCGCGGACGGCCCGCGCGGCCGTACGTCGGGCAACAACCGCGTGGTCCTGCCGGACGGCTGGCTGAAGGACCCCTACGACTGCGCGGGCGTCGGCGAGGACGCGGAGCTGGACACGTCCGGCGGCTGACCTCCGGGGGCGAAGAGGGGGCGGCGATGACGTTGCGCGCCGATGTGGCCGCGTTGCTGGCGGAGGCCGGCATCGTGGACGTGGACGTCGACGATGCCGTTGCGGACGAGCATGTCCGATCGTCCGCCTACCAGCGCGTCGTCTCGGTGACGGCTTCCTCGCGGAGCCGCGACCGGGAGCGGGCGATCGTGGCCGCGATTCTGCCCGACCCGAACGAGCTTTCGGCCAAGACGGCGGTGGTCGCCCTCGTGGACCAGACCGCGATGAAGGCGGTCGGCCCCGCCGAGTTCCGGCAGTGGTCGGACGAACTGCTGCCGGAGATCGAACGGCTCAAGACGGAGTCGTTCCGCGAGTTCATTCGCCGGCGCATCAAGGACTGGCTGTTCTACCTGTCCGTCAAGGACAGTCACGTGCCGACGGCCGCCGAGTCGGCGGCCGTCACGGACTGGATGCAGCGCCACCTCGCCGAGTGGTCGACGTCGCCGGCGGTACTCGCCGTGATCGCCGAGTCGGCCCGCACCAGGAAGACACGGAACATCGCGAGGAACCGGGCCGGAAACCGCCTCCGTTGACCTGGAACCAGGCGCGGGTGAGGCGTGCGAAGGCAGTGGGTTTGGCGTTGGTGTTCTGGATCAGATGGTGGAACCACTCAGAGGCCGGTGGGCGCCATACGGTGACCCTCCCCGCCGAGCAGGTGGCGGAGCTGAAGAAGATCACGGACAACGTCTCCGGCTACGTGGCCGAAGCGGTCGCCAGGCAGATCCGGCACCAGCTCCTGGGGGCCGACCTGCGCAGCCACACAGACGAGCACGGTGCCTTCAGTGAGGAAGAGCTGGCCGAGGCGCGGGCGCGGATCTTCGGTACGACGTCGGCCGCCGACGGCGTGAGCGCCGCGTGAGCGGGCACATTGAGACCGTCGTCCTGGACAGCGAAGGGCTGTCGGCCTGGATGGCGCAGGACCGGAAGGTTCTGGCGATGTTCCAGGTGTTCCATGACATGGGGGCGGACCTTGTCGTCAGCGCCAACACCATCGTTGAGGTGAGCCACGGCAGGGTGAACCTGCCTCGACTGCACTGGGCGCTCTCCCGGGTCAAGGTGGAGCCGATCACGGAGGCAGCGGCCAAGGGGGCGGCCCAACTGCTCAAGGGTGCAGGTCTGCACGGACACAAGTACGCGATCGACGCCACCGTCGCGGAAGCGGCCTTGCGTCAGCCTGGCCCGGTCGCCATCCTCACGTCGGATGTCGATGACATGACCCGGCTGTGCGGCGGCAAGGCCCGGATGATCGGGCGCAGCGTGTCGCAGTAGTTCCGCACCTGCGCCGGCGGAGTGAACTCCGGGGCTGGCAGGAGGCTTTGCGCGCTCGAACCGGCCCCGTTTGGCCCTGGCGGCGCCGCGGTTGTTGTTGACGGTGATGTTGATGGGCGGCACGAAGCTGCCGCCCATGGCGCCGATGAAGCCGTCGGCGGCGGGCGTTGCCGCCGTTATGGCGCAGGAGTTCACGGAACTGGCGCTGGGCCTGGCCGAGCATGCGGCGGGGTTCGACACGGAGCTGTTCACCGGCACCGCGACGGAGTCCGAGGAGGACCGGGCGGCGCGGCTGGCCGTGGCCCGCGACGCCCTCGCCGAGCTGCGGGAGGTTGACCCGGTGGCGGCGGCCTACGCCCGTGCGCTGCTGAGGGCGAGCGACCTGCCCAAGCGGGCGCCGCGGCCCCGGCTGGCGCGCAAGGCGACGCCGCGGCGTACGGCTGTGCAGCGTGCGGCAGTGGCCGCGTGATCCGCATCGTCTCCGCGGCCTGCGCCGCGCGCCTTGCGTGTGGGGCATGCTGGGGAAGTCAGCGGGTGGGGCCATCGCCAGGCGGTGGCCGTGAGCACAGGACTTCGGGACGTGCGTAAGGCGCGCGGCTGGTCTCAGGAGCGAACTGGTTCGCGAGACCGAGCAGTACGCCCGACGGCACGTCACTGACGCTGCGCCAACCGCAAGTTTGCGGGTGTACATGCGGTCGAACGGGCGTGGAGGCATTACGAATTCGCGAAGCGCGCGGCACGGGACGGCACGCTGCGTGCATGCGGGCTGAGGTAGAAAACCCCTCTGTGGCTGGGGGGTCGTAGGCATCCACTTTGGGGCGAGCCTCAAAGATCACGGTCCCAACGTCGTGCTCTACCGGCCAGGTCCACAGACTGCCCGACGCGCCGGAAGCTTAGGGGGCCATGATCACTCGCCCCAAAGCAGCTCCCGCCCATAGCCGCTCCGCCGACCGCGCGAATTCCTGCGGTCCCTATTGGTGCGAGCGTCCCAAAAGACGAAACCAGGATCAGTCACCGAACGAGGCGGTGAATGCCTTCACTACGGTGTAAATGGCAGTCGCCGCAATGACGACCGTGGAAAGCGCCATCACCCGCCATTGGGTTACCCGGTCAGCGAGCCAATCGTCTTCGGGTGAACGTCGCCGCACATCTACATCGACTAGCGAGTGTTGACAGGTCATGGGGTGGGCGCGACCGTCGACGAGCACGGAGAAGGTCACTCGCTGCCTCTTCGCAAGGAGCCCAGGTCCAATCCTGATTTCCTGCCCCTCAATCTCGGCGGCGGGCACTCGGTTATCGAAGGGAAAAGATACAGAGGACAACACCGCGATGATCGGTGCACCCAGATCGAATGAGATCGGCTCGCCGGCATGAAACATGCTGGCAGGTATGTCCCGCCTGCCCGTGTTGGCGATCTCCACATCAACTATTCGGGGATGCTCAAGGCGCACATTGCTGTGACGTACCTCGATATCGGAGTCAGAGTGAAGCACACTCAATAGTGATGTGCCTCTGAGCTGGCAGTACGTCATGCGACGCTTGGGGTTGGCGGATCGGAGCGTCGCCCAGGCACCCAAGGTGCCTACCGCCATGGCGACGACTCCGCCGACTGTGATCGTCCAGAAAGCCTCGGATTCGTACCAAGCCGCTGCGAGTTGAACCATAGCGACCGATTAAATCATCGGCGCAAAGGCCCCTGGAGCGTCCGACGGGCAGGCACACCGACCCAGGCCAGACACCCACTCAAGCAACTTCGGGACGAAGTGGTCCTGTCAGCTGGACCCCCGAGAGGCTCCATTGACCCGTTGGGACATCGTGGACCACCCGTGGACGGCACCACTCAGTCGCTCGCACACGAGGCGCTGACCAGCGACATTTGCTGGAAGTGAACCGCCCTCCGGAACCGTATGCGGCTTCGCTGGTAGCGACCCTTCCAAGCTTTTGGCCTACGAGGTGGCTCAGCCGAAGGCCATGTCAGGGCCGACAGGAAAGCAGTGTCCTGCCGGCCACGGTCGCGGGTGGAGGGCACAACGAGGGCACAACGACTTCGCGCAGGTTCAATGACAACCAACGCCAGCAAACGCCGTTTAACCTGTTCAGAGGCTTGCCTCGACAACAACCGCAGGGAATGCCCGAAGGGGCGGCACCCCCGCACAGGGTGCCGCCCCTTCATCGGGGACCGGAGCCGTCGCCGCATCGGTTGAGGGTCGGGGACGCGGCGACGGCTCCGGGGTCTGGCTACCGGTGGTCGCTGCCCGCCGAGTGCGAGGCCGCGCGGCCCGCCTCCAGGCGGGCGACCGGGATGCGGAACGGTGAGCAGGAGACGTAGTCCAGGCCCACCTCGTGGAAGAAGTGCACGGACTCCGGGTCGCCGCCGTGCTCGCCGCAGACGCCGAGCTTCAGGTCGGGGCGCGTGGCGCGGCCGGCCTTGACCGCGTCCTTGACCAGCTTGCCGACGCCGTCCTTGTCGATCGTCTCGAACGGCGAGACCCCGAAGATGCCCTTCTCCAGGTAGGCGGTGAAGAACGAAGCCTCCACGTCGTCCCGCGAGAAGCCCCAGACGGTCTGCGTCAGGTCGTTCGTGCCGAAGGAGAAGAACTCCGCGGCCTCCGCGATCTGGTCGGCCGTCAGCGCGGCGCGCGGCAGCTCGATCATCGTGCCCAGCGCCAGCTTCAGCTCGACGCCGGTGGACTCGATGACCTCCGCGATGACCTGCTCGGCCTCCTCGCGGACGATCTCCAGCTCCTGGACGGTGCCGACGAGCGGAATCATGATCTCCGCACGCGGGTCGCCCTTGGCCTTCTTCCGCTCGGCCGCCGCCTCCGCGATGGCCCGCACCTGCATGGTGAACAGGCCGGGGATCACCAGGCCGAGGCGTACGCCGCGCAGGCCCAGCATCGGGTTCTGCTCGTGCAGGCGGTGCACGGCCTGGAGCAGGCGCAGGTCGTTCTCGTTGGCGTCCTTGCGGGACTCGGCGAGGGCCACCCGGACGGAGAGCTCCGTGATGTCGGGCAGGAACTCGTGCAGCGGCGGGTCGAGCAGGCGGATGGTGACCGGCAGCCCGTCCATCGCCTCGAAGAGCTCCACGAAGTCCCGCTTCTGCAGCGGCAGGAGCTCCTTGAGGGCGTCCTCGCGCTCCCCGTCCGCGTCGGCGAGGATCAGGCGCTCGACCATCTCGCGGCGCTCACCGAGGAACATGTGCTCGGTGCGGCACAGGCCGATGCCCTGCGCGCCGAAGCGGCGGGCGCGCAGCGCGTCCTCGGCGTTGTCCGCGTTGGCGCGGACCCGCAGCCGCCGTACGCGGTCCGCGTACGCCATGATCCGGTGCACGGCGGCGACCAGCTCGTCGGCGTCCTCGGCGCCCGCGTGCATGCGGCCCTCGAAGTACTCGACGACGGGGGAGGGCACGACGGGCACCTCGCCCAGGTAGACCTTGCCGGTCGAGCCGTCGATGGAGACGACGTCGCCCTCCTCGACGACGATGCCGCCCGGCGCGGTGAGGCAGCGCCGCTTGGTGTCGACCTCCAGTTCCTCGGCGCCGCAGACACAGGTCTTGCCCATGCCGCGCGCCACGACCGCCGCGTGGGAGGTCTTGCCGCCGCGCGAGGTCAGGATGCCCTCGGCGGCGATCATGCCGTCCAGGTCGTCCGGGTTGGTCTCACGGCGGATCAGGATGACCTTCTCGCCCGAACGCGACCACTTGATGGCGGTGTACGAGTCGAAGACCGCCTTGCCGACCGCCGCACCCGGCGACGCGGCGATGCCGCGGCCGAGCTGCTGCACCTTGGAGTCCGCGTCGAAGCGCGGGAACATCAGCTGCGCGAGCTGCGCGCCGTTGACGCGCTGGAGCGCCTCGGCCTCGTCGATCAGGCCCTGGTCGACGAGTTGCGTCGCGATGCGGAAGGCGGCGCCGGCGGTGCGCTTGCCGACGCGGGTCTGGAGCATCCACAGCTGGCCGCGCTCGATGGTGAACTCGATGTCGCACAGGTCCTTGTAGTGCGTTTCGAGGGTCTCCATGATCTGCATGAGCTGGTCGTACGACTTCTTGTCCAGCTGCTCCAGATCGGCGAGCGGCACGGTGTTGCGGATGCCCGCCACGACGTCCTCGCCCTGCGCGTTCTGGAGGTAGTCGCCGTAGACGCCCTGGTGGCCGCTGGCCGGGTCGCGGGTGAACGCGACGCCCGTGCCGGAGTCCGGGCCGAGGTTGCCGAAGACCATCGAGCAGACGTTGACGGCCGTGCCGAGGTCGTGCGGGATGCGCTCCTGGCGGCGGTAGAGCTTGGCGCGGTCGGTGTTCCACGACTCGAAGACCGAACGGATCGCGAGGTCCATCTGCTCGCGCGGGTCCTGCGGGAAGTCCCGCCCGGCCTCCGTCTTGACGATCTTCTTGAACTTGGTGACGAGCTTCTTCAGGTCGGCCGCTTCGAGGTCGGTGTCGACCGCGACCTTCTTCGCCTTCTTGGCGGCCTCAAGGGCGTCCTCGAAGAGGTCCCCGTCGACGCCGAGGACGGTCTTGCCGAACATCTGGATGAGCCGGCGGTAGGAGTCCCACGCGAAGCGGTCGTCGCCGGACTGCTTGGCGAGGCCGGTCACGGACTTGTCGGAGAGCCCGATGTTCAGGACGGTGTCCATCATGCCGGGCATGGAGAACTTGGCGCCCGAGCGGACCGAGACGAGCAGCGGGTCGTCGGCCTGACCCAGCTTCTTGCCCATCTTCTTCTCCAGGGCGTCGAGGTGCGCGCTGACCTCGTCGCGCAGCTCGGCCGGCTCCGCACCGCTGCCGAGGTACGTCTTGCACGCCTCGGTGGTGATGGTGAAGCCCGGAGGGACGGGCAGCCCGAGATTGGTCATCTCGGCGAGGTTCGCGCCCTTGCCGCCGAGAAGGTCCTTGAGGTCCTTGTTGCCCTCGGTGAAGTCGTAAACGAACTTCACCCCCTCGGTCGCCGCGGTCGTCTCACTCGTGTGAGCTACGTGGGGATCTTTGTTTTCCGACACGGGTCTCGACTCCTCGAGGACTCGGTGGCTGCCCTGACGGCGAGGAACATACCCAGATCGAAGGCGCCTGGGTACGTCCACTTGCGCGTCATGCGGCCGTAACCACCCGTCCGCCGCTAGATCGAAAGTGACTCTGCGGTAGGGAGAGGCCGACCGTTGTATTCAAGCCTTGAAGTCGCAACCCCCGTAGATCCTGGGAAACGCTCAAACGAGCGAGATATTCTCAGATGTGAGTTCACTTCATGAATGATCGAGCATTGGCACTGAGTGCCACCCCTTGGAGAAGTGCAGCCGCCCATGAAACGCTCATCTGAGCGCAAGGCCTATCAGGGGTGGCGAGAATCACGCCGTTTGAAGCGATGCGATGTCACCATCCGGACGCTCCGCGCCCGCCACGGGGGACGTCGCCCACGGCAGCTACACCCCCAGGGCGGCGAGCCGCTCCTCCGCCCGGTCCGGCGCGTACAAGTGCTCCACCACGAGCGTTGCCGCGCCGATCAGGGCCGCGCGCTCGCCCAGGCGGGAGGTGACGACGTCCAGGTGGGCGGTGGAGCGGGGCAGGGCCCGCTGGTACAGCAGCTCACGTACGCCCGTGAGGAAGGGGGTTCCGGCCAGATCTCCGGCGATCATGAGAACGCCCGGGTTCAGGAGGGTCACGACGGTCGCCAGGACCTCGCCGACGTGCCGCCCCGCCTCGCGCGCGAACCGTACGGCCTCGGGGTGGCCCGCCTCCAGGAGCGCCCGCACATCTGAGCCGGAGGCCGCCGCGACGCCCGCCTCCGTCAGCCTGCGGGCCACCGCCCCGCCGCTGGCCACGGCGGCGAGGCAGCCGTGCGAGCCGCACCGGCACAGGGCGTCCGCTCCCTCGGGCACCCGGATGTGGCCGATGTCGCCCGCGCCGCCGTCGATGCCCCGGTAGACCGCGCCGTCCACCACGACGCCCGCGCCGATCCCCGTGGAGACCTTGACCAGGGCGAAGGCCGCGCAGTCCGGGTAGTGGGTGTGCTGTTCGCCGTACGCCATGAGGTTGGCGTCGTTGTCGACGAGGACGGGGAGGTGGGAGAGGTCGGGGAAGCCGGGGAGATCTGGGAGGGCGGGGTGGATGAGGGTGGCGGAGGTGGCGGGCAGGGCCTCGGTGAACGCCCGGCGCAGGCGGGTCCTTATGTCGTAGCCGTCCCAGCCCGGCATGATCGGCGGCTGGACGACGCGGCCCGTCCCGGTGTCCACGGGGCCCGGCACGGCCAGCCCGATGCCGCAGACCGACGCGGCGGACCGCCCGCTCTCGCGCAGCAGCTCACCGAAGCGGGCGCCCAGTCCGCCGAGGACCGCGTCGGGGCCGTCCTCCACGGCGACGGGTCCCGACCGCTCGGCGATGATCTCGCCGCCGAGGGTGAGCAGGGCGGTGCGGGCGTGCCGGGTCTCCAGGGCGGCGGCGAGCACCACGGCGTGCGTCTCGTCGAACTCCAGGCGCAGCGCGGGCCGCCCGCCGAGCGGCGAGTCCACCGGGCCCCCGGCCCCCTCCCGCACCCACCCGGCCCGGAAGAGCCGCCCGAGCCGCTGCCCCACCGTGGCCCGCGACAGGCCGGTGACCTCCTGAAGGGCGCCGCGGGTGGTGGCCCGGCCGCTGCGTACGAGGTGCAGCAGTTCGGCGCCGGGCTGACCCGCGGCGGCGCGGGCGCGCGGGAGGGCGCGCGGCGGGCGCGGTGCCGTCGCCCGTGCCGGTGGGCTCGCTCACCGGGGCGCGGAGCCCTCCGTGGTGGTGCCGCGGCGTGCCGAGCCCATGAGTCCCTCCCGATCGAAAGGTGTCTTCGTCGGCGCTCACCGTACGGCCGACACGGCCCACGGCGTATTCCGGCTGGCCCCGGCGCAACCCGCCGCGTACCCCTTGTGCCCGTCAACTCAGCGTTACATATTGGGTTTTGCGCGTGAAGTAGACGTAACTCTAGAGTGCCCGACACCGAACTGACGGGACGTCGAAAGCCTCCGGGAGATCCACGTGGACCGCAGCACGACCACCCATCCCCTCGCGGCGCACCGCCCCGCCCGGCGCGCCGCCCCGTCGCGGGGCCCGCTGCGGGAGCGCGCCGCCGAGGTGCTGTGGGCGAACTGGACGGGGACCTCGACGGTGCCGTCCCGGGCGCTCTATCCGCACCAGTGGTCCTGGGACTCCGCGTTCATCGCGATCGGCCTGCGCCATCTCTCGCCGTTGCGCGCCCAGTTGGAGCTGGAGACGCTGCTGTCCGCCCAGTGGGGCGACGGCCGCATCCCGCACATCGTCTTCAACGACGCCGTGCCCCTCGACGCCTACTTCCCGAGCCCCGACTTCTGGCGGTCGGCCACGGCGGGCCGGGCGGCCGGAGCCCCCGCCGACGTGCAGACCTCCGGCATCGTGCAGCCCCCGGTGCACGCGCTCGCCGCCTGGCTCGTGCACCGCGCCGACCCCGGCCTCTCCCGGGCCCGCTCCTTCCTCGCCCGCCTCCGCCCCCGCCTCACCGCCTGGCACCGCTATCTCCTGGACGACAGGGACGCGGGTGGCGCGGGGCTCGCCGCCGTGCTGCACCCGTGGGAGCAGGGCATGGACAACAGCCCTTGCTGGGACGGCCCGTTGAGCCGCGTGGAGCCGGCGGATCCGGGCGCCTTCCGTCGCGCGGACCTGGACCACGGGGCGCCCGAGGACCGGCCGACCGACGCGGACTACGGGCGCTATGTGCGGCTCGCGGCGGACTACCGCGACCGGGGGTACGCCGACGTGACGGGACCCGACGTGCCGGGACCGCCCGACGCGGCCGGCCCCGGTGCCTCCCAGGGCGCGTTCCGCGTCGAGGACCCCGCGTTCAACGCCCTGCTGATCGCCTCGGAGTACGCACTCGCGCTGATCGACGCGGAGCTGGACGGCCCGGCGGGGCGGTCCTCCGCGCACCGCGCCCGCGCCCGGACCCTGACGGAGGCCCTCGTGGCACGCCTGTGGGACCCGGAGCGGGAGCTGTTCCTCTGCCGCGACCTGTGCTCCGGGGAACTCATCGGCGAGCGGGGCGTCACCGGACTGATCCCGCTGGTGCTGCCCGCGCTGCCGCCCGGCGTCGCCGCCGCCCTGGTGCGCACCGCCCGCGGGCCGCACTTCGGGCTCGGCGGCCCGGCGCGGCTCGTGCCGAGCCACGACCTGACCGGGGCCGCCTTCGACCCGCGCCGCTACTGGCGCGGACCGGCGTGGTTCAACACCAACTGGCTGCTGGAGAAGGGCCTCCGGCTGCACGGCGAGCAGGCCCTGGCGGACGGGCTGCGCGCGGACATGCTCGACGTGGCGGGTGCGTCCGGCTTCGCCGAGTACGTGGATCCGTACACGGGCGAGGGATGCGGCGCGCGCGGCTTCGGCTGGACGGCGGCGCTCACGCTGGACCTGCTGCGCGAGGGACGGGACGGGCTCTTCGAAGGGGCCGAAGGAGAGGGGTGGGGGGCATGAGTGACCGGCATCGGCTGCTGGTGCGGGGGCGGACGTTCGTGGCCGTCGGCGCGGGCGGCGACATCAGCGGGGTCGGCGGTGCGCGGGGCGGTGGCGCGGGGCCGGACGGCCTGTTCGTACGGGACGCGCGGCATGTGAGCCGCTGGCAGCTGACCGCCGACGGAGCCGTGCCCGAGATCCTCGCGCCGGTCGAGATGTCCGCGGCCGCCACCGACGCGGCGCGCTGCGTGCTCGTGCCGCGCGGCGGCCGCCAGGAGCCGCCTGCGTACACGATCCTGCGCGAACAGGCCGTCGCCGACGGCGCGTTCGTGGATTCCCTGCGGATCGTGAGCAACCGCCCGGTGGTGACCCGGGTGCGGATCGCGCTGACCGTGGACGCCGACTTCACCGACCAGTTCGAGCTGCGCGCCGATCACCGTACGTACGCCAAGCCGGGCGCCGTCAGGACCCGGCGGGCGCTCGACGGCGACGACGCCGTGCGGGGGGTCGAGTTCGGTTACCGGCGCGGCGAATGGCGGGCCCGCACCACGGTGACCGCCGACCCCGCGCCGGACGGCGTCGAGGAGACCGGCGCCGGCGCGCGTCGCCTCGTATGGACGCTGGAGGTCGACGCACACGACACGGTCGAGGTGGCACTGCGTGCCGTCGCGTGTTCGCATGGGGAGGCAGCGCCCCGGCCGCCCGACTCGCCCGCCGAGGCCGTACGTCAACTGGACGCGATGCGCGAAGACTTGTGGTCCGGTTTCACGCTGATCAGCGGATGGCCCGCCCTCGCCGACGCCTGCGCGCGCGGCCTCGCCGACCTCGCGGTGCTCAGGGTCCCGGCGACGGGCCCGGACGGCGAGGCGCTGAGCGTGCCGGGCGCGGGCGTGCCCTGGTTCCTGACCCTGCTGGGCCGCGATGCCCTGCTGACCTCGCTCTTCGCCCTGCCCTATGTGCCGGACCTGGCCGCGGCGACGCTGCCCGCGCTCGCCGCGACGCAGGCCACGGAGACCGTCCCGGGCGCGGTCGCCCAGCCCGGCAAGATCGTCCACGAGGTGCGGCACGGCGAACTCGCCCACTTCGGTCAGGTGCCGTTCGGCCGCTACTACGGCTCGGTCGACGCGACGCCGCTGTTCCTGGTGCTGCTCGGCGCGTACACCGAGCAGGCGGGGGACACCGCGCTCGCCCGCCGCCTCGAACCGGCCGCGCGCGCCGCCGTCGGCTGGATGCTGGACCACGGCGGGCTCACCTCGCGCGGCTACCTCGTCTACCGCGCGGACCAGGGCGGCCTCGCCAACCAGAACTGGAAGGACTCGCCCGGCGCGATCTGCTCCGCCGACGGCAGCGGGGCGAGCGGGCCGGTCATGGCCGCGGGCGCGCAGGGGTACGCGTACGACGCCCTGTGCCGCACCGCCTGGCTGGCGCGGACGGTCTGGGGCGACCCGGTGTACGCGGATCTGCTCGCGCAGGCGGCGGCCGATCTGCGCGACCGCTTCCAGCGGGACTTCTGGATGCCGGGGCAGAACTTCCCGGCCCTCGCGCTGGACGGCGAGGGCCGGCAGGCCGACGCGCTCGCCTCGGACGCCGGGCACCTGCTGTGGTCGGGCCTGCTCGACAAGGAGTACGGCGAGGCGGTGGGCCGGCGGCTCCTGGAGCCGGACTTCTTCTCGGGCTGGGGCGTGCGGACGGTGGCGGCCGGGCAGCCCGCGTTCCATCCGCTCTCCTACCACCGGGGTTCGGTGTGGCCGCACGACAACGCCCTGATCGCGCTGGGCCTCGCGCGCTACGGCCTGCACGACGAGGCCCGCACGGTGGCGCGCGGCCTGGTCTCCGCCGCCGCCACGGCGGACGGCCGCCTGCCGGAGGTCCTCGCGGGCTACGACAAGGCGGCGTACCCGGTGCCGGTCCCGTACCCCCACGCGTGCGCCCTGGAATCGAAGTCGGCGGCGGCACCGCTGGCGTTGCTGACGGCGGTGGGCGGGGCGTGACGCGTCTCCTATTCGGGAGGCGTCAAATAGTCAATAGGGCAAATAAGTTCGAGCGAGCGAATGGATGAGCGGGCGGGTGTTTGAGTAGGTGCCGGTTCGAGGTCGTCACCGGTTGATTTTCCTAACCGCACCTTAATGGGGTGTGTGTTCGACTTCCCTCATTGTGGTGAATCTTCTTACGAGGGGGTAATCGGACCTGCGGAGATGCCACAATCACTCCTGTCTCTAACGCCCCTCTGCGGAACGGGTGTTGGCCCATGGGTCGACGTACGGCCGCGCCTTTCCGAAGGGTCTCAGCCATGCCTTCATTCTCCGAATCCGACCGTCCTTCCGACGAATTCGACGAGGAGACTCGGCGAAAGCAGCGGGAGTTGGCCGAATCGGAGGCCAAAGAGGCACGCTGCCTACGGGTGAGGAACGTGCTGCGTGCGATGCAAGTCGGCATCGCCGTAGCAGGGGCGGAGACGGGCAACCCTGCTTACCGGTCGGCGGGAATGGTCGTTCAGTGGGTCATCGACCGAATTGAGGACTCCGAATGATGCGAGGCAAGGCATGAGCAAGGCCGCAAGCGACAAGCCGTTCCCGATTCCGGTGTCCCTGGGGCGGCAGGAGGCCTGGATCGAGGCAGTGTTGGCCACCGAGGGCGTGAACGTTCCCCGGGGTGCCCTGGAGAACATCGCCCCCTTCATCGTCGACCCCGAGGACACGCTCAGCGAGCCCGGCGACCGGGGCCGACGCACGCTCAAGAGCGGCACCGTCCGCCGTGTCCGGACGGATGCCGGTGACATGGTCGTCGCCGTCGTCCGGATGCACGGCGTCGGCGGCGTCCAGTGGGGCCACAACGAACGGATCAGCTCCATCTGGCGATCCGTCGCGGATCCGACGGTCGGCCGGGGGACCGAGCGGACGCTGGCCTCGGTCCGGCCATGGATGGGCGTCGATGACGAGGGTCGCGAGACGTGCCTCGCCGCGCTGGAGAGCACGGTGGCGGACCGGCGGGCACTGATGATGAACGCCGAGGACGCGGCGGACGCGCTGAAGCGGCGGGACAGGGTACGCCCGTACGATCTTGAGGAGGATCTCGTACTCAACGGGCAACAAGACCCCGGAATGTACGTTCCCCAGCAGGTGCGTCTCGAACAGAATCCGGAAAAAGATGCGGACGGTAATCCACTTTACCCGGAGTCCTATTGGGGGTGGATGGCTGTTCGAGGAAATAATCGAACACAGAAAAGGCAGTCGATTTTCCAGCTGACGTCCGGCGAGGTGCTGGCCGGAGTTCCGGTCGAGAAGCTGGAGCGGGACGGAGACGAGGTCATCTGCGACCCGCGTGTCTGGCTCCCTGAATTCTCCGCCGTGCTCAACCGGGAGTACGCGGAGACGGCCGACGACGAACTAGACCCCACGGGGGGTTCACGGGCGCGCAGGGCCGCCGCCATCGCGGTGGTGGACGCGCACCTGGTGATCGGCACCCCGACCCCGCAGCGCCTCTACCGCATCGTCCAGATGAACAACCGGCGCGATCACGTCCACCCCCCGCTGGAGTTCGACGCCCTCGACCGCTCGCGTGCGCTGGGGCGGAGCGTGCTCGGGATGTACGTGGCCCAGCGGGTCATGGACGAGAAGACGGCGGAGGTCCTCGCCGGGCTGGCGCCCATCCGTGAACTGCCCGACGCTTCACCGGACATGACGGTCTCGGAACTGCGGGACTTGCGCTCGATGCGGCTGCTCCAGGAACTGTTCCCGGTCGATCCGCGCAAGCGGCTCCTGCTGCGGCGTGCACTCAGCGAGAACCCGCCGTCACAGCTCAAGGCCTCCGAGATCAACCAGCGGGCCCGTACCTGGTCCGCGCTCACGTCCGAGAGCTACCCCATGCCCTGGAACCCCCGTGTGGGGCAGGTCTTTCCCACCAAGGTCCGCGAGGGCATCGTCCTGTCCGGACGCAGGCTGCCGGAGCTGTTGGCCGCCGCCGGCACCGATGACACGGCCTTCGACGAACTGGTGTCCTACCGCGCGGCCCACTGGCTGGCGTCCTTCGGCATCATCGAAGCGGACCGGGGCTCGCTCGACGGGCAGGAGGCGATCGCCGACACCGGGGAGCGGGTGCGCCGCTCCCGCCGCACCGTCATGAACTGCCTCCAGGCCCTCCGCCACGAGAAGAGTAGGCCGGCGGCGGTGGCACTCCTGAGGTCACTGGCCGCTGCCATGGACGACAGCGACCGGCGGCCCTGGCGGGTCAGCAGCTCGGGGAAGGAGATGGTGGGCCGCGAGATGACGCCGCTCTGGTTCGACTCCGAGTTCCCCAAGGACACCGGGACGAGGCCACGCAAGGCGGCGGCCGTGACCACCCCCCTGCCCGCGCCCGCCCCTGTGCCCGTCCCCGCGCCCGCTCCCACGCCCCCGTCGGCCCGCCCGTGCCCGCACTCACCCCGGCCCCGGCCCCGGCCGCGCCCGCCGCCGTGGCGCCCCCGCTCACCGTGCCGTTCCCGGCCCCGTCCGTCCCTCCGCCCCCCGGCGCCGCCGGGAAACCGCTCACCCCCGAGGCACTGGTGGACCTCATGGAGGCGCACATCCAGGCACTGCACGCGGCCTCCGGCGAGCTGGGTGATCTCGTCGGCGAGCTCACCGACCAGGCCGGGGCGGCGTCCGGCGCCCATCCCCTCACCCGGCAGCGGGCGGACCTGGCCGTACGCCTGCTGAACCAGACACTGGCCAGACTGCGCAAGCTGCCGGAGCTCATGGAGGACCTGACCGAACCGGAGTGAGGCGGGGCGGCCACGGCAGGGGGGAGGTTCAGTCGTCGATGCCCGATCTCTCCACCCCCGCCACGATCCACCGCTGGAAGAACAGGAAGACCACGAGGATCGGCACGATCGACACCGCCGCCGCGACGAACAGCTGGTGCAGCCGGATGACCTGGGAAGTCGTGAACGTGGCCAGCGCCACCTGGACCGTCCACGCCTCCCGGTCCTGGCCGATCACCAGTGGCCACAGGAAGGAGTTCCACGCGCCGATGAACACGATCGTGCCGACGGCCGCGAAGACGGGACGGGAGTTCGGGACGACCACGCGCCAGTACGTACGCCAGTAGCCGAGGCCGTCCACCCGGGCCGCGTCCTCCAGCTCCCTCGGGAAGCCGAGGAAGTACTGCCGGAAGACGAAGCACGCGAAGGCCGAGAAGAGCGTCGGGATGATCAGGCCGCGCAGGGTCGACACCCAGCCGAGGGACGAGACCAGCACGAAGCTCGGTACGAAGGTGACGGCCGCCGGGACCATCATCGTGCCGAGGATCGCGTAGAAGACGCGGTCGGCGTGGCGGTAGGGGACGCGCGCCAGGCCGTACCCGGCGAGTGAGGCGAGGACGACCGTGCCGAGGGTCGTGGCGACGGCGATCAGCGACGAGTTGAGCAGGGCGCGCGCCATCGGCACCGTCGGGTCGTCGAAGAGCTCCGAGAGGTTCGACCAGCGCAGCGTGGTGGGGAAGAACGTCCAGTCGGGGGAGGTGATGTCCTCCTCGGACGCGAGGCCGTTGCGGACGAGGAGGTAGAAGGGGATCAGGAACAGCAGGGCGAGCGCGAACAGCAGGACGACCCGCAGCGCGCGGCCCGCCCGGACCAGGGCGTCGTCCATGGGCCTTTTCGAGGGTGCCGTCACCGCTGTCGGTCCTCCTTCCCGCCGAGGCCGAACCAGCGCGCCTGGCCGACCGTCACCACCGCGATGACCAACGCGAGGATCACCGCGCCTGCGCTGCCGAATCCGAGGTTCTGCTCCTGGCCGAGCGCCGTGTAGTAGAGGTAGACGAGCGGCGGGCGGGCGTAGGGCGGATAGCCCTGGGAGTCCGAGAGCAGGTTGTAGAACTCGTCGAAGGCCTGGAAGGCGTTGATCACCAGGAGCAGCGTCACCGCGATCGACGTCGCGCGCAGCTGCGGGAGCGTGACGTGGCGCAGGACCTGCCAGCCGGGCCGCGCGCCGTCCACCGCCGCCGCCTCGTAGAGGGTGGGGGAGATCCGTTGCAGACCCGCCAGGAAGAGGATCATGTAGAAGCCCGCCTGGAGCCAGAGCCGCAGCGTGACGATGACCAGCCAGTACCAGGGCGGCTCCGTCGTGGAGAGCCACGCGATCTGGTCGGCGCCGAACCAGCCGAGGACGGTGTTGGCGAGCCCGAACCGCACGCCGTTGAAGATCGACAGCTTCCAGATCAGCGCCGCCACGACGTAGCTGCACGCGGCGGGCAGGAAGAAGACCGACCGGAAGAACGCCTGCGCCCGGTGCATGCGGTTGACCATCAGGGCGAGCGCGAGCGACAGGACGAACGTGGTGGGCACGATGAACGCCGAGAAGACCGCGAAGGTGACGAGGCTGCCGGTGAACGCCTCGTTCCGCAGCATCGACGTGTAGTTGTCGAAGCCGACGAAGTCGGTGGGGGAGACGGTGTTGTGGGCGTCGAAGAAGCTGAGGTAGACGCTCCAGGCGAGCGGTACGTATGTGAAGAGGACCAGGCCCAGCGCGAAGGGTCCGACGAACACCCAGAACCAGAGGGTGCGGTTCTGGGTGCCCAGCGGCTTCCTTCCCGGCAACGTCCGCCTCACCGCTTCTTCTTGACCCGGGCCAGCTCCGCCCGTACCTCGCGCATGACGGACCTGAGCTCGCTCTCCGGGTTCGCGCCGGACTTGATGATCCGGCTCAGCGCGTCCTGGTAGGCGGTGCGGCTCGCCGGTGTCCACAGCAGCGGCTGGGCGTAGCCGTACTCGGTGGAGTAGCGCACGGCGTCCTCCGCCGGCCCCTCCTTCAGCTTGTCGGCCTTCTTCGCGAGGGAGAGCCGGGCCGGGATGTGGAAGCCGTAGGAGAGCGCGAAGTCCTCCTGGTACTCCGTCCTGTCGATCCACAGCCACTTCAGGAAGTCCTTCGCCTCCTCCTTGTGGTCGCTGCGGGCGTTCACCGCCGCGCCGTACGACCCGACGGGCAGCGCGGGCCTGCCGCCCGAGCCTTCCGGGGGCAGGGCGAGGACACCGAAGTCGTCGCCCAGCGCCTCGCGTACGGCGGGCAGCGCCCACAGGCCGCACCACTGCATGGCGGTCAGCTCCTGCGTGAACGCCGAGGGGTCCGACCAGTCGGAGGGCGCGCCGAGCAGCAGTGACTTGTCGGCGTACAGCTGGCGCAGTCTGCCGAGGGCGCGGGCGGCGGCCGGGTCGTCGAAGCCGACCTCGCCGTCCTCCGTGACCGACTCCAGGCCGGCCGCGTACAGCGGGGTGATGCCGAGGGCGCCCGCGCCGCCGTCGTTGCCGAGGAAGAGGCCCTTCACCTTCTTCGTCGTCAGCGCCTTCGCCGCGTCGACCAGCGCCGCCAGGCTCCGGGGCGGCTCGACGCCCGCGTCGTCGAGCAGGCTCTTGCGGTAGTAGAGCAGGTGCATGTCGACGACCTGGGGGATCGCCCAGATCTTCCCGTCGTACGTCTTCGGGGCGAGCACCGCCGGGTCGAAGTCGTCCTTCACCCCGTCGAACAGGTCGGTGAGGTCGACGACCTGCCCCTTGCGGATCTGGTCCAGGGAGGGGCCGTTGACCTCGAAGACGTCGGGCCCGGAGTCGGTGAGCAGGGCCGCGGCGGTCTGCTCGTCGTAGTTGCCGGGCCGCCACTGCACTTGGACGTCGGCCTTCTCGTACGCGGCGGCGTACCGCTTCACGGCCTGCTCGGTGCCCGCCTCGCCGTACTGGTGGTACCACTGCGCGAGCCGCGGGCCCTTGCCGCCCGAACCCCCGCCGCCACGCCCCGTGTTCGACCCGCACGCGGTGAGCAGGCCGAGCGCCGCGCCGGTCCCGAGCAGTGTCCTGCGGCTGATGGTCATGCCGGTCGTCTCCCTACGTGAGGTCGGAGTACCTGTGCGTGTGCGTGTACGTGTCGGCCCAACGATCAACCATGCGCGGCGATTACGACAGTGGTGTTGCGGCCGAGTGTCACGCTTCGGGGACCGGAAGCCGGGAGCCGGGGGTGTGTGTCGCGTCAGCGCTCCGTCAAGGTGTCCACCTCGGGTGTATGTGCGGCGTCAAGGGTGGCGCCATGGCCGCGCGGCGCGTCCTACGGTGCCGCACATGGGACACGACAGGACGATCCGGGGCGCTTCCCGGCGCGGTGCGGTGCGGGGCAGCGGCCACCGGAGCGCCGGCGGCACGGCGGACACGGTGACTGACCGGAATTGGACGGCCCAGGTGCGGTCCGCCGCCCTGTGCGCGCTGGGGCTGCTGGTGCTCGTGGTCCTCCTCGACCTGGTCAGCGGCACCTTCACCGCGCTCAGGCTCGCCCTGTGGTGGGGGCTCGCCGCGCTGCTGTACGTGGTGCTGCACCCCGCGCGGGTGACGGCGGGCCCCGGCTGGCTCGCCGTCCAGGGGCTCGGCCGGCGCAGGCACGTCTGCACCGGCCTGCTGACCGCCGTGCGCTACAGCGAGGGCGTGGCGGCGCGGCTGGTCCTGTGCGACTCGCTCGGCCACCGCGTCGAGCTCGACCCCCGGGTCCTCGTCGCCGACCCGCTGCTGCTGCACCGGCTGGACCGGGGGGCCCGCGCCGCGCGGGAGGCCGGGCTGCTCAGGACGGGCTGCGCCGAGCTGCGGCGGCTCACCGAGCAGGTCGACGGGGCGGCGGCGCGCGGCGTGTTCGAGGCGTCGGACCTGCGGTAGGGCGGGGCCTGCGTCCCCTGCCGCGTGACCTTCGGGCCTGGGGGCGGCGCGGTAGATGGGGGAAACTGCCGGTATGGACATCGCCACCCGAGCCGACCTCGACGTACTGCTCCGCCGCTTCTACACGGCCGCGTTCGCCGATCCGCTCATCGGCCCGTTCTTCACGGAGATCGCCGGGACCGACCTCGATGTCCACCTCCCGCGCATCACCGACTTCTGGGAACGCGCGCTCTGGCGCACCGCCGACTACCGGCGCGACGCCTTCGCCCCGCACGCCGCGCTGCACACGGCCCGCCCGTTCACCGCCGAGCACTTCGGCCGCTGGGTGCAGCTGTGGCACGCCACGGTCGACGGGCTGCACCGCGGCCCGAACGCGGACCGCGCGAAGGCGCAGGGCGAGCGGATCGCGCTCGCCCTGCTGCGGCGCCTCGGCGGCAAGGACGCGCCCACCGCCGGGGACGGCCCCGGCTTCGTCCCGCTGGCGGCGGTGGAACTGCGGATGGCCGCGTAGAGCGTAGGGCGTAGAGGCGGCCCGGAGAGCGTCGGGCGAGCGGCGGCCGGTCAGGCGATCCGCACGGGATGCGTCTGGACGGCGACCTCGTCGTCGTCCAGGCACCGCCCCGTCTCCAGGTCGAACCGCTGCTTGAGGAGCGGCGAGGCGACGAACGGACGGCCGGCCTCGGAGCCGAGCAGGCCCCGGGAGAGCACCGCGGCGCCCGTGAACGGATCGCGGTTGTCGATGGCGTACGCGCGTCCCTCGCGGTCGAGGAAGAGCGCCGCCTGGCGGCCGTCGGGCAGCAGGGCGGCGATGCCCCGGCCCGGGGTCAGCCGGGCGCGCTCGCAGACCTCGAACCAGTCGTCGGCGTAGCGCAGGTGGACACGCGTGGGGGCGGTGCTCATCGGGAGGCTCCTTCCAGGGGGCGGGGGCCGATGGACAGCAGGGGCAGGTCCGGCTTGATCTGGTCGCGCTCCGGGACGAAGCCGACCGTGGGGTCCGGCACGCCCGGCGCGTTCACGAAGGACACGAAGCGCGCGAGCCGCTCCGGGTCGTCGAGGGTCTCGGCCCACTCGTCGCGGTAGTGCGTGACGTGGTCGGCCATCAGCGCCTCCAGCTCGGCGCAGATGCCGAGCGAGTCGTGGACGACCACGTCGCGTACGTGGTCGAGGCCGCCGTCGATCCGCTCCAGCCAGGCCGCGGTGCGCTCCAGGCGGTCGGCGGTGCGGATGTAGAACATCAGGAACCGGTCGATGAGACGGACCAGTTCCGCGTCGTCCAGGTCCTGCGCGAGCAGGTCGGCGTGGCGCGGGGTCGCGCCGCCGTTGCCGCCCACGTACAGGTTCCAGCCGCTCGCCGTGGCGATCACGCCGAAGTCCTTCGACTGGGCCTCGGCGCACTCGCGGGCGCAGCCGGAGACCGCCGACTTCAGCTTGTGCGGGGCGCGCAGGCCGCGGTAGCGCAGCTCCAGGTCGATGGCCATGCGCACGGAGTCCTGCACGCCGTAGCGGCACCAGGTCTGCCCGACGCAGGACTTCACGGTGCGCAGCGCCTTGCCGTAGGCGTGCCCGGACTCGAAGCCCGCGTCCACAAGGCGCGTCCAGATCATCGGCAGTTGCTCCACGCGGGCCCCGAAGAGGTCGATGCGCTGACCCCCGGTGATCTTCGTGTAGAGGCCGAAGTCCCGCGCCACCTCGCCGATGACGATGAGCTTCTCCGGGGTGATCTCGCCGCCGGGGATGCGGGGCACCACCGAGTAGGAGCCGTTCTTCTGGAGGTTGGCCAGGAAGTGGTCGTTGGTGTCCTGGAGCGCGGCCTGCTCGCCGTCCAGGACATACCCCTCGGCGCCGATCGTCGGGGCCAGCGAGGCGATGATGGAGCCGACCGTCGGCTTGCACACCTCGCAGCCCTCGCCGCCGCGCGCCGCCTCACGGCCGTGCCCGTCGAGCAGCGCGCGGAACGACGTGATCCGCAGGACGCGCACGATCTCGTACAGCTCCTGACGGGTCTGCCCGAAGCAGCCGCACAGCCCCTTGTCGCCGGACTGCGGAAGGAGCTGCCCGATGACCTTCACGCAACTGCCGCAGCCCGTACCGGCCTTGGTGCACTTCTTGACCTCGGGCAGCGTGGCGCAGGCCTGGATGGCTTCCTTGGTGACGTTGTGGCAGCTGCAGATCACCGCGCTGCCCGGCAGCGACTCCGGGCCGAGCGCGACGGGGGCGCCCGCGCCCTCGGGCAGCACCAGCTGCTCGGGCGGCAGCGGCGGCACGGTCCCGGTGAGCGGGCGCAGCAGGCCGTACGCCTCCGCGTCGCCGACGAGGATGCCGCCGAGCAGCTCACCGCCCGCGCCGATCACCAGCTTCTTGTACGTGCCCGAGCGCGAGTCGGAGTAGACGACGTCGAGGCAGCCCTCCGCCGTGCCGTGCGCGTCGCCGAAGGAGGCGACGTCGACGCCGAGGAGCTTCAGCTTGGTCGACAGGTCGGCGCCCGTGAAGCGCGCCCTGCGGTCGGCGGCGATGGCGGCGGCGGCCGTCTGCGCCATCT
Source organism: Streptomyces sp. 135 (assembly GCF_020026305.1). NCBI lineage: Bacteria > Bacillati > Actinomycetota > Actinomycetes > Kitasatosporales > Streptomycetaceae > Streptomyces > Streptomyces sp. 135. The sequence continues at coordinate 2,783,638 of NZ_CP075691.1, read as the reverse complement.
CGTACCCGGGCGCGACCAGACCGTAGACGCGGCCGTCCACGGCCTGCGCGCACTCGCCGATCGCGTACACGTCCGGGTCGCTGGTGCGGCACTGCTCGTCCACGGTGATGCCGCCGCGCTCGCCGACCGCCAGACCGTGGTCGCGGGCCAGCTGGTCGCGCGGGCGGACACCGGCGGAGAACACCACGAGGTCCGTGGCGAGCTCTTGGCCGTCGGAGAGCTTCATGGCGGTGACCGCGCCGTCCCCGTCGGTCACGATCTCCTGCGTGCCGGTGCCCGTGTGGACCGTCAGGCCCATGCCGGTGATGGTGCGCAGGAGCGCCGCGCCGCCGCCCTCGTCGACCTGCACCGGCATCAGCCGCGGCGCGAACTCCACGACGTGCGTGGCGAGTCCGAGGCCGCGCAGCGCGCCCGCCGCCTCCAGGCCGAGCAGACCGCCGCCGACCACCGCGCCGGTCGTCGCGCGCTTCTTCGCGTACTCCTCGATGGCGAGGAGGTCCTGGATGGTGCGGTAGACGAAGCAGCCCGTCGCGTCCTTGCCCGGCACGGGCGGCACGAAGGGGTACGAACCGGTGGCGAGGACCAGCGTGTCGTACGGGACGACGCGCCCGGAGCGGGCCGTGACCGTCCTCCCCTCGCGGTCGAAGCTCTCGGCGGGCTCGTCGACGTACAGCTCGATGCCGTGCGCGTCGAGGAACTCCCGGTCGGTGAGGGAGAGTTCGTCGGGCGTGCGGCCCGAGAAGTACGAGGTGAGCTGCACCCGGTCGTAGGCGGGGCGCGGCTCCTCGCAGAGCACCACGATCCGGTGGCTCGCCGCGAGACCGCGCTCGACGGCGGCCTCCAGGAAGCGCTGGCCGACCATGCCGTGGCCGACGAGCACGATCGTGGGGCGGTGGTGTGGGGCCCGCGGGGTGTGTACGGGGTTCGGGGGTGTCGGCATGTCAGCGGCCTCCGATGGGGGTCTGCCCTGCTCGAACGGAGTCGAGAGCTTGGGGATGGGTGAGCAGGTGGAGCAGGGGGCTGTCGTCGTCGGGCAGCGGGTCGTCCGCCTCCCAGGCGCGGGCGAGCGCGCCCACCGAGGCCAGGTCGCCGAGCAGGACGCCGCCGACCAGGCGGTCGCCGCGGACGACGACCTTGCGGTAGGTGCCACGGGTGGCGTCCGTGAGCTGGATGACGTCGTCGTCGGGGTGCGGCTCGGGGTCGCCGAACGCCGCCAGGTCCAGCGGACCCGGGCCCGCGAGGGTGAGGCGGGTGAGCATGCGGCTGCCGGTGTAGGGGGCAGCGCCACGGCCGAGGAGGTCGTCGGCGAGCGCGTCGGCCTGTTCCAGGGCGGGCGTCGCCAGGCCGTAGACGCGGCCCGCGTGCTCCGCGCAGTCACCGACGGCGCGGATGTGCGGGTCGGAGGTGCGCAGCCGGTCGTCCACGACGATGCCCTTGCGTACGTCGAGTCCGGCGGCCAGCGCCAGACCGGTACGGGGGCGCACGCCGCAGGCGAGGACCGTCAGATCGGTGTCCAGCGAGTAGCCGTCGGCGAGCTCCACGCTGCGCACGGCCCCGTCGGTGACACCGACCCCGCGCACCCGGCACTCGGTGTGCACCTCGACGCCGAGGCCGGTCAGGTGCGCCCGCACCAGCTCCGAGGAGGCCGGGTCGAGCTGACGCTCCATGAGCCGCTCGGCCTGCTGCGTCAGGACGACCTGCGCGCCCCGCTCGGCCAGCGCGCGGGCCGCCGAGACGCCGAGGAGACCGCCGCCGATGACCACGACGCGGACGCCGGGCGTGACGGCGGCGGACAGGGCCAGGCAGTCGTCCATCGTCCGGAAGGCATGCACCCCGCCCGGCAGCTCCCGGGCGCCGGGCGCGAACAGGCCGCGCAGGGGCGGCAGTACGGGGTTGGAGCCGGTCGCGAGGATCAGGGTGCCGTAGGGGACGACGGTACCGTCCGCGCAGTGCACCCGGCGCTCCGCGCGGTCGACGCGGACCACGCGGGTGCGCAGGGTGGTGCCGGGCGGCTTCGGCAGGGTGATCACGTCCGCGCCGTACCGGCCCGCGAGGACCTCCGCGAGCAGCACGCGGTTGTACGGGGCGTGGTCCTCCTCGCCGATGAGTACGGTGTCGGGGCCTCCGGGACCTCCGGCGCCTCCAGTGCCTTCGGGACTTTCGGCGCCGAGGCGCTGCGCTACGCGGGCGCCGGCCAGGCCCGCGCCGATCACCACTGCCGTGGATGTCATGCTCAGCAGCCTGCGGGGCGGGTGTTTCCCGGCCGGGGCCGCGTTGTTTCTCCGGGGGAACGGTGCGCTCAGCGTCCGCTCGGGGGTGGTGTGAGGGTTGGCTATAGGGTCGCGATCATGCCTGACATATCCATGACCACGGTCGTCGTGCTCTGCGTCGCCGCCCTCGCGGCCGGCTGGATCGACGCCGTGGTCGGTGGCGGCGGACTGCTGCTGCTCCCCGCCCTGCTGCTCGGCCTGCCGGGCGGTACCCCGGCCGCGCACGCCCTCGGCACGAACAAGGCGGTGGCGATCGTCGGTACGACGGGCGCCGCGGTGACCTACGTGAAGAAGACCCCCGTCGACGTGCCCACCGCCGTCCGGATCGGCCTCGCCGCGCTCGCCGGGTCGATGGGCGGCGCCTTCTTCGCGGCGGGGATGAGCACCGACGTACTGAAACCCGTGATCATGGTGGTGCTCGTCGCCGTCGGCAGCTTCGTGATGCTGCGGCCCGCCTTCGGCACCGCGCCCGCCGCGGAGCCCGCCTCACCGAAGCGGATCCTCGCCGCGATCGGCCTCGCGGGCCTCGGCATCGGCTTCTACGACGGCCTCGTCGGCCCCGGCACGGGCACCTTCCTCGTGCTCGCCCTGACCGCCGTGCTCCACCTCGACCTGGTCTCCGCGTCGGCCACCGCGAAGATCGTCAACTGCTGCACCAACGCCGGCGCCCTCGCGATGTTCGCCTGGCAGGGCGCCGTCCTGTGGCAACTGGCCGCGCTGATGGCCCTCTTCAACCTCGCGGGCGGCATGTTCGGCGCCCGCACGGCGCTCAAGAAGGGCAGCGGTTTCGTCCGGATCGTGCTCCTGACCACCGTCTTCGGGCTCGTGGTGAAGATGGCGTACGAACAGTGGGTCGCCTGAGCCCCGGCCCGACCCGCAGGGGCTCAGCGCACCGCGGTCAGATGCGCGAAGACCACCACGTTGCCCTGGTAGCCGGTCCGCTTCGAGTACTTGCCGCCGCAGGTGATGACCCGCAGCTCGGGGCGCGGAGCAGGGCCGTACACCTTCTCGTCGGGGAAGTCCTTGGCGTCGTACACCTCGTTCGCGTGGACCGTGAAGACGGCCACGCTGCCGTCCCTGCGCTCGACCTCGATGGTGCGGCCCCTGCTCAGCGCGCCCAGTTCGTAGAAGACGGCCGGGCCCTCCTTGTTGTCGACGTGGCCCGCGACGATGGCGGTGCCCCGCTCGCCGGGCGTGGTGCCCGCCTCGTACCAGCCGGCGAGGTTCTTCCGGCCCGGCGGCGGTACGTCGAGGCTGCCCTGCGGGGTCAGGCCGAGCCCCATCAGCGGTGCGTCGACGCCGATCGCCGGGATCCGCACGCGGTCGGGCGGGGAGGGCGGCAGCGCCGCGGTGCCGGCGGAGTGGTCGGCGCCCGGCCGGGACGGTGCGGCCTGCGCGGGGGAGGGCTGCGGTGGCGGGTGCGACGCGGTGCCGTTGCGCAGCAGCCACGCCCCGGAGCAGAGCGCCACGGCGGTGACGGTCGCTATGGCGGCGTTGCCGGTCCTCCTGCGCGTACCGGACGCCGTACGGGCCTTCGCCCCCGTGGCCCCCTTGGCCCCCTTGGCGCGGGTCGGCGTACGCGAGACGCGGCGTGTGACTGACGTACGGGAAACGCGACGTGTGCGGCGCATGCGGCATCCCCCTCGGGGTCGGTCGGGCCGGTTGCCCTCGTCCCCCTCCCCGCCCACGAGGGGACACGGGCAGGGAGGGGGGCAGGGGCGGCGGTACCGGTGGACAGCGGAGGGTGTCCGTCAGATCCTGTCGCCTCTCGCCCGGCGATGCAGGAGCCAGGTACCGCCCGCGGCGGCGACGGCCAGGGCGGCCACTCCCGCCGCGGTCTGCACGGGGTCGGGACCGAGCGTGCCGCCGACCCCCGTCTTCACATGTCCCCTCGGATGCGGCCGGGGTTGCTCCGCGGCGGCCGCGGTGGAGGTGATCGTCACCACCAGATCGCCCGCCACCTGCTTGTTCTTCACGGCGGCGCCTCCGGAACCGGAGCACTTCGCGACGATCTCGTAGGTGCCGGGCTGCGCGGACGGCGGCACCTCGAAGCGCCCGACCGCCTCCTCGGGGCGCTTGCCCGGCGCCAGGGTGAAGGCGCCCGCCCCGACCGCGCTGGCGTCCCCGCTCGCGGTCCCGCCGGAGCCGCAGGCCGTGGTGTGCACGGTGACGGCGGAGCCGGGGGTGACGGTGGCGGGGCGGATCTCCAGCCCGCCGACGGGGACGGCGGTCGCGGGGGCGGCCAGGGCGCCCACCGTCGCTACGGCGAGTGCGGTACCGGACAGCAGACGGGCGTTGCGCATGGTGCTCGTTCCTCCGAGGCCTCGCGGAACGCGCCCCGCGGCACCCCCAAGTGCCGCTGCGTCGGTCGAGTCCCGCTGTACCGAGGTAAAGGGCACTCGGCGGCGACCGCCTCCTGATGTGGCGCCACGAAGCCGTCCGTATGCCGCCCGTATGGGGGAACTTCGGCGCATCGGCGGGAGAGTTCCAGCAGGTCACCGGCGTCTGGCCGGCGAGATTCCGAAGAGCGTGCCCGGCGCCTGTGAATGGGTGACCCGACGCGGCGGCGCGCTCAGACCGTGTCCCAGGGCACCTCCTCGTAGACCCCGGCCACCGTCGCCATCAGCTTCTCGTCGACCGCGTACGCGACGGAGTCGACGCGCCGCACCGGGCTGACGCCCCACGCGTTGGTGACGAACGCCGCCGTGTACGACGGCAGGTCCGCGAGGGTGACGGGCGCGTGCGCGGTGGGCAGTCCGGCGGCCGGCAGGCGCGCCTCGATCAGCCGCATCGTGATGCCCGCCAGGTGCGGCGCGTTCGGCCACACGATCCGCGGGCCGCCCGGCGTGCGCTCGCAGAAGGCGATGTTCGTGACGGGCCCTCGCTGATCTGGCCGCCGGGGCCGGTGAGCAGCGCGTCGTCGAGGCCCGCGCGCCGCGCCAGCTCGCCGTAGTGGGCCTGTCCGAAGCCGCCCAGATGTTTGATGTGGGTGAAGGGCCGCTGGTACGGCACGGACATCATCGCCCGCGCGCGGTCCGCCATGGCGGCGGTCAGCACGGTGGGCGGCCGCACGGTCACCATCAGGGACGGTTCGCCTTCGGGGGCGTGGACGTGGACGCGTACGGAGGCGTCGTCGATGACGCTCGCGCCGGCGGGGTCGCCGCGCAGGATGTGCCGGATCAGGCCACGTACCCGCTCCCCGTCGAGCCCCCGCCCGAACAGTTCGCGCGTCGCCGCGTCGAGGCGGTCCAGATGGAGGTCGATGCCGCGCACCTTGCCGCCTCTGACCTGCATCGCGGTGAAGTGTCCGGTGTTGACGAGGACGGGCCACAGCAGGTTCTCCGCGGTGGCGGGGCGTCCGTCGATCTCCATGCGCTGCACCAGCGCAGGAGTTGTCATGGCGCCACGCTACGAGACGGCCTCCGACGCTTTTGATCTTGTGGCAAGATCACGGAATGCTACGACTAACCGACTTCATCATCGACTGCCCGGACACGATGAAGCTGGCAGCCTTCTACTCCGAAGTGACGGGGCTCCCGGTCAAGGAGGGCAGCAACGAGAACTGGGCCGGTATCCAGTTCGGCGAGATCGAACTGGCCTTCATTCAGGTGGAGGACTACCGCGCACCGCAGTGGCCCGACAACGAGCACCCCAAGCAGTTCCACCTCGACTTCGAAGTCGACGACATCGAGGCCGAAGAGCGCCGCGTCGTGGCCCTCGGTGCCACCCCGCAGCGGGACTGCGTCGAGCCCGACGGCTACGGCTTCCGCGTCTATACCGACCCCATCGGCCACCCCTTCTGCCTCTGCCGCAACAAGGGTGTCATCTGGACCGATCAGGGCCCCGTCTGGCCCAAGCGCGACTAGCCCCCGGCTTCCTGCGGACCGGCGGCGGTTCCGGCTTCCCCCGGCCCTGGGGCGCCGGCCTCCGCCGTGTCCGTGCGGCCCGCGGGGCCGCACGGGTTGTCCTCCAGCAGGCGGCGCGGCCCGGGGCCGCGCTCGCCCAGTTCGTCCCACGGGTTGGTCAGCGCGCACTTGGCGAGCGAGAGGCAGCCGCAGCCGATGCAGTCGGTGAGGTTGTCGCGCAGCCGCTGGAGGGTGCGGATGCGGTCGTCGAGATCCGCGCGCCAGCACTCGGAGATCCGTGCCCAGTCCTCGCGGGTCGGCGTGCGGTCCTCGGGCAGCAGACCGAGCACCTCGCGGATGGTGGCGAGCGGGATGCCGAGCCGCTGCGAGGTGCGGATGAAGGCGACCCTGCGCAGGGTGTCGCGGCTGTAACGGCGCTGATTGCCAGAGGTGCGGCGGGACTTGATGAGCCCCTCGCGTTCGTAGAACCGCAGGGCCGACGGGGCGACCCCGCTGCGTGTGGCGAGCTCTCCGACGGTGGCTTCCTTGGCGTCCGGTGCGAGATGCGCGGTCATGCGGTCAGATTAGCCACAGGGCGCGCTTGACCTGAACCATGGTTTAACTAAGAGGCTTGGCCCATGACTGAGACCACGTCCTCCTCGTCCACCCTGCCTTCCTCCTCCGCCACCGCGTCCTCCGCCGTCTCCTCGGACGCCGACGCGCCGCTCCGCGTCGCCGTGATCATCGGCAGCAACCGCGAGGGCCGCTTCGGGCCGATCGTCGCCGAGTGGCTGCTCTCCCGGGTCCGCGAACGCTCCGACCTCTCCCTCGACGTCGTCGACCTCGCCGAGGTCGACCTGCCGACCTCCCTCTCCTTCAACCCGTCCGCCGCCGTCGCCGCCGAACTCGCCAAGGTCACCCCGAAGCTGGCCGCCGCCGACGCGTTCATCGTCCTCACCCCCGAGTACAACCACTCCTACCCGGCGTCGCTCAAGAGCGTCGTCGACTGGCACAAGGCGGAGTGGGAGGCCAAGCCCGTCGCCTTCGTCTCCTACGGCGGGCTCTCCGGAGGCCTGCGGGCCGTCGAGCACCTGCGCCCGGTCTTCGCCGAACTGCACACGGTCACCATCCGCGACACCGTCTCCTTCCACAACGCGGGCGCCCTCTTCGACGACGCCGGCAACCACCGCGATCCGGCGGGCGCCGACGCCGCAGCCAAGGCCATGCTCGACCAGCTGGCCTGGTGGGGCTGGGCGCTCCGGGGCGCCAAGGCGGTGCGTCCGTACGGGAGTTGAGTAGGCGGGGGCCGTCGGCTCGGCGAGTCCTGGCCGCCGCTGTGCACAATCGCCGTATGGACGACGAACCGACGACGCAGCCCGCACCGACGACGCAGCCCGCACCGACCGCGCCGGCCGTACCCACCGCGCCGCCCGTACCAGGCACGCCGACCGCGCTGACCGTGCTGACCACGGCCGACGCGGAAGGCAAGGCGCGGGAACTCGCGTACGGCGCGATCCGGGCGCGGCTCGCGGCCTGTGCGCAGATCACCGGGCCCATCACCTCCGTGTACCGCTGGGAGGGCGAGATCGAGACCGCCCAGGAATGGCAGGTGCTCCTCAAGACGACCGCCGCCCGCTATGCGGCCCTGGAGGCGTGGCTCACCGAGGCCCACGACTACGACACCCCCGAGATCATTGCCACGCCGGTGGTCCGGGGGAGCGCGGCCTACCTGGAGTGGGTGGAGCGGGAGACCGCCGACTGACAACTCGCCCCCCACCCGCCCCAGAAGACGAAAACCGCAGCTCAAACGCCGACGCACTCGATCTGGCGTACTCCATCACTCATACGGACGACATCGCGTGACCACGAAGAGTCACCGCGATGAGACTCTGCGTGTGCCCTTCCGGTGCACGCGATCGGTGCGTGAGCACCACGTCCTCAAGAAGGAGTCGCTTCATGCGAGTTCGCCGTTCCCTGCCCGCGTTCGTCGGAGCCGTGACCCTCGCCCTCGGTATGTCGATGGCGGCGACCGCCACCGCGACCGCCGTCTCGCCGTCCGCCATCCAGAACCCCTGCGGGTTCTACGAGACCCACAGCGACGCCTACTACAACCACTGCACGAGCGACGGCTCGAAGATCCTGATCGAGATCGACGACTGGGGCCCGAACACCGTCAAGTGCGTCGGCCCCGGCGTCACCTGGATCGGCGAAGCCGGGGACGTCGACGGCGCCTGGTACATCGGGCGCACCTGCTGACCCTCTCCTAGCCCTGTCCCGACGGGCCCGGGCGCGCACCCGCCCGGGCCCTGCCCCTGTCCCCGTCCGTGTTCAGGACCCTGTCCCCGTTCATGGTCATGGGCTCCGCCGGTTCGAGCCGCACCGCGCACACCTTGAACTCCGGCATCCGCGAGACCGGGTCGAGCGCCGGATGCGTCAGCGAATTGGCCCGCCCCTCGCCCGCCCAGTGGAACGGCATGAAGACCGTGTCCGGACGGATCGACGACGTGACCCGCGCCGGAGCTACCGCCCGGCCACGCCGCGACACCACGGCGACCGCCTCGCCCTCCGCTATCCCGAGCCGCGCCGCGAGCCGCGGATGCACCTCCACGAACGGGCCGGGCGCCGCGGAGTTGAGCTCATCGACCCGCCGCGTCTGCGCCCCCGACTGGTACTGCGCGAGGACCCGCCCGGTGGTCAGCAGCACGGGATACTCCGCGTCCGGCTCCTCGGCGGCGGGCCGGTGCACGACCGGCACGAACCGCGCCCGCCCGTCCTCCGTGGCGAACCGGTCGAGGAACAGCCGAGGCGTCCCGGGATGCACGGCCACCTCGCCACCCGCCTCCTCGCCACCCGCCTCCACGTCACCACGGGGGCACGGCCAGAACACCCCCTCGCCTTCCCCCTCCCTCAACCGCTCGTACGAGATGCCGGAGTAGTCCGCGGCCCCGCCCGCGCTCGCCCGGCGCAGCTCCTCGAAGACCTCCCGCGGATCGGTGGGGAACTTCTTCCCGTGGCCGAGCCGCGCCGCGAGCCCGTGCAGCACCTCCAGATCGCTGCGGACCCCGTCGGGCGCGGACACCGCCCGGCGGCGCAGCAGCACCCGCCCCTCCAGGTTGGTCACCGTCCCCGTCTCCTCGGCCCACTGCGTCACCGGCAGCACCACGTCCGCCAGTTCGGCCGTCTCGGACAGTACGACGTCCGCCACCGCGAGGAAGTCGAGCGACCGCAGCCGCTCCTCCACATGCGCGGCCCGGGGCGCCGACACGACCGGGTTGGAACCCATCAGGAGCAGCGTCCTGATGTCCCCGCCGAGCGCGTCGAGCAGTTCGTACGCCGACCGGCCGGGGCCCGGCAGCGTGTCGGGGTCCACGCCCCAGACCTCCGCCACGTGGGCCCGCGCCGCCGGGTCCGTCAGCTTGCGGTAGCCGGGCAACTGGTCGGCCTTCTGGCCGTGTTCGCGCCCACCCTGGCCGTTGCCCTGCCCGGTCAGGCAGCCGTACCCGGACAGCGGACGCCCCGCCCGGCCCGTGGCGAGGCACAGATTGATCCACGCCCCGACGGTGTCCGTGCCCTTGGACTGCTGCTCGGGCCCGCGCGCGGTGAGCACCATCGCGGCCTTCGCGTCGCAGAACATGCGCACCGTCTCGCGCAGTTGGGGCACCGGCACGCCGGTGATCCGCTCGACCAGCTCGGGCCAGTGCGCCATCGCCGCCGCCCGCGCCTCCTCCCAGCCGGTCGTCCGCTCCTCGATGAACGCCTCGTCCGTGCGGCCCCCGGCCACGACCAGGTGCAGCAGGCCGAGCGCCAGGGCGAGGTCCGTGCCGGGACGCGGCGCCAGATGCAGGTCGGCCTGCTCGGCGGTGCGCGTCCGGCGCGGGTCCACGACGATCAGCGTGCCGCCGTTCTCCCGCAGTTCCGTGAGGTACCGCAGGGCGGGCGGCATCGTCTCGGCGAGGTTCGACCCGACGAGGATCACGCAGCCGGTGCGCGGGATGTCCTCCAGCGGGAACGGCAGCCCCCGGTCGAGCCCGAACGCCCGCTGCCCGGCCGCCGCGGCCGACGACATGCAGAACCGTCCGTTGTAGTCGATCTGCGACGTGCCGAGCGCCACCCGCGCGAACTTGCCGAGCGCGTACGCTTTCTCGTTGGTCAGCCCGCCTCCGCCGAAGACCCCGCAGGAGTCCGCGCCGTGTTCCGCACGCGCGCGGGACAGCTCGGCCGCGATCCGGTCCAGGGCCTCCTCCCAGGTGGCCGGCGCGAGCTTGCCCGTGGCGTGGGATCGGACGAGGGGCTCGGTCAGGCGCACCCGGGAGGAGAGCAGAGCGGGCGCCGTGCGTCCCTTGCCGCACAGGGCGCCCTTGTTCACGGGGAACGCCGCGCGCTCCACGACCTCCACGCCACCACCGGTGCCCGCCGTCAGCCCCATCCCGCACTGAAGCGCGCAGTACGGGCAGTGGGTCGCCGTCACCGCCGTGGCCACGGGAGTCGCGGAGGTCGCCGGTGTCGCGGGTGTCGCCGTGGAGTGCATGCCGCTCAGCGTCCGCCGTGCTTGTTACGTGCCCAGACGCGCTCGCGTTACGCACGCGGTAAGCCGGTCTCAGCCACGCGGGCACGCCACTGTGAGGTCCGGTGCGGAGGCAGGCCGGGGGATTCCCGCCGGGTACGGGGCGGGGCCCGCCGGGTACGAGAGCGGGCCCGCCGGGCGGCAACAGGTCCGCCCCCGGCCTCAGCGCCCCGAGGCCAGCGCCCGCTCCACGCCCGGCTCCCGCGGCCCGAGGAACCGAGGGTCGGGCCGGAACGCCGCGTCCAGCGCCGCCTTGCCCGCCGCGAAGACCTCCCGTGCTCCGCCGTAGTACCAGGTCGCGTCGTGCACCGCGTCCACCCCGACGCCGTACGACGAGACGCCCGCCGCGTCGCAGAGCGCCACCGCTCTGCGTATGTGGAAGCCCTGGCTGATCAGCACCGCCCGGTCCACGCCGAAGATCTTCTTGGCGCGGACGCAGGAGTCCCAGGTGTCGAACCCGGCGTAGTCGCTCACGATCCGCCGGTCCGGCACGCCGTGCTTCTTCAGATAGGCGCGCATCGCGTCCGGTTCGTCGTACTCCTCGCGGCTGTTGTCGCCCGTGACGAGCACGACCTCTATCCGTCCCGCGCGGTACAACTCGGCCGCCGCGTCCAGCCGGTGCGCGAGATACGGCGACGGCTCGCCCTTCCACAGGCCGGCGCCGAAGACCATCGCGACCCGTGCGCGCGGCGCGTCCGCGACCGAGCCGATCTTGCTGTCCGTCGTCACGAAGAGCCAGGTCGCGGGCAGCAGCGCGACGACGCACAGCGCCATCGCCCCCTGCACGGCCCGCCGCCGCCCCTTCCGCGTCCGCGGGAGCCGCGACCACGCCGGACGCCGCGACCACGCCGAGCGCGACGGCCCCGACGAGCCCGCACGCCACGCCGCCGCCGACCCCCGCAGCCGCTCCCACCAGCGCCGATTCACCTGGTCCATGTATGCCTCGCCCCCGTGCCACCCCTCGGACCTCCCCAGATCCGATCACTCCCCCCACCGTAGGCCACACCACCGGCGCCGCGTGCGCCCCGCAACCCGGACCCGCCCCTGAAACACCCCTGGCCCACCCCCGAGCCGGCCCCCCGACCCGCCCGCTGCCGCAGACCCCTGACCGACCCCCGCCCCCCACCGTGAGCCCGCCGCAAACAGCCGTCACGGCCGCGCAACGCCCCCGCAATCTGCCCCGGCCATCCTCGGTCCATGACGCCGTCGAACCCTCTTCACGACGACTCCGGCAGCACCCACCTCGACAGTACGGCGCAACTCATGGACCGCATCACCAGCCAACTCGGCAGCCGGCTCAGCCTCGTCTCACCCGACGGCAGCCGCCGCCCGGCCCCCCGCCCCCGTCCCGGCACCCGCCCCACCCTCGTCCTCGTCCCCCACGGCAGCCGCGACCCCCGCGCCCTCGCCACCGTCACGGCCCTCGCCGAGCGGATCCGCGAGCAGCGGCCCGGCCTCACCGTCCGCCTCGGGCACATCGAGCTGAACGAGCCGCTGCTCACCGACACCCTCGCCGCGCAGCAGGGCGGCCGGGCCGTGCTCGTCCCGCTGCTCCTGAGCCGGGGCCAGCACGTCAAGCGGGACATCCCGGCGGCCGCCGCCGGCGCCCCCCACCTCGACACCCGCGTGGCCGCCCCGCTCGGCCCGCACCCGATGCTCGCCGAGGCGCTGCACTCCCGGCTCGTCGAGGCGGGCTGGCCCACGGCCCCCGAGCACGGGCCCACGCCGCCGCCACGCGGTCGTCCTCGCCGCCGCGGGCTCCCGCGACCCCGAGTCGGCCGGTGACACCGAGGCCGCCGCCGCCCTGCTCGCCGACCGCCTGGGCGTGCCCGTGATCCCCGCCTACGCCGCCCCCACCGCCGCCTGTGCCCGCACCGTGCCCGACGCCCTTGAAGCCCTGGCCGCCGAGGGCCGGACCCGCACCGCCGTCGCCGCGTACTTCACCGCGCCGGGCCGCTTCGCCACCCAGAGCGCGGCCGCCGCCCCCTGGATCGCCGCATCCCCGCTCGGCGCCCACCCCGCGCTGGCCCGGCTCGTCCTGCACCGCTACGACCAGGCCCGCAGCGCCCCGTCGACGGCCGAATACCGGCGCCTCACCGCCGTCTGACGGGAGGCCAGATCCCCCTTTGTCACTGCTTGCGTCTACTGTCGGTGCATGGAAGGCACCGTGGAAGGCACAGCACCGAACGCGCGATACGAGGCCCAGGACGCCTGCGCGGCCTATGACGAGGCCGCCGTCGAGCGATGGGCCGCCGAGCCCGACAAGAGGCCGGGGCGTACGGCCTTCCAGCGCGACCGCGCGCGTGTGGTGCACTCCGCCGCGCTGCGCCGTCTCGCCGGAAAGACCCAGGTCGTCACGCCCGGCACGAGAAGCCAGGCCTGGGACGCCAGCGCCCGCACCCGGCTGACACACTCCCTGGAGTGCGCCCAGGTGGGCCGCGAGCTGGGCGCCGCCCTGGGCTGCGACCCCGACCTGGTGGAGACCGCCTGCCTCTCCCACGACCTCGGCCACCCGCCCTTCGGGCACAACGGCGAGCAGGCGCTGAACGAGGTGGCGGCGGACTGCGGCGGCTTCGAGGGCAACGCCCAGTCGCTGCGCCTGCTCACCCGCATCGAGCCGAAGCGCTTCGTGCGCTCGGAGTCCACCGGCGAGCTGGTCAGCGTCGGCCTCAACCTCACCCGCGCCGCCCTGGACGCCGCCACCAAGTACCCCTGGCGGCGCGGCGGCCACCCCACGGACCCGGCGTCCTCGAAGTTCGGGGTCTACGAGGACGACCGCCCGGTCTTCGACTGGGTCCGCAAGGAGGCACCGGGGCAGCGCACCTGCTTCGAGGCCCAGGTCATGGACTGGTCGGACGACGTGGCGTACTCGGTCCACGACTTCGAGGACGGCCTGCACGCCGGCCACATCGACCCCAACGCGCTGCACGCCGAACCGGAGCGGCGGGACATCTACACCGTGGCCCTCGGGCGCTACGTCCCCGCGGACACCGACCCCGAAGAGCTCGCCGAGGCCCTCGACCGCCTCCTGGAGCAGGAGTGGTGGCCGCACGGATACGACGGATCGGCCGTCGCCCAGGCGCGCTTGAAGGACGCCACCAGCCAGCTCATCGGCCGCTTCTGCCTCGCCGCGGAGACCGCCACCCGCGCGCGATGGGGGCCCCTCCCAGGCCGTCCAGGCACTGGGGGAGGCAGGGGGCCCCTCTCGCGGTACGCCGCCGAACTCGTCGTGCCCCGTGCGGCGCGGTGCGAGTGCGCGGTGCTCAAGGCCGTCGCCGACCTCTACGTGATGCAGCGCCCCGCGCAGGAGCGGCTCCGCGCGGACCAGCGCGTCGTCGTGGCCGAACTCGCCGAGGAGCTCACCGCCCGCGCCCCCGAGGGCCTCGACCCGCAGTTCAGGGCGCTGTACGACGCGGCGCCCGACGACCGGGCCGCGCGGCGCGTCGTGATCGACCAGATCGCGTCACTCACGGACGCGGCGGCCCGCGCCCTGCACACCCGCCTGACGGCGAGACAGCAAGGGAGCAGCGGCCGGTGACCATGGAGTGACCACAGGGCGTGACGAAAAGTGGCCTCTTGGGGCCACGCCCCCTTCCCCCATCACGCTCCGTGCGGGACGCTCCCTGTGGCGGCAAGGCTGTGTTCTTCGGCAAGGCTGTGTTCTTCCGGGGGCCACCCCCGGTACCCCCCGGCAAGGAGGCATCAAGTGGTCGACGCGCATCAGACGTTCGTCATTGTGGGAGGAGGTCTGGCCGGCGCCAAGGCGGCCGAGACGCTCCGTTCCGAGGGATTCACCGGCCGGGTGATCCTCGTCGGTGACGAGCGTGACCACCCCTACGAGCGCCCGCCCCTGTCCAAGGGCTACCTCCTCGGCAAGGAGGAGCGCGACCGCGTCTTCGTCCACGAACCGGGGTGGTACGCGCAAGCCGACGTGGAGCTGCACCTCGGCCAGCCCGTCGTCGCCATCGACCGCGCCACCAGGAGCGTGCGCCTCGGCGACGGCACGGCCGTCCACTACGACAAGCTGCTCCTGGCCACCGGCGCCGAGCCGCGCCGCCTCGACATCCCCGGCACGGACCTCGCGGGCGTCCACCACCTGCGCCGCCTCGCCCACGCCGACCGCCTCCGGCAGGTCCTCGCGGCCCTCGGCAGGGACAACGGCCACCTGGTGATCGCGGGCGCGGGCTGGATCGGCCTGGAGGTCGCGGCGGCCGCCAGGGAGTACGGCGCGGAGGTCACCGTCGTCGAGCGGGAGCCGACCCCGCTGCACGGCGTCCTCGGCCCGGAGTTCGGTCAGGTCTTCACCGACCTGCACGCCGAGCACGGGGTGCGCTTCCACTTCGGCGCCTCGCTCACCGAGATCGTCGGCCAGGACGGCATGGTCCTCGCCGTCCAGACGGACGACGGCGAGGAGCACCCCGCGCACGACGTGCTCGCCGCGATCGGCGCCGCCCCGCGCACGGCGCTCGCCGAGGCCGCGGGCCTCGACCTGGCCGACCGCGCGCACGGCGGCGGCGTGCTGGTCGACGCCTCGCTGCGGACCTCGGACCCCGACATCTACGCGGCGGGCGACGTGGCCGCCCAGCACCACCCGCTCTTCGGCACGGGGCTGCGCGTCGAGCACTGGGCGAACGCCCTGAACGGCGGCCCGGCGGCCGCCCGCGCCATGCTCGGCCAGGACGTCCGACACGACCGCGTGCCGTACTTCTTCTCCGACCAGTACGACGTGGGCCTGGAGTACTCCGGCTGGGCGCCCCCGGGCACGTACGACCAGGTGGTGGCCCGCGGAGACGTCGGGAAGCGGGAGTTCATCGCGTTCTGGCTGAGCGAGGGACGGGTGCTGGCCGGGATGAACGTCAATGTGTGGGAGGTCACGGAGACCGTCCAGCAGCTGATCCGCACGGGCGCCCGCCCGGACATCGAGCGCCTCGCGGACCCGTCCGTCCCCCTGGAGTCGCTGCTCGCGTGAGGGCCGGGCGGCGGCCCGGGCGGGAGTGTCACAGGCGAGCCGTAGTATTCGTACGTGGCAGGCAGGATCAATGACGAGGACGTGAAGGCGGTTCGGGACGCGGTCCCGATCGACGCCGTGGTCTCCGACTACCTCCAGCTGCGCAACGCCGGAGGTGGAAACCTCAAGGGCCTGTGCCCCTTCCACGACGAGAAGTCCCCGTCGTTCCAGGTCAGCCCGAGCAAGGGCCTCTTCCACTGCTTCGGCTGCCAGGAAGGCGGCGACACGATCGCCTTCGTGATGAAGATCGACCACCTCACGTTCTCGGAGACGGTCGAGCGCCTCGCCGCCAAGGCGGGCATCACGCTGCGGTACGAGGAGGGCGGGTACAACCCCAGCCACCAGCGCGGCGAGCGCATCCGCCTGGTCGAGGCCCACAAGGTCGCCGCCCAGTTCTACGTGGAGCAGCTGGAGAGCCCCGAGGCCGAGATCGGCCGCAAGTTCCTCGCCGAGCGCGGCTTCGACCAGGCCGCCGCGGCGCACTTCGGCGTGGGGTACAGCCCGGCCGGCTGGGACCACCTCACCCGCTATCTGCGCGGCAAGGGCTTCACCGACAAGGAGCTGACCCTCTCCGGCCTCTCCCAGGAGGGCCGCCGCGGCCCCATCGACCGCTTCCGCGGCCGCCTGATGTGGCCCATCCGCGACATCGGCGGCGAGGTCGTCGGCTTCGGCGCCCGCAAGCTGCGCGACGACGACAACGGCCCGAAGTACCTCAACACCCCCGAGACCCCGATCTACAAGAAGGGCCAGGTCCTCTACGGCGTCGACCTGGCCAAGAAGGAGATCGCCAAGACCTCCCGCGCGGTCGTCGTCGAGGGGTACACCGACGTCATGGCCTGCCACCTCGCCGGCGTCACCACCGCCATCGCGACCTGCGGCACGGCCTTCGGCGGCGACCACATCAAGATCCTGCGCCGCCTCCTGATGGACAACGGCTCGGCGCGGGTCATCTTCACCTTCGACGGCGACGCGGCGGGCCAGAAGGCCGCCCTGCGCGCCTTCGAGGACGACCAGAAGTTCGCCGCCGAGACGTACATCGCCATCGCGCCCGAGGGCATGGACCCCTGCGAGCTGCGCCTGGCCAAGGGCGACGAGGCGGTCGCCGACCTCGTCGAGCCCCGCACGCCGCTCTTCGAGTTCGCCCTGCGCCAGATCGTCTCCCGGTACGACCTGGAGACCCCCGCCGGCCGCGCCGCCGCCCTGGACGAGGCGGGGCCCGTCGTGGCCCGCATCAAGAACAGCGGCGCGCAGCACGAGGTGGCCGTCCAGCTCGCCGGCATGCTCGGCATCCTCGACACGCAGTTCGTCGTCAAGCGCGTGGCGCAGCTGGCCCGTTGGGCCCGTGACCGCGGCGGCCGGGGCCCCGCGCAGCCGCAGGGCAGACCCCAGCAGACGTACGCGCAGGGACCGCCCCCGCCCAGCGGCCCCGCGCTCACCCTGCGCAGCCCCGCCCACCGCACCGAGCGCGAGCTGCTCAAGCTGGCCCTCCAGCGCCCCGAGCTGGTCTCCCCTGCCTTCGACGCGTACGGGGTGGACGAGTTCACCGCCCCGCCCTATGCGGCCGTGCGCCAGTGCATCGAGGAGGCGGGCGGCGCCGAGGCGGGCATCGCCGACGCGCAGGCCTACCTCGCGCGCGTGCTCGACGCGGCGCCCGACGACACGGTGCGCCGCATGGTCACCGAGCTGGCCGTCGAGGCGATCCTGCGCAAGACCGTCGACGAGGTGTACGCGGGCGTGCAGCTCGTCCAGGTCCGGCTGCGCGCCGTCGACCGCCGCATCCGCGACGTCCAGGGCAGCCTCGCCCGCCTGGGCGCCGGCGGTGACCCGCAGCGGCTGACCGCGGTGCAGAACGAGTTGTGGGTCCTCCAGCAGTACGGCCAGGCGCTGCGCGACCGCGGGGCCGACGCCCTCTAGACACGTGGCCCGCAGGCGCGGCCGGCGGGGGTTGCCCCACGAGTAACCACGCGGTTACGGACCGGACTCAAAAAGTCACCGCACGCCCCTCGTGGCGGCCGTGTGTCGTACCCCACACTGGGTTCCGGTGCCTGAGTCCTCGGAGCGCGGCCGGCCCGCAGACAGCGGGCCCGACACCCCCGCGGTTCCACCCCTCGTGTCCGGGACGGACAGCGGCGAGGCCGTCGTCCCTCTCCCGTTGCCGCACGCCTCAGCAGCGATCACCCTGGAGGTCGCCCCCGTGCAGACCCAGACCCAGACCCTCGCCCAGAACGACACCGCCGCGTACCCCGAAGCGGACAAGGACGTCCTGGAGGCGGTCCCGCCGCAGAGCCGCGCCCCGCTGCACCCCGAGTCCGAGACCCCCGAAGTCCTGGAACCCCCCGAGGCCCTCGAACCGGAGACCGCCGACCTCCCCGCCCCCCGAGGCCGCACCGACACCGGCGGCCCGTCCTCCGACCTGTTCCGCCAGTACCTGCGCGAGATCGGGCGGATCCCCCTGCTCACCGCCGCGGAGGAGGTGGAGCTCGCCCGCAATGTGGAGGCCGGCCTCTTCGCCGAGGAGAAGCTGGGCAACACCCCCGACCTGGACTCCCAACTCGCCCTGGACCTCGACAAGCTGGTCGTCATGGGCCGGATGGCCAAGCGCCGCCTCATCGAGGCCAACCTCCGCCTGGTCGTCTCCGTCGCCAAGCGGTACGTGGGCCGCGGCCTCACCATGCTCGACCTCGTCCAGGAGGGGAACCTCGGCCTGATCAGGGCGGTGGAGAAGTTCGACTACGCCCGGGGCTACAAGTTCTCCACGTACGCGACCTGGTGGATCCGGCAGGCCATGTCCCGCGCCCTCGCGGACCAGGCCCGCACCATCCGCGTGCCCGTGCACGTCGTGGAGCTCATCAACCGCGTCGTGCGCGTCCAGCGCCGCATGCTCCAGGAGCGCGGGTACGAGCCCACGCCCGAGGAGGTGGCGGCCCAGCTGGACCTGCCCCCCGAGCGGGTCAGCGAGGTCCTCAGGCTGGCGCAGGAGCCGGTCTCGCTGCACGCGCCCGTCGGCGAGGAGGACGACGTCGCGCTCGGCGACCTCATCGAGGACGGCGACGCGACGTCCCCCGTGGAATCCGCCGCGTTCCTGCTGCTCCGCGAGCACCTGGAGGCGGTCCTCTCCACGCTCGGCGAGCGCGAGCGCAAGGTCGTCCAGCTGCGCTACGGCCTCGCGGACGGCAGGCCGCGCACCCGCGACCACGCGTTCGCGGACCAGCTGAGGGGCTATCTGGACTGACCGCCGGGGCGCCCCCTACGGGGCGTCAGTCGACCTCCGCCACCGCCTCCGCGAACTGCGCCGCGTACAACCGCGCATACGCCCCGCCCGCCGCCAGCAGGGCATCGTGCGTCCCCTGCTCGACGATCGCTCCGTTCTCCATCACCAAAATCGTGTCGGCGTCACGGATCGTGGACAGCCGGTGCGCGATGACGAAAGAAGTACGCCCGTGCGCGAGGCGTGCCATCGCCTTCTGGATGAGCACCTCCGTGCGGGTGTCGACCGAACTCGTCGCCTCGTCGAGCACCAGGATCACCGGATCGGACAGGAACGCCCGCGCGATGGTGATGAGCTGCTTCTCGCCCGCGCTCACGCCCGTGCCGTCGTCGTCGATCACCGTGTCGTACCCGTCGGGCAGGGTGCGCACGAAACGGTCCGCGTGGGCCGCGCGCGCCGCCTCCTCGACCTCCTCGCGCGTGACCTCCTTCGCCGCGCCGTACGCGATGTTCTCCGCGATGGTGCCTCCGAAGAGCCAGGTGTCCTGGAGGACCATGCCGATCCCGGCCCGCAGTTCGTCCCGCGACATGCCGGCGATGTCGACGCCGTCCAGCGTGATGCGCCCGCCCGTCACCTCGTAGAACCGCATGAGCAGGTTGACCAGCGTCGTCTTGCCCGCGCCGGTCGGCCCGACGATGGCGACGGTGTGGCCGGGCTCCACGACCAGGGACAGGTCCTCGATGAGCGGCTTGTCCTCGGCGTAGCGGAAGGAGACGTGCTCCATCTCGACCCGCCCGCTGAGCTTCGCGGGACGCTCGCCCGGCACCGGGTCGGCCTCCTGCTCCTCGGCGTCGAGGATCTCGAAGACCCGCTCGGCGGACGCGACGCCCGACTGCACGAGGTTCGCCATCGAGGCGACCTGCGTGAGTGGCATCGAGAACTGCCGCGAGTACTGGATGAAGGCCTGCACGTCACCGATGGACAGCGAGCCCGACGCGACCCGCAGCCCGCCCACCACGGCCACCAGGACATAGTTCAGGTTCGAGATGAAGAACATCAGCGGCTGCATGGCGCCGCTGATGAACTGGGCCCTGAACCCGGCGTCGTACAACTGGTCGTTCTGCTCGGCGAACGCCTTCGCCGACTCCTCCTGCCGGCCGAACACCTTCACCAGGGCGTGCCCGGTGTACATCTCCTCGATGTGCGCGTTCAGCTTGCCGGTGGTCTTCCACTGCTGCACGAACTGCGGCTGAGACCGCTTGCCGACCTTCATCGCCACGAAGAACGACAGCGGCACGGTGACCAGCGCCACCAGCGCGAGCAGCGGCGACACCCAGAACATCATGACCAGCACGCCGATGATCGTCAGCAGCGAGTTGATGAGCTGGCCCATCGTCTGCTGGAGCGTCTGGTTGATGTTGTCGATGTCGTTCGTGGCACGGCTCAGCACCTCGCCGCGCTGCCGCTTGTCGAAGTACGACAGCGGAAGCCGCGACAGCTTCTCCTGTACGTCGCCACGCAACCGGAAGACGGTCCGGTTGATGGCGCGGTTGGAGAGCCGGGTCGCCACGGCCAGCAGCAGGCCGGCCGCGAGGAACGTGCCGAGCGCGAGCAGCAGGACCTCGCCCATCGCGCCGAAGTCGATGCCCTCGCCCGGCGTGAAGTCGACGCCGGTGAGCATGTCGGCCATGCCGCCGTCGCCCTTGTCGCGCAGGCCCTCGATCACCTGTTCCTTCGTCAGGTCCGCGGGCATGTCACGGCCGATGATCCCCGCGAAGATCAGGTCGGTCGCCCTGCCGAGGATCTTCGGGCCGAGGACGGAGAGCGCGACGCTCAGGATTCCGGCCGCGATCATCCCGTACATCGTGGTGCGCTCCGGCCTGAACTGCGCGAGCAGCCGCTTGCCGGAGCCCTTGAAGTCCATCGACCGGGAGTCGGGGCCCATCATCGGTCCACCCATGCCAGGGGGCATTACGCGGCCTCCGCTTCCGTCAGCTGGGAGAGCACGATCTCCCGGTAGGTCTCATTGCTCTCCATCAGCTCGTGATGGCGGCCGCTGCCCACGACCCGGCCCTCGTCGAGGACCACGATGCGGTCGGCGTCCCTGATGGTCGAGACGCGCTGCGCGACGATGACGACGGTCGCCTCGGCGGTCTCCCGGGACAGCGCGCCGCGCAGCGCCGCGTCGGTGGCGTAGTCGAGCGCGGAGAACGAGTCGTCGAAGAGGTAGATCTCCGGGCGCTGCACCAGCGTGCGCGCGATGGACAGGCGTTGGCGCTGGCCGCCGGAGACGTTGGTGCCGCCCTGCGAGATCGGCGCGTCGAGCCCCTCCGCCAGGCCCGCCACGAACTCCTTGGCCTGGGCGACCTCCAGGGCGTGCCAGAGCTCCTCGTCCGTCACGTCCGGATTGCCGTACCGCAGGTTGGTCGCGACCGTGCCCGCGAAGAGGTACGGCTTCTGCGGGACCAGGCTCACGGTCCGCGCGAGCAGCGCGGGCTCGACGCTGGCCACGTCCACGCCGCCGACCAGGACCTGCCCCTCGGTCGCGTCGATCAGCCGCGGCACGAGGCCGAGCAGCGTCGACTTGCCGCTGCCCGTCGAGCCGATCACGGCGGTCGTCTCACCGGGGCGGGCGACCAGGTCGATGGCCCTCAGGACGGGCTCCTCGGCGCCGGGGTAGCGGAAGCCCGCGCCCCGGATCTCCAGGTGGCCGTGGCTGCGCAGCTCGCGCACCGGTTCGGCCGGGGGCACCACGCTGGACTCGGTGTCCAGGACCTCCTCGATGCGCTCGGCACAGACCTCCGCGCGGGGCACCATCATGAACATGAAGGTGGCCATCATCACCGACATCACGATCTGCATGAGATAGGCGAGGAACGCGGTGAGCGCGCCGATCTTCATGTCGCCGCCGTCGATGCGCCGCGCGCCGAACCAGACGACGGCGACCGACGAGACGTTCACGACGGTCATGACGATCGGGAACATCAGCGCGAGCAGCCTGCCGCTGCCGAGAGAGACGTCGGTCAGGTCGGCGTTGGCCCCGCGGAAGCGCTCCTTCTCGTACGCGTCCCGGACGAAGGCGCGGATGACGCGGTTGCCGGTGATCTGCTCGCGCAGCACGCGGTTGACCGTGTCGAGCCGCACCTGCATGGTGCGGAACAGCGGACGCAGGCGCCGCACGATGAGGCTGACGCTGATCCCGAGGACGGGTACGACGGCGACCAGCACCCCGGAGAGGGGGATGTCCTGGCCGAGCGCCATCACGATGCCGCCGACGCACATGATGGGCGCGGTGACCATCAGCGTGAACGACATCAGGACCAGCATCTGCACCTGCTGGACGTCGTTGGTGGTCCGCGTGATCAGTGAGGGGGCGCCGAACTGGCCCATCTCGCGCGCGGAGAAGGACTGCACGCGGTCGAAGACGGCGGCCCGGACGTCGCGCCCGAGGGCGGAGGCGGTGCGCGCGCCGTAGAAGACGGCGCCGATGTTGCAGACCATCTGCACGATGGTGACGGCGATCATGACGCCGCCGAAGGTGAGGATGTAACCCGTGTCCCCCTCGACGACGCCGTTGTCGATGATGTCGGCGTTCAGTGTGGGCAGATAGAGCGCGGCGCAGGTCTGGAGGAACTGCAACAGCACCAGCAGGGCGATCGGTTTCTTGTACGGGCGCAGGTACGTCCGCAGGAGTCGTATGAGCACGCTCGGTCTCTCGAAAGGGGTCGGGTGGCAGCGAGTTCGGCGAGGCCGCCCCCCATCCTGCGGCACCCGACCCCTCAGGCGGCAACCGATTAACCCATGACCCGGTCAAAAATAAGCCCCGGTAAAGAACTGGGGTCACACAAGGACCGGGCGGTGCTCCCGCCGGTGGGTCAGGAGAACGCGCCGGGGTGCGACTGCTCCCGGACCGTCGAGTACTGCTGACGCACCGCCTGGCCCACCGCGAGCTCCTCGCCCGGTTCGAAGATCTGCGCCGCCGCCCCCTGCCAGAGCGGGAGTTGCCCCGTCAGCGCCCACGCGGCCTGGCGCGCGGCGCCGATCGCGGCGTAGTCCGCGGGCTGCGGCACCACGACCTGCGTACCGAAGAGCATCGGAGCCGCCGCCTGCACGGCGGGCAGCTCGGCGGCGGCGCCCAGCAGGAACACCCGCCGCACGTCCACCCCGCGCACGCGCAGCACGTCGAGCGCGTCCCCGAGCCCGCAGAGCATGCCCTCGAACGCGGCCCGCGCCAGATGCTCGGGCTTCATCGACTCGCGCCGCAGCCCGGTCAGCGTCCCCGCGGCATGCGGCAGGTTCGGCGTCTTCTCCCCCTCCAGATAGGGGAGGAGGGCGAGGCCGTGCGCACCCGGCGTCGACTTCATGGCGAGCGCGGACAGCTCCTCCAGATCCGCGACGCCCAGCATCTCGGCGGTGCCGCGCAGCACCCGCACCGCGTTCATGGTGTGCACCACCGGCAGCTGCATCCCGGTGGCGTCCGCGAGCGAGGTGATCATCCCGCGCGCGTCGACCAGCGCCTCGTGGTGCACGGCCATCACCGACCCCGATGCCCCGAGCGACACCACGGCGTCGCCCTGCTGGACCCCGAGCCCGAAGGCGGCCGCCATCGTCTCGCCGGTGCCGGCCGAGAT
Source organism: Streptomyces sp. 135 (assembly GCF_020026305.1). Classification (NCBI taxonomy): domain Bacteria; kingdom Bacillati; phylum Actinomycetota; class Actinomycetes; order Kitasatosporales; family Streptomycetaceae; genus Streptomyces; species Streptomyces sp. 135. The sequence continues at coordinate 2,760,112 of NZ_CP075691.1, read as the reverse complement.
CAGCAGCCCCTCGGGCGTCGTCCCCGCGGGCTCGGCGGGACCGATGACCTCGGGCAGCATCGCCTGGTGCCCGAGCGCCAGCTCGACGAGGTCGGGGCGGTACGCGCCCGTCGCCGCCGACCAGTAGCCGGTGCCGGAGGCCCCGCCGCGGTCGGTCGTACGCCGCGCGGGGCGGCCCAGGAGCTGCCACACCAGCCAGTCGGGGGCCTGCATGAGTGCGGCCACGTGCCGCGCCGCCTCCGGCTCGGTCCTGGCCAGCCAGCGCAGCTTCGTCACGGGCTGCGCGGCCTGCGGCACACACCCCACGGCCTGCGCCCACGCCTCGCGGCCGCCGAGGGCGTCGATCAGATCCACGGCGGCCACCTGCGCACGTCGGTCGTTGCCGACGAGCGCGGGCCGCACCGTGTTGCCGTGGCCGTCCAGCGGCACCAGCGCGTTCTGCTGGGCGGAGACGCCGATGGCCTGCACGCCTTCGAGCAGCCCGCCGCCCGCCGCCTCGCCGAGGGAGAGCAGCCATGCCTGCGGATCGACGTCGGAGGGCCGGCCGCCCCCCTCCGCGCTCTCCAGCGGATGCGGGGCGTAACCCTGCTTGAGTACGGCGCCCGTGTCCGTGTCACAGACCACAATGCGCGTGAAATCGGGCGAACTGTCCAACCCTGCGACTATCCCCATGCCAGGAATTCTGCCGCACCGCACCAGGTGTCCCGTACCCCCGGCGGCACAAGGCCACCGGCGGTCACGGGCCCGCGTGCCGCTAGGTGTTGCTCGTGCCCCAGTCGTCCTCGCCGGAGCCCTGTCCCCGCTCGCGCAGCGACCGCACCCGGTCGGCGACCGAGTCGGGCATCCGGTCGCCCATCTTCTCGGAGACCGAATGGAAGGCCTTGCCCGCCACCTCGCGCCCTTGCTGGCTCGCGGACTCCACGGTGTTGCGCACGGCCGGGTTCTGCGCGATCTCGCGGGCGGACTTCCTCAACTGCTCGTAACGCTCGCGTCCGGCCCGGGTCCCGAGCACGTACCCGAGGGCCAGTCCCGCCACGAATGTGAGCCGGTACCGCATGGCTGCCACCCTTTCCTTGCGTCGGCGTCGCACGTCTCTCGCACCTCAGTCGCGCGTTCTGTCGCGCGGCTGTCACTCGTCTGTCGCTCGTCTGCTGATCGGCCGAGGGGATACCGATTGGCGGAGCACCCCCCTGCTTGCGCTAATGTATGTGTCGCAGCGAACGACCGCCGCCCGGAGAGTTCCCAGGTAGGTGCGTTCGATGCAAACGAGACGATCCCCTGTAGCTCAATTGGCAGAGCAGCCGGCTGTTAACCGGCAGGTTACTGGTTCGAGTCCAGTCGGGGGAGCTCGGTCTCCTGTAGCTCAATTGGCAGAGCAGCCGGCTGTTAACCGGCAGGTTACTGGTTCGAGTCCAGTCGGGAGAGCTGTACGGAAGGACCCCTGAGGAGCCGCTCAGGGGTCTTTTTCGTACCCCGGGGAACCACGACGGCTGCCCTGCGGTCATCATGGTCGAGCGTTGCCGACCATCCGAAGCAGGAGATCGTATGAGCGGCTATGCTGCGGCAGACGGCGCGCACAAATGTGCGCGACGCGCCGTTAGGGGCGGTAGCTCAGCCGGTTAGAGCAGCGGACTCATAATCCGTCGGCCGTGGGTTCGAGTCCCACCCGCCCCACCACGGAAGAAACGTCGTGACCTGCGAGGATGCCGGTTTCACGCTAGCTCGGACGAGGCGTTCGCCGCACGAACGCCGCACCGAAGCCTCGTACGATCACTCCTATGGCTTACATCAAGACCAATCCCCGGCTGTCCGGAGACCCCTCCTACACCGTCATGTGGCGGGCCGGGGGCACCCGAACGGGCCGCTGGTGCCGCGAGACGTTCGACGATGAGACGCAGGCGAACGTTTCCGCGACCTGGTCAATGGTCACGGACAGCAATGGCCGCCGGGGTGGGTCAAGGGCGAGGGCTTCGTCGAGATCAGCGAGCCGCCGACGCCGGATGCGGAGAAGTTTCCGGCCTACGCCCACGCCTACGTAGGGCTCCTGACCGACATATCCGAGCACACCAGGACCAACTACACGAGGTTCATCAACAACCACATGGTCCCGTGGTTCGGAGAGCTGTCCGTCTCAGATCGAGGGGAGAGGATCACTCGCGATCACGTCAGTCGGTGGATCCTGGATCTCCAGGATGGGAAACCGGGCCCCCTGCATGCTCCGGGGGACGAAGCGCCGCGCGTACGCGGCGAAGACGATCGCCAACCTCCACGGCCTGCTCTACAGCATCCTCCAGTCGGCCGTGGACGCCGACCCGGCTCTCCGCGACTCGAACCCCTGCGCACATACCAAGCTGCCCAAGGGGAACGACACAGAGGACGACGAGGTCTTCCTGGAGCCCGAGGAGTACGCCCTCCTGCGCGCGTACGTACGTGCCGACGCTATCGACATCATTGACGCGCTGGTCAGCACCGGCCTCCGGTGGGGAGAGGTGACGGCGCTCCAGCCTCGGGACTTCACCTTCGTCTCCAAGCGGCCGACGCTCCGCGTGCAGCGCGCGTGGAAGCGGCGGGGCGAGGGCGGGACGTTCCTCGGGGCCCCCAAGACCAAGAAGTCACGCCGGACCCTCGTGCTCACCCCCGACCAGGTGCAGCTGTTCCAGCGGATCTGCAAGGGGAAGAAGCCGACCGACCTCTTCTTCACTGCCCCAGAGGGCGGGGCTTGGCACTCCGGCGTGTTCCACGCGCACCGCTGGAAGCCCGCCCTGGACGCGGCCAACACCGCCGGCCTCACCAAGCGCCCGCGCATCCACGACCTTCGCCACACCCACGCTTCCTGGCTCATCGCTGGAAAGGTCCCGCTGCCCGTGATCCAGGCCCGCCTCGGCCACGAGTCGATCACGACGACCGTCGACCGGTACGGACACCTCCTGGAGTCCTCGGACGACGAGGTCGTGGCAGCCGTCGAGTGGGCGATGGGTGCTGCGATCACGCAGGCCGTCGCCAAGGCGGCTTGAGGGCGTTGCAGGACGTCAAGAGGCCGGACTCACTTCGGGGCGTCCGGCCTCCTGTTCCTTTAAATTCCAGCTGTGCAGTACCAGTACCGGGAAGTCGCCGGGCCACCTACTGGCGCCAGAACAGCAGATGGCGACGGAGCCTGGACAGCCGGGTGGGCCCGGTTTCCCGGGTGTCTCGCGCCAGCAAGCGACGGTCCCGGTCCCGGTTCTGATCCACTTCCGCCGCCGAGTACCGGCGGCTCCAGCGGACGCGGCCGTCGCGGATCCAGTAGTGCGACTGGCAAGGGAGGGACCAGTTGCCGATTGAGGGGGAGAGGGAGACGTTCTCGCCGTCGTAGGTTACGGACCATTGAGCCGGGGAGAGCGGCGTGATGACTTCGTGGCCGCACCCGCAGCAGCACAGGTGGCTGCAGGTGCGGTAGGGGACCGAGATGTAGAGCAGCCCTTCGTCCATCGTTGCGGGGAAGGTTTCGGTGAAGAGGGGATGCAGGGCGTCTTGTGTGGTCACCGCAGATCCTCGTTGGCGATCTCGTTGGTGATCAGCGAGTACGTGGTGTGGCTCTCGTCGGTGGCGTCGGCGTAGACGCCGATGGAGCGTTTCCAGCGGATGACGGCCAGGATGGCGTTGAGCGCGTTGAGGTCCGCGGTCTGAATGTTCCGTGCGTAGGCATCGCGTTTGGGTGCCGGTCGCGGGACGCGGTGACGGGCTGTGTCACGGCGGCCCGGAAGGCTCGTGGTGACGCGCAGCAGTCCGCTGAGACGGCCGTCTATCTCTTCGATGCCCATGCCGACGTCGATGAACGGCACGTCGTGGGCTTCGAGCCAGTCCATGATCGCAGGCTTGCTGGCCGCGTCGTCGGAAGCGAGGAATACGAACGTCGCTCCGTTGAGCAGGTCCAGGTTGTCCTCGTCGAGGTACTGCGCGCAGGCGGTCACGCCCTGGTGCATGTTCGAGTACACCGAGGCGAAGTAGGTGGCCTTGGGCGGACGGTCACGCAAGGTGTCGAGGGTGGGGGCGCCAGGCGCTCGGAAGGCGTTGTGGTTCTCGAAGGTGTCGCCGTCGATGAGGAGGATGGAGTCGACTTCGGTCTTGGCCACCTGGTCGAGGATGTAGCTACCGCTTCCCCCGAGACCGACGATCACGATGCTGTGACCTCGAAACCGGTGGTTGACGGTCGCGATGCCGGCGCGGGAGGTGGCTGTGTCCCGGTAGACGAAGGGGCTGTCGTCCTCGATCTCCTGCCACGCTGCCCCGGGGGTGGGGGTCACCGAAGGATTGAGCGCGTGCGCGTGGTCGGCGATGATCCGCGTGTACGCGGTGATCTTCGTGTGCTCGTCGGGATACCCGTTCGGGCTGGGCTTGCTGGAGAGCATGAAGTTCGCCTGCATACCCTCGGCGACCACCCGGGTCTCCGGATTGGCGAGGGGCAGGGGGCGGCCGTGCTCGGTGCACGGCGTGGACCCGCCGAACCAGATGCGGTGGTCGGTGCCGGAGACCAGGCGGTCTCCGCTGACGGTCACGGGATAGGTGAGGAATCCGTACTCGACGGCGCGGTTCTCGGTGACGTATGGGATATGCCGCACGACGATGTGACCGGCGTGAACGACGATGTCGAAGCCGTTGTCGAGCAGGCGGGAGAGGTCGGGGTCACGAGCGAGAAGTGCGGTAAACATCGAAGACCATCTCCTTCTTCACTCGGACGCTGTGGCCGGCCGTGAGGCTGCCCGTTCCGTGTCCGTCGTGCCCGCGGCTGTAGCGGACGGTGTAGGTGTCCTGGTCGTTCGGCGGCTGGCCGGGGTAGGCGAGCTCGACGACCTGCTCATAGGTGATCTCCTTAGCCTCCCAGGTGTGCGGGCGGGTGTTGACGACGATCGTGACGGGCGCGGGCCCGTGGTTGTCCTGAGGCATGGCAGTCCTCCTGTCGGATACGCAGACGGGCAACGGTGCGAATGTGCATCACTGCTCTAAATGTCGAGCAGATACGCTGTAGCAGAGGTGATCGACAAATCGAGCAGTGATGGAAATCGGGGACAATGATGAGCGAGAGTCCGACCGTGGACGTGCAGGCTCTGCACGCAGCGCTGGATGCGGCGCGCGCGGAGAAGGGGCTGTCATGGAGACAGCTCGCCAAGGACCTCGGCGTGAGCGCCTCGACCATCTCCCGCATGGCCAACGGGCTGAAACCGGACGTCACCGCGTTCGCGGCCATGACGACATGGCTGCGCATGCCGGCGGAGACCTTCTACGTGACACCGCAGGACGGATCCGTCGGGGAAGAACCTGAGTTGGTGGCGTCGCTCGTTCCTCTTCTCCGGGCGCGCAGCGATCTCAGTGGCGACGACGTCGCGTACCTCGAAGAGGTGATCAGTGCCGCCGCACGGCGGTTCCGCGCGGAACGTGAATCCCGGAGCAGCTGAGTTGTGCTGGACGCAGGCGCTGATGCGCGAGGTCGCACAGGAGGAAGGCACCGGGCTCGGTCTGGGGCCCACCGACCCGCTCGACCCGTATGTCTTGGCCGAGGAGCACGGCATCGACGTGTACACCCTTGAAGGCCTCCAGGAGTTCGAGATGACCGTCGCCGCACTCCACCACTTCACGGTGAGCAGTTCCTCGGCCTGGTCAGCTGCCTTGGTGCCGCTCGGGACGGCACGGGTGATCGTCGAGAACGAGTCCCACATACCCGTCCGCCGCCGCTCCAACATTGCCCATGAGCTCGGCCACTTCCTGCTGGAGCACTCCTTCGACGGCGTGATTCTTGGTGAGGATCACAAGCGGCAGTTCAATCCGGAGCAGGAGAAGCAGGCCACGTTCATGGCCGGCGAACTGTTGGTGCCTCTGGCGGCAGCCGAGCGCATGGCGTTCGACGGCTGGGACAACGCGCGCGTTGCGGCTGCCTACGGGGTCAGTGAGCAGTTCGCGCAGATGCAGATGAAAGGGCAGCGGGTGCGGGCACAGCGGGCAGCGCAGAAGTACGGCTTCAAGTCACCTGTGGGGCGCGCCCGGCCGTGAGGCGACCCAGGCGCCACTACACCGCAAGCGGAGTAAGGTCGTAAAGTTCTTGCGCTCGGCCTCGGAGGGACGGGTCGGCACGGAGAGGTCGCACTTTTCGCCTAGTCGGATTGTGGCGAGACCTACCACAGGCTCAGAGGCCGCCCTGCGGCGACGGCTACCTCGATTCGGCGGGCAATCTCGGTCTCGGACTCGCCGCGGTCTCGGCCCGCGCGGATTGCGGCACCGATCGCGCGCGAGCGGTCGGCGGGGCCGCGGAGGTCTGCGAGGGGGCTGCCGGGGTCGCGGCGGCGGGTGAGCCACTCCGCGCGGTTCTCGGCCGGGGTGCCAAGTCGGAGGTGTGTCGGTTGCTGGCAGGAGTGGTTGTCGCAGGTGTGGCTGACGGTCGGGCTGTCGGTACCCCAACCGAGTCGAGGGATGACACCGTGCGCGAGCTGGTACCCGTAGAGGTGGCCCGGCACCGTGCCGCGTCGGGTCCTGCCCGGCCGCGAGGCGGCCCTGAAGCTGGCGTGGCCGGTGCTGGAGATCCCGCCGAAGAAGAACCAGCAGTCCTCGGTTGACGAGGTGCGGTAGACCTTGGCCCAGTAGCGGGCCTGAACGGACTCGTCGGCCAGCCAGATGGCCCACTCAACCGCTGGTATGCGTACGGGTGTTGGTTCGCCGATGAGGGCAAGCTGTTCATCAACGGGAGCGGGCCCGGACCCGTCCGGTCGAGGACGACGTCGTTCGTCGCGTCGGTGAACCGACCCTCGCCCGCATTGCGGCCGACCGCGGCCTCTCCCTCGCGGACGACGCCGGTGACCCGGCCCTCCTTGCGGGCGGTAGTGAGGCCCGGGTTGCGGTGTGCCAGGTGGACGGCGGCCGGTGGGCAACTCTCGAAGGGGTGGCCGAAGTCTGCACAGACGCCGCAACAGTCGAGGATGCTGTCATCCGTTACGGAGAGCGATACGGGCGCACGCCGGCACCCGATCCGGAGCGGGTGGTCATCCGGATCTCAATCGAGAGGGCGATGGGGCAGAGCCTTGCTCCGCGCTCCCGGGCGGTCTCAAGCGCTGAGGCATAGAACGACCGTGCACAAGGGCGGGAGGCTGCTCTCCTCCCGCCCTTCCGTGGTGATGCACCGTAGGGCTTGTCCTGAGAACAACTGCCCGGTCGACTCGCCCCGCGGAACAGCCGGGGGCACGCTGGGAGGCGTGACAAACGCGCCGATCGTTGTGCACCGGCCCTCCCGGGTGGGCGGGGCCGGAGGGTCACCGTGCACAGCAACGACCGGGACGAGATTCTTGGCGCTGCCTACAGTGACCGCGACCTGGTTGTGTTCCTCGCAGGCACTGGCTTCGCCGACCCCGAGGCCGTCCTGGACGGCCCGCAGTGAGTGGAGTGGCGCGGCAGCGCTGCGCACGAATTTGGCGCCGTCTGACGTCGGCGCCGCACGAAGGAGGGGCGGGGAGAGCCCAGCTGAGGCTCATACGTCCGGTACCACCAGTCCGGGCGCTGTTTCTGCATGCCGCCCGGTCAGTGGCGCCCGGCACAGCCGCCGGGAATGAGGCTGCGCCGCCCCCAGACACGGCCTCGTGCCTCGTAGAGAGCCGGGGCAGAAGGGAGCTGGTCCCGCCGGTGCACCTGATCGAGTCCCAGTTCCGCCACCTGATGAAGGTCGCCGTCTCCGTACGAAAGGGGGCGATCTCCTCGTCCACGCTGTTCAAGCGGCTGCGCTCGGACTCCAAGAAGAACGCCACCTACGCCGCCTCCGCGAGGTCGGCCGGGTGATCCGCACCGTGCAGTTGCTGCGCTACCTGTCCGATCCGGCGCTTCGCCGGCGGGTGACCGCGGCGACGAACAAGACCGAAGCGTTCAACGGCTTCTCGCAGTGGATCGGCTTCGGCAACCAAGGGGTCATCGTGGACAACGACCCCGTCGAGCAGGAGAAGGCGATGAAGTGCAACGCCCTGCTCACCAACGCGGTCATCTTCCACAACGCCCTGGACATCGCGGGATCGTGCGGCAGTTGCTGGACGAGGGCCGGACGATCGAGCCGGAGGACCTGGCCCACATCTCGCCATATCTGACCGAACACATCAACCGGTTCGGCGAGTACAGCACGCATGAACTCGGCATCCAGCCCGAGGCGTACGAGACGAATCTGGACGTCGACTTCACCCAGCTCCGCGACGGGAACGTGACCGCCGAAGGTTTCGGCCAGGCCGCATGAACAAGGTCCGCTGGCGGACGCCGGCCAAGGTGCTGCAGGCTCGCTGCGAACTCCTCGGTGAAGGCAGGAATCACGATGGAGTGTCAGCCATGAGGGTAGAGACCATTGCTTGATCGATGAGGCGCGTAAGGCTCTCGGACACGGCATTCATAGCAGGGCAGTCCGACAGCATGAGGAGAGTAGCCGGATCTGGTAGGCGGACGTGAGTTTGCCCGGTGCCGTGGTCCCTGCGCACGACGGCCGTGAGTACCCCAAGCACCGCGGCGTCCGGGCATATTCGGACTGCCTCGGACCCCAGTTTGCCGTGCCAGAGAGACAGCCACACCGCCGGGGCCGCCTCACTTGTCATCGCCTGCTGGTCGTAACCCGCCAGGACGGTGAACCCGCTACGTTCCAACTGCTCGGTGAGCGTGACGACCGCGAGGTCCAGCGACATCTCCAACTGCAGCGCTCGTCCGAACATGACGCCACTCCTCCGCTCCATAAGTACAACTTTGCCACGCAGGCGAAATCCCTTATTTCCCTTATTCGGCCCGGCAGGGATAGCTTAGCGATTAACCCAAATTGATGAGCTATGATCCGGAGTTGAGCCGAATGTTCGGAACATCACGATGACTGCCATACGTGCGGCGTCGGCCTTCCCGTGGAAGCCGATGGCCGCTACGGCGGTGCTGTGGGGATCGGCCTTCCCCGCGATTGGCATCGCACTGCCGGGATACTCTCCGACGGCAATCGCCATGCTGCGAATCGGTATCGCGATACTCCTCCTGCTTCCCTGCCTGCTCCGCAAGCGCATCGGTGTTCTGCGGCTGCCCGACGCGACGCGGATGGCGACCTTCGGGCTTGCGGGCATGACGGCCTACCAGCTGCTGCTCTACGCGGGTGAGCAGAGCGTGGACGCGGGAACCGCAGCCATGCTCGTCTCCACTTCTCCCGTCTTCGTCGCCCTCATGGGAATGTTCCTCCTGGGAGAGCACCCCGGGGCCCAAGGGGTGGCCGGCCTCGTTGTGGCCCTGTGCGGGGCACTCCTGATCGCCGTGACCACTGGGCACAGTGGAGGCACGCTCGCCGGAGCGGGGCTCGTCATCATGGCCGCGGCGGCTCAGGCCACATCGTTTGTCGTGCAAAAACCCTTGCTCGCTCGGTACTCCGGCACCGAATGCACCTTCTACGGCAGCCTCTTCGGAATCGTGCCGCTTCTGCCGTTCCTGCCTTCGACCATCTCCCAAGCGGCAACGGCCGACTGGCACCGCACCGCCGCAGTGGTCTGGCTGGGTGTCGGTTGCACCGTTCTTGCCTTCTGGTCCTGGTCCCGCACCCTGTCGGCAACGACGGCTTCCACCAGTTCCTTGGTCCTGTACGGCGTTCCCGTCGCCGCCCTCGGCATCGACACGGCACTCACCCGAACAGCACCAAGTCACACGGCAGTTCTCGGGGGCATTCTCGTCCTTGCCGGAGTCGCCATCACTGCAACCCGCCGCCCCGCGCAACCTGTCGTCCGGGGCCGCGGCGCAGGAGCGCCTGGGCATAACCTCCGTGACACGCTGACGCACAGAAGGTGAAGGGGCGGTACCGTCGTAGTCGGTCGCACAAATGAGTAGTTCTGAGAGGTCGGAAATCCTCACCGGACCGCGTCCGGTTTATCCCTGATCTTCGTTCTCACAACCTCTCGCAAAACGGCTTTCGCACAAAGCCCCTCGCGATAGGTTCTGCGACATGCCAGAGCTCGCCGAACCGGCCGCCGCCGTCGAACAGCCGACGGCTTCGACACGAGTAGTGCCCTGTGCTCCACTAGTCGGGAATAGTTGTCAGCGGTCACCGTTGACGGCACTAAGACCGTGTCCTACGTGGTGAGGCGGATGAGTCGTTTGTAGCAGCACAGGGCGGCTGCCAGTCCGAGAAAGGCCAGGTAGTTGCGGGGATCGCGTTCGTAGCGAGGGCTCAGGCGTCGGTAGCCGGACAGCCAGGACATCGTCCGCTCGATGACCCAGCGGCGGCGGCCCAATCGTTCGCTGGACTCGATGCCTTTGCGCGCGATCCGTACTCCGATCCGTTTGCCACGTAACCATTTCCGCAGGTCGGCGCGGTCGTAGGCTTTGTCTGCGTGGAGGCGCTGGGGCTTGAGGTACCGGCCGCGGTGGGGGTCATGTCTCGTTTGGTGACCCTCGACCATGGGCTTCAGCCCTTCGCTGTCGTGGGTGTTGCCGGCCGAGACGCCGACGAGGAGGGGCAGTCCGTTCGCGTCCGACAGGACGTGCATCTTGGAACCCGGCTTGCCCCGGTCCACGGGGCTCGGACCTGTGCGTTCGCCCCCTTTTTAGCCCTCACGTGGGCGGTGTCCAGGACGACGCGGGTGACGTCGATGAGGCCGGCGTCGTCGAGTCGGCGCAGCACGGCTTCGTGCAGCCGCCCCCAGACTCCGGCTCTCGACCAGATCAGGAACCGGCGGTGGGCGGTCGACTTCGATATGCCGAAGCAAGGCGGTAGTTGGCGCCAGGCGCAGCCGCTGACCAGTACGTAGATGATGGCCGCGAACAGCGTTTCATCAGGCGTGTCCTGTGTTCCGCCGCCCTGCGGCCGCACCCTCGACGGCGGGATCAGCGGCTTCGCGATCTCCCACAGCCCATCCGGAACAATCCAACTCCACGCGCCCCGTCCCATACCGAGGTCAACGACGCCTCACCACGTAGGACACGGTCTTAGTGCTTCAGCAGCGCGAACCCGCCGCCGCAGCTCGGCCGCGCTCACCGGTCCTGCCGAAGTGGTGCTCACCCGCGCCCCCAGTCCTGTTGGAAATCTCTGCTCGTCGCGCGCACCGTAGGCACAGGTCCGCGGACATCTCGGACCAGCAACCCGGCGTTGCTTGTGGTGGGGCAGGCGCAAAAAATCTGTTGGCTGGCTGCTGCGAACTCTCGGCCTCGACCAGCGCACCAGGCCCGTGCCCGACCGATCCGCCCCGTGATACGGCGGCGATCTAACCTGCACACCTAACTGGACGAGGTGCGGAGGCTCCGGGAGGCGGCTCACCCCCGGAGCCACTCGTCGCGCAGCCGACGCACGGCTGCGATGGCCCGTACGGCCTTGTCTGCAAGCGCTGGGATCTGATCGAGGACATACCCCAGTACCAGGACACACCCCCCCCGAGCGCAGCAACCGCACCGGTTGCCCAACCGACCGTTTCCATCCGAACTGTCTCGCCTTCCGTAGGAGGTGATCAGTTCGGGCATGGCAGGCTCGGACCGACCACCTGTATCGGTGATCTGGTCGAGAGCCCAGGCCCGCACGCCGCTTCTCGGTGCTGTATTCGAGTCTCTGACGTCTTGAAGACCGCGTACCCATGGCTCGGGCTCCGTCCCCCTAACGGCTCCCCCTTGGCGTGTCGGACCGGTAGGGGCTACCGATTTCCCATCCTCGGCGTTGGTGTTGGACTACGGCACGTTAAGGCTTGTGTCCTCATCATTCCGTGACATGTTCTCGCCAGTGCCTTCGGCGTGTTTTCAACCATCAGCTCGTTGGGCGCCGGCCGGGGCGAAAGGGCTGCCGCATCGTCGTGGTGCGGGTGGTGAAGGCGGGGTTCCCTCCTCGGCCCGTCGTGCCCTCCTGAATGGTGGCTTCGTAGCGGACGGCGAGTTTGCCGTAGCGCGTCGCGACGCATCGCTAGCCAGCGGTGATGACCGTGGCCAGAACGTGGAGGAGGAGTCGACAGCGAGGTGAATCTTCGTGGTCAGCTCGCCGCGCGAGCGGCCGATGGAGTGGTCGTCCGGCTCGGCCACCGAGCCGTCCGGACGCGACCGGCCCGGATCGCGGTCCCCCTTCTCCGGGCCCCGGCGGCCTGCTGGTGGGTCCGGCAGATCGTGGAGTCGACGGAAACCTCCCGCTCGCGCCCCACCACGTCAGATCTGCGCCGGACTTGGGCTCATCGTCAGCGGTCCAGCACCGACACTAGCGGGCCGTCCCGCCGGGGGCGGAGTTCCAACAAAGACCACACAAGCTGATCGAGCGAGCATGAAGCGCGACTTGACGCCTTTCGTTGGCTGACCCGATACGACACCCGACGTCGGTACTCCCGTCCGTGCGAGGCTGCGGCGTGCCTGGAGCGGCGTGCACCCCTTCGGTTCCGGATTCCGCTCAGGACAGGAGGGCGGCGAGGGCGGCCTCCAGGCCCAGCTCTTCGTTTCCCGGGGGCACGAGAGCGACGGTCTTCTGCACGAATCTCTCGGCCGCCGGCGCCGAACAGCACAGCAGAGCACGGCGGCGGGCCGCGACCGAGGTGGCCCCGCTGAGCGCGAGGTACAGGGTGCGGGGCTGGGCCTCGACGGAGGGCCAGACCTCCACGTCTCCCTCGCCGGACCGTGCTCCCAAGCCGTTCATCAGGAGGTCCCGGCTGAAAGTCCAGGTGGACAACGGAAGGTTGCGGCTGAACAGTTCCAACCGGACGGCGAGCGGGTCGGAGGTGCGATAGCTGAACACGCCTTTCAAAGGGATGCACTGCAACGGATGCGCCAGATAGCGCATGCGGATGGTCGCGTCGATGCTCAGTTCCTGCATGGTGTCCTCCCCGGGCCCGAAACGTGGGCGACGGCGCGCCCACGGCGTGGCCCGCTCTGTTGTCCCGCCGTTTCAGGTCTGCGCACGGTCCTGCGCGCCGTGCAGAACATCGCGCTTCTCCGCCGCGGCGGCCGCCCGTGCGACCGCCGCGGCGAACCTTCGGGGCGCGTCCGCGCAGTCGCCCAGGAGGTAGTGGCTGAGCGACCGGTGCTCCGCGCCGACTCCGGGATCTTCCGCGAGGCGGGTCAGAAACTCCGTCAGCCCGTCGGCCCGCGGCGAAAGGATTGTGGCGGCGCCGGTGGTCGGATAGCGAACGCGGAACTCCTCGGCGCCGGATTCCGCGCAGTCGGTCACCGCGTAGGGCTTCTCAGTGGCCAGGAAGTCGGAGACCACACTGGAGATGTCGGCGACGAGTGCGTCCGCCTGGTCGAAGCACTCGTACAGGGCCGGGCCATCCTCCAGGATGACCCGGTGCTGCCACGGCTCCTCGCACTGCCAGTACGCGGCCGACCGGGCCGCTTCGAGTCTTCGCAGGCGTTCCACCGACCGGTGCAGATCGGCCGCGTTCCGGGACTGCTCGGCGTCGTCCCCGGTGCGCGGCGCCTTGGCGGCCGCCACCTGCCGGTCGAGTGCCCGCACCGCCGATGCGCGGCCCAGACGGGCCATATGGTCGCCGGTCGCTCCTCGGTCCTTCGCGCGCGCCGCGGCCGCCTCCTCGATCATGGCGACGATGCGGGTGTGCGCGGCGCGCGCCTCGGGGGCGCGGGTCCCGGTGAAGGGGTGCGGCCGGTACAGGACGCGGACCGGCACCGGGCTCGTCAGCAGCTTCCGCACGATGGCCTCGCCCGACACGATGAGCGACGTGTTCTGCGGGTGATCGTCCCACCCCTCCCAGGTGGGGGCGTACAGCACCGAGGGCATGTCCCGGCCGGTCGCGGACGTCCTGTCGAGGGTGGCAAGTTGAGGTCGTCCGACCTCGTGGATCGCGCTGTCGCGCACACCGACGTCCGCCCGCCGGTAGCGCTCCCGGCCCGCCCGGCCCGCCACCCAGACCTCGTCGTAGACCTTCGTGTACGGGTTGACGCTCGCCACCTTGTCGCTGTCACCGTGGCCGATGAACACGTGCCGGGCGGTGGGAACACGCAGGAAGTGGATGTTCTTGCCCGTGTTCGCGGCGTACAGCGCGACACGGACCGTGGAGAAGTCCAGGTTCATCACATGTGTGGCCGCGGGGACGCAGAGGACTGGCAGGATAGTGGGGGCTAGTCGGTTCAGCACGGCCCGTTCCCGCAGCAGCACCAGGGGGCGCTCGTCCAGGGCCTCCAGCGTGCGCAGCCACATGTTGATCTGGTACGCCGACTCCTTGGACCCGGAGAAGTACAGGACGACGCCCGGCGCGTACGACCGGAGCCAGTCATCGGTGGCCCCCAGTGCCTCCGGCGTGGACGGGACCCGGTACCGTCCGCCCGAGCAGGAAACCAGCAGCCCGCCCCACGCGGCGGTCGCCGCCAGGGACAGACCGAGACCCGTCCAGCCCGCCCCCTCGGCGCCGGCGGCCGCGGCGACGAGCCCCAGCACCCCCAGGGCCTCGACGACGAGCGACTTCTCGGCGGCCCGGCCGCGCACGTACGCGGGCGGAGCGTCCGGTATCCGAACGGCGAGCGGGATGTTGCGCACGGCAAGGGGAAGTTTGCGACGCAGTCGCACCCGGCGGGCCAGCATCGCCAGCGGCACCTGTGCCGCGGTGGTCAGCAGGAACGTCACGATCCCCGCCGCGCACAGCCCCGTGCCGCCCCACCCCGCGCGGGCCAGCAGCAGCACCGTCAGGAGCTGACGCGCCGCGGCGCGCAGGGAGACGCCGAACCGGAGCTGGCGCAGCCACGCCAGCACGGGGCTGCGCCGGCGGTGCAGTTCACCGTCCGCGCCGTAGCCGACCAGCATGACGGCGCAGAATACCGGCGCACTCGGCACCAGGGCGCTGAGCACGAGCAGGGGGAAACTCGACAACAACAGGCCGACTGCCACCAGATCCGCCCGGGACAGCCGTCGGGCACGCGTGAGGAGCGCGGCCCGGATCGCCCGCAAGCCCCGGTGCGCGCCTCCCGCGCCCCCGGCCCCGGTCTTCTGCACCGGCGGGGCGGCGCTCACCTCCTGGGTCATGCCGACTGCCTCTCTGGCAGCTCCGAGCGCCCCAGCGCCGGGGAGGAGAGCTCGGGCACCGCGGACGCGACCGGGTCCTGGCGCCGCACGTCGACGACATGACCCGTCATGGCCGACAGCAGGACGTCGACCGACGCCTGTGCCACCGCCTCCGAGGCCAGGAGCGTCTCCACCGGTTCGTCCCCGAAGGCCCTGGCGCGCATCGGGGTACGGGTGCGCTCGGGGTTGACACAGTTGATCCGCACGGAATGCGGAGCCCACTCCTCGGCCAGCGCCTGCGTCAGATTGACGGTGGCGGCCTTGGCGGACGAATAGAGGCTGTAGCCGCGCCGCCCGCGCGTGTAGCTGCTGGAGGTGTACAGCAGCAACTGGCCACCGCTCTCGGCGAGATACGGGAAGGCGGCCCGCGCGATGTGCACCGGCGCCAGGTAGTTGACGGCCGTCGCCTGCTCGATCGCCTCGGGCGACGTCGCCACCAGCTCGCCCGTGCGCAGCACCCCCGCGGTGTTGACCACGTGGTCAATACGTCCGGCCTCCCGGTACGCGACGGCCAGGGCGGCCGCCACGTCGTCTGGGTTCTCCACATGTGTGCCGGTCAGCGACCGGCTGAACCGGAAGACCCGCCCGCCATGGCCCTCGACGAAGTCACCGATGTCGGCACCGATGCCGTAACTGGCGCCGAAGACGACCGTGACCGTGCCCGCCAGCTGTTCCCGGTAGCGGTGTTCGGACAGCGGCAACGGTGCGGTGCTCGACTGCAGTTGGAAGAGTCTGTCGGCGAGGACGAGGTCGATGGGCTGCGTCACCTTCATGTTGTGCTCCTCACCGCGGACCACCACGATGGGCACCTCCGGCAGGTAGCGCAGCACCACACCGCAGTCGTCGGTGGCCTGGAACGCCGGGTCCTGGAGCGCCCGGCCGTAGGCGCGCCAGATTGTCGACAGCCAGAATGCCTGGGGCGTCTGCCCGCGCTGGAGTACGGCGCGGTCCGGCACGTCATTGATGAAGACGCCGCGCTCGCCCTCGTCCCGGGTCACGATCATCGTGTCCGCCGTCGGGATGGCGACGTCCACCGCCTCGTGCGTGTCCAGCGCCGCCACGCACTCCGCGATCACCTGGGTCGACACCAGTGGACGCACGGCGTCATGGATCAGCACCTTCACGTCGTGCCCCACAGGCAGTGACTCGCGCAGGAACTCGATGGCGCGCAGACTCGTCTCGTTGCGGGTCGCGCCGCCGGGCAGGACCACGCTCACCTTGGCGAGGCCGGCGCGCTCGACTATGGCACGGACCTCGGCGATGAAGTCCTTGTGCATGACGACGATAATCTCGTCGATGACGGCGGATTCCTCGAACACGTCCAGCGTGTGCTCGAGAATGGACTTACCGGCGACCTTGATGAGCTGCTTGGGCACATTCAGGCCGATACGCTGCCCGGTTCCCCCGGCCAAAACGACAGCGACATTCTTCGCCGAAGATTCTGTTCTCTTCACCAGTCCGCCTTAAGGATCTCACTCGCAGAAGTACGCCGCCCGTGCCCGTCTCGCTACGGAAGCGCCCGGCCCCCAAACGCATGATCAATTGCGACGGAGCCGCTCGCTTCACGTTAAGGTCAGCGCTACCTCCTTTAGGTGACTAAATGGTGACGCGGGCATTCCAAATGGTGACCGACGGCCTGTGAAGGTTGACCGGGATCTCGCCCGCGACCTATGGGAAAGGTGCGCTGCCGGTACCCGACAAGGCCGATCGGTGGCCGGGTCCCGAGCTTGTAATCTTTCGTTGCCGCCACTCCCTGTACGTTTCATCTGGTTGTCATAATGGCGCTTGACCAGGGAGGAAGTGTTCGATGAGTCGAAGCACAATGCAGTGGGTGCGAGCGGGCAAGGCCCGTAAGGCGATCGGAATATCCACGGCGGTTCTGGTTGGGACGACCGCCCTGGCGATCGGCGCGCAGCCCGCACTCGCCGCGGGCTCCGGTGCCGCGGGGAACAAGGGGTCCGGCCAGGTGCGCACGACGACCTTCTCGAACTCGGGCAATGAGGCGACCGGTGGCCCCTACACCAACGGCGTCTTCGACGACCTGGGTACCCCCCCCAAGAACCTGACCAAGTGTGGCGAATCCACTGACGCCACCGTCTTCGGCAACATCGGCAGTGCCGGTCTGTGGTCGGACCAGGGGTGCAAGTTCACGGTCGGCAAGCCCACCACGCTGTGGATCAGCGCAAAAGCCCACGTCACCGCGGCCGTTCCCGGTGTTGAGCCGCTGGACACGGCTCTCGGCTACTGGGACTTCAACAAGCTGGTCGACAACGGCGACCTGAAGATCCTGGCCACGGCGAAGAACCTGAAGGAGACCATCCCGGTCCCCGGCGCGCTGGGAAACGTGACGTGGTCGGGCTTCGAGAAGGGCTGGTTCGCGGGCGAGCACCAGTACGTCGGCAAGTGGCACAGCCCCGCTGCCCTGGTGTACGGCGGCTACAATCTGGACGAGCAGGTCTCGAGGTTTGGTCGTTTCACGGTCGTGCCCACCGCGAAGATGCTCGAGGACTATGGCGTCGGCACCGGCGCACCGATCAGTATCGGCGCCAACGCCGGCCTGAGCCCGAACGGCCACTGGGAGACCATCCACCTCGCGGTGGAGCCGGAGGAGCAGGACCCCACGAAGGTCGTCGACGACTCGGCCAGCGCCACCTACGGCGACGGCGCCACGTCGATCGACGTCCTGAAGAACGACGAGAACGTCACCTCGCTCGACAAGGTGTCGACGCCGTCCCACGGCACCGCCACGATCAGCAACGGCAAGGTCCTGTACACGCAGACCGAAGACATCGACGGCACCGACTCCTTCACCTACACGGTGACGGGCAAGGACGGCAAGACCTACACCGGGAACGTCACCGTCACCCTGCACAAGAAGGCCTCGTCGGACACCGACCTCTCGGCCGATGACGTCTCCCAGCTCGTCATGGCGGACTTCACCCACGACGGCCACGCCGACATCCTCGGCAAGGACGACACCACCGGCAAGGTCTACCTGTTCAAGGGCAACGGCGACGCCACCTTCCAGAAGGGCGTCCGCACCTTCGACAAGTGGTCCTACGACCAGACCGTCGCGGGTGACTTCGACGGGGACGGCAACACCGACCTCGTCGCCGAGTCCGCCGGCAAGCTGATGCTGTGGCGCGGTCACGGCAACGGCACCTTCGCCGCGCCGGACCAGATGACCGGCGGCTGGAGCAGCCTCGAGCAGACCACCGCGGGCGACTTCGACAACGACGGAGTCACCGACCTCGTGGCCATGGAGACGGCCGGATCCGAGCGGGGCACGCTCAGGCTGTGGCGCGGCACCTCCTCCACCGGCAACCCGTTCGCCAAGCCGAAGAAGCTGACCGGCGGCTGGCAGAACTACGCCGAGACCACCGGTGGCGACATCGACGGTGACGGCAAGGCCGACCTCATCGCCCGCAACGGCAGCGGCGAGCTGAAGCTGTGGCACTCCAACGGCGACCAGACCGGCAACCCCTTCGAGAAGCCGCGCCATCTCACCGGGTGGAACAACTTCTCGCAGACCACTTCGGGTGACTACGACGGCGATGGCAAGGACGACCTCCTCGCGATCGACGGCAACTACCACGAGGTGAAGGTCTGGCGCTCCACCGGACGGCTCAACAGCGGCGCGTTCGCCGCTCCGACCGTCGTCCAGCTCAAGGTGGACAACAGCTCGAAGTAACATCGCGCGGCGGTGACGCAGTACCCCTACGCGTGACACACAACCACGGCTGACGCGTAGCCGACGTGGAGGCCGATGCCCCATCGGCCTCCACGCTCGTGTGTACACGCCTCTCTCATCGAACCCGGCCGCGCGCCGAAGGAGTCGACCTCTCATGGGCACGAAGACAACAAGAGGGCAGCGAATTCGGCGCACCCTGCTGGCCGTCGTGGTGGGCCTCGTTCTCGTCGTCACGGGTTCCGGCCTCTGGGCCTACCACCATCTGAACGGAAATCTGCACGGCGTCGACATCGACGGGGCACTCGGCACCGACCGCCCGAAGGACATGGTCACGGGCGACCAGAACTTCGTCATGCTCGGGTCGGACTCGCGCAGCGGCAAGAACGGCGACCTGGCGGGCGGAGACACCAGCGGAACGGCCCGGGCGGACACCGCGATCGTGGTCCACGTGCCCGCCGACCACCACCAACGGGCCACGGCGGTCAGCATCCCGCGCGACACCCTGGTCACACGCCCGTCGTGCGGCACCCTGCCGGCGGCGACCCGCGTCATGTTCAACTCCATCTACCAGCGCGGCGGCCCGGCCTGCGTCGTCAAGACGGTGGAGTCGATGTCGGGCATCCGCATGGACCACTACCTCGAAGTCGACTTCGCCGGTTTCAAGAGGCTCGTGGACGTGCTCGGCGGCGTCACCGTGACCACGGACCGGCGGATCGACGACTCGGGCAGCGGGCTGCACCTCGCGGCCGGCACCCACAACCTAAAGGGCGACACGGCACTCGCGTTTGTCAGGACCCGGCACGGGATCGGCGATGGAAGCGACCTGGGCCGCATCGAGCTCCAGCAGAAGTTCATCCTCGCGGCGCTGCACAAGATCCAGACCGAGGGCACCCTGACGAACCCCGCCAAGCTGTACAAGGTGGCCGACGCCGCCACCAAGGCGCTCACCACCGACGACCACCTGGCGTCGCTGCTCTCCCTGACCTCCTTCGCCCGGGGACTGGACGCGCTGAACCCCTCCACGATGGACCTGCGCACCCTCCCCGTGAAGCTGGACGTGCGGGACCCCAACCGCGTGGTCGCTCTCGACTCCCAGGCGAACATCCTGTGGAAGGCGCTGCGTACGGACACCGCCGTGCCGCGCTCGGTCAAGAACGGACTCTGAGAGGTCGTTTTAATCTTGAGTGTGCTGTTATGACCAGTTTTTGTCCGTGTGTTGCGGTGGTACAGATGTGATGCTCGGGCTCACCGTGCTCTCTGGGCCGAGTGGTGTGATGTATGGGGTGCGAGTCGTCTTGCGCCTGTCTCATCCCACGGCATCCCTGTGTGCCCTGTGCTTCCGCGAGGCCGGACGCACGCCTGGGCGCACGCCCCTGGACCGCGGTACTTCCAGGACATGACGGAACGGCGTGCGTATCCAAGTGATCTGTCCGATGTCCGCTGGGAGTTGATCGAGCCGGGCTGTCCACTGGCGCTTCGAGCGACGCGGTCGGGCCCTGGACTTCGGACGCCCACCCCGGCATGACCTGCGCGAGATCATGAATGCGATCCTGTATGTGGACCGCACCGGCTGTCAGTGGGCCCATCTCCCGCACGATTTCCCGCCCTGGCAGTCGGTCTACGGCTACTTCGCCCACTGGCAGAAGGACGGCGTCTTCGCCCAGCTCAACGGGCTGCTGAGGGAGTTGGTACGCCAGCAGGAAGGGCGCGGCAAACACCCGTCGGCCTGCGTAATCGACGCGCAGAGCGTGAAGACCTCCACCAGCGTCCCCGCCACCAGCCAGGGCATCGACGCGGGCAGGAAGATCGTGGGCCGCAAGCGCAGCATCATCACCGACACCCTCGGCCTGCTGCTGGCCGTGCTGGTCACCGCGGCCGGCGTCCAGGATTCCGCCGCAGGCCGCACCCCTGTTGGAACACGCCGCCGCCGACCACCCCGGCCTGCGCAAGATATGGGTCGACGGGGGCTACCGCAAGCACTTCGTCGAGCACGCCGCCACCCTCGGCATCGGCCTCGAAATCGTCCAACGCAACCCCGGGACCAAGGGGTTCACCCCGATCCCGAAGCGGTGGACGGTGGAGTGGACCTACGGCTGGCTGATGCTCCACCGCCGCCTGGCGCGCGACTACGAGACTCACCCACATCGCTCCGAAGCCATGATCCACATCGCCATGACCGACCTCATGTCCCGCCGCCTCACCGGCGAAAGCACCATCTCCTGGCACGACCCGACATCACCACATCAAAGCCGTATCCAGGGATCAAACAACGGGATGAAACGACCTCTGAGCGGCGCCAGGCTCGGCCTCTCTGAGACCGCCCACGACGCGGCGCGCCCACGCGGCATGACAGACGTGCCGCGTGGGCGCCCGATGCCCGCCGGAGCCCCGGATTGCGTCCCCGGGAGCGCCGTACTCCTGTGTCCTGCTCGTGGTCAGGCCGCGGCGAGCCAGAGATCCGGCCCGAAGACCTCGTAGTGGATGTCGGCGGCCGCGACACCCCGTTCGAGCAGCTGCGCGCGCACCGCGCGCATGAAGGGGAGCGGACCGCACAGGAAGGCGCGGGTACCGGGCGCGACCGGTACGTCCACCAGATCCACCCGGCCGCCCCGGTACGCCTCGCTCGCCGGTCCGTCGGCGAGATCCTCGTACCAGAAGTGGGCGCTCGCATCGGACAGCTTGCGGGTCAGCGCCTCGTGGTCGGTGCGGAGTGCGTGCGACGCGGGTGAACGGTCGCCGTGCACGACCGTAACGGGCCCCGCGTGAGCGGTGGCGACGAGCTGCTCCAGCATGGCCAGCATCGGGGTGCAGCCGATGCCCGCGGAGGCGAGCAGCAGGGGTGCCTCGCCCGGGGGCAGGACCAGATCCCCGTACGGGGCCGACACCCGCAGCCGGGCTCCCTCACGGACGTGCGCGTGCAGCTGCGAGGAGACCTCGCCGTCGGGGCTCCCGGTCACCCGCTTCACCGCGATCGAACGGGTGTCGGCACCGGGGGCGCCGGTGAGGCTGTACTGACGTATCTGCCGTGCTCCGTCCGGGAGTTCGACCTGAACGGAGACGTACTGCCCGGGCCTGAACGCCGGCGCGGGCCGTCCGTCGGCGGGCCGGAGCACGAAGGCGGCGACCTCCGGTGTGGCCTCGGTACGGGTGACGACCTCCCACTCCCGCCACACGTCCGCGTCGACGACGCCCTGCTCCTCGTAGAGGCGCTTCTCCAGGACGATGAGCGCGTTCGCCATCAGCCAGTACACCTCGTCCCAGGCCCGGGCGACCTCCGGCGTCACCGCGTCGCCGAGGATCTCGGCGATGGCAGCCAAGAGGTGCTCGTGCACGATCGGGTACTGGTCGGGCCTGATGCCCACGGAAGCGTGCTTGTGCGCGATGCGGTGCAGCATCACGTCGGGCCGCTCGTCGGGGCGGTCCACCAGGTACGTGGCGAACGTCGCGATGGAACCGGCGAGGGCCTGGCGCTGCACGCCGGCGGCCTGGTTGCCGCGGTTGAACAGGTCACGCAGCAGCTCCGGGTGGGCGGCGAACATGCGCTCGTAGAAGCGCCCCGTGATGTCCTCGATGGCCGCGCCGACGGCGGGAAGCGTGGCGCGCACGACTGCGGCGGACTGCTCACTGAGCATCGAAAAAGCCTCTCTCTGCATTCAACAATTCCACGAACAATATGCAAGGCTAACGCCTTTCCCGAGCCGACCACCGTACCGCCGGTCAACTTTCGGAGACTTTTCGGAGGAACTAAGGAAGACGCGGCGTCGGCCGAAGTGGATCCGCGGTCCTGAAAACATGGGACCTTGTGCCCTGAGGTCGAGCCCTGCGAATATGCGAGTCTCTCTATGCTTGCGATATGGAAGAATCGAATGCAATATGGAAGAATTGAAGGGTATGGCAGGATGAAGGTATGGCTCATAGCAGGCGGAGCCGGCTATATCGGCGGGCACGTTGTCAAGTCCATGCACGATGCCGGTGAAGGTGTCATCGTGGTCGACGACCTGTCCACGGGATCCCGGGACAACGTGCCCGAAGGCGTTCCGTTCGTCCAGGAATCCATTCTGAACGGAGAGGCGCTCCGGAAGGTATTCCAGGAGTACGAGGTCGAAGGTGTCATCAACATGGTGGCCAGGACCCAGGTAGGGGAGTCGTTCACCCGTCCCCTGGATTACTACCAGCAGAATGTCGAGGGATTCCGAGTCCTCCTCGCGGCGATGCGGCAGGCCGGAGTTCGCAATCTCATCTACTCGTCCAGCGCCTCGGTCTACGGAGCGCCCGACGTCGACCTGGTGACCGAGGACCTGCCCTGTCACCCGATGAGCCCCTACGGACAGAGCAAGCTCATCGGCGAATGGCTCGGCGAGGCCGCCCACACGGCCTTCGACATGAGCGTCGTCAATCTGCGCTACTTCAACGTCGCAGGGGCCGTCACCCCCGCCATGGCCGACAAGCGCGTCCTGAACCTGGTGCCGATGGTCTTTGAGAAGCTGACCCACGGCCGGGCCCCGGTCATCTTCGGCGGTGACTACGACACGCCGGACGGCACCTGTATCCGCGACTTCATCCACGTGGCCGACATCGCGTCGGCCCACCTCGCCGCCGCCCGCCATCTGCGGGCCCACGACGACGCAGTGCTCCGCACGTACAACGTGGGGCGGGGCGAGGGCGTCTCGGTGCGCGCGCTCATCTCGATGATCTGCGAAGTGTCCGGTCTCTCCATACCGCCGGTCGTCGCGGACCGGCGCCCCGGGGACCCCGTCAAGGTAGTGGCCGACGCCCGGCCCATCCAGCGGGACCTCGGCTGGAAGGCGCAGCACAGTGTGTTCGACATGGTGGCATCGGCGTGGGAGGGGTGGTGTGCGCAGCACCCCCAGGCACGTGCGGTGCAACGACAAGTGTGAGGCGAAGGTGGTCAGTCACACCGACCTGCCAGCCCGTCAGGCCCTGCGGGCGACGCGCGCCGACCGGACGGCCGGCGCGGTGATGGGGCCGAAGGTCTGTGGCCGCATGCGATACCAGAGGATCGCGGAACAGTTCCTGCGGACCACGAGGACGGCGCGAGTCCCCGAGGTCACCGAGATATCCAGACGGTACGCGGTGGATGCCACCACCGCGCGCTTCGTGCAGCGTGCCATCCACACCCGGCTGCGGCGGCCCGCGGCCTCGGCGGAGGTCATGGTGCCCGTGCCCGGGGCCGCCAAATGGCAGTTCGTCACCTCCCACCTCAGAAGCCGGGTGCTGCGCGGGGAATGGCGGGATGTGGTGCCCACACGGCACACCTTGGCAGGGCAGTACCACGTGAGTCTGGACACCGTGGACCGCGCGCTGAAGATCCTGAAGGACGAGGGTCTGATCGGACACATCGACATGAGCCGCCGGCTCAGGGTCGCGCACCGTCCCATGCCCCTGGGCACCCGGCTGACCGCCTGATGCCTCCACCCGGCAGGCGTGGCGCCGCGCAAGCGTCCACGGCCAGGCCCACGGCGCGCCACGGCCACATCGCGCGGCGGGCCCGCCCGGACCGCACCGCGGACGCGTCAGTACCCGACTCACGAAAGGCGGCATCCACCATGGGTGACGTAACGGTCCTTCCGCACTCCCGCATCGGCGGCGAGATGCGCTCGGCGATGGCCGCCGACTTCAAGGACGCCTACCTGGCCGGCGACTCGGTCCGCGCCATCGCGGCCGGATCAGGACGTTCCTACGGCTTCGTGCACACCCTGCTGTCGGAGGCCGGCGTCGACTTCCGAGCACGCGGCGGCAGCCGATGACATACGTGTTTCGGCTCGGCGACGCGTCCGTGCCCGGCCCGGCCCGCACCGACGTGCCGAAGGTCCTCGAGGTTGGGACCTATGCCGACGGGGGGGTTCGGCGTGACCGGCGCACGATGGACACGCCGCCGATCACCGACCGACGGCCTTCGCGGAGGTCGACCTACACGCCTGACGGAGAAGCACATGTGGCGCGATGGCGGGCAGGTGTGCAGCGGTGAAGGAAGCACCGGAGCGGCAGCAGGAGCCTGTCCGCTCGCCCGGGGTGCGTATGGACCACGGACCGGCCGGGGCGCTCGCCGTCCGCAGCCGCGACACCTCGATCCGCATGGACGCACTCTTCAAGGGGGATGTGGTGAAGACCCCGTCACCGAAACCGGGGGACGACGTTCCGGCCACGGGCGGGCAGAGCAGGCAGCCCGGCATGACGGCCCCGCTCCCCGACCCGCGGTTGACCGAGCGGCGCGCGAAGGCGTGCTCCGGGTGGTGGGGTGTGTTGATCGCCCTGCTCGCGGTCTGCGGCGCGGGATGGGTCGCCTGGGCCGGCGGGGTGCTGCCCTCCTGGGCGTTCGACACGTTCCGCCTGGCTGACTCACCCCGGTACGTGACCGCGACGTGGCGGTGGCCGGCCCTCGTCGGATGTGCCGTCGTCGCCCTGGTCGCGCTCGGGGGTCTGGGCCGCGGGCGTCACGGCACGGCCTGGAACCTGTCGTTGTTCGGGCGGTACCGGGGGACCGTGCGGCGCACGGGGTTGCTGTGGGTCTACCCTGCGGTGCTGCGTCGGCGGGTGGACGTACGGCTACGGCACTGGCGCAGCGAACCGATGCCGGCCGCGGACGCGCAGGGCATGCCGCTGCGGGTGGTGGTGCTCGTGATCTGGCAGGTCAGGGACGCGGCCCGGGCGATGTTCAGCGTGGACGACCACGCCGCCTACTTGCGTGAACAGGTGGCGGCGGTGACCGCGCGGGTGGTGTCCGGCTGGCCGGCTGACCAGTTCGCCCCCGCGGAGTCAGGACCGACCCTGCGCGACGCTGGGGCGGTCAGCGAGGTGTTGACCCGGGGGCTGGCGGCCCAGTGCCGGGCTGTGGGCATCGAGGTCTTCTCCGCACAGCTCACCTGGCTCGAGTACGCGCCCGAGGTGGCGGCCGTGATGCAGCGCCGCCGCATCGCCGCCCTGGACGCCGAACACCGCGATCACGTCCTCACGACGGTGCTCGACGCCGTCGACGACACCGTGCACCGCATCACCGAGCGCGGGCTCGTCGAACTCGACGACTACGAACGCAAAGCACTCGTGAAGGACCTGACCGTGGCCTTCTACACGGCGCGGGGAAGCGCCACCGACACTCAGTGAAGGAGAGACCGAAAGTGCAGATACCCCAGTTCACCGAGGACGCGCCCGAGGGCTGCACGTGTGGACCGTGCCTCGCCTTGGCCCGCACGACCCGGCACCGGGCTCGCTCCCGACGGGTACGCGGTGCACTGGTGGCCGCCGCGGGTGCGGCCGTCCTCGTTGGAGCGGCGTCCGGCACGGCATCGGCCGAACCCGCACCGAGCCACGCGGGATGGGACGGCGCCAAGTACTGGTTCCGGAACTCCAGTGGCTGGTGGCGATGGACCTCTCACTACGACGTCTACGTGTCGCGCACGGGCGGCACCGGCACGGCGACCGCGGACGCCCCACAGCGGTCGGCGGAGCCCGTGTTCCGCGGCAAGCAGGGCTGGGACGCGACGGACGGCGTGTACTGGTTCGAACAGGCCGGGCACTGGTACTGGACCAGTCACCTGGACGTCTACCGGCGCCACGTCGGCGGCTCCGCGGACAGCCCGTCGCAGGCACAGACGTCGGACGACGGCCGTGCGGCGGGCACGCCGAGCAGGCACGGCACCGAGGCGGCCATCGCGTACGCCATGGCGCACCTCGGCGACCCCTACGTCTGGGGCGGCAACGGCCCGCACGCGTGGGACTGCTCAGGCCTCGTACTGGCGGCCTACCGACAGGCCGGCATCAGCCTGCCACGCGTCGCCGACGCGCAGTACCGTGCCTCGCAGCCGATCCGGCGCGATCAGCTGCGCCGGGGCGACCTCGTCTTCTGGAGCAACAACGGTCGGGCCTCCGGCATCCACCACGTGGCCATCTACCTGGGCAACGACCAGTACCTGGAGGCCCCGCACACCGGTGCGAAGGTGCGCGTGTCCTCCTTCAGCTGGTACGACCCGAACATGTACGGACGCGTCAGCTAGGGCGTGCTTCCAAGGTCCCAGTGGCTGGCGGCTGCGCGCGCAGGGTGCTGGGCCGGGAGCACGATCGGGGCGAGCCGGCCGGCATCATGGCACACGTCACCACGACATTCAGGACAGGTATAGGTGAGTAAGAACAGGACCACGGGCTCGCGCGACGAGCGGCAGGCCGGCACCCGGCGCACCCGCAGAAGGTGGTTCGCCGTGGCAGGGGTCGGCGTGGCGGTAGTGCTGGCCGCCGGGATCGGCGTCGGTGTCGGTGCCGGTCTCGCCCATGATCACGCCCCGTCCGACCAGGACGCGGGGCCGGTCGTCCCCGCCCACACCTCCGGCGACGGCAGCACCATCGTCTACGGCGCGCGGGACGCCGTGACGAATGTGGATGTGTATGAGGACATGCGGTGTCCTTTCTGCGCGAAATTCGAGAAGAAGCTGGGTCCTGAGCTTCAGTCGATGGCAGACTCCGGAAAAGTAAAAATAACCTTCCACATGGCGGCCTTTCTTGACGGCAGCCTCGGTGGCCAGGGGTCGAAGACGTCGCTGGCGGCGCTTGGCGCCGCGCTGGACGAGAGCCCGAAGAAATTCAAGGCGTACCACGACGTGCTCTTCGCGCATCAGCCGGAGGAGTCCGCCGACGACTTCGGGAACACCGCCACGCTCCGCAAGCTCGCGGACCAGGTGCCGGGACTGCGCACCTCCGCTTTCGACAAGGCGGTCACCGAGGGCACGTACCTCCCCTGGGCCGCGAAGGTGGCCGACGCCTTCACCAGGAGCGGTGTGCAGGGCACCCCGACCGTGACCGTCCACGGCCGCAGCCTCACGGTCGTGGGCGACGACGGCGAGGCCGTGAGTCCGCGGAAGTTCAGGGACGAGGTCGACGACGCCGTCGCGGCGGCGTCGTCGTAGGCGAGAGTGCGGGGACCCGGCCCGTCGCGCCTCGCCGACCAGTGGGGTGCGCGTCGCGGCCACGGAGCCCGTGGCCGCGACGCACGTTGTGCTCCGTCGATTCGCGCTTCACCTGGGCGGGCAGGCTGATGATTCGGGTAATTCTGGCAGACGACGAGGGCATCGTTCTCGAAGGCATTCGGATTCTCCTGGAGAGAACCGACGACATCGAGGTCGTAGGGGTTGCCGGGAACGGCAGGGAGGCACTCAGGGGCGTGCAGGACCTGCGCCCCGACGTTCTCCTGCTCGACCTCGACATGCCGGAACTCGACGGATTCGGCGTGCTGGCCCGGCTGCGCCACGAGACCCCCCGGCCGAGAGTCGTGGTGCTGACCACGTTCGGGGCGGAAGAGGACCTGGCGCGGGCATGGGAAGCCGGCGCAGACGGGTTTCTGCTGAAGGCGTCGAGTCTCTCCGATCTCGTGTACTCGGTCCGACGCGTGCACGAAAAGGGGAACGTGGTCTCGCCGGCGCTGGTCACCCTCCTGATGAACCGTCTGGCGCAGACGGTGACGCGGGAGGAGCAGCCCTTGCGCAAACGGATCGATACGCTCTCACCGAACGAGCGCCTCACCGCGGGGGCGGTGGCGCGAGGCGCCACCAACGCGGAGATCGCCGGGAAACTGGGGGTGGCGGAGGGAACGGTGAAGGCATACGTGTCCCGCTCCTTGCGCAAGCTCGGATTCAGCAACCGGACCCAACTCGCCATCGCGCTCAGCGCGTACCTGGAGGACTTCGAGGAGGAGGACGCGGTCTGACGGCGCGTCAAACACGAGGTGAGGTGAGTGAACTATCGGTGGAGGCCCCCCGTGTGAAGCTGACGCCGTGACGGAACCCGCGAAGATAGGTGTCTTCATCGTCGACGACCACGAGGTGGTGCGGCAAGGACTCCGCGGACTGCTCTCACTGGCGGATGACCTCGAGGTGGTAGGCGAAGCGGGAACGGTCGCGGAGGCGTTGCTCGAAGTGCCGAGCGCGCGGCCGGACGTGGCCGTGCTCGACGTGCGTCTCCCCGACGGAAGCGGGGTGGAGGTCTGCCGGCGGATACGGGCCGAGGGCGACGGCGTCTCGTGCCTGATGCTGACGTCCTTCGACGACGACGAGGCCTTCGTCGCCTCCGTCGAGGCAGGCGCCTCGGGTTACGCCCTCAAGTCCATCCCCGGTGGCGAGTTGGTCTCCGCGATACGGCTCCTGGCCCGCGGCAGAACCTTGTTCGATCCGGTCGTCATGGAGCGCGTGCGCCGCGCACGTCGTGAGAAGCAGGCCGACCCGCTGGGCGAACTCACGGACCTGCAACGCAGGATCCTCGCCATGATCAGTGAGGGGATGACCAACCGGGCCATCAGCCAGCGGTTGAACCTCACCGAAACGGCGACCAAGAATCACGTGTCCAGGCTGCTCTACAAGCTGGGCCTGCAGCGGCGGGCCCAGGCGGCGGCGCTCGCGGCCCGGCTCCAGGCGCGCGAGCGCTGAGCCGACGCCCCGACCACGGGCCGCCCGGCCGGTGGATAGCTGGGCCGCCCGGGTCAGAGCGGGAGACGGACGCTGATCGCCTTCCCCGCACCGCTGAGACGGATCTCCGTGTCCTCGGCGAGGTGGCAGATCAGCGGCCAGCCGAAACCACCGCTCACCGCGGCGTCGAAGCTCGCGAGCGACCGCTGCCGTGTGGGCAGTTCCGTGCTGGAGTCCACGGCCGTCAGATGTATGTGCCGTTCGCTCACATCGAGCTGGAACTCGTCCAGACCGCCGGCGTGCAACAGAGCGTTGGTGACCAGTTCCGTGGCGACCAGCTGGGCATCCTGGATGCGCGTCTCGGGGACCGGGGTGGCGCAGGTCGAGAGTGCGGCGCCCACCTGGCGGCGCACGTCGGCCGGGTGGACGCGGGACCCCTGCACGCTGGCGATGACATTTTCCTTTAGCACTGTGTCCAACCTTCCGGTGAAGAGTGATCATCGGGGGCCAGTCGCATTACTGGATGTTTTTCGACTTCTTTTTCGAAGCACCCCGATCTGATGTCCACCGTGCCCGTGAGGAAAAGGCGATAGCCAGGGACTTTAGTCCTTATTGGGGTGTGCATGTTTGCAACCATTGCCTGGTCGGTACGGAATTGAAGAGGTTTGTTCGGAGTCCGCCCGCGCATTTGTCAGAATAGGTGGATGCCCGGCACCGCAGAGGTTTTTTTATGGTGCTCGATCACGACATCGAATGGCGACGTGCACGACCTCCGAAGATGACATCGCGACCGAGTGACGCCTCCTGGTGCCGGAAGGTCACCTTTGGGTGACAGCTGGTGCTGCCAGGCTGTGTGGGTGTCCATGAATACTCAGCTGAAAGCACGCGCCGCCGTTGTCCGCCGACACCACCGACGTCTGTTGCTGTGGCTGCTCGCGGGCGCGCTGCTGTTCGTGGCTGGCGCCGTCGCCCTCGGCGCATATGTGGGGTCCCAGCTGGGGGACGCCCTGTCCCACGTGATCGTGGTGACGTCCACCCACCGCTGACGACGGTGCGCCGCGAGCAGCCGAACCGCGCCTATGGGCAGCGGCGGCGCGGGAAATCACCGTTTGTCGCGCGGAGCATCACCCTTTGCGCGGGCAACCGGTCCGTCGCGAGCGGCACGGTGGAAAGGCCGCTGCCTGCGTCGCCGAGCATCTGACCTTGGGACGGAGTGCTGAATTTAGCCGGCAAAATCGGTCCAAGGTCGGCTGCGAACCCTGCGTTCGTCATGTCGTGCCAACATTTCCACGGCCCATGCCGTGCACTGCCCTAGGAATTCTGACGATGGGAATCCACCGCAAGCCGCGCGTCCAGAAGCTCAAGCCGCGAGTGCTCTCGATTGGCATCGCCTCGCTCGCCGCGCCCACCCTCACCTGGCTCGCCGGCCCCCCGGCCGCCGCCGCCTCCGACTCCACCTGGGACCAGGTCGCCCAGTGCGAGAGCGGCGGTGACTGGTCCACCAACTCCGGCAACGGCTACTACGGCGGGCTGCAGTTCTCGCAGTCGAGCTGGGAGGGGATGGGCGGCACCGAGTACGCCCAGCGAGCGGACCTCGCGACGAAGAATCAGCAGATCGCCGTGGCGGAGCACCTGCTCGCCGCTCAGGGGCCGGGCGCCTGGCCGGTGTGCGGCCCTCGTGCCGGTCTCGAACAGGACGGGCCCACCCGGGCCACCACCGCGCCGGCTCCGGCGTCCCACGTCCAGGAGCCGGGCCCGTCGCAGGCTCCGCACGCGTTGCAGGGCAAGGGCGCTGCGTCCTACACCGTGCGCCCGGGGGACACGCTGAGCCGTATCGCCGCGCAGGAGGGAACGACCTGGCAGCGGCTCTACGCGGCCAACGAGGAGACCATCGGTTCCGACCCGGATCGCATTCTCGTCGGCCAGGAACTCACCGGCGTCGCCGGAGCAAGCTCCGGCCAGGGCGCGTCCGAGGCGCCGGCCACATCGCACGTGACGCGGGCCGCCCGGTCCGGGATGCCGGACTGGCAGCGGCCCGTGGACAGGGCCCCGATCACGGCTCCCTACGGGCAGCAGGGCTCCTGGGCCGCCGGCCACCATACCGGTGTCGACTTCGCCGTACCCAGTGGGACGCCCGTGCGCGCTGTCGGCGCGGGCACCGTGGCGTCGGCCGGCTGGAACGGCGCCTACGGCAACGCGGTCGTCCTGGAACTGCCGGACGGACACTTCGCCCTGTACGCGCACCTCAGCTCGATCGCCGTCGGCCAGGGTGAACACGTGTCGCCCGGCACGCGGCTCGGCCTGTCCGGCAGTACCGGCAACGCCACCGGACCCCATCTGCACTTCGAGGTACGTACGGCCAACGCCTACGGCGCGGACATCGATCCGCTCGCCTACCTCCGCGGCAAGGGCGTGTCCGACTGACGTCGGCCACGGCACCGTCCGTGGCCGGCCTGGACCTCAACCCGTGGGCGAGCCCAGGGCCCTGGGGCGAGGCGGACGCGGCACCGGCCCCCGCCCTCGGCCGGGGCCGGGCGGTGCGGCGAGGCTCGCGGTCACGTACCGCCCCCGATGGTTGTTTCGTACCAACACACCCTCCCGCGCCAGCAGGCGGACCGCTTTGGCGACCGTCTCGTTGCAGACGCTGTAGCGGCGCGCGAGGTTGCTCAGCGCGGGGAGACGGCCGCACAGCTGACCGGTGCGGATGCGCTTGCGCAGCGCGTCGGCCACCACCTGGTAGGGAAAGTGCGTCTCGGCGGCGCCGTCCACACCCTCGGAGGATGTCCCGGACCGCAGACGAGTGACCAGTGCCCGGCGGGCGAAGTGTGCCGTCGTGAGGGTCACGTGGTACCTGCGCGCTATCGCTGGACCGTCCGGCAGGAAGGGCGGCTGACCGTCGGCCGCCGCCGTGCGTATCTTCCTGCTCAGCCGCTGCTCCAAGTCGTCCGCTATGAGCTGGTACTTCGGTGGCTGTCTGGCGTCGGCCGGCAGTGGACCGGCCGGGGAATGCTCAGCGATCACGTCAGACCTCTCTGTGTGTCCGGGGGGCGACCCATGCGGTGACGTCACGGTTCGGCTCACCGGCGCTTGCGCACCCCGACCCTGTGCGCCGCTACCGAGAGCTCCTACCAACTGCGGCTGGGTGCCTGATCGATGTGCAGGCCGCGCCGGCGCAGCCGGGCGCGCTCCTCCTCCGTGGTGCCGGCCCATATGCCGTACTGCTCGGGCCGGTCGAGCGCGTGTGCCAGACACCGCTGCCGGACCGAACACCGGCCGCAGGAGAGCCGGGCGATGCGGATGCTCTCCTCGTCGTGCCTGCTGACCGGGAAGAAGTCCTCCGGATCGGCGTCGGCGCACGCGGCGTAGGCCTGCCAGTTCTCCTCGTGGCCGATGGCCGGTCCGCGTGCCGGTGTGTCATGCCCCTCTTCGGGATCGCCGCTCCGTGGCCTCCCGGGCTGGCTGCTCATTCGTCTGGCTCCCAAGGCGTTCGCGCCGCCGGCCCCCGACCGTCCGGCAGTACCTCTCGACACTAAGCCCGCATAACTGGATAAAGGTTGCCTTACTGCCACTGCGAAATCAGGCAACGGCCATCGACTTACGGGGTACGTCCCGGGCGCCATGTCCCCGTTTCAGGGCGCGTGCGGACCGCCCTTGTGTCGTCTGATGTGCACGTCGATCACCGACTGCAGGTCGTTCCTGGTGGCGGCCGCCGAGCGGACCGGGATAATGAGGGGGCCGGTACGCACCCCGTCGCGTGGCACGAGGAGGAGTATCCGCCTGGTCTCGATGTAGTAGTCCCAGTCCTCCCACGGAACTCTGACCGGCGAGGCGGAGCTGTCCCAGTCGAGCGTCAGGCTTCTTTGGGAAGCGAAGACGTCGATGTCCGCGTGGGGCGGCGTGAGCCGCTCGAAGTGCGCACGTTTCACGACGACCCGCTGGCACCACAAAAACACCCAACCGCCTGCGAGGAGAATGCTGATACCGAGAAAGAAGAAGGCGTCGGGGGCGGCTAAGTCGTCGCCGGCCCGGGCGACGAGGGCGGAGCCGAACAGGATGATCACCAGAAATACGACGTCAGTCAGGAAAGAGCCCTGCGTGCGAGTGAGGGCCCATCTGGCAGAGAGATAGTCGCCGCCGTCGCACCGGAAGCGGGTGTGCAAGTTCTCCTGGGTCACATCGGGCCTCGCGGCTGCGTCCATGCGGGATTAAGGAGAGTTGAGCAGGTCGAACCCTGACTGTTCCATCTGTACTCCCCATAGGGCCAGTTCAGTCCGATTGCTCTTTCCGCTCTTGTTCAGAAGACGCGACACATACGTCTTTGCCGTGCTGACGGTGACCCCGAGTTCGAACGCCAGCGCCTGGTTGCTCAGGCCGCGTCCCAACAAGGACACCACCACGCGCTCGTGCGGGGTGAGAGACGCAAGCAGCTTGCGGTCGGCCGCGCTCGACTGGTTGCTGGGCACGTTGACGGCCTTCTCGATCAGGCGGCGGAGCATCGCCCCCGACACCGCGGACTCCCCGCGGGCGACCCGCTCGATCGCCTCGACCAGATCAGCCGGCGCCGACGCCTTGAGCACGTAGCCGTCGGCCCCCTCCCGCAGCGCGGACAAGAGATCGTCGTCGGTCGACAGGGCGGTCACGACCAGGACCGCGGGACGGTGGGGGCGCCCCTTCAGGCGGCGCAGGGTGTCCAATCCGTTCAGCCGCGGCATCTGCAGGTCCAGCAGAAGGACGTCGACCACATGCTGCTCCAGCGCCTTGAGCGCGGCCGCACCGTCCTCCACCTCTGCGACGACCTCGATACCGGCCAAACGCAACTGCTGTGCAAGGAGCCCACGGAGAAGGGCCTCGTCCTCTGCCAGGATCACTCGAGTCAAGGATCTCTCCCATATTTTTCGGTGCGCAGGCAGGGTTCGAAGGAACCGCATCTGTCGCGTCCGCGACGAATGGCCCCCTGTACATCCAAGGAACAGGAGCCGGGCCACTTCTAATGGCGACTTTCACCCACCCGAGGGGTCACCCTTCGGTGACCGCAGACAGGTGCGAAGGGTGACCTCGGCTCTATGTGTACGTCCACCTCCTGCGCGTCGGAAGCGGGCAGAATCGATTGTAGGCCACCAGACGGCAGTACCGAATGATGGCGCAAGGGTTCGCCGGCTGCCGTGAGGAACCGTGACTATCGCTGGAAGTTGAGTGGATCTCTGAGTGACTGCCATAGACCGTCGTCAATCCGTGCTCATTTTGAAGCGGCGTTTCGGCGTCACACGCCTGCGTGGACTCGCGGTGGCCGCCGCGCTCGCCACCAGCATTCTGGCCATGGCTGCGGCCCTGGTCGCCACCTGGCCCGTCGCCTTCGCGGCGGCGGCGCTGGTCGCCTACGCGTGCGATCTTTACCTCCACCGCACCGAACCCCAGATGATGAAGCGGCTCGGCAGCTGGCGGGCGGGCGTCACCGTCCGCAGCGTCGTGCGGCTCGTACTGCTGGCGGCGCTGGTCTCCGAGCTGTCGTACTTCGGCGCCTCGGCCGCCATCACCGTCACGCTCAGCGTGTTGGGATTCGCCGTCGCGATGGCCCTTTACAGCTGGCTGACGGCATTCTCCCGGCGTGCTCGGCAGCTGCCGGTGACCGCGCGCAACCTGCAGTTGCCGGGGCTGCGCCTGGAACCGCGCGCGCCCCGCTGGCTCGCGGACTGGCCCGGGCAGCGGCTCCTGCACCATGAGGCCGTCGTCTGGGCGGGAGTGACGCTCTCGATCGCAACCCGGCAGGCGCGCTGGACCTACCTCGCCCTGGCACTCTCGGCCGGCCTGCTGGTCCTGACCCTCCTGGCACTCGTTCCCTGGGCGCTGCGCGCGCGTTTTCGGACGCGCAGACAGGACGTGCTGGCGAAGACCGACGCCTGGCTGCAGGGGTACCGTCCGGCGGCCGTTCTCTACTTCAGCGGTTCACGAGAGTCCATATATCAGGTCAACATGTGGCTGTCCGTCATGGAGAGTCTCCCCGAACGCCCCTTGGTGCTGCTGCGCGAGCGACACCTGCTGGCGCAGCTGGCCCCCACGCGCCTGCCCGTGTTGTGTGTACCGGGTGCCGTGGACCTGATGAGTCTGGACCTGTCGACGGTCCGGGTCGCCTTCTACGTATCGAACGTGGGAAAGAACATCCACATGCTTCGCATCCCCACGGTGAAACATGTCTTCATCGGCCACGGCGACAGCGACAAGGTCGCCAGCGTCAATCCGTACGCCAAGGCGTACGACAGCGTCTGGACGGCCGGCCGGGCCGGGCGGGACCGGTGGCAGGCCGCGGACGTCGGTGTCCGGGACGACGCCATCGTCGAGGTGGGACGACCGCAGCTCGACGCCCTGATGGCCGACGAGCGAGAGCCCAGGCGAGTCCCGTCGTTGCCCACGGTGTTCTACGCGCCGACCTGGGAGGGGTGGACGGACGAGGGCATCAGTTCGCTCATCGTCGCCGGCGAGAACATCATCCGGTCGCTGCTGGCTCTTCAACCGGCCGTCAGGATCATCTACAAGCCGCACCCGCTCACCGGCATCCGCGATCCGAGGGCACGTCTGGCACATCAGGCGATCACGCGCCACCTGGAGCGCGCCAACCGCCAGGCCAGCGGCAGAGCCGCGCTGTTCGGCGCGGTCGACGACGCGCCCGCCCGCGCCCGCCACCGCATCGAGCTGGTGGAGTCCGAGCGCGAACTGCGGCGGATCCTCGACTCCTACCGCCTGCCCGACGCCGACTCGGCTCAGCTCATGGCGGCTTTCCCGGAGCCCCCGCGGGAGCTGCTGGAGCGGCTGACCCGGCAGCGGGAGCGCATGACCGAGCTGTTCTGGCGCGCCCACCGCCCGTGGGAGCACGTGATCATCCAGCAGGACAGCCTCACTCTGTACGAATGTTTCGACGCGGCGGATCTGCTCATCAGCGACATATCCAGTGTGGTGTCCGACTGGATAGCCACGCTCAAGCCCTACGCCCTGACCGATGTCAAAGGGCTGGGACCGGAGGAATTCCGCCGGGAGAACACCGCTGCCCTCGGGGCGTATGTGCTGACGCCCGACGGCCGCGGCGTCCGCGGTCTCGCGGACGCCGCCAGGTTCCCGCAGTCGGACGTTCTCTCCTGGCAGCGGCACAGGGTGCGTGACTACCTCTTGGGGCCCAGCAGTCCGGCCTCCTCGGTGCGCTTCCGGCGCGCCGTCACCGAGATCTGTGCCGAAGGCGGAGAACGGCTCGTGCGGCTGCAGCAAGCGTCCTCCCTGACCACCACCTGAAATCTCTACGGAGACGGAGCATGCCTCGATGAAAATATCGTTCCTCCTCCATAACCGATACGGGATCGGAGGTGTCATTCAAAGCACCCTCAACCTCGCCGGTGTCCTGGCCGACCGGCACGAGGTCGAGATCGTCTCCACCCGGGTGGACCGTGACCGGGCGGCCCTGCCCCTGGACGACCGGGTTCGGGTAGTGGATCTGGTGGACACCCGCAAGACGTCGTACGGCTACGACGGACAGCACGCGCTGTACGGCCAGCCGCCCGAACTGTTCCCCGCGGGGGACGAGGCCAGGGCCTCGGAGATATCCCGGCTCACGGAAGTACGGCTGGGACGCTATCTCGCCAAGACGGACGCGGACGTGGTCATCGCGACCAACCCGGGAATCGCGGTGTGCCTGGCCGCCATGGGATCGCGGAACTACGTGCGCGTCGCCCAGGAGCACCAGGCCCTGGCGGCCGCGGACAGTCCGCTGGGCCAGCGACTGCTGGAGGCCTACCGGCAGATCGACGCGGTCGTGACCGTCAACGCGGAGGATGCACGGCGGGCACGCCTACGCTTCGGTTACGCGGGCACGCGCATCGAATCGATCCCCAACTGCGTACCGCCCACCAGTCTCGCGCCCTCGGACCTGTCCTCCAAGACCGTCGTGGCCGCCGGCCGACTGGCCCCCGTGAAGCGGTTCGATGACCTGGTCGCCGCCTTCGACCGCGTCGTGCAGGCACATCCGGACTGGCAGCTGCGGATCTTCGGTGTGGGCAACGAGCGCGGTCGCATCATGGACGAAGTGGTGAGCCGCGGCCTCGAGAACAACATCTTCCTGATGGGTTCCACCTCGCGCATGGAACTGGAGTGGGCCAAGGCGGCGCTCGCCGTCTCCTCATCCAAGGCGGAGGCGTTCTCTCTCGTCGTGGTGGAGGCCGGGCGCGCGGGCGTCCCCTGCGTGAGCACGGCCTGCGACGGACCGCGCGGGATCATCCAGCACGGGGTCGACGGTCTGCTGACACCGGTCGGCGACGTGGACTCACTGGCAACCGGCATGCTCACCCTCATTGAGGACGACGCCCGGCGCGGTGACATGGGGGCTGCCGCCCTCCAGATGGCCGCCCGCTACCTGCCGGAGAACGTCGCCGCAGCCTACGAGGAGCTGCTCCTGGTCCTGCGCGCGGACCAGCAACTGCCCAGCCACGCCGACTGGTGGACCGACCCGGACGGCGATGTGCACGTGCGGGTGGAGGCAGGCGAGCTGGCCGCCTCCGCCTTGCGGCTGCTGTGCGTCTCCGGAGACGGGCTCGCGGCGGAGGAACAGATAAGCGTCGGGTTCACGGACGTCGGGTTCACCAGCGAGTCCCGGTCCATCCAGGCGCAGCTCTCGCGTGCCGCGCTACCTCTCACCGAAGGGATGTGGGAGCTGTACGTCAGCACCGCTGACGGGGGAGCCCGGCGCAGACTGCATACGGGTGTCTGTGACGACCGCAGCCTGCTGAGCATCGCTCCCACGCCGCCTGGCCGGTTCGCTCCGGCGTTCGTCTCCGTCATCCCGTACACGGGTCAGGACGACACCTTCAACGTGCGGGTGTGGGTGCGCGAGAGACATGCCGAGGTGCTCTCCGTCGACACCAGCAGCCACACCGGTGCCCTGATCAAGGCGGAGCTGTGGGGAGAGATCCCCACCGAGCAGGCCACCGTCATGGCGCGGTCCAGGGAGAACCCGGCACTGGACGTGCAGCTGGACATGGGGCCCGTGTGGGGACGGGAGATCTCTTTCACCCTTCCCTACGCGGAGTTCGCCACGCGGCACACCTCGGCCCACGACATCTGGGACCTCTTCGTCTGCGCCCCCGGCATCAACTCCGTGCGTTTGGGCGGATTCACGGGCGACTGCATCGACCGCAAGAAGGTCTACCGGTATCCGGCATGGATAGCGGAACACACCCGGCGGGGACGCGCGCGCATCCGGCCGTACTACACCGTGGACAACGAACTGTCGGTCAATGCGGTCGACCTGCCCCGGGTGGAGGAGACACACGGGCGCCGCACGGGCCTGTTCCGGCGCAACCGGGAGAAGGCCGCCCCCGAGTTCGACCCGGCCGCCGTCGTCGGCCAGTTCGAGGAGTCGCCCGAGGAACTTCCCCGCGAGGAACTGGTCGAACTCTGTCGCGTACGCCAGGCACGTGTAGAGGCTCTGGAGAAGAAGCTGCTGGAGGCACACGAGCTCCTCGAGCAGGGCTCCCGCCAGTTGTCACGCCTGGGCGGCCGGATCGCACAGGAAGTCGGAACCGATGACGCATAACGAAAGAGACCGGAAGGCAATGAAAAGGGCGCAGCGCATCTTCATCGTCGGCGACTCCGTGGCCGCCACGCGTGCCGAGGACAACGAGGTGCTCAGTGGCTGGGGGCAGCACCTCGAAGGCATGCTTCCGCAAATGGACGTCATCAACGACTCCCGGGACAGCGCCACCGCACGGTGGTACTTCGTCCACCGTCTGCCCCTCGTCCTGGACGAGGCGGAGCCCGACGACATCTTCATCCTCGCGCTGGGCGTGTGCGACCAGGCGATCGC
The DNA here is from genome assembly GCF_020026305.1 of Streptomyces sp. 135. Taxonomy (NCBI): domain Bacteria; kingdom Bacillati; phylum Actinomycetota; class Actinomycetes; order Kitasatosporales; family Streptomycetaceae; genus Streptomyces; species Streptomyces sp. 135. Next base: position 2,721,191 of record NZ_CP075691.1, on the reverse strand, counting down.
CCGGCCGGACCTCTACGCGACGCCGACGGAGTACCGCGCGTGGCTGGGGCTCATCCTCGATCAGTTGGAGGCGGCGTCGGTCAAGGCGGTTCTGGCCACGCAGCCCTCGCGTCACCTCTTCGACTGGGAGGGCACCCTCTCGACGCCGGCGGGCGAGTACTCGCCGCACGTGCGGGCCTTGGCGGCGGAGCGCGGCCTGCCCCTGCTCGACCTTCAGCGGCTCACCGGCCGTGAACTGGAAGCGGCCGGTCCCGAGTCCGCGCGCGGGTTCTACCGCTGGTTCGACCCCGGAGAGCACCCGCAGTTGCAGCACGGCATCATCGACACGCTGCACTTCAACCGCTGGGGCGCCCGGATGGTCGCCGCGTGTGCGGCCCGTGGTCTGCGGGACCTCGGCCTCGTCGAGCACGTCGCCGGCGACGCGGAGGCCGCGGGCACCTTCTACCGGCGGGCGGCGAGCAACCACGACGCGGTCGCCCAGTGGCCCATGTGGATCGCGCGGCCCACGAACATGCAGGGCCTACGGGTCACGAGCCCCGAACAGGACGGCAGGACCGGCGCGTCGGTACGGCTGCGGGGAACGGCACCGCGGGACGCCATCGTCGTCGCCATCACCTTGCAGGACAGCGTGCTCGGTTACACCTACGTGGGCGAGGACAGCTCCTGGCAGTGGCGGCACACTACGACGTGGCCGGACGGGAAACACACGCTCCACGCGGTCGCCATCGGCGAGAGGGGCCGCAGCACCCTGCTCCCCGTGCACTTCACCGTTGAGGCCGACGTCGCACCGCCGCAAGTCGTCCGCCCCGCCTACGGCTCCCGCAACGGTCCGCGCGCCGTCTTCTCGGGCAGCGCTAGCGGCGCGCACAAGGTCATCGCCCTGTGCGAGGGCCGGTGGTTGGGACAGACCGACGTGAAGGAGGACGGCAGCTGGCGCTTCCAGCTGCCCCACGACTGGAAGGCGGGCCGACGAACCATTCGCTTCCTGGCCCAGCGGGGCGGGCTGCCGTCGACGCCGGTGGACTTCGAGTTCGAGGTCGTCAACGTCCCCGACGGGCACTGGCTCACCCAGGCTCCGCAGAACTGGCACAGCTGCCCGGCAGGCAGCGGGTGCACGCACATACGCCGGGACAAGCCAGCCGGTGCCAAGAACATCATCGAGTGATCTGCCCCCCCTCCTTACGCAGAACAAGAGACGTTTCCATGAAGATATGTTTCCTCATCCACAGTCGCTACGGCATCGGTGGGGTCATCAGCAGCACCGCCCGGCTCGCCTCCGCGTTGAGCGCCCGGCACGACGTCGAAGTTGTGTCGCTGCACCGGGACCGCGACACCGCCGACATCAGACTCGACCCGGCCGTCCGCGCGGTCGACCTCCTCGACTGGCGTCCTACGGCCGCCGACTGCGCCGCGGACGATCCGCTGTCGGCCGAGCCGCCGCGGCTCTTCCCCGCAAAAGACGGCGGCCGTACGAAACAGAACAGCCGACTGGTCGAGGTTCGCCTCGCGCGCTACCTCGCGGCGACCGACGCCGACGTCGTGATCGCCACACACCCGGGCATCGGGGTCGTGCTGGGCAAGCTGCCGGGCGACTTCCTCAAGATCGCCCAGATCCACCAGGCATCCAACACCCTCTTCGCCGACCAACGCCGCGGCTTCGAGCAGTCGCCCGCGGGACTGGACGCGATGGTCTCCGTGAACAGCGAGGACTCCGAGAACCTCCGCCGCTTCTTCCCGTGGGTCGACTGGAAGATCACGGCCATTCCGAACTGCGTGGAACCCGCTGCCATCGCGCCGTCGGACACCACGGGCCACACACTCATCGCCGCGGGACGCCTGGAGCACCGCAAGCACTACGACGAACTGCTGCGCGCGTTCGACCAGGCGACGGCCGACCTGCCGGAGTGGCGTCTGCGCATCTACGGGCGCGGTGACCAGAAGGCGAAGCTCGCCCAATTGATCAAGGAGCGGAGCCTGGAGGAGCGGGTGCTGCTCATGGGAGCCACCAGCCACATGGACATGGAGTGGCCCAAGGCGGCCATCGCCGTCTCCGCGTCGTCGACCGAATGCCTGCCCATGAACCTGATCGAGGCGATGTCCGCCGGGGTACCGGTGGTGAGCGCCGACTGCGACTACGGTCCGCGAGAGATCATCACGGACGGCGAGGACGGCATCCTCGTCCCCATCCGGGACGTCGACGCCATGGCCGGAGCGCTGCTGAAGCTGATGACCAACCCCGAACTGCGCGCCAAGATGGGCGCGGCGGCCCAGAGCGCGTCCCGGCGCTACCTTCCGTCCGTGATCGCGAGTCGCTGGGAGGCGCTGTTGACCCAGCTGGCTGGCGCGCGCACGGTGCACACGGCGGCCGACGTCGTATCGAACCCCGGCGGGGACCTGCACGTCGAACTGCCCCAGGACATGGACCACCCCGGGTTGCAACTGCGCTGCGTGGCGCGGACGGGCAGCCACGCCGCCGCCATGGTGGACTACGCCTTCCTCCCCACCGACGGAACCACCCGCAGGCTCCGCGCGACCATTCCCGCTCGGGACACCCAGCTGGGCGAAGGGCAGTGGTCGATGACCGTCCACTCGCCGGTGGACGACGTGCAGCGCCTGCTGCGCTGCCACTCCTACGACAACAGGTTTCAGGCCGAGGCCGACCAACCCCTTCCTGGTGACGGATTCCGCTATCGGCTGGCCTTCCCGAACGACGACAACTCGCTGGTCCTGCACGTCTGGGACCGTCCCCGGCACGCGGAGGCGCGCATGATCAAACGGGACGACGAAGGTTTCACGACGCAGTTCGAGATGTGGGGCGCGCAGTTTTCCGCGGCCGCGCGGGTGCTGGCCGTGGCCCGGGTCGACGGCACCCCGTCCTTCGAGGTCCCGCTGCTCACCCAGGGCGAGCGCTACGGAGAGTTCACTGTCCCCTACGCCGTGGCGGCACAGAGCCGGCTCGCGGAACACGACGTGTGGGACCTGCACGTCGACCCGGGCACGGACGAACTCATCCCGATCGGGCGCTTCTTCGGGGACTTCCCCCAAGTCAAACAGGTCTACGACTACGCGCCTCAGGTGCTCGACGAGCCCACGGAGGCGGCCGGGCGGTGGCTGTTCTTGAACAAGCACCAGGACGTCCCTGCGGCCGTGCGGGTCCGTCCGTTCTTCACGGTGAACCGGACGCTGGCCCTGAACGCCGTGGTTCTGAAAGCGCAGTGAACGCGGTCCGGGCGCGACAGCCGAGGAAAGCTCCGGGCGCGGCCGCGCCGCGGCCGGGGCACGAAAGCCGAGGTCTAAGCTGGTGTGATCTTCCACGGCGCTGATCTGCCGCATCGATCAACTGACGTGACCCGCTATCTGAGCTTGGAGGGGCCACCGTGATGTCCCGGCTCGAGGGCCGCACGATCGTGAAGAACGCCCGGCGGCATCTTGCCGAATGGAACGGCCACCCGCCCCCGGTGGGGATCAGCCAACTGCAGTACTACCTGACCGGAGTCCTGCTGGTCGTGGTGGGCGGTCTCTCCTCTCCGGTGACCAGCAAGGGCGGCGACCGCTTCCAGACCGGGCTGCTGGAGAACCACACGCTGGTGCTGCTGCTCTGCTGGGCGGTCTCGTTCACGCTGCTGGCCCGCCGCGCGCTTCCGTGGCTGCCTATGGTGACCGCGCTCGGCTACCTGCTCGTCGCCGACGGCCGCGTTCCGCTGGCGCTCGCCTGTTTGTCGATGTGCCTCTACGGCGGCCGGACCAGGTGGCTCTGGATCTGCGCCGCGCTCGCCGTCTACTTCGGCCTACGGGGGTATACCGTTCCTGCCTGGTGCATGGCCCAGAACACCGGGGACATCGCCTTCGGCAACATCGTCACGCCCTCCGTCGCGGGCGAGATCCTGCGGCGTTACCGCTTCACCTTGATCTCGCTGCGGCTGCGCACCAAGCAGGCCGAGAACGCGGTCGTCCAGGCGGCGGAGCTGGCCGCCATCGAGGAGCGCACCCGCTTCGCTCAGCATGCCCACGATGTCCTCGGCTACCGGCTCACGTTGCTGACCTTGCAGGCCGCGGCGCTGGGAAGCGGGGACGTGCAAGACGACGAACTGCGCGAGCAGGTCCACACCATCGAAGAGACGGCCCGGCAGGCCCTCGGAGACGTCCGCTCGGTGCTGGAGGCCATGTCCACCCCGGTCGGCGCGCGGGAACTCGGGCGCTTCCTGGAGGCGCTGTGCCGCAACATGCGCGCCACCGGAATGGAGGTGTGCGCGGAAGTCGACGCCGACCTCGCGGAACTTTCCGACACGACCGCCCAGCTGGTGCAACGTGTCGCGCGAGAGGGCCTGACGAACGCGGGCAAATACGCCCCCGGTGCGACGGTGCACCTCAGCGTCGTGCACCAGGACGACGTGGTGACGGTCGACGTGCGCAACAGCGCGGGCCGCTCCAAGATCGTCGTACTGAGCTCCGGCGAGATGGGCATCCGCGGCCTGCGTAGGGACATCGAAGCCCTCGGCGGGACGGTCGGCGCCGGTCCGGACAAGGACGGCGGGTTCTGGCTGACGGCCACCATCCCCTGGGACGCCACGGAGGCATGAGGCACATCCCGGCCCGGCATGTCGGCCCTCGGGCCCGGACGGCCTGACACGGCGGACGCCCGGCGTCCAGCCTTGCGCCATGCGGTCGAAGCGCGCGTGTCGGGCCTCGGACGGGGGCAGCGTGCCCACTATGACTTGCTCCTCTGGACAAGTGGGCGCGGAGGGGATGCGCAGTGACGATTCGGGTCCTTGTGGTGGACGACCACGCTCTGGTCCGATCGGGCCTGCGGGCCGTACTCGACGCACAGCCAGGTATCGACGTCGTCGGAGAGGCGGCCGACGGGGCCGCCGCGGTGAGCCAGTCCCGCGCCCTCGAACCCGACGTGGTCCTGATGGACATCAGCATGCCGAAGGTCGACGGGGTTGAGGCCACCCGGCTGCTCCTGCGGGGCACTCCGCCGCCCCGGGTGCTCGTCCTGACCACGTTCGCGTCGGACGAGCATGTCTCGCTCGCCCTTGAGGCCGGAGCATCCGGATTTCTGCACAAGGGCGCCGGCCGCGAGGAGATCTCGAGCGCGGTCCGCACGGTGGCCGCCGGCGGGACCGTCCTGTCGCGGGACGTCATGGCGAAGCTGCTCTCGCGATCGCGCGGTGGCCGCACGATCGCGTACCCGGGGGTCCAGGAGAAGCTGAACACGCTCACCGACAGCGAACGCGACGTACTGGCCCTGCTGGGGCGCGGTCTCACCAACCAGCAGATCGCCGAGGAACTGCATCTGTCGGTGACCAGTGTCAAGGCATACGTGTCCCGGCTGCTGTCCCGCCTCGATCTGGACAACCGGACCCAGGCGGCGATCCTCGCCCATGAACTGGGACTCACCGCGCAGTGACCCCGGCCGGGTGAGAACCTCGTGCAGCCCGGCGACGCTTGCGCGTCGGTCGTAGGCGCTACTCCATCGTGGGTCTGGGCCAGCCCGCGGCCGTACAGGCCCGCAGGAAAGCGGCACCGTACGCGCGTGCCTGTCGCTCGTCCTGAGCGTCTTTCAGGAAGACGGCGGCCCGTCGCAGCCGTGATCCGGCGGGCAGGCTCTCGGCGAACGATCTCGCGGTGCCGCGGGACAGGGTCCAGGAGCTGCCGTGCACCTGGGCGTCCACGACCGTACACACCATGGCCGCGGTGGTGCCGATACGGGCGACCGCTGGAGCGGGTGTGGTCTGTGCTTGCGGGAAGACACCCGCGGCGGCCAGTACCACGAGGAAGGCGTAGCAGTTCACGACGGTCGCGAGGGTGCCGGTACGGAAGCCGAGGCGACGGGTGGACAGGAGCTTCATGCTCCAGATATGCACGATCACCGCCCGCGGGACCGTCGGGAAAGGTCCCGGATCACTGGGCCTTGTGTCACCGGTGTGTGGGGGGCGAGCCGATTGTCCCCGCACCGTGCGGCGCAACAGTTACGGACTTTGGTCCTGTGGTGGTGCGGCTTTCGGCGTGCGATGCCCCGGAATGACGGTCATATCATCGGGTGGATGTCGAGATGAAAGGCTGCATAGTGAAAGAATTCGGGAAGTTCCGGCAGCGAAAAACGCGAGATGTCGCATCCGGTGCCCTGGCAGCCGCGCTGCTCATCGCCATGATCTGGTTCATATGTGTCAACACTGAAACGGTGCGGGTAACCATCTGGTGGTGGAGAGCGGACGCCCCTCTGTGGGTCGTGCTGACCTTCGCCGCGATCGTCGGCGCGGCCGTCATGGCCATCGCCGTGACCTGGCGCAGACACCGTCGCCGTCCTAGTTGAGGCTCGCGCAGGTGTTGGCCTGGTTCCGCACCGCGTCCGTCCTCTGATCGCATGACCGAGCTGAGCGGCGTCGACCTCGCGCGGCAGGCCCTGGGCCCGGGAGGCCACGAAGAAGAACGGCGCCACCACCAAGAAGCCGAAGCGGCGTACCGGCACGGTCGTGCACCGTGACGGGCGCGCGCCGCTCGGGCTCGGCGCGGCAATTGGCATGATGATGACCGAGCGCGGCGTGGTCGCCCCGGCGGCCGGCGGCAGCGTCCTCGCCCAGTTCGACGCCATCCTCGCCGCGGCCGTGCCCGAGCTCACCGGGCGGGTCCAGGCCGTGAAGTTCGACGCGGACACCGGCCGCCTGGGCGTCGTCCCCGACGCTCTGGCCGTCGGCACGAAGCTGCGCTGGAGTGTGCCGAAGCTGATCGCGGCGGCCAACGACACGGTGCCCAACGCACACGTCCACGCCGTCCACGCCCTGGCGCCCGCGCCCACGAAGACCAGCCCCGCCACGGCGGCCCCCGTCCCGGCCTCGCAGCCGACCGCGCCCGCCGCGCCGGTGGAGCGCGGCACCTCGCCGGACGGTTACCGCCGCGCGATCAAGGCGCACCGCCAAGCCGCCCGGCCGTCCCTGGCGGACCCGGCCATCGCGGAGGCCGTGGAGTGGCAGACCGCCGCGGTGCGCGAACTGTCCCGCCGGGCCTTCCCCGAGCCCGACGTCGTCCCGGACGACGCACCGGCTCCGATCGACCAGGTCGTTCCGCGCGGTGCCCCGGCCCTGCTCGCGCAGACCCGGCCGGGCGGGAAGATCCTGCTGACGCTGTCGGGCTGGCTCTACGGGTACGCGCGGGTGCTGCTGACGGTGGCCGATGACGGCACCGCCGAGCGCCACATGCTCGGCGGCACGGTCTCCTTCATGTCGGCGCGTACGCACGTGGCGTCGACGTTCGGGACCCAGCCCACTGGGCCGCGGGCCTGCCGGGGAAGGCCCGGACCACGCGGCACAGCCCCGGGCGGATTACAGCCGCAAGCGAGGAAGCGTTCCACCTGCGATTCCTGGCCCAAAGCGCGGTGCCCGACACGCAGATGGTCACCGTCGGCGAAACCGTTCACTTGGTCGATGTCGTCACCGGGGTCATGTCCCCTGTGATGGTGTAGCGGCGGGAAGTTCGTCGTCGTTGTAGATCTTGTCCATGCTGTCCTCGGAGGGGTAGCGGCGACCGAAGGCGATCCATTGGTCCATGAATCTCTGGGTCCTTGGACCTCTGGCTCACAGACTTACGCCGAACGCCGAGGCCGCACCGCAGAGATAGTTTTGTGAACACATTCACAAGGAGTGCGGTCGTGTTCCTCGAGGAGCAGTTCATGAAAGTCATCGCCTTCGGTGTCCAGACAGACGAACGCCTGCTGATGGACCGGGCATTCGGTGAGCGACATGAACTCACCATGCTCGATGTCTTTCTCAACGAGGAGACAGCAGCGCTGGCCGCGGGCTACGAGGTGATCAGCCCGAGCGTGAATGCCCGGCTGACCGCGCTCTGCCTGCGCACCCTCGCCGCGGGCGGAACACGCATGATCGCCCAGCGGTCGACGGGTTTCAACAACATCGACCTCGACGAGGCGAACCGGCTGGGTCTGACCGTGGCCCGGGTTTCGTACTACTCGCCGTACTCGGTCGCGGAGTTCGCCTGGACGCTCGCCACCGCGGTCAACCGGCGCATCGTGCGCGCCGCCACCCGCACCCGCGACTTCGATTTCCGTCTTGACGGACTGATGGGCCGCGACATCCACGGCATGACCGTCGGCGTCGTCGGCACCGGCAAGATCGGCGAGTGTTTCGCCCGGATCGCGGCCGGTTTCGGCGCCCGCATCCTGGGTTGGGACATCGCCCACAACCCCGCCTGCACCGACCTCGGCATGACCTACACCGAACTGCCCATGCTGCTCGCCCAGAGCGACCTGGTCAGTCTGCACATACCCCTACTGCCGTCCACCCGCCACCTCATCGGTGAGGACGCCCTGACGTGGATGAAGCGAGACGCGATCCTGATCAACTCCAGCCGCGGGGGCCTGGTCGACACCACCGCCCTGGTCGAGGCCTTGCGGGCCGGAAAGCTCTCCGGGGTCGGCCTGGACGTCTACGAGGAGGAGGAAGGGGTCTTCTTCACTGACCGGTCCCTGGACGTGATGACCGACGATGTGCTGGCCCGTCTGATGACCTTCAGCAATGTGCTGGTCACCTCGCACCAGGCGTACTTCACCAGCGACGCGGTCAACACCATCATCGACACTACCCTCCACAACGTCGAGGACTACCTGGCCGGCCGGGCCAGCGACAATGTCCTGACCGACCAGGGACCGAAGGCGGTCTGAGCGACATGGTCAAGTTTCTCGCGGACAACCCGTATCTGACCCTCTTCGGCGTCATCACGCTGGGCGCCCTGCTCGGCATGGTGCCGTTCGGTCCGGTCAAGCTCGGCGGCGCCGGAGCCCTCTTCGCCGGCCTCGCGGTGGGCGCGCTCGACCCGGACATCGGCTTGGCCCAGGCCGCGGCGGTCTCCGCGATCGGCCTGGCCGTCTGGGCCTACACGGTGGGCCTCGAGGCCGGCCCCGCCTTCTTCCGCGATGTCGGTCGCCAGCTTCCGGTGATGCTCGGCTCGATCGTCTGCCTGGGCATCGTGGCGCTGGCCGTCGCCTGGGCGGGCTCCTCGGCCTTCGGTCTCGGCGGCGGCTACCTGGCCGGCGGCTACGCGGGGATCGGCACCACCACACCGGGCCTGGCCGCGGCCACCGCAGCCACCGGCGGCTCGCCCGACCCGGCCGTCGGTTACGCGATCGGCTATCCGATGGCAGTCGTGGTGACCATCGTCTTCCTGGCCTTCCTCACCTCCCGCAAGAAGTGGATCGCCAAGCGCGACCGGGCCGCAGCACTGCCCGACAGGTTGATCACTCGCACCGTCGAGGTGACCCACGCAATGCGTCTCAACGACGTCCCCGAGATCGCGGACGGACGTCTGCTGGTCAGCGTGTGCGAACCGGGCGACGGCACCGGCGTCCATGTGGTGCACCGGATCGAGCAGGTCACCGCGGGCGACCGCCTTGTGCTGGTCGGCGGAGACGACGCGGTGGCCGCCGGGGTGACCGCATTCGGTCGCCTCTCCGACACCCACCTGTTGGATGACCGCAGCGTCGTGGACTATCGACGGTCCACGCTCACCAATCCCGGCCTGGCCGGCCGCACCATCGCCGAACTCGGCCTGGAAAAACGCTTCGACGGCAAGGTGAGCCGGGTGCGCCGCGGTGACCTCGACCTCCTTGCCCACGCAGACATGGTGGTGCAGTTGGACGACAAGCTGCGCGTGGTCGCCCCACGGGAGAAGGCGATGGAGATCACTGCCTACCTCGGCGACGAGGAGGCCAAGGTGAACGAAGTGTCGATGGTCGCGCTCGGGCTGGGCCTGACACTCGGCTTCCTGATCGGCATCCCGACCTTGCATCTGGGCTCGACCAGTCTCGCGCTCGGCACCGCCGCAGGCCCTCTGGTGATGGGAATGATCCTGGGCTGGCGTCGGCGCACCGGACGACTGGTCTGGACGCTGCCGACCCGCGCGAACCTGGCCATCCGACAATTCGGTCTGATGCTCTTCCTTGGCGTCGTCGGCCTGACCTCGGGCTATGCCTTCCGCAGCAACGCCTTCTCGGTCTTCGGCCTCAAGCTGCTCCTGGTCCTGCTCGGCGGAGCGCTGCTCAGCTACACGCTGTGCGTGCTCACCTGCAAGGTGCTCGGGATGAGCCGCGAGCGCACGATGGGCCTGCTGTCCGGCTACGTCGGAAATCCGGCGATTACGGCCTACGCGAACAGCCGAGTGCGGGATAGCCGGATCAACACCGGCTACGCCACACTGTTTGCACTGACTGTCCTCGTAAAGATCATCTTTATTCAGTTCATCGTCGGTGTCTGACCCTTCGGTTGTAGATCAGCGTGTTCGCTGTAGTTCGTCGGCCCGTTGGGGCAGGTGGCGGTCGGCCGGCGTGCCGGAGCCGGTTGCGTTTGCGGTGGCAGATGCGTGCGACGGCTTGTTGCAGGCGGTGCCGTCGTGACCAGCGCAGGCCGTGACGGATCCGATCGCTTCTCGGCCTGGCCGGGGAAGTCGTGTGTCTTGACCTTCGCGGGCTGCCCTGCGGGACGCCATCCTGCTTGATGCGCTTGACCGGTCACAACTCCAGCAGATCGCAGCTGGCACGGCCATCATCTACGTACTGGTCAGCGGCTGCGCCTGGCGCCAACTACCGCCTTGCTTCGCCATATCGAAGTCGACCGCCCACCGCCGGTTCCTGATCTGGTCGAGAGCCGGAGTCTGGGGGCGGCTGCACGAAGCCGTGCTGCGCCGACTCGACGACGCCGGCCTCATCGACGTCACCCGCGTCGTCCTGGACACCGCCCACGTGAGGGCTAAAAAGGGGGCGAACGCACAGGTCCGAGCCCCGTGGACCGGGGCAAGCCGGGTTCCAAGATGCACGTCCTGTCGGACGCGAACGGACTGCCCCTCCTCGTCGGCGTATCGGCCGGCAACACCCACGACAGCGAAGGGCTGAAGCCCATGGTCGAGGGTCACCAAACGAGACATGACCCCCACCGCGGCCGGTACCTCAAGCCCCAGCGCCTCCACGCAGACAAAGCCTAAGACCACGCCGACCTGCGGAAATGGTTACGTGGCAAACGGATCGGAGTACGGATCGCGCGCAAAGGCATCGAGTCCAGCGAACGATTGGGCCGCCGCCGCTGGGTCATCGAGCGGACGATGTCCTGGCTGTCCGGCTACCGACGCCTGAGCCCTCGCTACGAACGCGATCCCCGTAATTCCCTGGTCTTTCTCGGACTGGCAGCCGCCATCTGCTGCTACAAACGACTCGTCCGCCTCACCACGTAGTACACGGTCTAACTCGACCTGGAACGATTCCTTGCCTGTATGAGTGCGAGTGATCCGAGGAGCGGCTTTCTGAGGGCTGATGTGGCCCGGTTCTGCAGCGAACTGGAAGGTCTGGCTCCAGCGCTGCGGCCGCGGATGGTGTCGGAGTTGCGTGAGCGCATTTTTTCGATTGTGCCGTGTGGGCGGGCGGGTGCCTCGGCCTTCCCGCCCCGGGGGTCTGCTTTGGGGCAGGAAGGCTGTGCGGTCTGGGGTTTCTGCCCCTCCCCGCTGCGTGTTGTAGTGGTTTGTCTGTGTGGTTCAGGGGTGTCGGCGGCGGCGTGCGGCGAGGGCGACGACGGTACCGGCGGCAATCAGCAGCGCGCCGGCGCCGGCCAGGGGCCAGGTCATGCCGGTGCCGGTGTGGGCCATGCTTCCCGAGGGGCGGGCGTCGCCGGCGTTTTGCATGTGTCCGGAACCGCTGCTGCTGGAATCGCCGCCCCCGTCACCGCCGCCGCTGCTCCCGGAACCGCTGCTGGTGGGGCTGGGTGCGGGGGTGGTGGTCTGGGTGGGGTCCGGTGCGGGGGTGGTGGTCTGGGTAGGGTCCGGGGCCGGTGTGGGCGTGTCGTCGTCGGTGGGGTCGTGCGGGCCGGGCCCGCCCTTCAATGCCAGGAAGAAACCGTTGCCGAAGCAGACCTGGGTGATGCCGGAGGTGGGAGCGTCGCCGCCCGCCCACACGAAGCCGGGGTCGCCCCAGACTGTGACGGCGCCTTCCTCGGTGACCGCTGCGATGCTGTTGCCATTTGCGGCAATGTCGCGGATGTGGTGGTCGACGTTGTCAGGCTTGGGCCGGTTCATGCCGCTGCTGTCGTCGAGGGTGCCCCAGGTGATCAGGTCACCGTTCTTCTTCAACGCCACCCCATACACCGGGGTGTACGGGTCTGTCGGGTCCACCGTTTCCGCCTCGGCCGCTGCGAACTTCATAACGCCGGAGCGGGCTTCCTCGGGAATCTCCGCGGCGTACTTCTTGTAGGGCCCCCACATGACGACCTCGCCGTGCCGGGTGAGTCCCATGTAGGGGTTGGTGAGGGCCACCAGGTCCTTGGGGGCGCCGTCGACCGGGGTCACCTTCCCGTCATCGCCCCAGGTCAGGAGCGTTCCGTCCTTGACCGCGTACCGGTCGCTGTTCAGGGCCCAGATCGTGGTGACGCCGGACTGGACTTCCTCCGGCACCGGCTGCATCACCGGCTTGTTGCCAATATTCCATTCGATGACCCGCCCGTCCTTGAGGCCCAGTGTGTAGTCCAGGGCGTCGGCGACGGCGTCGACACCGGACCGGGTCTCCTGCGGCAGCGTCCTCTCCTTGCCGTCGGTCCACTGGACGACCCGGCCCCCGTCCTTGATCACAGTCGGTCGTTGCTGGCCGCCGAGGGTGGTGACGCCTGAGCGGACAGAGGCGGGCGGGTCGAAGTCCGGATTGGGGTCGGTGCCGATGCTGAGGACCTGGCCGCCGTCCGCGCGCGGGGCGGTGTGCCGGGCCGGGGCGGAGTGGGCCGGGGAAGCGGAAGGGGCGCTGGTGGCGGAGGTGTCCGGTGATGCCGGAGTGTGGGCAGAGGGGGATGCGCTGGCCGAGGGGGTGGTGGCCGCAGTGGTCGCGGTGGTCGTGGGGGTGGGGGTGGTGGCGAGGGGGGGTGGTGATGCCGGTGGATACGGCGAGGGTGATGGCGGCGGCCAGCAGGCCCCGGCGCGGCCGGCGGGAGCGCTGCCCGTGCCCCTCCGATACCGGGGCAGGGGTGGGGGGTGCGGGCTGGCGGGGGGTGTGTATGAGCGTCATGACAGCTGTGGGGTCCTTGTGGGTGTGTGTTCCGGCTGGACGGGCCCGAGCCCGCATAGCCACCTATATGTCCGTTCTATTCCTCATTCATCGTTATGAGGCGTAATCAACATCATCATCGCATAAGTGGCTTGTATTCCCGTTGGCTACATGCCCGGGCACCGCGTGCGGCACAGTGGGGCCAACCCGGCTGGTTTCGCATGGTGTTGACGTGCCCTCACCTGCCCCGCCAGGGGCGGGGAACCGACGACTCGGAGACAGGCTGTGATATCCCGTCCCACCCGACACCATCCCCGGCTGCCCGCGTCCGGCTCCCGCGGCACGGACCACCGGCCCGGCGCCCCGCACGCCACCGCGGGCGCCACCAGCGATGCCCCCGGGCCTGGTTCCGGGTCCGTCCGGCATCTGGTGCGCGGGGCCTGCGGCGGGCTGTGGCGCTGGCCCTGCTCACCGCCGTGTCCGCCACCGGACACTCCACCCACAACAACGGCAGCGGGGGCCGCAGTTGGTCGCAGGCGGCCGACGCCGGGGACTGGACCACCACCTGGGCCGCCCCCATGGACCACGTCAAAGACCTCACCACCGCCGACAAAGCCCCCAGCAAGCTGTCGATTACGGGTGGGGGCAGACGCTGCGGATGCCGGTACACGCGAGTATCGGCGGGTCGCGGGCGCGGATCCGGCTGGACAACACGGGCAACGGGACGGCGATCCGGATCGGGCATGCCACCCTCGCCCACCAGAAGACCGCCTCGGCGGCGGCGGAACACCCGGTGTCGCTGACCTTCGGCGGACGTCAGGATGTGACGATCGCCGCTGGCGGTGAACTGGCCAGTGATCCCCCCGACTTCACCGTGACGGCGGACGAGGTGCTCTTGGTGAGTATCTACCTGCCCGACCCGGTCACCACCGTCCCCTACCACAGCTACACCCTCACCACCCTCTACAGCACACCCAAGACGGATCACACCGACCGCTCTGAATCCATCGCCGCCGACACTGAGAATTCCCCGGACAACCTGTTCCGGAGGACGCAAGATGACAAGTACGGTCCGCGGGTGTTGGTGTCGGGGGTGGAGGTGACGCCGGCCGCGGGCAGTGGGGGGACGGTCGTGGCGATCGGGGATTCACAGACCGATGGCGGGCACACCGATCTGGACGGCAATCACCGGTGGCTGGATGTGTACGGGCGTGCTCTGCAGGCCTCCTCGCACCCGAGGGGCGTGGCCAACGCGGGCATCTCCGCGAACCAGGTGTTGAAGGACGGTTCCGGGGCGTCGATGCTGCACCGGTTCCGGCACGATGTGCTGGATGTGCCCGGCGTGAAAGAGGTGATCTTCTACGGCGGGATCAACGACATCACCCTGTCCGACGCCACCGCCACAGCCCTGGAAAAGGCGGTCACCACCCTGGCCGGGCAGGCACATGAGGCGGGGCTGACCTTCACCGCGGTCACACTGCCGCCGTTTCACGGCTACCAGCGCTTCACCAGCAGCCGGGAAACCACCCGCAGGCAGTTCAACGCCTTCCTGCGCACCACCCAGGCGGTGGACCGGGTCGTCGACTTCGACCAGACCTCCTACGACCCCGCCACCCCCCGCCGCGCACCCCGCCGACGCCACCGCGCCACTGCCGGCCGGGCAGGACCGCCTGTATGCCGGCTACTACGACCGGACCGATGACCGCCTGCACCTGAATGACAACGGCAACTGGGCCCTCGCTCAGGCACTCACCCCCTCTCCCGCCCCCCCAGGCCGCGGCCCGCTTCACGCAGACCAACATCGCCGACACCGACAACGACGGCATCGCGGAACTGATCGCCGTGGACCACACCTCCCACACGCTCTACCAGTGGGCGGGCCAGCCAGACATCAACACCACCAGCAGCGGCGCCTCACGCGGAGACGGCACCTTTGCCGCCCGCACCAAGATCACCGGCGGCTGGACCTACACCCAGACCCTCGCCGGCGACCTCGACGGCGACGGCATCACCGACCTCGTCGCCACCGACACCGACCACACCCTGTGCTGGTGGCCCGGCGCCGTCCACGGCGGCTACGGCGCCAAACAGCAGATCACCGCCAACTGGAACTTCACCCAGACCCTCGTCACCGACCTCGACGGCGACCACATCCCAGACCTCGTCGCCGTCGACACCGACCACGTGCTGTGGTGGTGGCCCGGCACCGGCACCCTCCACACCCGCAACCACCAACACCACCGCAAGGCCGTCCTGTTCACCAGCGCGTTCGCTCCCAAACAACGGATCACCGGCGGCTGGGCCTTCACCCAGACCAGCGCCAGCGACCTCAACGGCGACCACATCACCGACCTCGTCGCCGTCGACGGCCAGCAGACCCTGTGGTGGTGGCCCGGCACCGGCACCGGCCTGCCCCACACCCCAACCGCCTCCTTCAGGAGCGCCTTCGGAATCAAGCAACAACTCGCCACCACCTGGCACTACACCCAGACCGTCCCCGGCCTCCTGCGCGACCCCGACCCCCGCGGCGAACGCCTCATCGCCCGCGACAGTGACGGCAGCCTCTACCAATGGACCCCCACCACCACCCGCCCCACCACAACCACCCAGACCACCGACCCCACCCAAACCACCCCCGGACCCCGCCGCCGCACCACCACCGGCTGGTAACACCCCACAGCGGTGGACGGGCCTGGCACGTGAGAAACCCGTCACCCCATGGCATTCCGCCAAATACGGCCGCACCGCACGACGGCACGAAAGAGGCACTTCGGCCCTTCCTGACGGCTTTGAAGGAGGCGGACAATCGTCTCCGGTAGAGCCGCCAACGGGAAAGAGAGCATGATGGGCCACTTAAATAGAGGAAAGGGCCGCTCTGTGACACCCCTTCCGAATCTGACCAAGGCCCAGCGTCAGGCCGCACTCGACAAGGCCCTCGTCGTACGCCGCGAACGCGCCGAGATCCGCACCGGCCTCAAGGAGGGCCGTATCCCGCTGCGGGAGGTTCTGGAACGCGAGGACGACGTCGCCGGGAAGATGCGCCTGCACCGTGTCCTGGAGTCGATGCCGGGCATCGGCACCGCGCGATCAGTTCAGCTGCTGGAGTCCCTCGGAATCTCCGAGCGGCGCCGGGTGCGTGGGCTGTCCGCCGGGCAGCGCGAGCGGCTCCTGGCCGTCTTCGAGCGCCCCGGGGTGGGCGGCCCCGTGTCGTAGCCCGCGCCGAGTCGTTGCACCGTCCGGCCCCGGCTCCTGTGCATTTCCACCCCGTGTGCACCAGCCGGGGCCGTCGGAAACACCCACTCCACGAGGGCTGTTGGAGCATAGGACGTCCCGGCCCTCACCCGCCCTGGACTGCGCGGGTGAGGAACACCAAGCCGTTCAAGACCGCCGTCGCCGACACCCTCGCCGCGCTCGCCCGGCGCGGTGTCACCGTCCGCCCCGGCACCGTGGCCGACACCATCGAGACCAACATGACCACCGTCGCCGAGCGCCTGGACATCCAACCCCGCTCCACTTGGCGGTACTTCGACGCCGAGGCCCTGGCCGACACCATCGCCGCCCAGTACAAAGCCCACGCCGACCAGGACACCGGCCACCTCGGCCAGGCGCCGCTGCCGCCGCTGAAAAACCCCGAACGCGGCCTCATCCTCGCCGGCGTCCCCGACTCGCTGACCGAGACCGGCGGAGACCTGTACTCCGTCATCATCAACGTGGCCGTGAACGCGTGGATGGCCGGACACATCCACGGCGAGGACGGCTGCACCGGCTGCGAGGGCAGCCGCGGCCAGACGGGGCACGACTGGGACGCCCGCATGCAGCAGATCCGGCAGATGCTGCCCGACGGCGACAAGTGGTTCGACCTGATGTGTGGACCGCCGCCCTCCACGACGCTGGTTTCAGCGTCGAACGCCGCTGAAACCAGGAAGCATCGCCGCCAGCGCCTACCCGGCAGCGGGCTTGCGGGCGGTGAAGCCGCGGCGCCGTGCGGTCGCCTCCACATAGGGGACATGGGTGGGGCAGGTCTCGATCACCGCGACCTCGATCCCGGCCGCGTCGATGAGGGCCAGGCGCTCGGCGGCCGCCGGGACCTGCCCGTGGCGGTCCCGCATCCCACGCCCGACGCACACCTCGCACTCGGTGTATGAACCAGCGGGCAGCGGCGGAGCCGGCACCTCCACGGTGATCTCCCGGACGACCTCGATGCGGGTCATCGCCGCCCGCTGCGCGGCCTTAACCTCCTCGGCGTCGACCGTCGCCTTCGGTATCGCCCACTTCGCGTCGATCCCGGCCGTCGCGGCGGCCAACCGTTCCCCGGGCGGCAGCGCGAGCCGGGCCTGTCGGGCGAGCTTCGCCGCCCGGTTACGTTCGTTCTCGGCCCGACGCTGGGCTTTGTGTGTCTTCTTCGCCGCAGCTTCATCCAGCTTCCGTACGCTGATCTGCTGCACACCGCCGGGGGCGGGTGCCTTGACCATCAACACTCCTACGGGCCGACCGACTTGAGCATGTGCAGCAGGATGTCAGTGTTCCCGATCGCCGTCACCAGCGCCTCCCGGGCAGCGTGGAGCTGCTCGGCCTGCGCGGCGAGGGTCTCCACGTCCCCGGTGGCGACGGCGTCCTGGCTCGCGGCGATCACCCCGAGCAGCCCCGTCACCGTGTGCGCGGCGGCCAGCGGAATCGGCCCGACCTCCTGGTTCTGCGCCATCAGCCGCAACGGGGTTCCGGCCCGCAGCACCTGCCAGCGGATGAACTCCAGCCGCTTGACCGGATCGTCGAGCCCAGCGCCGGCGGCGGTGAGCTGCTGTTCCCACGCCGCATGACGTACGTCGGCGTCGAGCTTCACGCTGTCGGCCATCGCCACCTCGGTCTGCACCATGCCCAGCAGCGCGTCACCATCCGCACCCGGTAGGCGTCCGCGCCGCCGAGCCGCGAGGCCTCGTGGGCGCCGCCGACGGTTGCGACGTCTGCAAGCCGGCCGCGGCCGGCCGAGAAGTGGATCAACCTCGCCGTTCGCCACGGTCGGCTTCTCGCTCCCCTTCTGGGCGTCGAACCTGATCGCCCCCTCGCCGTAGGCATCGTGAACGACCTGCGTCTCAGCTCCTTCCAGCAGTCCCTCATGGTGGCGGTGCCGGTCCTGGTCGGCTTGCTCGGCCGCGTCGTGGTCGGCGCCCTCACTGACCGGTTCGGCGCCCGCGCGATGATCCCGCTGCCGGCCGCACTGACCATCGTCCCGGTGCTGCTGCTGATCCCGGCTCTCGACTCGTACGGCTTCCTGCTTGCCACCGGTTTCGTACTCGGCCTGGGGCACCACGTTCGCCATCGGTATCCCGCTCCAACTCCTGGTTCCCGCCCGGAGCCCGTGGGACGGCGCTCGGTGTGTTCGGCAGGGGCATGGTCGGCGTCGCCCTGTCCGGCTACCTCACGCCGCGCATGCACGACAGCGGTGCGCACCGCCCGTTCGTCGTACTGTCCATCGCGCTCGCGATCTACGCCGCCCTCACCTGGCTGCTGTTGCGCGACCACCGGTCCCGGCACGTGCCGACGAGCTCACTGCTGTCCCGGCTGGCCGATCCTTCGGCGTGTACCTTCCGACCTACCTCAAGACCTGGTACGCGCTGGGCTCGACCACAGCAGGCACCAAAGCCGCTGGGTTCGCGCTGGGCACGGTGGTCTTTCGGCCCGTCGGCGGATGGCCCTCCGATCGCGTCCACCCGGCCACGGTGACGGGCTGGGCGCTGGGCCTGACCGGCGTCTGCGCCGTGGTGCGGGCCTTCGACCCGCGGCTGAACTGGGGCGGTGCTGCGTGCCTCCTGGCGATGGCGGCAGGACTGGGCACCTCCAGCGGCTCGGTGTTCGCGCTGGTCGCCCCGCAACACCAAGTAGGCAGCGTCGCCGGCATCATCGGGGCGGTCGGTAGCCTGGGAGCTTCGTACCGCTCCTGGTGATGCCATCTACAGCGCCAAGCACTCATACTCCATCGGATTCATGCTGCCAACCATGGTGGCCACGGCCGCGGGCGGGTATGCCCTCAGCCGTCTGCGGACGGTCCAGGTCACGCCCCGGCCTGGCCTGGCCGCGGCATGACCGCCGACCGTGCCCGCGGGATGGGCGGCGGCCCGACACCTACCGCGGTGTGGTCCCGGACGTGACCGGCACTTCCTGTCGTCGCGCCTGGTGGGCGCGGACACCGCCCACTGTCAGAAAGGGGGCGGTGATGGCGAGGGGAACGAGGACCGTGAGCCACGGCCGATGCGGCGAGGGGATACCCAGGACCAGAAGAGCACCGGACGCGCAGGCCAAGGCGAGTCCGGTGGTCGCCCACAGAGCGAACGTGATGTGAGGCCGGCGGTCAGGGAAGGCGCGTGCGGCACCGGGCCGCAGCACGGCCCAGTGCTGGGATGCCTCCTGCTGCTCGCGCGCTTGAAGGCGTAGCGCCCGAACCCGCAGCGGCACCGTGGTCGCGGCCCCTGCGAGGGCCAGGATGGTGAGCGGCCAAGGCCGGGCGTCGGCCAGGTACGCGGCGACCGTCACCAGCGCGCAACCCCAGCCGGTGAGGCAGGAGACGGCTGTCGCGCGGCGGGAGGCGGGGCGGTCCCCCTTCGCCCGCAGGTCGACGAGGGCCGTCAGCCACCACACGCTCCCCGCTATGGTCACCACGGCCACTGCCAGGACGTCTACGGCCGCGTTCATGTCGCGTGAACCTCCGGTCCTGGTTCAGCGAGCGGGTGAGGTGGCGGCCCGCTTCGCGATGTCGCGTGCCGCGGCCTGCGGGTGGTGCAGGTCGAACGCGGGGGACTCGGAGCGGATGCGAGGCAAGCTCGTGAAGTTGTGCCGCGGCGGGGGGCAGGAAGTGGCCCATTCCAGGGACCGGCCGTAACCCCATGGGTCGTCCACGTCGATGCGCTTGCCGTATTTGGCGGTCTTCCAGATGTTGTAGAAGAACGGCAGAAACGACAGGCCGAGCAGGAACGAGCCTATGGAGGACAGGGTGTTGAGCGTGGTGAAACCGTCGCTGGCCAGGTAGTCGGCGTAGCGGCGCGGCATTCCGGCGGCACCGAGCCAGTGCTGGACGAGGAACGTGAGGTTGAAGCCGACGGTGAGTGTCCAGAAGGTGATCTTCCCGAGGCGTTCGTCGAGCATCTTGCCCGTGAATTTGGGCCACCAGAAATGGAAACCGGCGAACATCGCGTAGACGACCGTGCCGAAGAGGGTGTAGTGGAAGTGCGCGACCACGAAATACGAGTCGGAGACGTGGAAGTCGAGCGGGGGAGCCGCCAGCAGAACTCCCGTCAGTCCGCCGAAGAGGAACGTGACGAGGAAACCGATGGACCAGAGCATCGGTGTCTCGAAGGAGAGCGATCCCTTCCACATCGTGCCGATCCAGTTGAAGAACTTGACTCCGGTCGGCACCGCGATGAGGAACGTCATGAAGGCGAAGAACGGAAGCAGCACCCCACCGGTCACGTACATGTGGTGGGCCCACACCGTCACGGAGAGACCGGCGATCGCCATGGTCGCGGCGATCAGTCCGGCATACCCGAAGATCGGCTTGCGGGAGAAGACGGGGATGACTTCCGAGACGACACCGAAGAAGGGCAGAGCGAGGATGTAGACCTCGGGGTGACCGAAGAACCAGAACAGATGCTGCCAGAGCAGAGGACCGCCGTTGGCGGGGTCGAAGACGTGGGAGCCGAACTTGCGGTCGCACTCCAAAGCGAACAGGGCCGCTGCCAACACGGGGAAGACGATCAGGATCAGCAGGGCGGTCAAGAGCACGTTCCAGGTGAAGATCGGCATCCGGAACATCGTCATGCCCGGCGCGCGCATGCAGACGATCGTGGTGATGAAGTTAACCGCACCGGCGATCGAACCGAAGCCGGACAGGGCCACGCCCATGATCCACATGTCACCCCCGATACCCGGGGAATGCACGGCGTCCGACAGCGGCGCGTAGGCGAACCAGCCGAAATCAGCGGCGCCTTGCGGGGTGAGGAAGCCTGCGGCGGCGATCAGCGAGCCGAACAGAAAGAGCCAGTAGGCCAACATGTTCAACCGGGGGAAGGCGACGTCCGGCGCCCCGATCTGGAGCGGCATGATCCAGTTGGCGAAGCCGGTGAACAAGGGCATGGCGAACAGCAGCAGCATGATCGAGCCGTGCATCGTGAATGCCTGATTGAACTGCTCGTTAGAGAGGATCTGGCTGCCCGGGCGGGCGAGTTCGGCCCGCATCAGCAGAGCGAGCAGACCACCGATCAGAAAGAACGCGAACGAGGTGACCAGATACAGGGTCCCGATCTGTTTGTGGTCGGTGGTGGTGACCCAGAAGATCCAGTTCGGACGCGGCTTGCCGGGAGCGGGGCCTTCGGCCGACACCGGCCGACGCGTGGTTCCTTCGGGATGTATCGCTGCCTCGGTCACTGAACAGTCCTCTCCGGTGTGCCGTCTTGCTGTGAATCCGTCAGTACGGCGCGCCGCGCGGACTCGTGGGGAAGCGCGGACGAGCGAGCGGTGCCGCCGAGCGTCTTTCATGATCGTTAGCTGGCTGTACCGAGTGCCAGGGGCCTTCGTCGCTTTGTGACAGGGGCTAAGGATCAGGTCATTTTCCGAAGGGGAATTCCGGAGGGATTCTGCCTGCCCAGCAGGCGCGCGAAGGCCCGCTCGCTGCAGCGGCCGGTCCTCAACACGCGCGCCTAGACACCCGAGTTGGCGCATTGTCGGTCTCGCGCGGTCGGACGCAGGGTCGAAAGGCTCGGCAATGAGAGGCGAATGCCTCTCCATGGACGGCGGCAACAACCCATAGATTTATGGGCAGAGCAGCGGAACCGCAACCCAAGCGGCACGCGGGCACCCGCCGCTCACGCTTGGTGCCGACGCTTCTTGCCCGGTCGTGCGCTTGGTGCCAAGCAACCGGTTGACGTAGAGGCAGTGCGCCAGCCGGGGCCCACCTCCACCCCTCATGGAGGTGGGCCGTCCTTCGCCTCGTTAGGTTCTGTCGTCAAATGTCACGCCCACATCAGGAGCGATGCCAAGGTGACGGCTGCTTCGTAGGACCGGGCGGTCTTGTCGTAGCGGGTGGCGATACCGCGCCACTGCTTGAGGCGGTTGAAGCACCGTTCCACGACGTTGCGGTGCTTGTAGACCTCACGGTCGAAGCCCGGCGGGCGGCCTCCACGGCTGCCTCGCCGGGCCCGGTTGCCGACCTGGTCGGCCCGCTCGGGAATCGTGTGCGGTATGCCCTTGCGGCGGAGCCAGGTGCGGATCACCTTCGAGCTGTAGCCCTTGTCGCCCAGGACGTGATCGGGCCGGGTGCGGGGCCGCCCCGGTCCGATCCGGGGCACCCGGACCGCTTCCATCACGGCGGTGAACCGGGTGCAGTCGTTGATGTTGCCACCGGTGACGACGAAGCCGAGCGGACGGCCCCTGCCGTCACAGGCCAGGTGAATCTTGCTGGTCAGCCCGCCTCGGGAACGGCCAAGGGCCGGGTCGCAGAGCCCCCTTTTCAAGCTCCGGCCGCATGCTGGTGGGCCCGGACGACCGTGGAATCGACCGACACCAGCCACTCGATGTCGCCCGCCGCGTCCGCCTTCGCCTGCGCAGCCCGCAGCATCCGGTCGAACGTCCCGCCCGCCGCCCACCTGCGAAAACGCTTATGCAGCGTGGTCCACGGCCCGTAACGCTCGGGCACGTCCCGCCAGGCCGTCCCGGTCCGGAACTTCCACACGATCCCGTTCAGGACCCTGCGGTCATCCAGCCGCTTACGCCCCCGCAACGACTCGGGCAGCAGCGGCCGGACGAACTCCCACTCAGCATCGGACAGTTCATGACGACGTATCACGACACCATGATCCACCAGCGGTGATCATTTGAAGACACTGCCTAAAGGGTGTTGCAGAACGGCGATCACGCTCGGATTCGGCCATCAGCGACAAGGTCAACTGCCTGATTCTGCTCCCGTTTCCACCGGTCTGGGAGCCGCCGCGAGGTGGCCTCGGAAGATCTTTCATCCGTTCTGCAACACCCTTTAGGCGAACTGGGTCGCCGCCGCACCCATTCCGCAACTTCCAATAGCCGGAGTTACCAATAGGCTCGCAGTGTTCCGGTGTGTGGTCGAGGGGAGCGTTGGGGTACGTGTACGAGGTCCTCCAGCGGTTCGGCGTGACCGTCGCCTCGCCGGTGGATCCGTTCAACCGGCAGGCGCATCGCGGGGATTTCGGGCTGCGTATCCCGCCGTCGGCGCGAGCGACGGCGGAGTTCTTCACTGCGTGGCGGGGGGAGCCCAGCCAGGGTTGCGTGCCCCGGGCTTCGCGGTCTCATGTCAGAGCAGCGCCCGGGCCGTGTGGCCCGGGCGCTGCTCTCGGTTCTTGGGGGCCGTTCCGGCGTACGGCTGGGTGTGTGGGTGTGGGGTTACCAGTGGGGGGTGATGCGGCGTTGGGGGCCGGGGGTGTTCTGGCCGGTGGCGGGGAGGGGGGTCCACTGGTTGAGGTTGCCGTTTGCGTCGCGGGCCAGAAGGCGTTGTCCCTGGGGGGTGGTGCCACGCAGGGGGCCGAGGGTGGTCTGGGTGGAACTCCAGTCGGTGGCGAGCTGCCGTTTCGTGCTGAACGCGCTGGAGAAGACGACTGTGTTGTTCGTGTTGCGGGCGGGGAGGGTGCCGGTGCCGGGCCACCACCACAGGACATGGTCAGCATCAACAGCAAGAATGTCCTGGACACCGTCACCGTTAAGGTCGGCCGTACTGGTCTGCGTGAACCTCCAGTTCCCGGTGATCTCCTGCTTGGCAGTGAACGCGCTGGAGAAGACGACCGTGTTGTTCGTGTTGCGGGCGGGGAGGGTGCCGGTGCCGGGCCACCACCACAGGACATGGTCAGCATCAACAGCAAGAATGTCCTGGACACCGTCACCGTTAAGGTCGGCCGTACTGGTCTGCGTGAACCTCCAGTTCCCGGTGATCTCCTGCTTGGCAGTGAACGCGCTGGAGAAGACGACCGTGTTGTTCGTGTTGCGGGTGGGGAGGGTGCCGGTGCCGGGCCACCACCACAGGACATGGTCAGCATCAACAGCAAGAATGTCCTGGACACCGTCACCGTTAAGGTCGGCCGTACTGGTCTGCGTGAACCCCCAGCCGGTGGTGATTTTCTGTTTGCCGCCGAAGGTGCCATCCCCCCTGGGGACATCCTCCGCGTAGTCGGCGTCGCTCGTGTTGCTGCTGGTGTTGGAGTCGGCCATCCCGGGCCAGTAGTACAGGGCGTGGGTGTTCTCGTCGACGGCCAGGATGTCGCCGATGCCGTCCCCGTTGATGTCGGCGCTGCTGGTCTGGGTGTAGGTGGCCGCAGTGCTCTTGGCCGGGTCGTGCCGGGTGGTCTGGGCGGTGGCGGGCAGACTCTGGGCCACGGCCCAGTTGCCGTCGTCGTTCAGGTGCAACCAGTCACTGTGGTCGACGTAACGGGAGTAGACACGGTCCTGCCCGGCAGGCAGGAGCCCCGTGGCCGTGTCGGGGGTGTGGGCGGTGGGGGTGGCGGGGTCGTACGAGGCGGTGTCGAAGTCGGCCACCGCGTCCGCGACACTCGTGGTGCGCAGGAACGCGTTGAACTTCAGGCGTACCTTCTCTCGCCAGCCGCTGGGATCCCAGTACTTGTTGGTGGAGGTGTGGTTGGCGAAGGCCGGCAGGGTCGCCACCGTGAACGTCAGTCCCGCCGCGTGCGCCTTGGCCGCCATCGTGGTGACCGCTGCTTCCAGCTGTGCTTCCAGGCCGGGGCAGGGGGCCTCGGTGCTGCTGCTGGTGCACTTGGTGATGTCGTTGATGCCGCCGTAGAAGAGCACCTGCTGGACGCCGGGCACGTCCAGCACATCGTGCTGGAAGCGGTGCAGCATCGACAGCTGGGACGCTGTGTTGTCGGTGAGGACCCGGTTGCCGGAGATTCCCTCGTTCGCTACCCCCATCGGGTGTGCGGACGTTTGCAGGGCCCGCCCGTACACATCCAGCCACCGGGCATTCACGTCCGCCGCGGTGTGCCCGCCATCGGTCTGCGAGTCCCCGAGCGCCACCACCGTGCCCCCGCCCGACGACGGCGTCACCTCCAGCCCCGACAACAACACCCGCGGCGCGTAGCCGGTGCCACTGCTCCGCTGGGTGAAATGCGTGGCGTCGGTGTCCCCAGCCCGGTCGGTACCGTCGATGGCTCCCTCCGTCGTGCCACTGCTGTAGAGGGTGGTGAGGGTGTAGTGGTGGTAGGGCAGGTAGGTGACCGGGTCGGGCAGGTACAGGCTCACCAGTAGGGTCTGGTCCGCCCGTACGGGGAAGTCCACCGGATCACTGGCCAGTTCCTGCCCCGCCGCCAGGGTGACGTCCTGTTTTCCGCCGAAGGTGAGCGTTACCGGCGCCGTAGCTGCCTGGGCCCCCGAGGACTGCGGGGCGATCGTGGCATGCCCGAGGTGCACCGCCACGGTGTTGGTCCGGTTGTCCAGCCGGATCCGGGCCCGGCCCCCGCCGATACTCGCATGCACCGGCATCCGCACCGTCTGCTGCCCCGTGACCTTCACATGCGTAGCTCCGGCAGCCTCAGGAACCAGGTCGGGATCGCTCCCCTCACCGGTCCACGCGCCGTTGGGCTGGGAAGCGAGGCTGTCCATGGGAGAGGCCCAGGTCGTGGTCCACGCGTCCGCGCCCGCGTCCGTGTGCGACCCCGTGGCCTTCGCCGTGGCCGCCGCCGGCGATGCCACACCGACCACCGCCATCCCGCAGGCCAGGACCAGGACCAGGGCTGCGGCCGGCCCCCGCCGCACCGCCCACACCAGCCACTCCTCGAAGGTCCGCCCAGCCGTGACCGGGCGGACACCGCCCCTGGTGGAGCACCGCCGCCGCGAACACTCTGTATGCCGACCCGATGTCATGCCACTGCCTCCACTCGTCACCCGCCCTCTCACCCCAGCGGGGAACACCGGCAGGGGTGAGAGAACGTCAGAAACCCTGCTGAGCCCATCGGTTCAGCAACAAACCCCGCACATTAACCCGAACAGCATAACGCTATATTTATGGCATCATGTCGAGTGTTTACGTCGCACAAGTGGCGTGAATGGCCAAAAGCTGACATGCAGCGCCAGAACCGACATTCGGGCGGGTCCAGAGTCCCGGGCCTACCCAGAACGGAAACCCCGTCCTCTCATGACCCCCCAGCTCACCCGACACCGGCGCCTGAGCCGTACGGCCGCGCTCGTGGCCGCCTCAGCCCTCACCCTGGCCACCCCCGCATTCGCCGCCGCCTCCACCCCCGTGCCCTCCGATGCCATCACCGGAGGGGAAGTCGTCAACATCGGCGAAAACAACCCCCACATTCCCTCCTCCATCACCTCCGGTGTCATGGCACCCGCACACGGTGGTGCGGGTGAAACGGTGATCAAGAAGGGCGGTCAGGCCGTCCAGTGGGATCCGGAGACGGGCAAGGAGGTGCCGCTTCCCCAGGCCGCCCAGTCCGGCGTGACCGCCACCGCCGCCTCCCGTGTCACCACGATGGCCATCAAGGACGGCGGCCTCATCCAATGGGGCAGCGACGGGCATCAGATGACCGTGCCCTCCCAGCTCGGCTCCGGAGTCACCGCGATCTACGGCGACGAGGTTGGCTGCGTCGGCGGGGACAGCTGCGGTGCCCCAAGCAAGATGCCCGAGTACGCGGTCAAGAACGGGACGCTGGTCACCTGGGACGAGAGACAACCGGCGCAGGGGGTCACCCCGGTCGCCGGTGCCCCCCAACACCTGGCGTACCTGGAGAACCAGTACATGGGACTGACCACCCAGGGCAAAGTCGTCATGTGGGGCCCGTACGCCGACTACGCCAAGGACATCCCCCAAGCCGCTCTGTCCGGTGTCAAGAAATTCCGGACCGACATCTACCCCGACGGCTGGCATCCGGACATCTTTCATGTGTACGGGCTGGCGCTGAAGGAGAACGGCGACCTCATCTCCTGGGGAAAATTGGATAACAACATCGACTGGTTCCGGCCCAGGCCGGACGACACCTACCACGGGGTCCGCGACATCGACGCCAGCGCGAACTACGGGGGCGCATACGCGATCGCCGCCGTCACCAGCAGCGGCAAGGTCGAAACCTGGGGCAACATCGACGGCGACTGGGCCCTGATCTACCACGACCACACCGACCTCAGCCAGGTCCACGTCGACAACAGCTACCTGCTGGCACTCAAAGATGGCCCCGGCCCCACACCACCCACCCCGACGCCGACCCCCACCCCGACGCCGACCCCCACCCCGACGCCGACCCCCACCCCGACGCCGACCCCCACCCCGACGCCGACCCCCACCCCGACCGGCAGCACCACCGCTCCCCCCACGCCGGCACCTACCCCCCACCCCACCAGGAGCGGAGGCAGCGGTGGCACGGGCGGCACACCACCCAACCCCTCCGGCACCATGGCCCACACCGGCACCAGCCTCACCTGGCCCCTGACCAGCGCCGCCCTCTTCCTCACCGCCGGCACCCTCATCACCTACGCCACACGCCGCCGCAACCGCTGAGCCACTCCCCACGCCACCCGCCAGAGCTGCCGGCCCGGCCGGCAACGGAACAGGGCGGCCAGGAGGAAGGAAACGGTCCGCGGCCATCGCCACAGCCACACGGGCCGCGGCGGGTAGCAGCTGGCCCGGCTCGACGACGAGCACCACCAGCAGCGCAGCTAACTCCGCCCCGTCGGCACCACCGTGGCAGCTGGCGCCGCTGTCATTGGACTTTCCGCGGCAGCGCTGTCTCCAACTGGTGCACAGCAACTGCAAGCCACCATCGAACATCAGCTGCGACAGACCACTGGCGGGGTGCAGATCAGTGATAACGCCATCGCCTACGACCACGGTCACGTCGTCGAGGTCTTCCCCGACCCCGGTCAGGACACCGCGCCACGGGGGCTGGGCAGTGGCGTAGACACCAAGCTGACCACCTTTTCGGGCCAGTCGTCACTGGGCCTGCGGCTGCATCACCAGCCGCTTGCGGCGCACAAGCCGCACGCCCTGCTGGGCAGACAGCCGCCTCCGCGCTCTTCACCGATGCCATGGGCGCGTACAAGGACCGCGCCATCCACCGCCCCGTCGAATTTGACGACCCCATCGAGGCAGCCGTTCGCCGACCTGCTGCTACGACAGGTCGAACGCGCCAAGCGCCGCCAGGCGGCAGGCGGCCGCCACACCTCCTAGTACTGCAACGGTCTTTGGCGTGACTGGTGGCCAGCTTGGTCGTTTATGTGGTTATGGGCGGGGAGCTTGCTGATGTCACGTTGTGGGCCGGGGAACTGGGTGCGGTGCACGAGCGGTTCGTGCACCGGTTCAACAGGGAAGAGCCGCGGCAGTCGGCGCTTGCCTATATGCGGGGGCTGATCGCTCCGCTGGAGCGGAAGAACGGCTGGACACTCGCGGAAGAAGCCGGGCACGCGGGCCCTGACCGGATCCACCGGCTGCTGAACCGGATCGAGTGGGACGCCGACGAAGTCCTTGACGACGTGCGCGACTACGTCGTTGAGCACCTCGGAGACCGGGATGCCGTCCTGATCATCGATGACACCGGATTCCTCAAGAAGGGCATCCGCTCGGCCGGGGTGCAACGTCAATACTCCGGCACCGCCGGTCGCACCGAGAACAGTCAGATCGGTGTGTTCCTCGCCTACGCCGGCAGCCGCGGACGCACGTTGATCGACCGCCGTTTGTATCTGCCCACCTCCTGGACCGACGACCGGGAAAGGTGCCGACAAGCTGGCATCAAGGACACTGTCGCCTTCGAGACGAAGGTAGCCATGGCCAAAGCGATGGTCCGCCGGGCGATCCACGACAGGATCCCGTTCGGATGGGTGACGGCCGATGCCGCCTACGGCTACAGCAAGGGCTGGCGCTTCGAGCTGGAACAGGCCGACGTCTTCCATGTCATGGCCACCACCCGGCACGACACCGTCGTCACCCGCTGGTCCATCGACCACCCCGTCCACGATCTTTTCCCCGGCCTGCCCAGACAGAAGTGGAAGCGCCGTTCCTGCGGCAACGGGGCCCATGGCCCACGGGTCTACGACTGGGCCCGAGTGGAGGTCCGCCCCTGGCACCGGCCCGACCGGCAACACTGGGTCATCGCCCGCCGAAGCGTTCGCGTACCGAGGAGATCTCTTACTACATCGCCTACTGCCCGGCAGGCACCACGCTGGACGAACTGATCCGCGTCGCGGGCAGCCGCTGGGCCTGGACCGCAGGGCGAGTGCGGCCTGATGAGTACCATGACGGCTGGCACCGCCACATGACCCTGGCCATGGCCGCCCACGCCTGCCTGACCGTCCTGCGGGCCCGGCAACTGGACACACAAAGCAGAAACGGATCCTCCGAGCTCATCCACCTCAGCCTCGCCGAGATCAGACGCCTGATCACCCGCCTCACCAACCGCCGACCGGTGTCCATCGACCACATCCTGCACTGGTCAGCCTGGCGACGACGACGTCAACAGCAAGCCCGCACCAGCCACTACACACGACGCGGACACCCACCCCCACACCCCGAACAACCATCACAACAAAGACCGTTGCAGTACTAGGCAGTGTCTTCAAATGATCACCGCTGGTGGATCATGGTGTTGTGATACGTCGTCATGAACTGTCCGATGCTGAGTGGGAGTTCGTCCGGCCGCTGCTGCCCGAGTCGTTGCGGGGGCGTAAGCGGCTGGATGACCGCAGGGTCCTGAACGGGATCGTGTGGAAGTTCCGGACCGGGACGGCCTGGCGGGACGTGCCCGAGCGTTACGGGCCGTGGACCACGCTGCATAAGCGTTTTCGCAGGTGGGCGGCGGGCGGGACGTTCGACCGGATGCTGCGGGCTGCGCAGGCGAAGGCGGACGCGGCGGGCGACATCGAGTGGCTGGTGTCGGTCGATTCCACGGTCGTCCGGGCCCACCAGCATGCGGCCGGAGCTTGAAAAGGGGGCTCTGCGACCCGGCCCTTGGCCGTTCCCGAGGCGGGCTGACCAGCAAGATTCACCTGGCCTGTGACGGCAGGGGCCGTCCGCTCGGCTTCGTCGTCACCGGTGGCAACATCAACGACTGCACCCGGTTCACCGCCGTGATGGAAGCGGTCCGGGTGCCCCGGATCGGACCGGGGCGGCCCCGCACCCGGCCCGATCACGTCCTGGGCGACAAGGGCTACAGCTCGAAGGTGATCCGCACCTGGCTCCGCCGCCGCGGCATCCCGCACACGATTCCCGAGCGGGCCGACCAGGTCGGCAACCGGGCCCGGCGAGGCAGCCGTGGAGGCCGCCCGCCGGGCTTCGACCGTGAGGTCTACAAGCACCGCAACGTCGTGGAACGGTGCTTCAACCGCCTCAAGCAGTGGCGCGGTATCGCCACCCGCTACGACAAGACCGCCCGGTCCTACGAAGCAGCCGTCACCTTGGCATCGCTCCTGATGTGGGCGTGACATTTGACGACAGAACCTAGCGGTCCTCAGCCACCGGACCAGGCGTCGGTCCCTGGAGGGCGGACGACGAAGCGGGCCCGCGGAACGAACTCCGTGCGGGCCCGCCGCGTGTCCCCAGGACTCAGGGCCCCGTGGACGCGAAATAATCGATGCGTCGCGCTGGATACAGGGTGCGCTCATGCGCGGCAGCCAATTCGTCGAGGGTTACGCGGTAGACGCTCGCGAGAAGGGCGACACAACGGGGGCACAGGACGGTCACCGATTTCCTCTCCGCACGGAGAGGCGTCGCAGCCAGTCGCCACGTCCTTCCCGCCCACTTAAAGAGCGTTTTGTCCCGCCAGGGGTGTTTGGTAAGGCGGCGGTTCAAGCGGATCGCGGTCGCTCTTGAGTGCGGTCCGTGGGGTTCAATGCGGGTATGGGGAATGCTCTGTGGGACCGGCTCTCGGTTGAGGCGCAGGCGGAGGTGGACGGCCTCGTTTCGGCCGGGCGGAATGTGCAGGCCATTGCTGCGATGCGTGAGCGTGCCGGTCTACCGACTCCGGGTTTGCATGAGTGTGTTGACCTGATGGATCAGCGATTCAGGGTGTTGCGGCAGGGGTCGGCGAGTTCGTGACGATGCCGTGCCCAGTGGTCATGCGTCGCGCCAGTTCGGGGTTGATTCGCGGGTGAGCCGGCGGTGGTGCATGAGCCAACCGATGGTCCGCTCGACGACCCAGCGCCGCGGAATCACCTTGAAGCCCTTCTGGGCGGGGTCGCGGCGGGTGACTTCGACGTCGATGCCGAGGCGGGCGCCGTGTTCGATGACCTTGGTGCGGTAGCCGGTGTCAGCCCAGGCTTTGGTGATGCGGGGGTGGTCGGCGGCGATGTTCGAGAGCACGTGGATGTCGCCGGCATTGTCGGAGACGCTGGCGGCGGTGACCAACACGGCCAGGAGGAGGCCGAGCGTGTCGACGCCGATGTGACGTTTGCGGCTTGCGATCTTCTTACCCGCGTCGATGCCCTGGCCTGCGGCGGGCACGTTGGCTGAGGTCTTGATGCTCTGGGCGTCGAGGATGCAGGCGGTGGGCTCGGCGTCGCGGCCTTCGGCCTTTCGGACCAGTCGGCGCAGGAGACCGTTGAGCTGGTCGAAGACCTCGTCCTTCTGCCAGGCGGCGAAGTATCCGTAGACGGTTTCCCATGGTGCGAAGTCGTGTGGCAGGTACCGCCATGGGATTCCGGTTCGGTCGACATAGAGGATGGCGTCCATGATCCGGCGCAGATCGTGCTCGGGCGGCCGCCCGATGTCCAGGCCCTTCCCTCTTCTTTCGGCCCGCCAGGCTGTCAAAGTCGGTTCCAGCAGTTCCCAACGGGCATCGGACAGGTCACTCGGGTACGGCCGCTGCTTACGTGGCATGTTTCGGTAGTACCGATGGCCGCCGTCCCGCCACAGGGCGCAAACCAGCGTGACCGGGGGCGTGTTGGGATCAGACAGGAGCGAAGGGACCGAAACGGACCCTCGAAGGCCGTCATCTGCCTCACCTGCCACAAGACACGCCTACCGCCCCAGCCGAGCAGAAGCGGTCCGCCGTCTGAACTGCAATGAAGCACCCCGGGCGGGACAAAACGCTCTTTTAGTGGTCAGCTCCGGAAGTCCTTCGGGGGTTGATCAGGCCGCCAGGGCGACGGAGGATTCTTCTCGTCGGTCGGTGAGTGTGTGTCGGTCGAGCCGGGCCAGCAGATCGTCCAGGTCGGAGGTGGTGAACTTCCACTGGAACGGCTGTGCCGTGGCGTTGTAGCGGTGTTCGAAGGCTCGGAGCCGGTCCCGGACCTGGGTCAGGTCCGTGAAGTCGTTGGGTTGGGCGATCTTGCGCTGGACGATCGAGAAGAAGATCTCGATCTGGTTTGTCCAGGAGGCGTGTACAGGGGTGTGGACCATGACCGCGTTCGGAAACGCTGTGGTCAGACGGTCGATGGCCTTCTGCCCTCGGTGGGAGGAGCCGTTGTCGACGATCCAGAAGACGCGTTTCGCGCTCGCGTAGGGCTCGGTGGTCATGACCTGGGTGACCAGGGCCATGAAGGGAACGATGCCGGTCTTCGGCTCGCAGCGGCCGAAGACCTTCGCGCGGTGTACGTCGTAGACGGCCATGTAAGCCAGCGCGCCGCCGCGGCCGTACTCATGGTTGACGCGCATCGCCCGGGCCCGGCCCGGGGCCAGGGTCGGATGACAACGGCAGCGGGCCTGGACGGAGGTCTTCTCGTCGCTGGAGACGACGTACTCGTCCCGGCCCAGCGAGACACCCTCGAACCTGCGGGCGTACAGATCCAGGACACGCTGGGCCTTGGCGCGGAAGTCCGGGTCGCGGATGAAAGATCCAGGACCGGTACTGCCAGGGTTTGAGCGCGTCCTCGCGAAGCCAGCGACGCACCGTGGACGCGGAGACGGTCCCGGTGATCCCGCGCACGGTCAGCTCGGCGGCCAGCTCCGGGCAGGACCAGCGCGACAGCGGTACGCCGGTCTCGGCAGGTAACTGGCAGCCCCAGGCGACCTGCTCGCGCGGGGCGCCGCTGAGGGTGGGCAGCAGGAGGCGTTCGAGCAGGTGAGGTAGTTCGTGCCGCTGGGGCGTGCGACCAGGGCGGAGCGGGCGAGCTGCGGGTGCTTGAAGAGCAGACGGGTGTAGGAGGTGAGGTTCGCGACGAGGTCCTCGCGCCAGGCCGGTCTCGGATCGGTCGGCGGGCAGCTCCAACTCGCCAGGAGTGCGTCCAGGACGGCGCGTGCGGCTCGGGTTGGCAACCTAGACGTAGAGCGAGGCCGGGCCGGTGTCCAGCTCCTGGGCCAGGCGCCGCATGGTCACTTTCCCCAGCCCCTCGGACCGCATGACCCGCACCGCCACATCGACGATCCTCCGCCGCGTCAGGGTCGCGTCGCGGGTCGTTCACGCCGGCTGATCGGTTCTTGCTTCGCAGTCACACCTCGATCGTGACGAACGCGTTCCTCCTCCAGGGAGGTACGGAATCACACTTCACCCCGAAAACCCCGCCGAGCCGGCGCCCCGAGCGGGCTCTTTCGTCGCGGTAGTACCGGGCTGGTACGCCCGCCAGGCCACCGGCCAGGCAAGGGCGAGCACCGCCAGTGCCACCGACACCACAGTGCCGAACCCCTCGGGGACCCACGTCCCCGGGGCCGCCGCCAGGACGCCCACGACCACCAGCGCCGGCCCGACTGCCCCCAAGGCCCAGCCCACGCCCCAACCGGACACCAGCGCGCACACTAGCGTCATGGCAAGGCTCAGCGCCAGCACGCCAGCCAGCAGCAGCCGGCCGGGCTGCGGCATCGCGTCACCGGCCTGCTCCACCGCTCGGCCCAGCGCCGCCGATAGCGCCGCCACCGCCCCGGCGAACAAGCAGTGCAGCAGCAGCACCAGCCGCACCGGCAACGCTCGCGGCGCCAGCAGCGGCAACCCGTACGCACCGGTGCGCAACGCCAGCGACCAGACGAGCACCAGGACCACGAACACCCCGATACCGACCGCACGCATCGCGCCGCCCCACGGCTCCTCGCTCGCCGCGGACGCCGACTGCACCAGCCCCTCACCCAGCACGATCAGCACGAAGAGCCCCAGCCGCTCCGACAGGTGCTCGGTGTCGGCAGCCACGACCTGCGGCTTCCTCCGCAACCTGCTCCGCACACGGTCGACCCGCGCATGGGCCTCCTCAGGCGGCAGGGCAACGCTGCGCCGTTCCTCGCGCCGCAGCCAGTGCTCCGCCCGCTCCTCCGCGTGCGCCCACTTCTGGTCGACCTCCGCCTGGAGCGCCTCACGGCTGACGCGCACCATGACTGCTATGTCGATCAGTAGCCCCGCCGCCCACAGCCACAAGCGGGCTTCCCCGTGCGCCCACAATGACACCACCCACGGCGTGAGACCGGCCCCCAGCTGGATGATCGGCAGATCCGCAACTACCTGCCTGCGTCCGCTCCACACCCGAGACGCGATAAGCCGCACCACGATGTAGCCGAGGGCGAAGGCGCGTGCCTTCCCGTCGGAATCATGAACTCCCGGCACGGCAGCCGCCATCACCGCCATCCCGAACATCGCCGCGACGACCGTCACGACGCGCGTCCCCTCCCCCGCCACGTTCCCGTACATGGTCGGCATCACCCAGGCAAACCAGAAGGCGAGGAACAGCACCGCGTACTGGCCCAGCGACGTCCAGCTCGGCCCCGTGTGCAGCAGATGCGCCAGTTGCCCCACCCCCGCGACCACGATCAGGTCGAAGAACAACTCCAGCCACGAGGCATGCCGCTCACCTCCCTCCGACTCGGAACCAGAGCCGGAAGAGCCACTCATCGAAGTAGACATAACGGAATTATGTCCACCCCCCTGCCCGTTCGCGGCGCAGTGCATGCCGTAGTCGAGCCGTCCACTTCCACCCGTCATGGACACGGACCTCGAACTGGCTCGCCGACTGCCACCGACGCACAACTGATCGCTTCAAAACGAGACCGGCCGGGGCTCGGCTGCCGAGGCCCTGAGCGACAGAGTTCTACAGGTGACGGGCGATCCTGTGCCTGACGACCTGTGGGACCGGCTAGCGCTACTGCCTCCCCGCGCTCCTCGGCGGTATCGCCATCCGGGCCGACTGCCGATGGACGACCGGACCGCACTGCGCGGGATCGTGTACACAACGGCGTGAGCTGGCGGGACGTTCCTGCCGAGCGGGTCGGTTGCAGCGGCGTCACGGCCTGACGGCGACTGCGGGACTGGACCGAGGCAGGCGTGTCGCGTCTGCGCGAGGGGCTGCTCGCCGAGTTCCGAGCGAGCAGCCCGCTGGAGATGGACGACGCAGCCGCCGATAGTTCGCACCTCCGCGCGCTCAAGGGGGCGTACGCCGGGTCCTCGCCGGTCGACCGGCGTCGGCCGGGCAGCAAGCACCACCTGGCCGTTGACCGGCACGGCACCCCGCTCGCCGTCACACTGACTGGCGGCAATCGCCACGATGTCACTCAGCTCCTGCCGTTGCTGGACGCGATCCCACCGATCCGGGCCTGCGTGGCAGACCTCGCCGACGGCCCCGCCAGCTCTAAAGCCGACCGCGGCTACGACTACGACAAGTACCGCCGCGTCCCCCGTCACCGCAGCATGACCCTGAGGATCGCTCGCCGCGGAGTCGCCCACGGCTCCGGACGCGGGAGGACCCGCTGGATAGTCGAGCGGACCTTCCCCGAGCTGCACCAGTTCAACTGCCTGCGGATCCGCTACGAGATACGCGCTGACCTCCACCTCGGCCTGCGCCGGTCAGTCTCTGTAGGCAGACGCCGCGAACCTCACGGCCCACAACGGCCGCTTGTTCTCGCGCATCACCCGGCTAGAACGGCGCCTGTCCGAAGCCCTCGGGCAGGCCGCTCGGCATGCGTGCGGGCTCCGTTGCCCCGCCGACGTCGAAACACACCCCCGTCGGACCGGGGAGCTGGGCAGGCATGGGAGACGAGGTCTCGCCATGGGCATCACAAATCTTCGTCAGCGCCCTTGACGCTTGATCCACTCTTCGCCCATGCGCCGTACCAACATCCGGAAGCCACTTCTCACCGGAGCCGCCACCGTCATCGTCGCGCTTGGCGGCTCCCTGCTGATGGCGCCGAGCGCATCCGCTACCGGCTCGTCCGCGTGCACGAAGAACATCGCGGACCAGACCTGGAATGTCACCAACTCGTTCAGGTCCGTCATACAGAACGGCCCGGGCTACAGCTACGCGAACAAGGAGGAGCTCTGGGCGGGCGCGCCCTTCCGCGTTTACTGCAAGACGAAGAAGTCCGGAATCACCTGGTACTACGGCAAGCACCTCAACGGCGGCATCAAGGGCTGGCTGGACTACCGTGCGGTTCGACTTCGGCCGACCGCACAGGGCCGGCAGCGTGACTGCTGAAATACCGCAAGGCGGCGGACCTTGTGCTCGGACACGGTGCGCGAGGTCTCCTGCACGTCATCGCCGCCGATCGTCGCCGCCCCATTTGGAGCGAGTTCGAGTTTTCGAGCCGGTATCCCATCCAGCAGTCGCGGGGCACCGCCGCTTCGCTACGGACCGTAGTTGACGAGAAGGCAGGGCCATACTGCCGGAGGCTCACAGGAGTCGTCACAGTCCAGAAGCAGACCGTCGGCCCAGGACGCCGGGTTACGCACCCCTTGGGGGTGCGGTGGCCGACGACTGCGGCGAAGAAGCCGTGCGGCGAACGCCTCACCAGGGTCGATCGAGCCGGATCGAAGAGGATGCAGCCGGATGGAAACGGATGGTTATGTCCGCTCCTTCGGCATCACCGCAGGTGAGACGCGTCACTTGAATGGGTTCGAGTCCCACCCGCCCCACACAGGGTTCTCCCAGCAGAACCGTTTCTACCCGTGAAGACGGTGGAACAGGGGCCGCCGCGCTGACGCGCCGGCCCCTTTAGCGCGTCCGGACCAAGGCGTGCCGCGTCAGGGTGCCGGGTCGGGGCGGGAGTCGCGGCGGCGGGGCCAGGTGCGGGTGTCGCGGGGTTCCACGTACGGCTCCTCCTCGGCGGGCATGCCGCCGCTGATCGCGCGCTGGCGGGCCAGTTCGGCGTCGAATTCCAGGCCGAGCAGGATGGCGAGGTTCGACAGCCACAGCCAGACCAGGAAGATGACGACACCGGCCAGGGCGCCGTACGTCTTGTTGTACGAGGCGAAATTCGCGACGTAGAGCGCGAAGCCGCCGGAGGCCAGCAACCACAGGAGTACGGCGAGCACGCTGCCGGGGCTCAGCCAGCGGAAGCCGGGGCCGCGGACGTTGGGGGCACGCCAGAACAGCAGGGCGATCATCATGATGACGATGATCAGCAGCACCGGCCACTTCGCGATGGACCAGGCGGTGACCGCCGCGTCGCCCACGCCGACGGCGTCACCCGCGCGCTCGGCGAGCGGTCCCGTGAAGACCACGAGCAGCGCGCTGATGGCGAGCAGGATCATCAGGGCCACGGTCAGCGCGATCCGCAGCGGTGTCAGCTTCCACACCGGGCGGCCCTCGGGCAGGTCGTAGACGGCGTTGGAGGCGCGGATGAAGGCCCCCACGTAACCGGACGCGGACCACATGGCGAGGACCAGGCCCGCGATCGCCACCACGCCGCTGGTGCCGCCGCTGCCCTCCAACTGGCGTACGGCGTCGCTCAACAGGTCGCGCACCGGGCCCGGGGCCAGCTTGTCCAGGTTGTTCAGCACGGAGTCGGTGGCCTTCTTCCCGATCACGCCGAGGACCGAGACCAGGACGAGCAGCGCGGGGAAGAGCGACAGGACGCCGTAGTAGGTCAGGGCGGCGGCCCGGTCCGGCAGGTCGTCGTCCATGAACTCCTGGCCGGTGCGGCGCAGCACCGACCACCAGGAGCGGGCGGGCAGGTCGGTGGGTTCGTCGGGGGCCGCCTCCTCCACCTCGGGGGCCGGGCCGTGCTCGCTCCTGGGGGCGTGGGACCTGTCGTGGTGGTCGTCGTGGTCGTGCTCGTGCTCGCGCTCGTGTTCGTTGTCGCGCTTGTGCTTGCCGAAGAGTGCCATGCGGGGCGAGTTGGCCGACTGGGCCGAGGTATGCCTGGCGGTCCGCAGTGCCTGGCTCCGTGGAGCGCGGCCGGCCCTTTGGGGCTTCCTCCAGGGGCGGGCGCAGCTGCCATGGAGAATCCGATCAAATATTTCAGATGCGAGCCGATCGGGCCTATCTTGTCGCACATGCAGTCCTACACGATCGGGCAGGCCGCGCGTCTGCTCGGGGTCAGTCCCGACACCGCCCGCCGCTGGGCGGACGCCGGCCGGGTCGCCACGCACCGCGACGAAGGCGGGCGGCGGCTCATCGACGGCCGTGACCTGGCCGCCTTCTCCATCGAGGTCGCGCAGGGCGGTGGCGCGGCCGAGGACGACGTCCCGTACACCTCCGCCCGCAACGCCTTCCCCGGCATCGTCACCGCCGTGAAGCTCGGTGACGTCGCCGCCCAGGTGGAGATCCAGGCGGGCCCGCACCGCCTGGTCTCCCTGCTGACCCGTGAGGCGGTGGAGGAACTCGGCCTGGAGGTCGGGGTACAGGCCACCGCCCGGGTCAAGTCCACCAGCGTGCACATCGACCGTGTCTGAGCCGATCGACCGTGCCTGAGCCAGGAGCCCCAGCCATGTCCCCGTGCCACCCGAAGTTCCCCGCCGTCCGCCGTGCCGCCGCCGCTGCCGCGACCGTCGCGCTGCTCGTTCCGCTCGCCGCCGCCTGCGGTGATGACGACGACAGTGCGGGCAAGAAGGGCGGGGGGGCCGACGGCGAGCACGTCCGTCTCACCGTCCTCGCCGCCTCCTCCCTCACCGATGTCTTCGCCACCGCCGAGAAGGCGTACGAGAAGGAGCACCCGGGCACGGACCTCACCATCTCCGCGGCCGGTTCGCAGGAGCTCGCCGCGCAGGTCAAGCAGGGCTCGCCCGCCGATGTGCTGGTCACGGCCGACACCAAGACCATGGACGGGCTCAAGGCGGAGACCGGCGCGCCCACCGTGATCGCCAAGAACCGGCTCGTGATCGCCACGCGTGAGGGCAACCCGGACCGGATCAAGGGGCTGAAGGACCTCGCGGACCGCGGGCTTAAGGTCGTACTCGCGGACGACACCGTGCCGGTCGGGCGCTACAGCAAGGAGGTCCTTGACCGGCAGGGCGTCGAGGTGAAGCCCGTGTCGAAGGAGGCCAACGTCCGCTCCGTGCAGAGCAAGGTCGAACTCGGCGAGGCCGACGCCGGGATCGTCTACCGGACGGACGCGGCCACCGCGCCCGGCAAGATCGACGCCGTCGAGATCCCGGACGCGCAGAACGCCGTGGCGTCCTACCCCGCCGCGACCCTCAAGAGCTCCGAGAACGACGCTGCCGCCGCCGCGTTCGTGAAGTGGCTCAGCGGCCCCGAGGCACAGAAGATCCTGCGGGACGCGGGCTTCCAGAAGCCGTAGCGGGGCCTCCGCTTCCGGTAGACCGGCTTCCGGAGGCCCGTTTCCGGTCCACCGGCTTGGCGGGCCTTCGCTGCCGGTACCTCGACTTCCGGGTGCCCGACGCCTCCCCGCAGCGGGCGCCCGGTCGTACGTTTCGCGTCAGACCACCGATCCCAGGACCGCCGATGAGCCGCCTCCGTCCCCGCGCGCCGGGGCGTCCCCGGACGCCCCTCGCCCTCGCGCTGCCCGCGCTCGTGGCGGTCGCGTTCCTGTTGATGCCGCTCATCGGCATCCTCGTCCGCACCGAGTGGGGCGAGCTGGCCGGCCACCTCTCCGCGCCCGGCGTCACCGAGGCCCTGAAGCTGTCGATGCTGGTGTCCTTCTGGGCGCTCGGGTTCTCCCTGCTGCTCGGGGTGCCGCTGGCCTGGCTGCTCGCGCGCGTGGACTTCCCCGGGAAGGCCTTCGTACGGTCCCTCGTGCTGCTCCCGATGGTGCTGCCACCGACCGTCGGCGGCGTCGCGCTGCTGCTCGGCTTCGGGCGGCGCGGGCTGCTCGGGCCGTGGCTGGAGAACACGTTCGGGATCGTGCTGCCGTTCCACACCTCCGGCGCGGTGGTCGCGGCGACGTTCGTGTCGATGCCGTTCCTCGTGATCAGCCTGGAGGGCGCGCTCGGCGGGCTGCGGCCCGGCTTCGAGGAGACGGCGGCCTCCCTGGGGGCCTCTCCCGTACGGGTGTTCTTCACCGTCACGCTGCCGATGGTCGCCCCCGGGCTGGTCGCCGGGGCCGCGCTGACCTGGGCGCGGGCGCTCGGCGAGTTCGGCGCGACCATCACCTTCGCGGGCAACCTCCCCGGCACCACGCAGACCCTGCCGCTCCAGGTGTACCTGCTGCTCCAGGACTCCCCGGAGGCCGCGACCTCCCTGTCGCTGCTGCTGCTCGCCATCGCCATGGCCGTGCTGATCGGGCTGCGGGGGCGATGGTCGGCCGGAGCGACCATGAGGACCGCCGATCCGGCCGCCGCACCGGCCGCCGCACCGGGGAACGACCCGGTGGCGGAGGACGGGCCCGAGCCGCTCGTCGAAGCCGCGGGACCGCAGGAGAAATGGGGTCTGCACGCCGACGTCACCGGCGCCAACCAGCAGACCCTCGACGCGGAACCCGGCACCACCATCGCCGTCGTCGGGCCCAACGGCGCGGGCAAGACCACCCTGCTGCGCGCCCTCCTCGGCCTGACGCCCCGCGCCCACGCCCGGCTGCGGCTCGGCGAGCGCGACGTCACCGCGCTGCCGCCGCACCGCCGGGGAGTCGCCTGGGTGCCCCAGGAAGGCGCGCTCTTCCCGCATCTGAGCGCGCTCGGCAACACCGCCTACGGGCTGCGCGCACAGGGCGTGCGGCGCGCGCGGGCCCGCCATGAGGCGCAGGCCTGGCTGGACCGGCTCGGCGTCGGCCACCTCGCGCACCGCAGGCCCGCGCAGCTGTCCGGCGGGCAGGCCCAGCGGGTCGCCCTCGCGCGGGCGCTCGCCGCCCGGCCCCGGCTGCTGCTCCTGGACGAACCGCTCGCCGCCCTCGACCAGACCACCCGCGCCCACGTCCGGCACACCCTGCGGCGTCACCTCGACGGCTTCGGCGGGGTCTGCCTCGTCGTCACACACGACCCCGTCGAGGCGGTGTCGCTGGCCGACCGGGTCCTCGTACTCGACGACGGGCGTACGTTGCAGGACGCGCCGCCCGCCGAAGTCACCCGGCACCCGCGCTCGCCCTGGGTGGCGCGGATGCTCGGCCGCAACGCCTGGCCGTGCACGGCCGCCGCGGACGGCACGCTCGTGCTGGCGGGGGAGGGGCGGCTGGTCGTCGCCGACCCGCCGGCCGAGGGCACGCGGGCGCTCGCCGTCATCGCGCCGGAGGCCGTCTCCGTGCACCGCGGCCGGCCCGAGGGGAGCCCGCGCAACGTATGGCGCGGGACGGTGCGGGAGATCACGGCCGCCGGGAGCAGGCTGCGGGTCCTGATCGTCTCGGGGCAGGCGCCCGACCTGGTCGCCGAGATCACCCCGCAGGCGGCGGCCGAACTGGGGCTCGTGGACGGCGCCGAGGTGTGGACCAGCGTGAAGGCCACGGAGGTGACGGTGGTCGCGCTCTGACCCGCCGCGCCGCCGGGCCCTCTACAGCGGTGCCTGCCAGGTGACCGTCGTGCCCGCCTCCACGCCGTCCGTGGCCCCGTCGTCGTACACCGTCAGACGTACGCCTTCGCGGCCGTCGGGGAGCGTGGCCCGCGCGTCGACCGCCACGTCGACCCGGGTGACGCCGGTACGGCGCGACACGGCGGCCAGGGCCCGGCGCAGGGCGGCGAGGAGATGGCTCCCCGCCGGGTCCGCGATCCGGGTGTCGACCGCGCCGGCGAAGTGCACCGAGGGCTGGACGCCGAGGAGCGCGGCGGCGCCCGCCGTCTCGCGCAGGACCTTGCCGCGGAAGGTGGTCGGGGCGTCGGCGGGCGGCTGCTGGAGGGCGAAGATGGCCGTGCGGACCTCCTGGATGGTGGACTCCAGCTCGTCGACGGCCTGGTCGAGGGTGGACTCGACCTTCGTCGACCGGGCCTTGCGGCGGGTCGACTCCAGCATCATCCCGGTCGCGAAGAGGCGCTGGACGACGAGGTCGTGCAGGTCGCGGGCGATGCGGTCGCGGTCCTCGAAGACCGCGAGGCGCTCCCTGCTCTGCTGGGCGTCGGCGAGGACCAGCGCGAGGGCGGCCTGCGAGGCGAACTGGGTGGCGAGCAGCCGCTCGGCGGCGGTGTAGGCGGGGGCGCCCCGTCTGCGGGGCAGCGCGAGCGTCCCGATGAGCCGGCCGCCGGCCTGGAGCGGCAGCATCATGCTGGGGCCGAAACGGACGCGTACGTGGGTCGTCATCCGGGGGTCGGTCGCGGAGTCCTCGATGAACACCGGTTCGCCGCCGAGCAGTTGGGTGAGGACCGCGCTGCCGGGTTCGATGGTGGTGCCGATGAGGTCGTCGTAGGTGGGTGGTGAGGGCGTGGGGCCGGGGCTTGGGCCTGGGCTGGGGGGTTCTGTGCCGGGGGAGGTGTCGGTGTCGGGCGGCGGGGTCTTCTCCGTCGGGTCTGCCCGGTTCGCCCGGTTCGCCCGGTTCACCTGGTCCGCCTGGTCCGTCCGGTCCGTCCGGGGCGTCGTGGTCGCCGTGGCGGGCCCGGTGTCCGGGGGGCGGTCGCCCGCCGAGGCGCCCCAGCCGTGGGGTTCGCCGTCCGTGGAGGCGGCGACGATCCGCATGCCGCCCGCCTCCGTGGGCTGCAGGATCACGCCCGCCGCCGCGCCCGCGAGGATCCGTGCCCGGTCCGCGACCGTCATCAGCGCGTCGGCCGCCGCCTCGCCGGTGAGCAGGGCCGTGGTGACCGCCGCCGCGCCCTCGATCCAGCGCTCCCGCTGCCGGGCCGCCTCGAACAGGCGGGCGTTGCCGATCGCGATGCCCGCCTGGCTCGCCAGGACCTTCAGGAGCTGCCGGTCCTCGTCGGTGAACGGCCCCCGCGTCTTCTTCGCGAGCAGGAGGTCGCCGAACGCCTCGTCCTGGACGGGGATCGGTACGCGGATGACGTCACCGCCCGCCTCCTCGGCGGGGCCTTCGTGGGCGGACACTCCGCCGGCGCCGGCACCGGCACCGCCGACGTCGAGTGTGCCGTACTCCGCCCCGGTCAGCCGGGCCGCGCTGTCCACGATGTGCTGGAGCGTGGCGTGCAGGCCGAGATCCGTGCCGACGCTGAGGACGGCCTCCAGCAGTGGCATCGGCGGCAGCGGCGCCTCCGCTCCGTCGGGCATCTCGGTCACGCGCTCCGTGTCGCCGGCTCGGGGCAGCGCGCCGGTCAGGCGGACAGCGGGTCCAGGACCAGCGGCTGGGTCTTGCCCTCCAGCATGGCACCGAGGCCCAGCACGGCGCACACATCGGGCCGTTCCGCGATTTGTACGGGCATTCCGGTCGCGTCCCGCAGCATCTGGTCGAGCCCGGGGAGCCGCGCGCTGCCGCCGACCATCATGATCCCGCGGTCCGCGAGGTCGGCGACCAGGTCCGGCGGGCAGACCCGCAGCACCTTGCCGATGCCGTCGAGCACGGCGGTGAGCGGGGTGTGGATCGCGTCGCGGACGGCGGCGGTGTCGACGTGGACCGAGCGGGCGAGGCCCGTCGCGACGTCCCTGCCGTGGATCTCCGTGGACTCCGGGCCGTGCGGGGTGAGGCCGTTGCCGCTCAGGGCGAGCTGGAGGGGGCGTACGGACTGGGAGGGCAGCATCAGTTCGTGCTGGTGGCGCAGGTGCTGGACGATCGCGTGGTCGATGGCCTCGCCGCCCACGGGGATCCGTTCGGCCGTCACGATCGAACCCATGGAGAGGACCGCGACCTGGGTGGTGGCGGCGCCGCAGACCAGGATCATCGTCGCCTCGGGGCGCTGCGCACGGCGAGCCCGAGCCGAGGTGGCGCAGCATCCGCTGGGCCATCTCGATGTCGACGACGGTGCCGCCGGAGACGGGGCGGACCACGCGGATGTATCCCGGTGTGCGGCCCGTCATCTGCTCGGCGAACTGGCCGACCGCGATGAGCGCGCCCGTGCGGGTGTTCACGGCGGCGGCGCTCGGCTCGTCGACGACGAGGCCCGCGCCCTTCACGAACACCCGGGTCCGCGCGGCCCCCAGGTCGACGGCGATGTGGCAGCGGCGCAACTGCTCCAGACTGACGGTCATGGCAGGTCCTCCCGAGAGCGCAGACCATACGGACCGACGGTCTGCGGCCCTGTCTCGCATCGTGCGGCGCGCGCGGGGGCCGCGCGCGGCGGGCTGAGCCGGGTGGGGCGCGGCCGTACGGGTGGTGTTGGTCGGGGTGGGGGTTGAGTGGTGCGTCCGCCGACCGCCGGGGGGTGCGGTGCGGTTCCCGTCCCGGGCGGTGCGGTGTTCCGTCGGCCTGGGTGGTGTGGTGCCCCGTCCCGGGCGGTGCGGTGTTCCGTCGGCCTGGGTGGTGTGGTGCCCCGTCCCGGGCGGTGCGGTGTTCCGTCAGCCTGGGTGGTGCGTCCGCCGACCGCCGGGGGATGCGGTGCGTCCGCCGTCCCGGGTGGTCCGGGCTTCCGATGGCGGGAGAGCTCGGGCGACGCCGCCGGTGCCCGTCCCTCACGGTGCGCGGGCAGGGCCGCG
Organism: Streptomyces sp. 135; assembly: GCF_020026305.1. NCBI lineage: Bacteria > Bacillati > Actinomycetota > Actinomycetes > Kitasatosporales > Streptomycetaceae > Streptomyces > Streptomyces sp. 135. The sequence continues at coordinate 2,676,631 of NZ_CP075691.1, read as the reverse complement.
AGGGCGCGCTGACCGGGCTGCGGGACGCCGCGCTGCCCAAGGAGAAGTCGATTTCGCGTGTCGTGCCGAGCCGGCGATGCGGCGTCGTCAGTCCGTCGCGGTACGGCGGGCGTAGGCGCGGGCGGCACGGGCGCGGTCGCCGCAGCGGGTGGAGCACCACTGGCGGCGGCCGTGCTTGAGCAGGAAGCGGTTGCAGGGCGGGGAGGCGCAGGCGGTCAGGCGGGCGGCGTCGGGGGAGGTGAGCAGGTCGGCGGTGTCGGCGGCGATGAGCGCCAGGGCGTGCTCGACGATCGCGGTGGTGGGGTGGGGTGCGGCGCGGTAGGGGCCGGTCTTCTCGTCCCACAGCAGCAGGGATGCGGTGGGGACCCGGGTCATCGCGTCGTTGATCGCCCTGACGGCGGCGGGCAGGGCGGGCAGGCCGGCGGCCCGGGAGGCCATCAGTGACCTGACCTGTTCGCGCAGCGAGCGCAGTTGCGTCGCGCACACCTCCGCCAGACCGGCGTCGGCGGGGGCGAGCTCGCGCCGCGCCAGCCACTGCTCGGCCCGCGCCGGGCTGCTCAGGAGGTCGGCCGTGTGGCCGCCGGGCAGGGCGACGGCGCTGTTGGCCAGGGCCAGGGCGGGGTGCTCCGCCTCGCCCGGCGCCGAGGGCAGGGCTGCTTCTTCCATCACGAACTCTTCCACCCTCCTCATGGTACGGGTTGCTTTCATCCGTGAGACATGCCTACAGTCGACTCACGGTTAACAAGCATCCTATCCGTGAGGAAATCCTTTCGTGTCTTCTCCGACCCCGCAGACCAGCCCGTTCCCCGTCCGGGTCTTCGGTGGCCCGACGGCTCTGTTCGAGTACGGCGGCCTGCGCTTTCTCACCGACCCGACCTTCGACGGCCCCGGCGACCACCAGGCACCGGCCGTCGTGCTGACCAAGACGGCGGCGCCCGACGGCAGCCCGGCCGATCTCGGCCGTGTCGACGTGGTCCTGCTCTCGCACGACGAGCACGCCGACAACCTCGACACCTCGGGCCGGGCCCTGCTCGCCGATGTCCCCCTGACGCTCACCACGCCCGGCGGCGGGGAGCGTCTCGGGGAGGCGGCCACCGGCCTCGCCGACTGGCAGTCGGTCGAGCTGGAGCGCCGGGACGGCGGGCCGGGCACGGTCACGGTGACCGGCGTGCCCGCCATCCACGGCCCCGGCCCGCGCGAGGAGGTCGAGCCGATCTGCGGCGAGGTCGTCGGGTTCGTCCTGACCGGCGAGGGCCTGCCCACCGTCTACGTCAGCGGCGACAACGCCTCGCTCGACGCGGTCAGGGAGATCGCCGAGCGCTTCGCCCCGGTGGACACGGCCCTCCTCTTCGCCGGAGCGCCCCGCTTCCCCGATGTCTTCGACGGCAAGGTGATCGTCCTGGACAGCGCCCAGGCCGCCCAGGCCGCGAAGATCCTCGGTGCCGGCCGCGTGGTCCCCGTCCACTACGACAGCTGGGCCCACTTCACCGAGGGCCGCGACGAGCTCGTCGCCGCCTTCGTCGCCGCCGGTCTCACCGACCGCGTCGACTTCGGCGTCCGTGGCTGACCCCACGCACACCGGGCCCGCACACCGGACATAGCCGGGTGCCGGCCGACAGAGACCCGCCGCGACTGTCGGCCGGCGCCCGGCCCCCGCCCCACCCTTGCCTCCGCACCACCGAAGGACCGCACCACCATGACCGACCCGATCCGCGGCACCCGCCACGGCTCCGCCCCCGCCGCCCTGTCCGTACTGGACTCCGCCATGACCGGCACCGGCCAGACCGCCGCGCAGGCGCTGGCCGGCAGCATCGAACTCGCCCGGCTCGCCGACCGGCGCGGCTTCACCCGCTACTGGATGAACGAGCACCACGCCATGCCCGGCGTCTCCACCTCCAGCCCGCCCGTCCTGCTGGCCCGGCTCACCGCGGAGACCAGCAGACTGCGGCTCGGCGCGGGCGGGATCATGCTGCCCAACCATCCGCCACTGGTCGTCGCCGAACAGTTCGGCATGCTGGGCGCCCTCGCCCCCGGCCGCATCGACCTGGGCCTGGGCCGCGCCCCGGGCACCGATCACGCCACGGCCGCCGCCCTGCGCCGCGGCGCGGGCAGCGACGAGGACTTCCCCCAGCAGGTAAGCGAGCTGCTGCACTTCCTCGGCGACGACTTCCCGGCCGAGCACCCCTACGCCGACCGCGTATACGCCGTGCCAGGACCGGCCCAGGACCGGCTCAACGGCGTCACCCCGCCCACCGGCCGCCTGCCGGTATGGCTGCTCGGCTCGTCCGGCTACTCGGCGCGGCTCGCCGCCCGGCTCGGCCTGCCGTTCGCCTTCGCCGCGCACTTCAATCCGCGCGACGTCGTGGCCGCCCTGCGCCTGTACCGCGAGCAATTCACTCCGTCTCAGGCCCTGGCCGAGCCGTACGCGCTGGTCAGCTTCACCGTCGCGGCATCCGACGACGAGCGCGAGGCCCGCCGCCAGGCCGGCACCCTCGCGCACGCCATGCTCCGCATGTTCCAGCGCAAGTCCTACCTGCTGCCGTCTCCCGAGCAAGTGGACGCCTACACCTACGACGCCCAGGAACGCCAGGCCGTCGACAGCTGGCTGACCCACATCCCGCACGGCACCCCCGAGCAGGTCACCGCCCACCTGAACCAGGTCCAGCGGGACTCCGGCGCCGACGAACTCATGATCGGCAGCGTCGGCCACTCCGTCCAGGCCCGGCTGCGCTCCACCGAACTGATCGCCGACGCCTACGGCATGCCGGACAGCCCGCACTGACGCGGGCCGGGCGGACCCCCGCCCGGCGACGCCCCCCACCCTTCACCGCCAAGAACCCCTGCTTCCCGAGGAGTCCCGCCTCTACAAGGCCGCCTGCTCCGGGCTGCGGAAGGCCTTCCTCGACCTGCTGCCGCAGCACGCGTTCGCCGGGAGCCCTGCGCCCGGTCCTCACCGCGCTCGGCACCCAGGCCTGTCAGGGCCGATTCGTCCTGGACCGGCACATCACGCCCATCCCGGACGGCGCGATGACCCTCGACCACGACGACGAGCGGCAACTCGGTCGCCCCATCGACCAGTTCGCCCGAGCTCCTCCGACTCGCCCACACCCGGCCGCCGCCTGACGACAACCGGCCCGCCCCGTCCGGTAAACCGCCACACCGATCTCCCGGCAACCCGAAAGTACGGACCCCATGGGCCGCCTGCCCCTCACTCCCACCCGCACCCCGCCCACCACCGCTCCCGACCCCGCCATGTCCGCGGTGCAGAAGCGCACCCTGACCGTGCTGCTCGCCTCCCAGGTCCTCAGCGGTGTCGGCCTCGCCGCCGGTGTCACCGTCGCCGGACTGCTGGCCGGGCAGATGCTCCACAACACCTCGCTGTCCGGACTGCCCATCGCCCTGCTCACCGCGGGCTCCGCCGTCGCCGCCGTCGTCATCGGACGCGTCTCCCAGCGTCACGGCCGCCGTCCCGGACTGGCCGCCGGATATCTCACCGGCGCCCTCGGCGGTGCCGGTGTCGTCGTGGCGGCCGCGCTCGGCAGCCCCGCTCTGCTGTTCGTCTCCCTGTTCCTCTACGGCGCCGGCACCACGTCCAACCTCCAGGCCCGGTACGCGGGAGCCGACCTCGCCGCACCCCACCAGCGCGCCCGCGCCACCTCCACCGTCATCGTCGCCACCACCGCCGGCGGCGTCGCCGGACCTCTGCTCGCCACCCCCGCCGGACACCTCGCGACCGCGCTCCACCCGCCCGAGCTGACCGGCCTGTTCCTGTTCTCCACAGTCGCGTTCACGCTGGCCGCCCTCACCCTCCTCATATGGCTGCGCCCCGACCCGCTGCTGCTCGCCCGCACCCTGCCCGCCGACTCCGCCGAGGGCGCGCCCGCGGATTCCCCCGCCCGCCCCGGCCCCGGCCTGCTCGTCGGCGTCGTGGTCCTGGTCCTCAGTCAGCTCGTCATGGTCGCCGTGATGACCATGACCCCCATCCACATGCACGCCCACGGCTTCGGCACCGCCGCCTCCGGGCTGGTCATCGCCCTGCACACGGGTTCCATGTACCTGCCGTCACCGCTGGCAGGCCGCCTTGTCGACCGCTTCGGCACCACCACGATGAGCGTGGTCACCGCCGGCACGCTGCTCACCGCGGGAGGAGTCGCCGCCCTCGCGCCCGGCCACTCCTTCACCCTGATCACCCTCGGCCTCGTCCTGCTCGGTGTCGGCTGGAGCTTCGGCCTGGTCACCGGCACCGCGATCGTCACCGACAGCACGCCCCTGGCCACCCGCGCCAAGGTCCAGGGGCTCGTCGACGTCGCCATCGCTGTCGCGGGCGCCATCGGCGGCCTGACCTCCGGCATCGTCGTGGCCTTCGCCGGCTACCCGGTCCTCGCCATGCTGTGCGGCGTCCTCGCCCTCGCGGCCGCGCCCGCGGCCATCGTCGCCGCCCGCAAGAGCTCCACCCACGCCCCCGGCACACCCGCCGCGACGACGCGGCGGCCCCCCGTACCTGGCGGGTAGTCACCTGGCGGCTTTCCGCCACCGCTTATCAACTCCCGTTCCCCGCAAGGCCCCTGACACTCTTCGCAGCACTCGGGCACCACCCCCGCCCGGGTCCGACGAAGAGAGGCAGCCCATGACCAGAGCCCCCGCGCGGCGCAGAGCCGGGGTCGCGGTTGTCGTCGGTCTCGTGTTCGCCCTGCTTCCCGCCGGGCCGAGCGCCACCGCCGACGACGCCCCCGAGGCAGCGACCCCCGGCCCCCGCGACGCCGCCGCCCGCACCGTCACCCTCATCACCGGCGACAAGGTCACCGTCACCCCGCTCCCCGGCGGCAGACGGACCGTCACCGTCGACCGCCCCGCGGGGGCGAGCGGCGCCGTGCGGACGCAGGTGGCGGGCGGTCGCGTGATCGTCGTACCGGATGAGGCGCGGCCGTATCTGCGCTCGGGGGTGCTGGACGAGCGGCTGTTCGACGTGAGTGAGCTGATCCGGCAGGGATACGCCGACCGCGCCGGAGCACGGCTTCCGCTCATCGTCACGTATGAGAAGAACACCCGGGGCGCCGCCCGCCAAGTGCCGCGCGGGGCCCGGAAGGTGCGGTCCCTGCCGAGCGTCGCCGGGGTCGCCGTGACCGCCGAGCGGCCCGCCGCCCTGTGGCGTTCCGTGCGCGACGAGGCGTCCGGCATCGAGAAGGTCTGGCTCGACGGCCGTGTCGAGGCGGACATGGCGCGGAGCAACGAACAGATAGGCGCGCCCAAGGCGTGGGAGGCCGGGCTCACGGGGAAGGGCGTGAAGGTCGCCGTCCTCGACACCGGCGTCGACGCGGGGCACCCGGATCTCGACGGCCGTATCACCGAGAGCAGGAGCTTCGTCCCCGGCGAGGAGGTCGCCGACCGCAACGGCCACGGCACCCACGTGGCGTCCGCCGTCGGCGGCAGCGGCGCCGCCTCCGAGGGAGGCAAGGAGAAGGGGGTCGCGCCCGGCGCCTCCCTGGCCGTCGGCAAGGTGCTCAGCGACGAGGGCTTCGGCAGTGAGTCGGAGATCATCGCGGGCATGGAGTGGGCCGCCGAGGACGTCGGCGCCAAGGTGGTGTCCATGAGCCTCGGTTCGCAGGAGCCCAGCGACGGCACCGACCCGATGGCCGCCGCCGTGAACGCCCTCTCCGAGGAGACCGGCGCCCTCTTCGTCGTCGCGGCCGGGAACACCGGAACGCCCTCCTCCATCGGCTCGCCCGGCGCCGCCGACTCCGCCCTGACCATCGGCGCCGTCGACTCCGCCGACCGGGCCGCGTACTTCACGAGCCGGGGGCCGCGCGCGGGCGACCACGCGCTGAAGCCCGACCTGTCGGCGCCGGGCGTCGACGTCCTCGCGGCCCGCTCCCGGCTCACCGCGGGCGAGGGCCCCTACACGGAGATGAGCGGTACGTCGATGGCGACCCCGCACGTCGCGGGCGTGGCCGCGCTGCTCGCCGAGCGGCACCCCGACTGGAGCGGCGCCCGGCTCAAGGACGCCCTGATGTCCAGCTCCGAGCGACTCGACGCCTCCGCGTACACATTGGGGGCCGGACGGGTCAGCGTGCCCGACGCCGTCGACGCCCGGATCACCGCGACCGGCAGCGTCGACCTCGGCTTCTACGGCTGGCCGTACGAGGACAACCGGCCGGTGGTGAGGGAGATCGTCTACGCCAACTCGTCCGGCCAGTCCGTCACGTTGAGCCTGGCCGTGCGGGGCGCCGCCGACGGGGCCGCCGAACTCGCCGACACCACCCTCACCGTCCCGGCCCACGGCACCGCCTCGACCACCGTCACCGGCGACGGGGCGAAGGCACCCGTCGGGAACACCAGCGGCCACGTCGTCGCGAGCGCCGGCGGCGAACAGGTCGCGCGGACCGCGTTCGGCCTGGTCAAGGAGGAGGAGCGGTACACGCTCACCGTGCGCGTCAAGGACCGTGACGGCGCCCCCGCCCCGGCCGACCTCGTGGTGCAGCGGCTCGCCGAGGGCGTCGACCCGTTCCCGGCCGCCGTGGGTGACTCCGGCACCCTGAAGCTGCGCCTGGCGCCGGGAACGTACGCCGTGTCGTCCTTCCTCGACGTGCGCGGCGCCCGGGGCGCGGACTCGCTCGGCCTCGGCTTCCTCGCCGACCCGCAGATCACCCTCGACCGGGACCGCGCGGTCACCCTCGACGGGCGGAAGCTGCGCGAGATCAGCGCCGAGGTCGGCCGGCGCACCGAGACCCGGCAGCTGCTGATGGAGTACGACAGGAAGGCCGGCGGCGCCGAACTCCAGGGCGCCGTCCAGGTGCCCGTGAAGTACGACGGCGTCTTCGCCGCCCCCACCGCCGAGGTCACCGACGGCACCTTCGAGTACCGCACGGTGTGGCGCCTCGGCAAGCCTCTCGTGGCCGTCAAGGGCCTGCGCGAGGCCGTCGCCCAGCCCGGTGGGACCATCGCCGAGGGGCGCCACAAGTGGGCGCTGGTGGACGCGGGCGACGGGACCCCGCAGGCGTACGCGGGCAAGGACGTGCGGGGCAAGGCCGTCGTCGTACGCCGCACTGACGCGGTGACCCCGGAGCGGCTCGGGCGGGCGGCGCAGGACGCGGGCGCCGCGGCGCTGTTCGTGACGGACGACCGGCCCGGCCGTCTGAACGCCTGGTTCGGCACGGACGACAACGCCGACCGGCCCCTCCAGATCACCACGGTCGACGCCGCCGACGGCGCCCGGCTCATCGCGGCGGCCAAGGCAACCAACGGGGGTGGGAGGGTCGAGAGCGTCGGGACCGTCGATACGCCGTACGTCTACGACCTCTCCGAGGGCCATGAGAAGGCCGTGCCGAAGAACCTGACCTTCCGGCCCGGCAAGCGTGAACTCGCCGTCCTGGAAACGAAGTACCACGCGGTGAAGCCCGCCCGGGGCGGCGAGTTCCGGTACTCGATCACCGACACCTTCCCGGTCGGCATCGGCTTCCAGGAGAAGGTCGCCCTGCCGGCCGAGCGGACGGAGTACGTGTCCACCGGCCGGGGACAGCTGTGGCACGAGTCCGTCTCCACGGGCCCCGGCGCCCTGGAGGAGCGCAGCGGCCTCGTCACCTACAAGGGAGGCACGCGGACCGGCCTGGACTGGTTCAAGCCCGTCCTGCACCCCTGGCTCGGCACCGGCCTCGGCTGGGGCCAGACCCGCCGGGGCGACAGCCTGGAGTTCGACGTGCCCGGCTGGGGCGACTCCGGCCCCGACCACACCGGCTTCGGCGACGTGTGGAACGAGGAGTCGATGACGCAGGTCAGCGAGGTCTTCGTGGACGGTGTCAGCGCCGACCGGCGCAAGAGCTCCGCCGTGTACGTGTGGGACGCGGACCCCGCCGAACGCGACTACAAGGTCGTCACCGACACGACCCTCGACCCGGCGCGGTGGCGGCTCGCCACTAACGGCCACGCCGAGTGGACCTTCAGGTCGAAGCGGACCCCTGCGGACCGGAAGGCCCGCCTGCCGCTGCTCAACCTCGGCTTCGACGTCGACACGTCCCTCTCGGGCGACGTGCGCGGCGGGCGGACCGTGCCCGTCGGCATCTTCTCCGAGTACGTCGCGGGGGCCGCGGACACCGGGAGCATCGGCGGCGGCGAGCTGTCGGTGTCGTACGACGAGGGCAGGACCTGGCGGGCCGTCGCCCTGGACAGGGACGGCGAGAAGGCTGCCTGGACGGGACGGTTGAAGGTGCCGGCCGCTGCCGACTCGGTGTCGCTGCGGGCCTCGGCCCGCGACGACCGGGGCGGGTCCGTGACGCAGGAGATCATCCGGGCGGTGGGGGTGAGGTGACCCGACCCCTGTTCAGGCCTTGCCTCCTCCGTTCCCGAGGGCGCGTTTCATGATCTTGCCCATGTCGTTGCGGGGCAGCGCCTGGAGGTAGTGGACGACCCGCGGCCGCTTGTGCGGGGCGAGCGAGGACGCGACGTGGGCCGCCAGCTCCTCGGCCGGGGGCGGCGCGCCGGCGTCGGCGGGCACCACCCACGCCACGATCCGCTCGCCAAGGTCGGGGTCCGGCTCGCCGGTGACCGCGGCCTCCCGCACCCCGGCATGGGCGAGGAGGGCGTTCTCGATCTCACCGGCGCCGATCTTGTAGCCGCCGCTCTTGATGAGGTCGGTGGCCTTGCGGCCGACGATCCGTACGTAGCCGTCGGGGTCGCGCACCGCCATGTCGCCCGTGCGGAACCAGCCGCCCGGCGCGAAGGCCGCGGCAGTCGCGTCGGGGCGGTTCAGATACTCGGTGAAGAGGTTCGGGCCGCGCACCTGGATCTCCCCGACCGCCTCCGGACCGTCCGCCGGGAGCGGCTCGCCCGCCTCGTCGACCAGGCGCAGGTCGACCCCCGGCAGCGGCACCCCGACCGCGCCCGCGCGCGGCTCGCCGTCCGCGCGGACGCTGGTGTTCATGAGGGTCTCCGTCATGCCGTACCGCTCGATGACGCGGCGCCCCGTGGCCGACGCGATCCGCTCGTGGTCGTGCACCGGCAGCGCGGCCGAGCCGGACACCAGCAGCCGCGCCCCTGCCAGCGCCTTCGCCAACTCCGGCTCATCGGGCAGGGCTTCGGCGATCCGGTGGTACATCGTCGGCACCCCGAACAGCATGGTCGCCCCGGCGCCCAGCTCGCGCGCCACGCCCTCGGTGCCGAACCGGCCGAGGTGGCGCACGCTGCCGCCGTGCCGCAGCGGGCCCAGCGTGCCGAGGATCAGGCCGTGCACGTGGAACAGCGGCAGGGCGTGGACGAGTACGTCGTCACCGGTCCACTGCCAGGCGTCCGCGAGGGCGTCCAGCGTGGCGGCGATCGCGCGGCGCGGCAGGACGGCGCCCTTGGGCGGGCCCGTGGTGCCGGAGGTGTAGACGATCAGGGCGGGGGCCTCGGGGTCGTCCGGCTCCGGGAACGCGGTTTCCGGGCGAGCCCCGGAGTCTCGTACGTCCATGTCGACGTCGAGCCGCGTCACATCGGCCAGTGCCTGCGGCAGTACGACGCCCGGCTCGGCCAGCAGCAGAGACGGCGCGCTGTCCGCCACGATGTGCGCCAGCTCGCTGCCGCCGGACTTGGGGTTGAGCGGCACCGCGGGCACGCCCGCCCGCAGCGCGGCGACCACGGCGACGGCGGTCTCCAGGGAGGGCGTGGCCCAGACGGCGACGCGGCCCGCTCCGCGCAGGCGGCTCGCCAACGCCCCGCTGACGGCCGCCAGTTCGGCATGGCTCAGCGTGCGGTCGCCGAACCGCAGGGCCTCGTCGGCGGCTCGCGCGTGCGGGGCGGACAAGGTCGGGAAGAGGGGATCCACGTCGCGTACTCCTCGAAGTCTGCTCGGCCGATGCGGGCACACGCAGTCTCACACAGGGTGACGCCGTCCCTCCCGGGGAGCGGCCGTCTCAGCGGTAGTCGGCGAAGAACTCCCTGATCTCCGTGGGCATCAGGTCCGGCGCCTCCAGGGCGGCGAAGTGGCCGCCCCGGTCGTGGTCCCGCCGGCGCACCACGTTGTTGATCTCCTCCTCGTCGCGGCGCAACGCGACGGCGGACCGGACGTGCAGGAAGTGGATGTGCTGCCCGTCGATCTCGGTGGTGAACTGCGGGTGCGCGTTCAGCCGCGCCTCCCGGGCCCGCCAGTCGTAGCCGTGCGCCCAGTGATCTGCCAGCTCCTTGAGGTACGCGACCGGGGTGCCGCGGCTCCAGCCCTGGCCGGGGGCCTCGTTGGGCCAGCAGGTGCGGCCGAGGCGGTCGCGGAGGTCGTCGGGGTCGGCCTGGGGGACGGCGATCTCGAAGGCGTCCTCGGAAGTGCCCGGGAAAGTGCCCTGGGAAGTGCCCGGAAAGTGCGCTGGGGAGTGCCCTGGAAGGTGTCCATGAGAGGACGGTAGGGGCCCTTGCGGACGGGGTACGTCCTCAAGAACCCCGGGGTTTCGGCCGCGCCCCATGTCAGTACGTCAGGACCACGCCCACGTACGAGATCCCGGCGATCACACCCCACGCCACCAGGCCGAGCGCCGCGACCCGGCCGCCCGTGCGGGTCAGCGACGGCAGGTCGACCGCGCTGCCGAGGCCGAACAGGGCGGCGGCGAGCAGGAGTTCCTGCGCCACCTGGGCGGCGTCGATCGCACCGCCCGGCAGGAGACCGGTCGTGCGCAGGGCGACCATGGCGAGGAAGCCCACGACGAAGAGCGGCACGAGCGGCGGACGCCGGGAACCCCCCGCGGACCCCCCTGTCGCCGTACCGGCCCGCCCGGCGGAGCGGGACCGCGACCGTGCCCGCACCGACAGCGCGACGGCCGCGACGAGCGGCGCCAGCAGCGCGACCCGCATCAGCTTGACCAGGACCGCGTCGCCGAGCGCCCCGGAGCCGGCCGTCTGCGCGGTCGCCACGACCTGCCCGACGTCGTGCACGCTCGCCCCGACCCAGCGGCCGAACTCCGCGTCGGTCAGGCCCAACGGGCCCTGGAGCAGGGGGAGTACGGCGATCGCGAGCGTGCCGCAGAGCGTCACCAGGGCCACCGAGGTGGCCGTGTCCCGCTCGTCGCTCTCGGAGACCTCGCTGACCGCGCCGATCGCGGACGCGCCGCAGATCGAGTAGCCGGTGGCGATGAGCAGCGGCTGGTCGCCGCGCAGGCCCATGCGGCGGCCGAGCCACCAGGTGCCGAAGAAGGTCACGGCGACCACGCCGAGCACCATCACGACCGAGGACCAGCCGAGCCCGAGCACGTCGTCCAGGCTCAGCTTCAGGCCGAGCAGCACGATGCCGACCCGCATCAGCCGCTTCGCCGCGAACGTCAGCCCCGCCTTGCCGGGGCCGCGCACGAAGTACCGCGCGGAGCCGGGCAGATGGGCCGCCACGATGCCGAGGACCACGGCGGCGGTGAGCATCGGCACGCCGGGCACCAGCCGGTGCACGCCCCAGGCCATGGCGACGCCCGCCGTGGCCAGCGCGAGGCCGGGGACCTTGCCGTGCGGCCGACGGGGCCGCGCGGTGAGGGGGGCGGTGCGGGACTTGGCGCGTTCTCCGAGCAGCGCCATTACCGGTCGGCCGGCAGTTCGTACACCCGGCGGACGCTGCTGCCCAGGCGGGCTATGTCGGCGCCGTAGATGTGGAGGGATATCGCGCGCGTGCCGCAGGCGTTCCACACCCGGTGGATGTCGCCGGGCGGCGCGAAGCCGCAGACCGCGCCCCGCGGGTTGACGACGTCCTCCGTGGCGATGAGCCGGGCGGTCCCGCCGGGCTCGGTGGCGGGCACGAGGCGGTAGCGCCGCTCGTGCTCCTCGCCCTCGTGCACGCCGGTGACGCACCACGAGACATGGTCGTGGACGGAGGTCCGCTGCCCCGGCAGCCACACCAGGGCCACGATCGAGAAGCTGCCGTCCTGTTCGGCGTGCAGGACGTGCTGGCGGTAGCACTCGGGGTCGCCCTCGCACTGCTCGTCGGTGAGCAGGTCGGCGGTGCCGAGGTGCGGGGCGAGCCGCTCGCCGACCAGGTACGCGGTCAGGTCGGGAGGCAGTCCGCGCCCGACCGCCTCGCGCACGTCGGCGACGAGGGTGTCGAGGCGCTCTGTGGTCCGGGCGGCCCGGTACGCGGTCGGAGTGGTCATACCGGCAGCGTGGCGCCGCCTGATCCATCACGTCCAACGACAGTTTCTTGGCAACCCCGCAACTTCCGCTTATGGATGGGGCGGGGATGCGGGCGGACGGGGCGTGGGCGAGAGCGTCAGCAGCCGACGCGGTTGGCCGCCACCGTCCTCAGCTCGGCGAGCACCAGCGCGGTGGCGGGGATGCGCAGATGATCCTTGAGGACGTACGCCGACACCTTGCGCCGCGAGGCGGGGTCCAGGGCGCGGCCCGTCACCTTGCGGTGGCACAGGAAGTTCAGGACGAGCCCCGGCATCATCGCGATGCCGAGCCCCTCGGCGACCAGGCTCTGCACGACCAGGTTGTCGTCGGTGGTGAAGGCGATGTCGGGCGCGAAGCCCAGCTCGGCGCACTCGTGCAGGAAGTTGGCACGGCAGCGCGGGCACCCCGCTATCCACCGCTCCTCCGCGAGCTCGGCGAGCTTGACCGAACGGCGGCGCGCCATGGGGTGCCCGGTGGGCAGCAGCACGGTCAGCTGGTCCTCCATGAGCGGGATCTCCGCCAGCTCGGCCGGCACCTCTTCGTGCAGGCCGGGGTAGGTGAAGGCGAGCGTGATGTCGCACTCGCCGCGCACCACGCGCCGCAGCGACTCCGGCGGCTCGTCCTCCAGGAGCTCCACGCGCACCCCTGGATGACCCGAGGCGAGGCGGGCCAGGGCCTCCGGGATGAGGGTGGCGTTGGCGCTCGGGAAGGCGCAGACCCGCACCCGCCCCGAGCGCAGCCGCGTGATCGCGTTCATCTGCTGCTGGGCGGCGGAGATGTCGTCCAGGATGATCCCCGCGTGCCGCGACAGCGCCTCGCCCGCCTCGGTCAGGCGCATGCGGCGCCCGACGCGGGTGAACAGGGGAGTACCCACGGACCGTTCCAGGGCCTTCATCTGCTGGGTGATCGCGGGCTGTGTATAGCCGAGGGAGCGGGCGGCCGCCGAGTACGACCCGGCCCGGACCACTTCGTGGAACGTCTTGATGTGCCGTGAATCGAACACCGCTGAATCATAAGCAGATGTTGGGAGGATCGAACAAGGGTGGGGGTGTGGCCTGTACGGGCCCTTGCTACGGCGCGAAGGACACCGTGCTCCTGTCACGGCGCGAAGGACTCCACGGCCTTGTCGAAGTGACGGCGCCCCGTGGTCCGTTCGTCGGCGGGTGCGGAGAGCGCTTGGTCACTCCAGGGGTCGCGCGGAAGCGGCCCGAGTGGGGAAGGGGCGCGCATGAGGCGACGACGCATGGCCGACGTCATCGGGGTGCTCACCGCGGCCGCGGCACTGGCGTCGCCGAGGTCCACACCGGCCGGAACTGCACCGGCCAGGTGGAGGAACTCGTGTACCCGGGGAGGACCTACTACACGGAGACGGCCAGGAGCGTCTTCATCCTCTGAGTCGCCCCCCGGGAGGCGGTTGCTAGCCTGCGGGGGCCCGAACTCGCGTCCGAAGAGGAGCCTCCGTGCCCAGCCCCCGCATCGCGCTCGTCACCTGCCGGCCGCAGCCGGAGTACGACCGTGACCTGCCGGTCCTCGCGCGGGCCGTCGCCCGCGCCGGGGCCGATGTCCACGTCGTCGGCTGGGACGACCCGGATCGACTGGCAGCTTCGAGCCTCCGCGGTGGGACAGGCTCGGCGAGCGGTGCGGCGGCAGGCTCGCCGAGCTGCGCGCGGAGGGCGACGTCGTCGGCCCTGGCCGGAGCCCGGTCGGTACCGCTCGCCCCGCGCTCGCCATCGCGCATGCGGCGCATCGCACGCGCGACGGCGGCGCGCGCTCGCTACGCGTGCGCGGTGCCGTACGACGCCGACAAGATTCCCCACCCCGACCTGCGCCCCTGGGAGGCGACGGCGGCCGAACTGGACGTGGCGGCTCGGGCGTTGCAGGCCGTGCCAGACGCCCCCGAACTGCTGTACGCGCGCGTGGACCTCGTGGACGGCCCCGACGGCGACCCGCTCGTCATGGAACTCGAACTCGTCGAGCCCAACCTCTTCCTCGCCCCGCACCCCGGCTCGCTGCCCCACGTCGTGGAGCACATCCTCAAGGCGGCGGTGTAACCCCGGAGCCGGACCCCGCGCCCATCGGCCCGCACTCCACCCGCTGGAGCAGGCCCCACGTGAACTCCGCGACGCACGCCCGCCGTTCACCGCTCCCGTCCGGCGCGGTGAACGCGAGGCGCCACCGCGTCGGCGCCGTCCCCTCCATGGGCCGCGCCGGGGCGAAGGCCCGCGATGCCTCGTCGACCGTGCAGGACCACGGGGTCAGATCGTCGACCGTACGCAGCTCGGGCCCGGCGGCCCCCGGCGCCCGCACCAGCCACTCGTTCCACACCGCCCCGTTCGGCGCGAGCAGCACCTCGAAGCGCAGGTCCGGCCAGAGCGGCACCGGCCAGCGCAGGGCCTCGCACTCCAGGTCGCCGATCGGGCGGCGGGCGGTCGACTCGGGGGCGCCGAGGACCGAGCGGTAGCGCGCCGCGGCGCCCCGCGAGCGAGCCCCCCGCGCCATCGCCTGCCACCGGCGGTTGGCCTCCCGCATCTCGGCGATGGAGGCGCCGAGCGCGTGGCGGGCGTCCTCCACGAGACCGGGGTTGTGGTCGGCCATGCGGCGCAGCAGGACCAGCTGGAAGTCCAGCGAGGTGAAGGGGGCGGCGGGCGAGGAAGAGCTAGCGGGCATGCGCCCCATCGTCGCGCACCTCGAAGGCGCCCGGCCGGCGGCCTTCCGGAAGGAACAGCACCGAATTGACGTACCGGGGACGCCGGGGCGTGAGGACCCGGCGCAGCAGCCCCTGTGACACGACGTACGCCGTGTCGTCCTGGTGCGCCTCCAGGTCGAAGGCGGCCAGCGGCAGCCAGGTGTCGCCCGGCAGGACCCAGCCCCGGTAGCCGTGGTGGCCGGTGAGGAGGTCCACGATGGGGGCGATCGGCTGGATGCGGGCCTCCAGCTCGATGAAGAGCGCCGGACGGTCGCGGGTGATCAGCTCGTGCGCGCCGCGCAGCACCGCCAGTTCGTTGCCGTCCACGTCGATCTTGACGAAGTGGACGTCCCGGAGGCCGAGCCCGTCCAGGGTCAGACACGGCACGTCGAGTGCGGTGGCGTGGATGTCGCGGCGGATCAGCGACGACACGCCCCGCCGGCCCTGGTCCCCGCGCGGCAGCCAGAGCCGGGCGGTGCCGGGGCGATCGCTCGCCGCGCCCTGGACGACGCGGACGTTGCCGGGCGTGCTGGCGGCGAGCAGCCGGGCGAGGCGGGGCACCGGCTCGACGGTCACCACGCGGCGGGCCCGCCCGGCGAGGCGGCGCGACCACGGGCCGTACCAGCCGCCGACGTCCACGGCGGTGCCGCAGTCCGGTGGGCAGAGGTCGCCGAGGCGGGCCAGCTCCGGTTCGAAGCGCGGGTAGACGAGGCGGGCCAGGGAGGCGATGAGCCGGTCGGGGACATAGGGCGCGAGGCGCGCGGCGAGCGTCATGGGCGGCCCCTCCGTCACGGCGATATTCGCTTGAGCAGCTGCTCGTGCTCGTCCTCCGGGACCTGCTCGCCGGAGGAGGGCAGCAGCTGCGGGATGCCGTCGATCACCGGGTAGCGGCGGCGCAGCCGCGGGTTGTAGAGCGCCTCTTCCGGTACGAGGGGCGCTTCCTGCGAGGCGAAGGGCTCCTCCGGGGTGAGCAGGTGCAGCGGCCCCTTGTCCAGCGGGCAGGCGAGGATCTTCAGCAGCGGGTCTTCGGGGTTCATCCGCTCGTCAACTCCTTGGGCGGGGGCGTGGTGTGCGGCGTGGGACCGTCGTGCTTGGGCATGGCGAGCAGTACGGACACGGCGAGCACCGTGCCCGCGATGCGCAGGGCGAGGCGCACCGGTTCGTGCGGCAGGGCCTCGCCGAACGCCAGCGTGCCGAGGACCGCCGTGAACAGCGCCGTCACCGTCGTGCACACCGGCACGATCAGGGAGGCCCGGCAGCGCTGGAGCGCCGCCTGCGACATGACGAGGCCGAACGCGCCGGTGAACAGGAGCAGGTACGGGTAGGGCGAGAGCAGCAGGTCGACGAGCGCGCCGCCGAGACCGTCCGTCGTCAGATGGCTGGAGACGCCCTTGATGGCCAGCGAGCTGACGCCGTACAGCAGACCCACCGCGACGCCGTACTCGACGCCCGCCGACGGCATGCGGTGGCGGTGCTTCGCGCGGCGCTCCGCCGAGCTGTAGAGCCAGACACCGGCGGCGAGCGAGGGCAGGCAGACGGTGAGGACCAGCGGCGCGGGCGCGCCGCGGCTCACCGTGTCGTCGGTCTCGCTCAGCGACAGCACGACCATGAGCAGCGCCAGCAGGATCGCGCCGACCGCGTACCGCTCGCGCCCCGAGGTCCGCTCGCCGAGCAGGGCCGAGGACAGGAGCAGCAGCAGGACCAGGCCCGACACGAAGATGCCCTGGGCGGCGGCGATCGGCAGCGTCCGGTACACCATCAGCTGCGCGCCGAAGCCCGCCGCCAGGGCGAGTGAACCGCCGATCCACAAGGGGCTGCCGAGGACCTGCCGCAGCAGCCGCACCGGCTCGCGGACGCTGACCGACGGCATGGCGGTCAACGCCCGCTTCTCCAGGACGAACCCGGTGCTGTAGAGCACGTTCGCGAGCAGCGCCGCGGCCACACCCCACCACATGGCACTCAAGTCCTTCGGGCGTGCAGCAGCAGGATCGAGGCGGCGCTCGGGACGGCGCAGGCGAGCCGGTCCAGGGCGCGCAGCGGGCGTGGCACGCCGTGGAAGGGCGCGCCGGACAGGCCTACGACGCTGAAGCCGCTCGCCGCGACGAACTCCCGCAGCGCGCGGGCGGTGTAGAGCCGCAGGTGGCCCACGACCTCCTTGCCGGGGCGGCCGTGGATGCCGCGCAGGCTCACCTCGGAGAAGACCGGCTGCACCCCGGCGAGGAGCAGGCCGCGGTTGTACCAGGCCGCGAGGTTGGGGGTGGACAGCATGAGGTGCCCGCCCGGCCTGAGGACCCTGCGCAGCTCGTCCAGCGCGCTGTCCGGGTCCACGAGGTGCTCGATGACCTCGCTGAACAGGACGGCGTCGGCCGCGCCGTCCGCGAACGGCAGCCCACCATCGGTGAGTTCCCCCCGTACGACGTACGGAAGGTGGGCGTGGGCGCGCTTCAGGGCGTCCTGCGACCAGTCCACGCCGATCACCCGGTGGCCCGCGAGGAGCGGTGCCGCGGTCGCGGCGGCCGTGCCGTCGCCGCAGCCGATGTCCAGGACGGTGGCGGTGCGGGCGGTGGCCGGGCCGAGCGCGGCGGCGAGGATGCGGGCCTGGCGCAGGCTGCGGGCGTCGCCCGACGCCACAGGGACGGCCGGGTTCTCGTAGAAGTCGCGGAGCCCGGCGGGCCGCCTGCCGGTCGCGGTGGTCACTTCCGCCCCTCCTCGGATGTGCCGGTCACGGTGTCCTCCGTCGCGTGGAGGTAGTGCTCGAACAGATCCCGCAGGTGCGCTCCGTCGCCGTGGCTGAGCAGGGTCCTCGACCAGCGCAGCGCGAGGTGCAGCCGGCCCGCGGTGGACGCCGTGGTCACCGTGAGGCCGCGCGGCAACCGGGCCGGGGCGGAGAACCACACGGCGTGCGCGCGGCCCGCGTCGCCGAAGTCCAGGGCGTACGGGATGCGGCCGATGTTGCTCAGCAGTGTCGTCGACGTCCAGGGCGCGGCGGCCCGGCGCAGCCCGCGGGTGACGGCCGCCCGCAGGGTCACCGGGAGCACCGGCGCGGTCAACAGCGTCGCGCCGTGCCCCAGTTGGGGCCTGGCCAGGGCCTTCAGCGCGCGGGTGCGGTCGGAGGTGCGGCGCAGCAGGTCGCGGATGGCCTCCGGGGTCCAGTCGCGCTGCGCCAACTCCTCGGCGCTGAACGGCACTTCGACGAGACGGGTGCCGTTGCCGATCGGCATGGTCGCGTCGCGGGGGCGGTCGTCCACCGGCATCGTGATGCGCACGGGCTTCGGCCGCGCGCCGTGCTCGCGGTTCCAGTGCACGATCATCAGCGCGGTCGCCACCATGAGCTGGTCGTTCACGGTGAACGGCGAGCCCTTGGGGCGGCGCGGCACGGGCAGCTCGGCGACCAGCATGCCGTTGCCGGGCGAGGGCTCCGGTGAGCCCTGGGCGACCCTGGCGGGCGGTGACCAGCCCGACGGCGCCTCGGGCGGCAGCAAAGGCGCGGCCCCGGCGCTCTCCGGCGTACGGCTGGGCGGCGCGGCCGGGGAGTTGTCCCGGCCGCCGTACAGCTCGGCGGCCGTCGCCAGGACGCGCAGGCAGGCGGGGCCGTCGAGCGCGGTGTGGTTGATGGTCAGGAACAGCACCGCGCCCGGGTCCTCTTCCGACCGGGCCCCGGAGCCCGGCTCGGCCGCCACCACCTCCAGGCGGATGGGCGGCGAGGCCGACAGCGGGGGCGCCTCGGCCAGCGCCCGTTCCCGGGCCCGCTCGAGGGCGTCCGGCTCCGGCGGCGGGAAGGTCACCACCTCGGTGTCCGGCCCGTCGGTGAGCTCCCACTCGTAACGGCGGCGGTACCAGGGCCCCTTGGCCTCCCGCATCAGGATGCGGGGATGGCGGCGCAGGGCCTCGGTGAACGCGGCCTTGAGCCGCTCGCGGTCCGGGGTGCCCGGCAGGTGCACCTCGATGTGCACGGTCTCCGGCTCCTCCTCCTGGAGGCAGTGCCGGGAGACCTCGTCGACGACGGGGAACGGCACGCGCGCGGGCGGCCGGCCGGGGCCGTCCGCACGCCGTGCCGGGTGTTCCAGTGCGGTCATCGCTGCGTGCCTTCTCCTGTGACTGCGGTCATCGCTGCGTGCCTTCTCCCGTGCCGGGTGTGCGCTTGTGCCGCGGGAAGCGGACCGTCGCGTCGCTCTGCGGCGCGGGCCCGGGGGCGGGCCCTGCCGGTTCGGGTCCACGGGCCGAGACCGTCGGGCCCGCCCGGGATGCGCCGGGGCCGGTGGCACCGGTGGGGCGCCCGGCGCGCCGCCGTCACGCCCGCGCTGCGGCAGCAGGGGCGCGGCGGGCTGCCCGCCGCCCGGTCCGTACACCAACGTATCGGCGGTGTCCGGATGCGCGTACCGCTCCTTCACGCTCACCAGAGCCGCGAACAGCGCGATGAGCGCGAGGAGTTGGGCCACCGGACCGAAGGCGCCCTGGTCGGCGCTGACGGCCTCCCCGGCCCCGATCGCCGCCGCGACGCCCGCGCCCGCCATCGCCGCGAACGCGATCGGCACCAGCAGGGTGTGACGCCACCAGGCCAGCAGCGCCAGCGCCGGGACGAGCAGGGCGAACGGCCCCGCGATCACCGCGGCCACCAGTGTCAGCGCCACCGTGCCGAGCACCAGGCCGGGCGCGGGCGGCGCGGGCACCAGGGCGTCGGTGTTGCGCTCGCGGCGCCACAGGACGACGAGTCCGATCAGTGCCAGGACGCCGGCCCCGGCCAGGATCAGGCCGATCTCGTAGGTCCGCGACGGCTCGTAGGAGAGCTTGACCGTGCCGCCCTCGCCCTTGGGCACGAGCCAGCCCTGCTGCCAGCCGTCCAGCCGCAGCGGGGTCAGCTCCTTGCCGTCGAGGGTCGCCTTCCAGCCGTCGTTCACGTTCTCGTACGTCGTGAGGTACGAGGCCGCTCCCGCGCCGACGCTCACCTCGCGGCGGTCGCCCAGCCAGTCCTTGACCTTCAGCTCACGGGCGGTCTCGTCCACCGCGCCCGGGGTGCCCCGGGTGAGGGAGGCGTCCATGACGGCGAGCGGACCAGCGTCCCCGGTCTCGACGCTGTGCGCTCCCGCGTCGAGTCGGACCGCCGTGTCCTTCTTGCCGCGCTGGCACAGGCTGATCTCGACCGGCCTGCGCTCGGTGAGGTCCGCGACCTTGCCCTTGGCGCTCGTCTCGTACAGCTCACCGTCGATCGACATCATCGGGCCCTGGCCGCAGGGCAGCGAGAATCGCGCCGAGGCCTTGGGCCGCGGGGTGCGGTACTCGTCGAGCGCGGGGACATAGACCTCCGTGAGGCCCACCGGCAGCCGCAGGTCGTCGTCCGCGACCGGGTTGTGGACCGTCAGCGGAGCCGTCTTCGTGATGGTGATGTCCATCTGGTCCGTGGTGATCGGGGCGAAGCGGGCGTTGCCGTGCTCGTCCACGCCCGCGGTGGCGGCGCCGTCCGGCGAGCTGATCTCGATCTTCTCGGGACGGGTCGACAGGCCACCCGCGCCGGGCAGCACGATCTCGCCCACCGGCTTCTTGTCCGGCCACTTGAGACGGATCACCGGACGCTTGTCCGTGCCCGCGATCCACGCCGTCGTCAGATCACCGTCGGTGAGGTTCCGCGGCGAAAGGCCGTTGCCGAGCCTGGCCGTGGAGTCCGCCGACGCGGTGATCCGCGGCTTCTGCTCCGGGGCCACCTTGTAGAGCAGCTCGTCCAGTTCGGCGCCCGGCACGGCCAGCGCGCTCGCCTTCACCTCGTACTCGCCGTCGCCCGTCGTCGTGAAGCGGCGGTGCAGACCCGACTCGGCGTTCACCGGCGAGAGGGCACTCGGGTCGGAGGAGCGGTGCAGCGAGTACGTCGTCGCGTCGGCGCCGGTCGTCTTCTGGGCGTCCTTCGGCAGCTGGAGCAGCTTGGTGACGCGCACCTCGGGGAGGGTGATCTCCGAGAAGCCCGCGCCCGTCAGGCCGGGGCGCGGCTCCTGCGTGTCCACGATCGTGATCTTGATCCAGTCGGTGCTGCCGGCGCGGGCCTTGACGCGCTGCGCCGTGCCGTCCGGCTGGAGCGAACTCGTCACGGAGCCGTGCTCGGTCTCGACGCGCACCCGCGTCGGCGCCGCCCGCACACCGTTCTGCGGCAGCGGCGTGACCTGGAAGGAGGAGGGGACGGTGATCGCGGAGTTGAAGTCGGCCCTGATCCACTCGCCGTCCGCCGAGCCGGAGCCGCCCTCGGCCCAGGCCGTGGCCGGGTTGCCGTCGAAGGCGTTCACCGGGTCGTACTGCGGCAGGTGGAAGAGCCAGTTGCCGTAGGAGGAGGCGGTCACGGACCTGGCGCCGCGCAGCTCCGCCGTCGTCTGGTGCTCGACGCCGTCGGTCGGCAGGATCTGGTGCGGCTTCTTGCCCGGGTCCTGGACCGCGTCGGGCGCGTTCCGCTCGTCGGGGCCGTACGTGTACGACGTGTTGGTGTTGACCAGGCCGAAGCGGGTGTCGGCGCGGCGCAGCCCGTCACCGACCGCCAGCAGGCCCGGCGTGCCGACGCCCGGGTGGTTGTCGCCGGTCAGCACGGCCGGACGGTCGCGCATCGCGGGGTCGGCGGAGAGCGGCAGCAGGGACTCCGGTCCGCCGCTGACCACCGCCGTGTTGGACACGGGCTTCAGGCCCGCCTGGCCGGGGCGTTCGGCGCCCTCGCCGGGGGCGTAGATCTCCACCGCGCGGTGGCGCGGGTAGAGGCCCTCCACCTGGAGCGGGGTGTCGTCGGGGATGACGCCGCCGGTGGTCTTCGGGCCGAAGCCGGTAACGCGGCGGAAGCCGGACTCCTCCAGGGTGCGCTTGACCGTCGCGGTCGGGACGTGGCCGACCTGGTCGGGGTCGAGGTCGTTGCGTACGACGACGTAGTACAGCCCGGCGCGGGTCAAGTAGTCGCTCAGGCCCGGCACTTCGCCGCCGGTCATCAGCGCCTGCTCGACCGCGTCCATCGCCCGGCGGTTGCCCGGCGTGCCGAACGGCACATAGTCGCGCTGCGCCCACCGGGACTCGGCGAGCACGTCGAGGGGCTGGTCGATGGGGGAGCCCCAGGTGTAGATGCCGTGCGCGGTCGCCGGGACGACGAGGGCGCGCGAGTCGGGGGAGTACTTCTCCAGCCAGTCGGCCGTCGTCTGCCAGTACGTCGGCAGCTTCTGGAACGAACCGGGCTGGAGGATCGAGCCGTTGAGGTACGGCCAGACGAGGCCGGGCAGCACGAGGACCGCCGCGATCAGCGGGGCGTAGCGCCTGCCGCGCACCCGCCGTGCCCCGCGCGCCTGCGCGGCGACGCCGACCAGGTGCATCAGGCCGAGGACGAGCGCGAGGGCGAGGCCCGCCTGGAACTTGTAGATGTTGCGGAAGGGGACGAGCCCGCCGTTCAGCCAGGACTGGACGGTCTCGTGGAAGGGCGCGCCGAACGCGCCGCCGTACCCGGCCAGCGTGATCAGGGCGACCGAAAGCACGGTCAGGACCAGCCAGCGCCGCTCGGGCAGGTCGCGCCGGGCGAGCCCCGCGAGGCCGAGCGCGGCGGCAAGCGCCGAGCAGACGACGGTCACGACGGCCGTCGCCACCGTCCAGCCGGCCGGCAGCCAGGCCTCGCCGAAGTACAGGTACGCGACCCAGTTGCCGGCGCCGCGCAGCGTCTCGGTGGCCGACATGGTGCCGGTGGTGGTGGCCGAGTTCTCCACGTAGGGAAGGAAGTTCTCGCCGTGGATGCCCAGCATGAGCAGCGGCACGATCCACCAGGCGGTGGCCAGGATGACGCCGGGCACCCACCAGGTGATCAGCTTCCGCTTGCGCGGGCCGTTCGGCCGGGAGAGGAGGTAGAGGGCGACCGGGAGCAGGGAGGCGAGGGTCGCCGCCGCGTTCACGCCGCCCATGAACGGAATGATCAGCGCCGAGCGGCACGCGGCGAGGCGCGCGCTGATCCGCTGGTCGGCCAGCGGCAGCAGCACCCACGGCAGGACCGCGCCGGGCAGCGCCGCCGCCGACGTCGAGCCGACCACCACGGTGAAGGTCGGCCACAGCGCGTACACCACCGCGCCGAGCAGCCGGCTCTGACGGCTGCCGATGCCGAGGCGTTCGGCCAGGCGCAGGGCGCCCCAGAACGCCGCCGTCACGATCAGCGACAGCCACAGCCGCTCGGCCAGCCAGACCGGCAGCTGCACCAGGTCGGCCAGGCCGTAGAACGGCAGCATGGGGAACGCGTAGCCGACGTACTGGTCCTGGATGCCGCCGAAGCCGCCGCGGTCGTGCCAGAGCTGGCCGAGGTCGGAGAGGAACTGCCAGGGGTCGACGGTGACACCGAGCTTGGTGTCGAACGTCATCCGCCCCGGTCTCACCGCGAGGAACAGCACGAGCACCACGGCCCAGAACCCCAGCAGCCAGCGCCGCGAGCGCGGCCCCCGCGAGGGTTCAGGGGCGTCGGTCGTGGGTCTTACGGCGGCCGGGGGTGGGGCCTGGACCGTGGTCATGGACACCGCCTGAGGATGAGGAGGAGGTTCCAGGTCGCGACCTCGCGCACACCCGGCACCTTGGTGATCGCCCCGGCCAGGAACGGCCAGTAGCGCGAGCGCGCCGACACCACGTCCACGTCGTCGCGGGCCCGCACCTGACGCAGGGTGGCTCCGACGTGGTGTGCGAAGAGGTTCTCGCCGAGCGTGTGTTTCGCGGCTTTTCCGGTACGTCGTTCATAGCGGGCGCGGGCCCGGTCGGCGCCCAGGTAGTGCCAGGGCGCCCACTCGTGACCGCCCCAGGGGGAGAGCCAGTTGGTGAACGAGACATAGATGAGTCCGCCGGGCCTGGTGACCCGGACCATCTCGCTCAGGAACGTCTGCGGGTCATCGACGTGCTCCAGGACATTCGAGGAGAACGTGACGTCGGCGACGGCGTCCGCCAGTGGCAGCAGATAGCCGTCGGCGACGACCGAGCCCTCGGGGGGCTTGGTGCCCGACGCCGTCATCTCCGCGAGATCCGGCTCGAAGAGGAAACTCTGCGCGCCGCGCCGCCGGAACTCCTCGGTGAAGTAGCCGCCTCCGCCGCCGATGTCGACGACGACGCGGTCCTTCACCGGTACGTACGCCTCCACTTGGTTGGCGGCGTCCTTCGCGAGGAGGGTGTAGCAGCGTTCGGGCTCCTGCTGTTCGCGCAGGAAGGCCCGGAAGAGCGTGGCGGAGCGGCGCAGGGACGGGTCTTTCACTTAGGTCCCCTGCGGGGTCGGGGGCCCGGCGGGCGCGTGGTGGGCGGCGACCGCCTCGGCCGCCACCGCCTGGAACTGCCGGACCGTGTTGCCCCAGCGGAACTGCGCGGCCCGTTCGCCCGCGGCCTTGCCCAACGCCCTGCGGCGCTCGGCGCTGAGCGCCAGCGTGCACCAGGCGGCGGCGAAGGAGCTCTCCCCGCGCGCGAGGAGGCCGGTGACCCCGTCCTCGATGGAGTCGCGGACCCCGGGGACGTCGAAGCCGACCGAGGGCGTCGAGCGCGTCGCCGCCTCGGTGATGACCAGGCCCCAGCCCTCCACGGCCGAGGGATGCAGGAGCATCCAGGCCTCGCAGAGCAGCCGGTGCTTCTCGGCCTCGGAGACATGACCGCGGAACTCCACGCCGGGACCGGCGAGCCGCTCGAGGCGGGCCCGCTCGGGGCCCTCGCCGACGATCACGAGCCGGCCGCCGGTGACGGGCCTGACCCGTTCCCACAGCCGGAGGAGGAGATCGATCCGCTTGTACTCGACGAGGCGTCCCATGGCCAGGAACAGCGGCTCGTCGGAGCGGGCGTGCAGCGGGCCCGGCTCCTCGACGCCGTTGTGCACGATCCGTATTCGTTCACGGTCCACGCCGATGGCGCGCAGGGCCGTGGCCGTCGACGGCGAGACGGCCACCAGCAGGTTGCCGCGCTGCGCGCCGGACAGGGCCCAGTGCTCCAGTCTTCGCCCGAGCCGGGCCGCGGGGGCGAGCGCGCCTTGGAAGCGCATCCCCCACAGATCGGTGTGGACGTGGTTGACCAGGCAGAGCGTCGGCCCGCGGTGCCACAGCGGCGCCAGGTACGGCATGCCGTTGCAGACCTCCACGAGCAGGTCGCAGTCGCCGACCTGCCGGGTGAAGGCGGAGCGTGCCCGCAGGTAGTGACCGAGGTCGCCACCTGCGGAGACCACGCGGTAGTCGCGGTAGGCGGCGGGTCCGCCGCACAGCAGCGTGACCTGGTGGCCCAGCTCGCTGAGCCCGTCGGCCAGCCGGTCGACGAGCAGTTCGGAGCCGCCCGCGGCCGGGTTGCCGAGGTCGCGGTGGGCGAGGAACACGATCCGGCGCGGCTGTGGGGGAGGCGCCGGGAGGTGCTGCGCGTGCCGTGGGGCGGCCTCGCGCAGCGAGGACGGTACGTGCTGGGGCATGCGTGCTCCAACTCGTCTCAGGGTGCGGAACTGTGGGGGGCCGGGCGGGAGAAACGGTCCTGCTGGGGTCTGCGGGTGCGGTGTCCGGCGTGTGCGGGGGCGGTGCGGGGACTGTGTTCGGGTGGGGGTGGTTAGTTTTCGCCGCCCCTTACCGCGGGTCTACTCACCGAGGTGACAATTTCCGGGCTTTTCCGGCCTGACGCCTCATCACATCGTGCTGGGATGCAGGGCCGTCTTGGACGTCCCAGGATTCGGACTCCCCGGCTCCGCTGATCCGCCGTCGCCGCCGGGACCGTTCCCGTGCCCGGCGGAGCCGTCCGCGCCGTCGTCCCTGCGCCCGCGTACGACCCAGACGGCACCGGCGAGCGCGAGCACCGCGCCGAGTACCCCGGTAACCACCGGAAGAGTCTCGCCGACCAGCTTCAGCCGGTCGCTGTCGTCCTTGGCGAGCTTGACCTGCGCCTTCTGCGTGGCCGGGGTGAAGGCGACGCGCTCGCTGTCGAGCAGCACCCTCGCATCCTTGTCCGAGCCGGGCGCGCGCAGCGTCTTGCGGGGCCCGATCGCGGCGTAGATGATCCGGCCGGTGCGCTGGTCGGCGACGAGCTCGATGCCGTGGTTGGCGTAGTACTCGTCGGCGATCACCTGGCTCTTCCTCGGCTGCCCGACCAGCCGCCCCGGCACCTGCCGCGTGCCGGTCTTGGTCGCCTTCACCGTCGCCGTGAAGCGCAGGCCCTCGTACCCCTGGATCTTCTTCGTGCCCCGGTAGGTGAGCGGCACCGTCGCGCCGAGCGTGTTGTCCCACCAGCGGTAGGAGCGCTTCTCCACGTCGAAGGGGAACTTCAGGTACGCCTCCCCCTCGAAGTACGGCTCCTCGCCGCAGCAGTGCACCGGCTTGTTCGTCTTCCGGTCGGTGACCCAGCGCTCCTGGGTCCACTGGAGCGAGTCGTGCGGGGTAGCGGCGGGCAGCGACTTGTCCGGGTCGACGGAGGTCACCACGTCCCAGACGGCCCGCCCGCTCTCCTCGCTGTCGGCGACGTCGCCACGGACCTGGCGGGTGATCGTGAGGTTCTTGTCGTGCACCGTTTTGATCTTCTTGGTGTCGAAATAGCTTCCTTTCCCCTTGAAGACGGTGATGGTGTCGATATCGGTCGGTGTGCGTTTCGCGCGTGGCTCGACGTACCAGGCCAGCATGGGTGCCAGGACCAGAAGGAACGCGCCGAGGCCTAGGAGGATCAGGGAAAAGGGCGAGGTGGTGCGGCGCATGGGGGCACTCCTGGGCTAAGGGCGGGAGAAGTGTTACCGAGCCGTACGTATGGGCGGGGAACCGTAGGCGCACCCTTGACTAGGTGTCAATGGATGCAGAGACTGGGGCCCAGCCGGACGGGGCCGGCCGGGACTGTGGGACTGTACGAAATTCCGTGGCGCCGCCGCGCGCCATGAACCGGGACCCTGTGCCCAGGGTGGGGACGACCTCCGACAGAGAGGCTGGCCCTCGCAATGCACCGACTGCTCGCCGCATCACTCACCGTCGCCGCCGGGGCGCTGCTCGCCGTGGGCGCCGCCCTCGGCATCGTCGCGCTCCTCGACGCCACACCGGAGCAGCCCAACACGCCGCTGGTGCACTACGACGCGCCGTCGCGGGGTCAGTGACCACCGTGGCCGTGACCGACACCCAGCCCCCCGAGGCCGCCGCGGCGGACCAGGGCGCCGCGCCGTCGCGCTCCGCCTGGCGGGACGTGCCGCCCCGGCAGGTCCGGCGGTTCGCCGCGCTCGCCCTGGAGGAGGTCCCCGCCCTCGCCCAGGACATCCTGCGCGAGATCCGCGCCGAGTACCCGGGCCTGCCCGTCGTCCTCGACGACTCGGGGGAGCCCATGGCGCTGGTCGGCATCCGCCGCGCCCTGGAGGGCTTCGTCCAGCAGCTGGCGTCCCAGGAGGGCCGGCCCCGTTACCACCTGGAGGTCTTCCAGGAATTCGGCCGCGGCGAGGGCCTGCACGGCCGCAGCCTCGACTCGCTCCAGGCGATCTACCGCCTCGGCGTACGCCTCGCCTGGCGCCGCCTCGCCGAGATCGGCCAGCAGATCGAGATCCCGCCCCCCGCCATGTACGAACTCGCCGAGTCGGGCTTCGAGTATCTGGACGGCCTGGTCGACCAGTCCGTACGCGGCTACGCCGAGGCCGCGGCCCGCGAGGCGGGTGAGCGGCTGCGGTTGCAGCGCAAGCTGATGGAGCTGCTGCTCTCCGAGCGGCGTGCCGAATCCACCGGCGGCACGGCACACGCCACCGGCACGGGCCGCGGCTCGTCGTCCGGACCCGCCCCCTTCGGCAACGCCCTCGGCGAGCGGGCCGCACGGGTCGGCTGGCAGCTGCCCGAGCGGGTCGCCGTGGGCGTCCTGCTGCGCCCCGCCCGCGAGGCCGTCGCGCCCGCCGTCGGGGAGGGCGTCCTGCTCGACATGGAGGCCGAGCAGCCCCGCATGGTCGTGCCCGACCCCGAGGCGGCCGGCCGCCCCGAGCTGCTGCGCCGCGCCATGACCGGCTGGTCGGGGGCGATCGGCCCGCCCGTGCCCCTCGCCGACGCCGCGAAGTCGCTGCGCTGGGCGGAGGCGGCGGTGCGGCTCATGGAGCGCGGCCTGCTGCCCGCCGGTGAGGTCCTGCACTGCACCGAGCACACCGAGGCCCTGGTGCTCCTCCAGCCCGAGGAGCTCATCGAGGACCTGGCCCGCCGCTGCCTGGCCCCGCTCGACCACTGCGGCCCCGCCCACGGCCGCCGCCTCGCCGAGACCCTCCTCGCCTGGCTGGAGACCCGCGGCGGCGCCCCCGAGGTCGCGGCCCGCCTCGGAGTCCACCCCCAGACGGTCCGCTACCGCCTGCGGCAGATCAGGGAGCTGTGGGGCGACGAGGTGGACGACCCCGACCGCCGCTTCGAGCTCGAACTGGTGCTCCGCGCACGGCGGTTGAGGGGACTGCTCGGCCCCGCCCAGCCTCCGGGTCCGGGCCGAGTCAGCAGCACTGCCAGGTGAACAGCGCCCGGTCGAAGCGGAGTTCCGCCAGGTCGGCGCGGCGTATCAGCCAGTACAGGCAGCCCTCGTCGCCCCACATCATGTCCGCCGCCTCGTCCGAGTCGAACTGCGCCAGCAGCACCCAGTGCTCCGCCTCGCCGGCGAGCCGGGGGTCGTGCCAGTCGGTGTCCGGTCCCAGGGCCCCGCGGGCGACCTCCAGCTCGACGGGCCCCTGCACCGACTGCGGGGTGCCGCCGAGCTGGTGGCCCACTTCGCCGTCGTACTCCCACAGGGCGTCAGTGAACTCCTCGCCGCACACCGGGTGGTCGTACTTCTCGAAGGGCCGGGCATCAGGGGCGAAGGCCTGCTGGATCCGCGGGTGCGTGGCGTCCGCGACCGTCAGGTCGGGGCGCGCGGTGAGCGGGATGTGGGGGTAGGCGTCCAGCTCCTCGGGCGTGGCCCGCGCCTCGGCGGGCGTGCCCGCGGGCACGTACACGACCCGGGCCCCGGCCCTCGACCCGATGTCGCCCACGTCCACCAGGGCCTCGCCGTCGTCCAGTTGGCCGTCGAAGTAGAAGAAAGCCAGCGTGCCCGAGGCGGGGAACGGTATGTCGAGCACCCCTTGGGGCAGGGCCGCGCAGTCCACCGAGGCGATGAACGACAACGGGCCGTTCCCCTCCCACACCGGCCACTCCACGTCCCGCGGCAGCCGGGGCTCCCCGCCCAACTGGCCCACCACCGCGTCGTCCCCGCCCGCCGCGGTGAGCCGGACGCCGGGCCGCAGCAGCCCGAGCCACCGCTCGGCGACGTCGGAGGGAAGGTGCTCATGGGCAAGGGCGCGCAGTGCGCCCGAAGAGGTCTGCGTCATGCCCCCGATCATGCCTCCCACCACTGACAACGCCCCGCCGTGCCGGAGTTGTTGAGTCCGCACACAACTTTCACAGCGGTGACTTCCGCTGTCACGTGCCCGGCACCTAGCCTCCAGGCCTCATGGACTACTGCCACCCGTGCCACAGGCACCTCAACGGCGCCCTCGCCTGCCCTGGGTGCGGAACCCCGGCCGAAGCCTGCCGGGAGTACGCGCAGGCCGTGGCCACGGGGGAGGAACCGGGCGGCAAGGACGATACGTACGACGACGAGTCCCCGCGCCCCCGCTCCCGCCGCAAGGAGCGCGGCCGCGGTGAGCGGGGCCGCAGGGAACGCGGCCGCAGGGCCGCCCACCGTCGCAGGCGCCGCAAGGTCCTGCTCGCCACCGCGGGCCTCGCGCTGGCGGCTTAGCGGTCTGAGCCTGGCCGAGCTGGGCGCCGAGGGCCCCTCCGACGACCGGCCGCCGCGTCCGCCCCGGACGGCGGCGGTCGGAGCCGTCCCGGGGCGGCGGGGCCCGGGCGGCAGCGCACCGGCGTCCGACGCGGTCGGCTCGTCCTCGGCGTCCGCGAAGGAGAAGAAGGACGCCGAGGACGAGCCGGACGAGAAGGATGGGGCCCGGAAGAAGGAGCGGGAGAAGGACCGGCAGAACAAGCGGGACAAGGAGCGCGCGGACAGGGAAGAGCGGCGGGGGCAGGAAGAGCCCACGGACGACGGGCGGCCCGACGGCTCCTCACCGGCCGCCCCCGGCGCCCCCGCCGCCACCCCCGGCTCATCCGCCCCCACCACACCCCCGCCGACCGCCGAGAACCCGCGGCCGACCCCGGAACCGGAACCAGAACCGGAACCGGAAGAGCCGTGCGACCGCTTCCTGTGGTGGTGCACGTGACGCGGTGCCGCGCGGGGCGTCACGTGCGGCCGGGACGCGTCAGTTCATGAAGGGAACGGCGTCGGCCGGGTCGGCGTGCCAGTTGGTGGCGACGGGCTTGTCGACCAGCGTGGCGCTGGGCAGCTTCAGGGTGACGGCCCCGGTCTCGTCACCGGCCACGGCGAGGAACAGCCGCTCGTACTCCGTGCCGTAGTCGCCGTTGGTCGTCTTCGGGTTGATGCCGGCGTAGGCGGCGGTGGCACCGGAGAGCTTCACGGAGTCGGTGACGGCCTGCTCGGCAGGGGTGACCTCCGAGTCGGGGGAGGACCCGAAGGAGGCGGAGGGGATGGTGCCCTCCAGGTAGCAGGTGATGCCGGGCCTGGCCTTGGCGGTGACGAGGAGGTAGCCGCCGGCCTGCGTCTTCTCGGTGAGCTTGAAGGTCAGGTCGTTGGTGCCGCAGAGCTGCTCGACGGGAGCCTTGCTCTGGCCGCCGGCGGCCAGGGCGGTCCCGGCGGCGGTGGCGGTGAGGGCCGCGGCGGCGACGGCGGTGAGGGCGAGACGGGCGGAACGGGCGGCAAGACGCGAACGCATCGAGAACTCCATGGTGACGAAGAGCGGGACGCCCAGCGAACTGCTGGACGGCTCACAGCGTGTGCCGCGATCCGTCCCATCCACTACGAAACCCCGACATGACGGGACGCTGGAACGCCGGAAGGGCCGCTGACCAGCACCGACGCCACCGGTCTGGAACGACCATCTGGAACGACCGACTGGAACGAAGGGATGCAACGACGGGATGCGACGACGGGCTGCAACCACCGCCCGCGACGCCGCCGCCTACGCCTCCTCGCCCAGCATCCTGCGCAGCAGCCCCCGCAGCGAGAGCCGCTCCTCGCGCGAGAGCTCGGCCAGCGGCTCGCGCGCGAAGTTCAGGGAGTCGCGCAGACCGCGGGCGACCTCGGCGCCCTCCGGGGTGGGCGCCGCCAGCTTCACGCGTCGGTCGGCGGGGTCCGGGCGCCGCTCGACGAGACCGCGCGCCTCCAGGCGGTCGACGATGCCCGTGATGTTCGACGGCTCGCACTTCAGCTTCTGCGCGATGCGGCGCATGGGCATAGGTTCGAGGAAGAGCAGACCGAGGACGCGCGCCTGCGCGCCGGTCAGCGCGTGCTCGGCCGCCGCCTCCTCGTACTCCTCGTAGTAGCGCCCCACGACCGCGCCGATCAGCTCGACGACTTCGCGCGTCAGCGGATCGGCTCGGGAGGAAGGGGTACGTGAGCTGCTGGTGGCCATGACGACCAGGCTACCCACTTACTTGACATCATGAAATATCCAGGAGCATGGTTGTTTCACAACCTGAAGCATTTCTAGGAGGACGCCCGCATGTCCGTCACCCCCGAGCAGCTCCCCTCCGTCAGCCGCGAATGGCACCTGGTGCGCCGCCCGAACGGCTGGCCGGTCCCGGAGGACTTCGCGCTGCGCGAGGTTCCCGTCACCGCCCCCGCCGAGGGTCGCGTCCTGGTCCGCAACCTCCACTTCTCCGTGGACCCGTACATGCGGGGCCGGATGAACGACGTGAAGTCGTACGTCCCGCCGTTCCAGCTCGACCACCCCATGGAGGGCGGCGCGGTCGGCGAGGTCGTCGCCTCGAACGCCGAGGGCTTCGCCGTGGGCGACCACGTGCTGCACTTCGCGGGCTGGCGCGAGTACGCCTCGGTGCCCGCCCAGTACGCCACCAAGGTCGACGCCGACGCCGCGCCGCTCTCCGCCTACCTCGGCGTGCTCGGCATGACGGGCCTGACCGCGTACGCCGGGCTGCTCGAAGTGGCCTCCTTCAAGGAGGGCGACGCCGTCTTCGTCTCCGGCGCCGCCGGTGCCGTCGGCAGTCAGGTCGGCCAGATCGCCAAGCTCAAGGGCGCCTCGCGCGTCATCGGCTCGGCCGGCTCGGACGAGAAGGTCAAGCTCCTCGTCGAGGAGTACGGCTTCGACGCCGCCTTCAACTACAAGGACGACAAGCCGGTCGCCGAGCAGCTCAAGGAGGCCGCCCCCGACGGCATCGACGTCTACTTCGACAACGTCGGCGGCGAACACCTGGAGGCCGCCATCGGCCGTCTGAACGTGCACGGCCGCGTCACGATCTGCGGCATGATCGCCGGCTACAACGAGAAGGAGCCGACCCCCGCCCCGCGCAACCTCGCCCTGGTCATCGGCAAGCGCCTGCGCCTTCAGGGCATGCTCGTGCAGGACCACTCCGCGCTCCAGCCGGAGTTCGTCCGCGAGGTCGGCGCCTGGATCCGCTCGGGTGAGCTGAAGTACAGCGAGACGGTCGTCGAGGGCGTCGAGAACGGCGTGGAGGCCTTCCTCGGCATGCTCCGCGGCGAGAACACCGGAAAGATGATCGTCTCCCTGGCCTGAGGCCACCGAGGACCGACCCCGATTTCCGGTATCCGATAATGTGATTCCACTTGGCCGCGGTTGTGGGCGCGCGCCGCGGCATGTATCGGGAGGAATCGGCAGTTATGTCCATTCAGAAGATCGACGTCAAGTACACCGCGGTCGCCACCGCCGAGAACGGCCGCGACGGCCGTGTGGCCAGCGACGACGGCAAGCTCGACGTCGTCGTGAACCCGCCGAAGGAGATGGGTGGCAGCGGCGCGGGCACCAACCCCGAGCAGCTGTTCGCCGCCGGGTACAGCGCCTGCTTCCAGGGTGCCCTCGGCGTCGTGGCCCGCAAGGAGAACGCCGACATCTCCGGCTCGACCGTGACCGCGAAGGTCGGCATCGGCCAGAACGAGTCCGGCGGCTTCGGCCTGGAGGTGGCGATCACCGCCTCCATCCCGAACGTGGACGCGGCCACCGCGCGGTCCCTGGTCGAGAAGGCGCACCAGGTGTGCCCCTACTCGAACGCCACGCGCGGCAACATCAAGGTCGAGCTCGCGGTCGCCTGACCCGCGCTCGCCCGCACGCGAGGGCCGCACCCCGGAGCCGGGGTGCGGCCCTTCGCCGTGCCCTGCCGCTTATCGCGCGACGCTCAGCAGCGCCCGCCCGACCTGCGGGAACACACCCTTCGGGTGGTCACGGAAGAGCGGCTCGGTGCCGAACAGGACGACGTCCGCGCCCCGTGCCGATCCGCTGACGACCGAGGCCCGGCCCGCCGCGTCCGCAGGCCCGCCGGCGCCGTCCTCCATGGCCCGCCAGTGCCCGGAGACCAGGGGGTTCCCGGCCCCGTACCGCTGCTCCACGCGCACACCGGAGCCGAGGCCGGTGAACCACATCGGCGAGTAGACGAAGCTGTGGTCCGGGGCGCCGCCGGTGACCATGCCGCCCGCGTTGGCCACGCGCACCACGCCGTTGGCGTCGCCGTTGCCCTCGACGGCCTCCGCGGCGAGCAGCTTCGCGTCGGCGTTCAGCGCGGCGCCCGCCGCGCCGCGCCCGACGAGTCCGCCGCCACGGGTGAGGAACCGGTCCAGGCCTGCCTTCGCCGTGGCGTTCAGCTTGGCGTGGTCGAGCCCCGCCGAGACGAAGAGCGCGTCGGCCTTCTTCCAGTCGAAGCCCGCGTTGAGCACGGCCGTCGACACGGGCACCACGTCGAAGTTCATCTCCCGCAGCGCGAACAGCTCGCCCGGCGTGACGGCCGCCGCGACCCGAGTCCGGTGCAGCACGGCGCCGCCCTCGGCCTTCGTGGCGTCGAACGCCACGTCGTACTTCTTCGCGGCGGCGACAGTGGCGCGGCGCGCGGACGACGGCACGATCGCGCCGCCGTCCCGGTCCCGGCGCGCCGGAACCCCTTCGGCGAGCAGCGAGTTGAGGGCCGCGATCTCCCGCGGGTCGTCGAGCCGCAGCCGCAGGTCGCCGCGCGGCGCCACGTACCCGACACCGGCTGCGGCACGCACCTCGCGGGCCCGGACGCGGTCCAGCTCACCCTTCTTCGCGGACTTCACGGAGTCGACGCTCGCGCCCCACAGCCGCCCGAGGCTCCACCCCGAGATGTCGTACATGGTCGACACCTTGCCGCTGATGTCCCGCCCCTCGGCCAGCATCACATTGGCCAGACCGCGCTTGGGCTGATGCATGTCGACGACGTACGAGCCCTTCGCGTACGTCTTCCCGCCGAGCCGGAAGCCGTGGCTCGCCCGCTCGACCCGCACGTCGTTGGCGATCAGATGGTCCACGAGCCGGGCCGCCGCCGTCGCCGAACGCTGACCGCGCCCGTGTGACGCGGAGCCCGCCGGAATCACGTACGCGCGCGGGAACTCGGTCGTGTAGACGTCCTCGGGACCGATCCCGGGCACGCCCGGCACGGTCTCCGCCGAGACCGGCACCTGCTTCGCGCCCGTCGCGCCCCGCCGGAAGACCTCGATCTGGTCGGCGATCAGCGTCGTGCGCCGACTGTCGGCGAACTCGATGCTCGCGCGCATGGCCGCGCCCGCGATGTCGACGTTGATGCCGGCCCTGCGCCGCAGCTCGGCGACCGGCTGCGTCTCGTACGCCGCGTTGTTCACCTGCATCGGGAACTCGATGGTGTGCGTCGCGACCGCGCCGTGGAAGGGCATGTACTGCGGGGTGAAGATCGGCGGCCAGTCGTCCCAGCCCTCCTCCTGGTCGCGGAAGGGGATGACGGCGGGCTTCACCCCGTCCTTCTCCTGCGTGTACCCGAGGCCGTTGACGGCGGCCTCCATGCCGAGGGCGTTGGCGTAGGAGTTCTTGAGGAAGAGGTCGTACTCGTAGTTCTCGCCGTGCGGGGGAGTGGTCGGCTCGATCAGCGTGCCGTTCACGTACCCGTGCAGGTCGATCATCACGGCGGGCTGCTTGGCGACGGCGATGGCGCGGACCGCGCGCGCCTCGGGCTGGGAGGCGGTGATGAAGTCGCGGTTCAGGTCGAAGCCGTTGGCGTTCGCCCGGGTGCCGGCGATGCGGCCGTCGGGGTTGGTGGTGACGCTGAAGTAGAGGCGGTTGCGCGCCAGCAGGGACCGGCTCTTCTTGTCCTTCGCCTTCGCCAGCTTCTCGATGAGCTTCAGGGCGGCGTCGGTGCCCTCCCACTCGTTGCCGTGGATGTTGTTGTTGATGAAGACGGGCGTCTTGTACGAGGACTTGATCGCCTTGTCCTTGGCGGCGGACGCGGGGTGGTTCTCGATGCGCTCGCGCATCCGCTCCTGCCGGGCCGTCTCGCGCGCGGACTCCGGGGCGGTGACCGTCACGAGGTAGAGCGGGTGCCCGCCCGCCGAGCGGCCCGCGATCTCCACGCTGACGCGGTCCCCGAGCCGCTGGAGCTCATTCAGCTTCGGGGCTATGCCGTGGTACGGCGTCAGCCCCAGTTTTATCGACTTGTCGGCCGGATTCTCCGGAGGCGCGGGGAGCTTGCGCTCGCGCGGGTAGCCGCGGCCCCCGTCACCGGCGGGCCCCGGAGCCGGGGCGTCCACCAGGGTGTCGCCGAGGGCGCGCTCGGCGGCGGCCGCGGGCCTTCGCCGCCCGGTCGGCGTCGAGCGGCGAACCCTCGCGGGTGACCGGGCGCGGCGTCGGGTCGGCGGTCGCGCTGCCCGGGGCGAGCGCGGTGAGGACCAGCGCGCCGGCCGTGGCGGCGGTGGTGAGCAGAACGGGTCTGGATGGCCGGGACATGCCCATGCGTACCTCCGATGATCGGTAAGCGAGGTCTTACACGGTTCAACTCCCGGGCAACAAGGGGGCATTACCGGGGAACCTTCCGCCCCGGCTGTGACAGCCCTGGCACACGGCACCCCGCAAACCAGCCCTCACCTGCGGCTAAGGTGTGCCGCATGCGTGATCTCGGTGTGGGCTTCGGCTACTTGATGAAGGGCCAGCGCTGGGTCGCCCAGCACGGCAAGCAGTACGGGATGGGCCTGTTGCCCGGCCTCATCACCCTTGTCCTGTACGCGGGGGCGCTCGTCGCGCTCGCGCTCTGGGGCGCCGACGCCGTCGGCTGGGCAACGCCCTTCGCCGACGGCTGGTCCTCGCCCTGGCAGGGTCTCTTCCGCGGCTTCCTGACGGCGCTGCTCTTCGCCATCGCGCTGCTGCTCTCCGTCCTCACCTTCACCGCCGTGACGCTCCTGATCGGGCAGCCCTTCTACGAGTCGCTGTCCGAGAAGGTCGACATCGCCGAGTCGGGCCACGCCCCCGAATCCGGGCTCCCGCTCTGGCGCGAGCTGTGGATCTCCGCGCGGGACAGCCTGCGCATCGTCGTACGCGCGGCCGTCTGGGGCGTCCTGCTCTTCGCGCTCGGCTTCATCCCCGTCGCCGGGCAGACCGTCGTCCCGGTCATCGGCTTCTGCGTGACCGGCTTCTTCCTGGTCGAGGAGCTCACCGCGGTCGCCCTCCAGCGCCGAGGCGTCGACCTGCGCGAGAGGCTCACGCTGCTGCGCTCGCGCAAGCAACTCGCCTGGGGATTCGGGACGCCGCTCGCCGTCGCCTTTCTGGTGCCGTTCGTCGCGGTCTTCCTGATGCCGGGCGCGGTCGCGGGAGCGACGCTGATGGCGCGGGATCTGCTGGGCGAGAACGGCTCGGACGACGGCGGAGCGGCTTCCCGTGGCGGTCAGGACTCCGACGCGGCCACCCGCAGGATGCCCCGCACCTGAGCGATGATGTCGAGCCGGTTCCGTACGAACTCGGGGTCGGTGACGGCCCCCGTCGCCGGGTCGGTGTTCCCCGCGCCGAACTGGAGGACGGGCGTGTGCACATGGCCGCCGGGCAGCCGGTCGCGCAGCCCGAGCCGGTCCCGCAGCAGCGTCGCCCGGTAGGCGATCTCGTTGGACAGATAGTCACCGCCGCCGCCCGCACGCGCCGTCGACCCCTCGGTGGGCCCATCGGGCCGGACCACGGGCTGCGTGCCACCCGCCGGGATCTCCGTCACCGACGTGTTGTCGTACACGGGGAAGCGGCCCGTCCCGCCCTCCACGATCTTCTTGTACGGGAGGGTCGTCGACGTCCACTGGGGCTGCGAGGCAGGGTCGTTCACCGGCACGGTCTCCGTCCTGGAGACGTTCTCGTTGTCGGGGAAGCCGCCGCGCCAGGCCCCGTTGGTCCGCTCGATGTCGAAGCGGCCCACCCGGCCCTGGCTGATGGTGGTGAAGAGGTCGACGCGCGGAAGGTGCGGCCGCAGCGCACGCTCTACGGCGCCGTCGGCGAAGTCCTGCCACCGGACGGGGAACGTGACCGCCTCGATGCGGGCGGGCCCGTCGGCGGTGCGGATCACCGTGCCGTCCAGGGCGAGCGCGGTGGCACCCGACGGATTGCTGATGCGGACGTCCCTGTCGAGCGTGAACGGGTCGAACCCGGTCACGAGGATCCGCTTGGTGTGCCCCCGCCCATGAGGCAGGCGCACGTCGTCCTGCCCGCGTGAGGCGGACTCCAACGCCCGTATCAGCCGGTCCCGCCCGCCCTCGCCGAGGGAGAAGCGGCCGGGCTCCCACTGCCGCAGCTCACGCGTCATCCCCAGCCGGGCCCAGTACAGCGGCCGGTCGTCGTCCCGGCTCAGCTCCCCTCCGACGGGACCGCGCCCCTGAGCCCGGTCGACGGCCCGCCGCCACAGCGACCTTCCCTCGCGTACGACGAGACGCCGCGCCTGGTCGTAGGAGCGGGCCTTGCCGAGGGCCCGGGCGAACTCCGGGGCGACGGAGTCGAATCCGCTGCGCCGCAGGATCTCCTGCGGGACGGCGCGGTCGAGCCGCTTCTCCTCGACGGTGGCGGGACGGCCGTCGGCGTCCGGGGCGGCGGTGGCGGTCGCGGGGGCGGCGAGGCCGGTGAGCAGGGCGGCGGCGCCGAGGGCACCGAGTCGAGACAGCACAAGAGATCGAGAACGCACGCGAGTCCTTCCGTAACCGGTGGGGTGGCGGGAGTATCGCGCGACGGGAGGGGCGGGCGCTACGGCGTCCTCCGGGCGATCCGACGGCGCGCGGCCAGGGCGAGCAGAACACACCCGGCGACACCGACGAGCAGGTCCGTCCACGCGGGGGCGTGGGCTTCGCGCAGCAGGGCGGAGACGCCGAAGGAGGTGTCCCACGCCGCTTCCGTGACGGCGGAGCCGAAGCCCTGCACGAGCAGGATGCAACCGAAGAGGGGCAGCAGGCCTCCCGAGGACTTCGTGGTGCTCTTTGCCATGGACGTGTCTCCCCTACCTGTGCGGCGTGTTCCGATGCGGACGCATCGAAACGTGTGTGGCCCGATCATGCCTCGCCGACGGGATATGATGCAACCGCATCACAATCCGGGGAGGCCACGCCCATGCCCAAGCAGGTCGACTACGAGGAGCGGCGCCGCCGCATCGCCGAAGCGGTCTGCCTCCTGATCGCCCGCTCCGGGATGGAGTCCGTCAGCCTCCGCGACGTCGCCGCGGAGGCGCGGGTGTCGATGGGCGCGGTCCAGCGCTGCTTCCGCACCAAGGACGAGATGCTGCTCTTCGCCCTGGAGGACATCTCGCAGCGGGTCGGCGAGCGCGCGAGAGCCCGCATCGAGACGTCCGACGCGCCCCGCTCGGCCGCGACCCTGCTGGACCGCACGCTGTCCGCGCTCGCGCTCGTCGACGCGGAGGACAGGGAGCAGGCGCAGGTCTGGGGCGCCTTCGTGGCGCACGCGGCGGTGAGCGGGCAACTGGCGGCGGTGCTCCGCGAGACGTACGCCAAACTGCACGAACTCCTCGTCTGGCTGCTCGGCTACGGCAAGGACACCGGCGAACTGTCCCCGGCCCTGGACCCGTCCGCCGAGGCCCGCGCCCTGCTCGCCCTGACGGAGGGCCTCACCGCGCAGGTCCTGGTGGGCCATCAGACTCCGGAATCGGCACGGGAGGTGCTGGGGCGGTATGTGCGCGGCCTGATGGCCTGAGCGCCCCGCGCCGGGCCCCCGCGCGTAATTCGGTTGCCGGGGCGGGGGCGCCGCCGCGACGCTCTGGCCCATGACCACCACCATGCCGGCCGCCACGTCGGGCACCCTCACCCTGCCGCTGACCCTCTCCGCCTCCCTCTCCGCCTCCCTCTCCGTCGCCGTTCCGGCGCGCGGTCAGCAGCAGGCCGGGCCGGATCGGAGGCCGATCCCCGCGCTCGCGTGAGCACGGCCCTGATCGCGGGCCTCCTCGCGGGCTACGGCATCGCCATGCCGGTCGGCGGGGTCGCGACCTACCTGGTGGCTCTGACTGCGCGTACGTCCTTGCGGACCGGCGCCTGCGCCGCCCTCGGCATCGCGACCGCCGACGGCCTCTACGCCCTGGTCGCCGCGGTGGGCGGCACCTCGCTCACCCGCCTCATCGCGCCGCTCATGACGCCCCTGCGCTGGGCCTCGGTCCTGGTGCTCCTCGCGCTGGCGGCACGGGGAGCGGCCGTGGCGATCCGGCAGTACCGCGATCCCGGCACGGCCGTCGGCGGGACCGGCACCCCGCTCGGCCCCGCCCGCGCCTACGCCGCCCTGCTCGGCCTCACGCTCCTGAACCCCGCCACGATGATCTACTTCGCCGCGCTCGTCCTCGGCGGCCCGACCACCGCGTCGCTGACGGGTCCCGAGCAGCTGGCGTTCGCGCTGGCCGCCTTCGTGGCGTCCGCCGGCTGGCAGCTGCTGCTCGCGGGCGGCGGGGCGGCCCTGGGCAGGGTCCTGACGGGCCGCAAGGGGCGCCTGATCACGGCCCTCGCGTCCAGCACGCTCATCACGGGCCTCGCGGTCCACCTCCTCGCCGCGGCGCCGTGAACGCCGTGCGTCACACCGGCCGGCGTGCGGGGGAGTCCTCCTCCGTCAGCCGGTCGATGACGAGGCGTGCGGTGTCCGCCATCACGGGGTTCGTCCCGCGGTAGTACGAGAGTTCGTTGAGGGCGATCGTGAGGGCCCAGCCCCGTCCGCGCGCCCACATCGCGTCGTCCGCCGCCCGGCCGAGCGCGGCACGGAAGGCCGCGCGGGCCGGGGCGTCCATCAAGTACCACGCGGCGATCAGGTCGACGGCCGGATCGCCCACGCCCATGCACTCGAAGTCGATGACCGCGCTGAGGCGCCCACGGTCGACGAGGACATTGCCCGGCTGCAGGTCCCCGTGCAGCCACACGGCGGGCCCTTCCCACGCGGGGGCCCGCAACGCGGCGTCCCACACGGCGGTCGCGGCCCCGGCGTCCACCGTGCCGCGCAGCCGGGCGATCACCGCACGCGTGGAACCGTCGCGCTCGGCCAGCGGCTCGCCGCGGAAGGCGGCGGGCGCACCGGCGGGGTCGACCTCCCGCAGGGCGGCCAGGAACCCCGCGACGTCCCGGGCGAACAGGACGGGCTCGGCGAGGGGCCGGCCAGTCGTGCCGTCCAGCCACCGGAAGACGGACCAGGCGTAGGGGTACCCCTCGCCCGGCCCGCCCCGGGCGACCGGCACGGGAATCGCGACGGGCAGCGCCCGGGACCTGTACCCGGGCCGCGAGGTCACCCAGGTCCCGGTCGACGCGCTCGGTGAGGGCGGCGGAGGCATCCACTGCGCGACCCAGCAGCTCCCGAAGGCGGGGCGGTGAGCGCGGTGGCCGGTGCACGCTCTCCCTCGTCCACCCCGGCCCGCAGCGCACCGCCGAGGAACTGATGTCCGAGGGCGGAGCGGGGTCAGCGTACGGAGAACCCGTACACGGTCTGCGAGGCGTACACCTCGCCCGGCCGCAGCGTCGCGGAGGGAAAGCCCGGCCGGTTCGGGGAGTCGGGGAAGTGCTGCGTCTCCAGCGCGATCCCGTCACCCGGTGCGAACGGCAGGTCCGCCGCGAAGTGATCCGCCGTATAGAGCTGAAGCCCGGGTTCCGTCGTCGCCACGCTCAGCGTTCGGCCGGACGCGGGGTCGCTCAGCGCGGCCACCGGGACCGGCCGGGCCGTGACGCCCTTGTCGAGCACGTAGTTGTG
This sequence comes from Streptomyces sp. 135, assembly GCF_020026305.1. Taxonomy (NCBI): domain Bacteria; kingdom Bacillati; phylum Actinomycetota; class Actinomycetes; order Kitasatosporales; family Streptomycetaceae; genus Streptomyces; species Streptomyces sp. 135. The sequence continues at coordinate 2,635,862 of NZ_CP075691.1, read as the reverse complement.
GTCGAGCCCCGGCCCGGCAGGCCGCGCCGAACGGAAGTCGAAGCGCGTCCCGGCCACGTCCGCGTACACCCCCGTCGGAATCCCGGCGCCGTCCGTCGGAGTGATCCGGGAGGCGGCGATCCGCACCTCGTGCCCGAGCGCGCTGCCGGAACCGGCGCCCGCGAGGTTCCAGTACGTGTGGTTGGTGAGGTTCACGACGGTCGGGGCGTCGGTCGTCGCCTCGTACGCGATGGTCAGCGCCCCCGCCGCGTCCAGCGCGTACGTCGCCGCGACCGCGAGCCGCCCCGGATAGCCCTCCTCACCGTCCGGGCTCACCCGCGAGAGCCGCACCCCGTGGTCGCCGGCCGGCTCCGCCTCCCAGACGTGCTTGTCGAAGCCGCGCTCACCGCCGTGCAGGCTGTTCGGCCCGTCGTTTCGCGCGAGGCGGTGCGTGCGCCCGTCGAGCGTGAAGGCGCCGCCCGCGATCCGGTTCGCGTACCGCCCGACCAGCGCCCCGAAGTACGGCCCCGGATGGCCCAGATAGCCGTCGAGCCCCTCGAACCCCAGCGCCACCGACGCCACCTGCCCGGAACGGTCCGGAACTTGCGCCGACTGCACGATCCCGCCATACGTCAGCACGCGCACCCGCACCCCGCCCCTTTCCAGGGTCCAGCGGTGGACGGACGTGCCGTCGGGGAGCGTGCCGAAGAGTTCACTGCGCATGCCCGCGACCCTATGCCCGGGCCGCCGCCCGCCCCCGCCTACGCGACCGGCTTGCGCGCCGTCACCTGCCGGTAGGCCAGCTCGGCCAGGCGCGACTGCCCGTTCTTGCTGGGGTGGAACCAGTCCCAGTGGCTCAACTGGTCGCCGTCGAAGCGGTAGTCGAAGACCGCCCCGCCGTCGTACCGGCAGCGACGGTCCTTGTCGCACACGTCCTCAAGGACCTCGTTGTACGCCACCACGCGCTCACGCACGGTGTCGCGCCGCTCGGACGCCGCGGCACCGAGGTCGTCCGGATCGCTCAGCATCGAGGAGCAGATGCCCAGCTTCCACACCTGCTTGCCCAGCGGATTGGTGCGCCCCTGCGACCAGAGCCGCTTGAGATCCGGTACGGACGCCACGTACACCTGCGTCTTCGGCAGCGAGCGCCGCAGGGTGCGCATCGCCTGCTCGAAGTCGGCGCGGAAGTCGTCGACCGGCGTCATCGACGCGGCCGTCGGCCGGCAGGCGTCATTGGCGCCCACCATCACGGTCACCAGCTCGGGCCGCTCGGTGACGGCGCGGGCCACCTGCCCCGGCAGATCCGCCATGCGGGCGCCGCTCTTCGCGTGGTTCCAACTGTGCGAGGCGGCCCGCCGCTTCCCCAGCAGCCGCGTCGCGAGGCTCTTCACCTCGGGGCCCGTGCCGGTCGCCCAGGACGCCTCGGGGCAGTCGGAGAGCACCGAACAGGCGTCGAAGCCACGCGTGATGGAGTCACCGACGGCCGCCAGGGAACGGGGCGTGGTGTCCCAGGTGGGGGTCGGTTTGGGGGAGGGGCCGACATGCGCGGAGGCGCCGGGGGCCGAGGCGTTGCCGCCCTGCGCGTCGCAGGCGGAGAGCGTCGCGGTGCCGAGGAGGGCCGCCGCCGCGAGGGCGACGGCGCCGCGCGAGCGTGAGCGGTGCCTGCGGTTGCGCATCCCCTGGTCCCCTCTGTCGTTCAACGTGACGTCGTGCGCGTGCCCGGGGTTGCGCCCCGCCGGGTGAAAGGTCGGACTTTCCTGCCCCTCGGACCGACGGTACGTCACACTCCTTGCCCCGCCGCACGGTAGCCTCGCCCCGTAGCTGTCTGGCCCTGCTGTCACGGGTGGCGACAGGCGGGTGATCCACCCGGTGACGCCCTGCTGCTGTGGTTCCGCTAAATTACATCACGTCACATCTGTCCCCTTTTCCCAGGTTTCTCTAGCATTTGGGGAAAATTGCTCGGCACGGGCGCGAGGCCGCTGGGGAAGGCGAACCTCGACCCACACTGGAGGTCCCGGTGACGACACGTGGAGTTCTGTACGTGCACTCCGCTCCGCGCGCGCTGTGCCCACACGTCGAGTGGGCCGTCGCGGGCGTGCTCGGCGCGCGTGTGAGCCTCGACTGGATCAGGCAGCCCGCGGCGCCGGGCACCTGGAGATCCGAATTCTCCTGGCAGGGCTCGGTGGGCACCGCCTCCAAGCTGGCCTCGGCCCTGCGCGGCTGGGATCTGCTGCGCTTCGAGGTCACGGCGGAGCCCTGCGCCACCGCCGAGGGCGAGCGGTACAGCGCCACGCCCGACCTCGGCATCTTCCACGCCGTGACCGGCCTGCACGGCGACATCCTCATCCCCGAGGACCGCCTGCGCGCCGCCCTGGCCCGCTCGCAGCGCGGCGAGAGCGACTTGGAGGCCGAGCTCGCCAAGCTCCTCGGCAAGCCGTGGGACGACGAACTGGAGCCCTTCCGGTACGCGGGCGAGGGTGCGCCGGTGCGCTGGCTGCACCAGGTCGTCTGACATCTCCGCCGGGTAACCGGAAGGGCCCCCACCATGCGGTGGGGGCCCTTCCAGTTACGTACGACCGCGTCACACGGCCGACCGCGTCACACGGCCGACCGCGTCAGACGGTCCTGAACGCCAGGACGACGTTGTGACCGCCGAAGCCGAACGAGTCGTTCAGCGCCGCGATCCTGCCCTCGGGCAGCGGGCGGGCCTCGTCGCGGACGACGTCCGCGTCGACCTCCGGGTCGAGGTTCTGGATGTTGATCGTCGGCGGAGCGACGCGGTTCTTGAGCGCGAGGACCGTGGCCACGGTCTCCACGCCGCCCGCGCCACCGAGCAGGTGACCCGTCATCGACTTGGTGCTGGAGATCGCCATGTGGTCGACGTCGTCGCCGAAGGCCTTGCGCAGCGCCTTGATCTCCGCGACGTCACCCTGCGGCGTCGAGGTGGCGTGCGCGTTCACGTGCATGATCTCGGCCGGCTTGAGGTCCGTCGTGTCGATGAGGTTCTGCAACGCCGCGGCGATGCCGTTGCCGGACGGCTCGGGCTGCGTGATGTGGTGCGCGTCGGCCGAGATGCCCTGGCCGACGGCCTCCGCGTAGATCTTGGCGCCGCGGGCCTTGGCGTGCTCCTCGGACTCCAGGACGACGACGCCGGCGCCCTCACCGAGCACGAAGCCGTTGCGGTCCGCGTCGTAGGGGCGCGAGGCGCCCTGCGGGTCGTCGTTGTTCTTCGACATCGCCATCATGTTGCCGAACGCGACGATCGGCAGCGGGTGGATCGCCGCCTCCGTGCCGCCCGCGACGACGACGTCGGCGCGGCCGGTACGGATCATCTCGACCGCGTAGCCGATGGCCTCCGCGCCCGAGGCGCAGGCCGACACCGGGGTGTGGACGCCCGCGTGGGCGCCCAGCTCGATGCCGACGTTGGCCGCCGGGGAGTTGGGCATCAGCATCGGCACGGTGTGCGGGGAGACGCGGCGTACGCCCTTCTCCTTGAGCACGTCGTACTGGTCCAGGAGGGTCGTCACGCCACCGATTCCGGAGGCGATGACCGCGCCGAGGCGGTGCGGGTCGACCGAGGTGTCCTCGCCGGCCTTCGCGGTGTAGCCCGCGTCGGCCCAGGCCTCCTTGGCCGCGATCAGCGCGAACTGCGCCGAGCGGTCCAGCTTGCGCGCCTGCGGGCGGGGGATGACCTCGCCCGGTTCCACGGCGATCTGACCGGCGATGCGGACGGGCAGCTCGGCTGCCCAGTCCTGCGCCAGCGTGCTGACGCCGGAACGGCCCGCGAGCAGGCCCTCCCACGTCGAGGCTGCGTCGCCACCCAGCGGTGTGGTTGCGCCGATACCGGTGACGACCACGGTGCGATTGGTCGAGTTCACAGGAAATTTCTCCACGGTGTTGAGGGGATCAGCGGCGCCACCGCCGGGTGGCGACTGAGCACGGCCTGATCAGGCCTGGTGCTCGAGGATGTACTTGGTCGCGTCGCCGACCGTCTTGAGGTTCTTGACGTCGTCGTCCGGGATCTTGACGTCGAAGCGCTCTTCGGCGGCGACGACGACCTCGACCATGGACAGCGAGTCGACGTCCAGGTCGTCGGTGAAGGACTTGTCCAGCTGGACGTCCTCGACCGGGATGCCGGCGATCTCGTTCACGATCTCCGCGAGACCGGCGACGATCTCTTCCTGAGTGGCGGCCATGTTGGCGCTCCTTCTTATGTATCCAGAGGGTGTGGCGTCCTGGGGACGGACCGGATGATCCGTACGAGACGCCTAGGGGAGGGTAACGACCGTGGCGGCGTACACGAGACCCGCCCCGAAGCCGATGACGAGCGCGGTGTCGCCGCTCTTCGCCTCGCCGGTCGCCAGGAGCCGCTCCATCGCGAGCGGGATCGAGGCGGCCGAGGTGTTACCGGTGGTGCGCACATCACGGGCGACCGTGACGTGCTCCGGCAGTTTCAGAGTCTTCACCATCGAGTCGATGATCCGCTCGTTGGCCTGGTGCGGAATGAAGACATCCAGGTCGTCCGCGGTGATTCCGGCCGCGTCCAGCGCTTGCTGGGCGACCTTCGCCATCTCGAACACGGCCCAGCGGAACACCGCTTGGCCTTCCTGCGTAATGGCAGGGAACTTGTCGGGGGCGCCGTTGCGGTACGCCTCCCAGGACTCGGTCTGCTTGATCGTCTCGGACTTGTCGCCCTCCGAGCCCCACACCGTGGGGCCGATCCTCGGCTCCTTGGAGGGGCCGACGATCACGGCACCGGCACCGTCGCCGAACAGGAACGCCGTCGCGCGGTCGCTCAGGTCGGTGAGGTCGCTCAGCCGCTCCACGCCGATGACCAGGACGTACTCGGCCGAGCCGTCGGTGACCATACCCCTGGCCAGCGTCAGGCCGTAACCGAAGCCGGCACAGCCCGCGGAGATGTCGAACGCGGCGGGCTTGCCCGCGCCGATCTTGTCCGCGATCTCGGTCGCGATGGCCGGGGTCTGCTTGAAGTGCGAGACCGTCGAGACGATCACGCCGCCGATCTGCTCGGGCGTGATGCCCGCGTCGGCGATCGCCTTGCCCGCCGCCTCGATCGACATCGCGGCCACGGTTTCCTCGTCGGAGGCCCAGTGGCGGGTGGCGATGCCCGAGCGGGAACGGATCCACTCGTCGGACGAGTCGATCGTCTCCAGGATCACCTCGTTCGGCACGACACGGGTGGGCCGGTAGCCGCCGACGCCCATGATCCGCGCGTACGGGGCGCCCTGACTGGGCTTGATCTTCGACATGCGCTACGGCTCCTTGTCTGTCGTCGGCTCAGGAATGCTCGGCGACGAGCGCGCGGGCCGCGTCGAGGTCATCGGGGGTCTTCACCGCGAGCGTCTGGACGCCCTTCAGCGCGCGCTTGGCCAGACCGGTCAGCGTGCCGCCGGGGCACACCTCGATCAGCGCCGTGACGCCCAGATCCTTGAACGTCTCCATGCACAGGTCCCAGCGGACCGGGTTGGCCACCTGGCCGACGAGGCGCTCGATCACCTCGGCGCCGGTGGCGACCGGCTTGCCGTCGCGGTTCGAGACGTACGTGAACTTCGGGTCGGCGGGGGTGAGGCCCTTGACGGCCTCCTCCAGCCGGGCCACCGCCGGAGCCATGTGCCGCGTGTGGAAGGCGCCCGCGACCTTGAGGGCGACGACCTTGCGCACACCCTCGGGCTTGTCGGCCTCCAGCGCGGCCAGCTGCTCCTTGGTGCCGGCGGCCACGATCTGGCCCGCGCCGTTCACATTGGCCGGGGTCAGGCCGAGCTTCTCCAGGTGCGGGACGGTGATCTCCGGGTCGCCACCGAGCAGTGCCGCCATGCCGGTCTCCGTGACGGCGGCGGCCTCGGCCATGGCGAGACCGCGCTTGCGCACCAGGCGCAGGGCGTCGTCATCACCGATGACACCGGTGTACGCGGCGGCCGTGATCTCACCGACGCTGTGTCCGGCGACCGCGCCCGGCGTGATGTCACCGAGTGCCGCGGCGGAGAGCAGTCCGGCGGCCACGAGCAGCGGCTGCGCCACGGCGGTGTCGCGGATCGCGTCCGCGTCGCCTTGCGTGCCGTAGTGGGCAAGGTCGAGCCCGATGGCGTCCGACCAGGCACCGAGGCGGTCTGCCGCGCCGGGGAGGTCGAGCCAGGGGGTCAGGAAGCCGGGCGTCTGAGCGCCTTGGCCGGGAGCGACGAGTACGAGCACTCTCACACTCTCTCTTGTCGACGGCGTAAGCCGCCCGTGGGGACAGGGACGAAGAACGGCTGGGGGAATTGTAGGAGCCCGACAAAAGCTCTACGACTGGGGATCCCCGTCGGCCAGACGTCCCAGGATGAGCGCGATCCGGAGCGTGAACGCGGAGCGCACATCGGAGGGCGACCAGCCGGTGACGTCAGTCACACGTCGAAGCCGGTAGCGCACGGTGTTGGGGTGGACGAAGAGCATCCGGGCCGCGCCTTCGAGGCTGCTCGCCTGCTCCAGATAGACACTGAGCGTCTCCAGGAGCGCGGAGCCCGCTTCCTCGAGTGGTCTGTAGATCTCCTCCACCAGCTGCTCGCGGGCCGCCGGATCCCCGGCCATGGCTCGCTCGGGCAGCAGATCGTCCGCGAGGACGGGCCGCGGGGCGTCCTGCCAGGCGGCGCACGCCTTGAGCCCGGCGGCCGCGGCCTGCGCGGAACGCGTGGCGGCGAGCAGATCAGGGACGACCGGCCCGGCCACCACGGGACCGGCGGCATACGGGCCGATCAGCGCCTTCGCGACCGCCAGCGGGTTGTCGCTGCCGCCCGCGATGACCACCAGGCGAGCACCGAGCACCCCCGTCAGGACCTGGAGCTTCGCATGCCGGGCGGCCCGGCGGATGGCCTCGACGGTGAGCTCGCTGTCGCCGTCCGGTGCGGTACCGAGCAGCACGCAGACGTGCTCGGGGGAGTTCCACCCGAGCGCGGCGGCGCGGGAGACGGCTCCCTCGTCGGCCTCCCCGGAGAGCACGGCGTTCACGACCAGCGACTCCAGCCGGGCGTCCCAGGCACCGCGTGCCTCGGCGGCCTGCGCGTACACCTGCGCGGTCGCGAAGGCGATCTCGCGGGCGTAGACGAGCAGCGCCTCACGGAGGACGGATTCGTCTCCCGGGGCCGCCACCTCGTCGATGGCGGACTCCATCACCTCGATCGTCGTACGCACCATCTCCACGGTCTGCCGCAGGGTGATCGCCCTGGTCAGCTCGCGGGGAGCGGTGCCGAAGACGTCGGTGGAGATGGCCTGCGGAGCGTCCGGATGCCGGAACCACTCGGTGAACGCGGCGATACCGGCCTGGGCGACCAGGCCGATCCAGGAGCGGTTCTCCGGCGGCATCGCCCGGTACCAGGACAGTGTCTCGTCCATGCGTGCGATGGCCTGCGCCGCGAGGCTCCCTGACGACTTCTCCAGGCGCTTGAGGGTCGCGGTGTGCGCGTGGGGGGTGCGGCGGTCCTGGCGGGGCCCGGATCCCGGCTCCTGCGGGGAACCGGGCGGGAACCCCGGCCGGGACTCCTGGTGGTCTTCGTTCGCTGAGGGTTCGGGCACGGGGACAAGACTGCCTTATCGGGGCGGGCACATGCGGTGCCGGGGCTAACGTGGGGTGCGTGATAGACGTACGGCGCTCCGGCGACCGGTACCGCGGCGGGGAGGCGGCGGCGGGCATCGAGTCCTTCCACGCCTTCTCCTTCGGACCGCACTACGACCCCGACAACCTCCGCTTCGGCGCGATCCTGGCCTGCAACGAAGAACGCCTCGCGCCCGGCGCGGGCTTCGACGAACATCCGCACAGCCACACCGAGATCGTCACCTGGGTCGTCGAGGGCGAACTGACCCATCGCGACTCGACGGGCCGCGAGTCACTGGTCCGCCCCGGCGACGTCCAGCACCTGTCCGCGGCGGGCGGCGTCCGCCACGTGGAACGCAACGACGGCCAGGCTCCTCTCGTCTTCATCCAGATGTGGCTGGCCCCCCTCGCGCCGGGCGGCGACCCGTCCTACGCCGTCATCCACGGCATCGCCGACTCGACCCCGTACGAGATCCCCGGCGCGGGCGCCCTGCTGCACACCCGCCGCCTGGCCCCGGCCGAACGGACCGCGCTGCCGGACTCCCCCTTCGTCTACGTCCACGTGGTGCGCGGCGAGATACGGCTCGGCGAGGAGCGGTTGACAGCCGGGGACTCGGCGCGGATCACAGCCGAGACGGGCGTGGAGGCGGTGGCCGTGGGCGACGCCTCGGCGGAACTGCTGGTGTGGGAGATGGCGGGGGAGTAGGCGGAGAGCAAGTGGGGGAGTAGGCGGGGGGCAGGCGGAGTGGGTGGTGTGGGGCCGGAGCCTCAGAGCTCTCCGAGCACCGCGTCGGTGAACGGGGGCCACACCTCGACGGCCCAGGGCCCGAAGGGCCGATCGCTGAGGGCGACGCAGGCCGCGCCCGCGTCCGGGTCGATCCACAGGAACGTCCCGGCCTGCCCGAAGTGCCCGAACGTCCGAGGCGAAGACGAACTCCCCGTCCAGTGCGGTGCCTTGGAGTCCCGGATCTCGAACCCGAGCCCCCAGTCGTTGGGGTTCTGATGCCCGTACCCCGGCAGTACACCCTTCAGCCCCGGATACGTCACCGTCATCGCCACGGCCACCGTCCGCGCGTCCAGCAGCCGAGGCGCCTGCACCTCCGCGGCGAACCTGACGAGGTCGTCGACGGTGGACACCCCGTCCTTGGCGGGCGAACCCTCGCCTTCCAACGCGGTGGCGGTCATGCCGAGCGGCTCCAGCACGGCCTGCCGCAGATACTCCCCGAACGGGATGTCCGTCGCCTTGGCGATGTGATCGCCCAGCACCTCGAACCCCGCGTTGGAGTACAGCCGCCGCGTCCCCGGCGCCGACATCACCCGGTGCTCGTCGAAGGCGAGCCCACTGGTGTGCGCGAGCAGATGCCGCACCGTCGACCCCTGGGGTCCGGCGGGTTCGTCGAGCTCGACCGCACCCTCCTCGTACGCGACCAGCGCCGCGTACGCCGCGAGCAGCTTGGTGACCGAGGCGAGGGCGAAGCGGTGGTGCGTCGGCCCGTGCTTGCCTGCGACCGTCCCGTCCGCACGGACGACAGCGGCGGCAGCGGTGGACACCGGCCAGTTCTCGATCATCCCCAAGCTCTGCATGCCCAAGAGCCTAATTCCTCCCTGCGAAGCACCGTGACGTCAGGTGGTCACCAGTGACCAAGAAATGAGACGCCCCCTCTTTTCTCCCGAACCCACTTGCTTGGAGCGCACTCCAAGGTTCTAGCGTGAGGGCATGACGGTGATGGAGACCACGCCCGCACCCGCCCGCCCGGCCCGGGGGGTCGACCCCTGCGCCTCGGCACCCGCCGGGCCCCCGCGCCCGGACGGCCAGGACCACTACACGATCAGCGAGGTGGCCGCCTTCACCGGTCTCACCGCCTACACCCTGCGCTGGTACGAGCGGATCGGCCTGATGCCCCACATCGACCGCTCCCACACGGGCCAGCGCCGCTACCGCAATCGCGACCTGGACTGGCTGGCCCTTGTCGGCAAGCTCCGCCTGACCGGGATGCCGGTGGCGGACATGGTCCGCTACGCGGAGCTCGTCCGCGAGGGTCAGCACACCTTCCCCGAGCGCCAGGAGCTTCTGGAGCGCACCCGGCGCGATGTCCGCAGCCGCATCGCCGAGTTGCAGGACACCCTCTCGGTCCTCGACTACAAGATCGATACGTACGCCGGTGCCCGCAAGACGTCGGAGAGCGTCTGAACCTGCTTCACGCGAGGCCCAGGGCGAACACCGCGAACCCGGCCGCCAGGACTCCGGCGAGCGCCCGCCTCGCGTGGCTCGCGCGCTTCCACGGCGCCTCGAAGCCTCGGGCGTAACGGCCTATCAGGACCAGCAGCGCCGCGAGAACCGGGAGCCAGGCGATCCGAGCCGCTATCCAGCCCAGCGTGTCGGGGCCCGTGGTCAGCCCCGGCACCGCGCCGAGGAACGAGCCGGGCACGGCCGCGGCCAGCAGCGCCGTCTGGTGCCAGCACAGGATCGTCATCGCCGACAGGTTGACCACGACGACCGGCGCCCACAGAGCGGGCCTGCGCAGCAGACGGCCGATGCGGTCCCGCAACAGGATCGCCGCACCGCTCTGCGCTGCGGCCAGGGCAAGGACCAGCAGCGACGGCGGATGCGAGTTCGTCCGGGCCTCGCCGGGGACGCCGACCATCGACGCCGGATAGTGGAAGGCGAGGAGGAGGGCGGCGAAGAGAGCGGTGCCACCGGCCAGCAGGATCCAGGCCCCGCGCCCGCCCAGCCTCTTCTCGCCCCAGGAGACGCCCAGTTGGTAGGCGAACATCCAACCCGGCAGCAGATTCAGCAGGGAGAGCCAGGAAGGCATGCCCTCCGCGAACGGCCCGTAGCGCAGGAAGTCCACCAGGGCGACCGACCCGACCAGGGGCAGCGCGGCCCAGGCCCCCAGCCGCTGCGCCGCCCGTATGCACCAGGGGGTGAGCGCCGTGATCACCGTGTAGACGCCCACGAACCACAAGGGCTGTATGACCAGCGTGGACGCCGTGCGCAGTGTCGTGCCCGGCACCCCCAGCGTGTACAGCACCGGGAGCAGCGCGGCCCAGACCGCGGTCACGCCCAGGACCGGCCGCCCCAGTCGCGCGAGGCGCCCACGCAGCCAGGCGCCCGTCGCTTCGCCCCGCGCCACCGCCCGCCGGTACGACAGTGTGGAGGCATAGCCGCCCACGAGGAAGAAGATGCCCAGCATCTGAAGCACCCAGCTGATCGGTGCGAAGAAGCCGAACGAGGACAGGGGGCTCGCGTTGTGCAGCGCCCCTCCGGTGTCGAGGGTGAAGCCGCCCAGCAGCCAGTGTCCGGTCGGCACGGCGAGCAGGGCCACGGCGCGCAGCCCGTCTATGGCTCGGTCACGGTGGGCCGGCGTTCTGGCGTCGATGGCGCAGGCCGCTCCGCGCAGCCGGTTCAGAAGGGGAAGGCTCATGTCCGTGCTCCTATGGTCCGGGTGGCGCCGGCGGGGTCGGCCCCGCCCGCGATGCGGGCGAAAGCCCGCAGGGAGTCCGTGCCGGGGGTGAAGTAGCCGGTGTGGCCCTCGGCCTGTTCGGCGGGGACGCGCCGGGCGCCGAAGCCGGGGGCCGTCGGATCCTCGCCGTGGCCGAGGCCGAACAGCTCGACGTTCGGCACCTTGCCGATCCAGTCGCTGTCGTCCTTGGCGGCCCAGACGCGGGCGTCGGTGTGCAGATCGGCCACGCTCCGCGCCCGCATGCCGGGAGAGCCGAGCACCACCAGGTCGGTCGCGGTGAGGCGTGGTGCGGCCAGGCCGCACACCACCGAGCCGTAGCTGTGGCAGAACACGGCGGGTCTCGGGGCGCCTGCCGCCGTCAGACCCTGCGTGAAGCGCGCGAGGCGTGGCGCACCCGCTTCGGCGAGGCGGCCCGTGGCGGCGTCCGGGCCGAGGCCGACCGGGGTGGTGTACCCGACCCAGGCGACCACGGCCGTGCGCTTGCCCGCCGCCGCGTACAAGGAGCGGCCCATCCCGGCCGGCGTGCCGTACTTGTCGTTGGCGCGGTCGAAGGTGTTCAGGTCGATGTCGGAGCCCGGCACGACGACAGAGACGTGGTCGGCCCGGCCCAAGTCGCCGTACACCTCCGCCACTTGGCCGCGGCCTCGCGGGTCGAACGCCAGTATCTGGCGCCCCGGGGCAAGTAGTTCGCCGTAACGGATAATCAGGGCACGGGCCCGCGCACGGTCCTGGGCGGTGAGGCCGGGGTCGGTCGCCCGGGCTCGCTCCCGCTTCCGCTCGGCTTTGAGGAAGCGGGCGTTGGCCTCGTACCGGAGAGCTATGGGGGCTCCGTCGAGATTGCCGACGACCGATGGGTGCCGTGTCACCAGCTCTTGGCGCCGGGCGGCGCTCAACGAGTCGAAGAACGCGGCGACGCGGACGGGGGATGCGGCCGCGGGATCCGGCAGCCGCATCCCCAAGGAATGGTCCGCGCGCCAGGAACTCATGCCCGGTGGCGGGCCCGTGAGTGGCTGCTGCTCATTGCCGACCGTCCAACCCGCCGTACCCGCCACGACCGTCGTCATGAGCGCGGCGGTGACCAGCGCCCTCTTGCTCCGTGCTTTCCAGGACCGAATCCGCATGGCCGGTCTCCCTCCCCGCTCCGTGGCGCGCTGTGGCCTGACGCAGCGAAAGATAGGGAGACGGTGTGCGACGACACGTCACACCGAGGAGCCAACTCTCAGGTGATACCGGCGTATGCGGTGGTGATACCGAGGTAGGGGGTGGGCTACTGCTCGCCCGGTGTGACCAGCCCCGACTCATAGGCGAAAATCACGGCTTGGGCGCGGTCCCGCAGCCCCAACTTGCTGAGCACGCGACCGATATGGGTCTTCACCGTCTGTTCGGCGAGCACCAGGCGCTCGGCGATCTCCTGATTGGACAGGCCGCGCGCGATCAGCACCAGTACCTCGGTCTCACGCGGCGTCAGGCCGTTGAGCTGAAGCGACTGGTCCTTTCGCGGCGCGAGACGCTGCTTCGCGAAGTCCGCGATCAGCCGCCGGGTCACCGAGGGGGCCAGCAGCGCCTCGCCGGAGGCCACTACACGGACGGCCGAGATCAGGTCCGCGGGCGGCGCGTCCTTGAGCAGGAACCCGGAGGCTCCGGCGCGCAGCGCCTCGTACACGTAGTCGTCCACGTCGAAGGTGGTGAGCATCAGCACCTTCGGCAGGTGCACCACTCCCGGCGGCGGATCCAACAGGGCGCGGGCCGCGGCGAGTCCGTCCATCTCCGGCATGCGGACGTCCATCAGGACGACATCGGGATGTGTGCTGCGGCTGACCTCGACACCCTTCTTGCCGTCCGGTGCCTCACCCACGACGTCGATGTCGCTCTGCGCCGCCAGCAGGGCGGCGAAGCCGGCCCGCACCATGGCCTGGTCGTCGACGATGATCACGCGGATGGTCATGCGGTGCCGGAGTCCTTCGGGAGGAGGGGGAGCCGGGCGGCGACGCGGAAGCCGCCGTCGGGCAGCGGCCCGACGTCGACCGTGCCGCCGACCAACCGTACGCGCTCGCGCATGCCGACAAGTCCGTGGCCCGTGCCACTGCCCTCCAGCGAGGCGGGAGGCTGCTCGGACGGGCCGTTGACCACGAGGATCAGGAGGTTCTCGTCGTCCAGACTGAGCGTGATCGTGGTCCGGGCGCCCGGGGCGTGCCGCATCACGTTCGACAGGGCTTCCTGGACGATGCGGTACGCGGACAGGTCCACGGCCGGTGACACCTTGGCGAGGTGCGTGAGGATCGCCAGCTCCGGGCGTGACAGGTCGATCGGTATGCCGGCCCGCACCGTGGCTTCGACCAGGTGCGGCAGCCGGTCCAGGCCGGGCTGGGGTGCCCGCTCGCCGTTCACACCCTCGCTGCGCAGCACCGCCAGCAGCCGCCGCATCTCGGTGAGGGATTCCCGGGCGCTCGCCGCTATGCTCCCGAACTCCTCGCGCGCCGCGTCGGGAAGGCCGTCGAGGCGGTAGGGCGCGGAGTCCGCCTGGACGGTGATGACCGACATGTGGTGGGCGACGACGTCGTGCAACTCGCGGGCGATGCGGGCCCGCTCCTCAAGGAGTGTGCGCTGGGAGCGCTCGGTCTCGCTGATGGTCTCCTGCTCGACGAGCCTGCGCCGGGCGTCGCCGCGCTCACGCAGCAGGGAGCCGAGCAGCAGCACGGCCCCGCTCAGCACGATCAGCAGCACGCCGGTGTCCTGGCCGCCGCTTCCGTGGAACGCCCCGAGCACCAGCCCGGCGACCACGGTGACCAACCAGATCCCGAGCAGTGTCCGGCGGCTCTCTCGCAGGGACAGGGCACAGCAGAGGACCAGATACCCCACGATGATCATGGGGGTCCATGGTCCCGGCCGGTCCGGGTCCGATGCCATCGTGGTGATCGCGCCCACGACATCCGCGACGATCACGATCCACCACGCGGGAAGCGGCCGGGTGACCGCGAGGAACAACGGGGCGACCTGCGCGACTCCCAGGGCGCCCGCCAGGCCGCCACCCACGCCGTAGTCATGCGTCAGCACTTGCACGGTGACAGGGATGAGGGTGGCGACGAAGCCCAGCGCGATCACATGGGGCAGCATCCGCACCCAGCGTTTGGGCGCGCTCGCCAGCAGCGGCTCGGTCGAGCCCGCGGGCGTCGCGAGGGAGGCCCCCACCGTCCGCAGACCGTCCACGACGGCTGCCGTCGCACGCCGGAGGCCGGACCCGCGGCCACCCGGCTCGTCCACCGGGCGGTCGGGGCTCTGATCGGGAGGTGTCGTCGCGCTGCTCATGGCCTGGTCAGCGTAGGCGTGAAGCACCCCGCGCGCCGTCATACCGGGGTGCTGGACCGGACCTCATACCCAGGTATCACCACCGCCCCACGGGAGGCGGTGGTGACCGCGTGGATCACAGCTCCGCCAGCAGCTCGGCCTTCTTCGCCGTGAATTCCTCGTCCGTGAGCAGACCCGCTTGGTGCAGCTCGCCCAGATGCCGGATGCGGTCCGCGATGTCCGCCGGATCGCGCCGGACAGCCGATGTCGGCGCGGCTCCGACGCCGGCGGAGGTCAGGGCCGGGCCCGAGGACCGAATCGCCGCGAGGACCGACGCGGCGAACGGCAGCGACTCGTGGACCGGGCCGTACCCGAGGCCGAAGACGACGGCCGCGGGGTCCTGATCGGCCTGCGCGGGCTGCGCCACGGGGGAATCATGGCGCAGCAGCCTCAGATGCCCCTCGAAGACCTCCGGGGAGCGCCACTCGATGCCACCCAGATCCGTGACGGGAAAGCTCTGGTCACCGGCCTTCCACTTCGCCGACGAGGCGCCCGTCCAGAACCACCGGAAGGACACCAGCTTGCCGTCGAAGGACGCCTTGCCGTCGTACGCCTTGAAGTGCAACGGAGCCTCGGGGGCGGCCACCAGATAGCGATCCGGGGGTCCGGTGTCGTCCGAAGTGATCTGTGCCCGCAGCTCGTCCGCGTAGTACTCGGCGAGGGTCTCCCGCTCGGCGGGCAGCACCAAGCGGTACGGGTCGCAACCGTCCTTGAGCTGGCCCGCCGCCGCCTCCATCAAAGGATCGGCGCCCGGTCTCGGCACGGCATGAAGAACGACGGTCCCGCGTTTCCCGGGGGAGAGTGTCACCGCTGCGATCGCCTCATGCGGGATACGCCGTTCACCGAGCGCTTGGTAGAGCTTCGGTGTGCGGATTCCCCGTTCGAAGCGGATGAGCACGGAGTCGGACTCGAACTCCCAGGCGGCATGAAATCCGGCCAGTACGTCACCCATGCGGCTCATCGTAGGCGGCACGCGCGCCTCCGTCCCTCCTGCGGCGGGCCGCTGTTTCGTCGATTTCTACGCGCGTCAGGCCGCCGCCTCGCCGGAAATGCCCTTCCGGCAGACGTCGTCCCCACTCGCGCATCGCACCCCGTCGTATGAACCTGTGCCGATCTCGGCGAAATTACGCAGGCTCTCCGTGCCCGGTTCGAAGTAGCCGGTGTGGCCCGCGGCACCCGCCGAGGACAGCACCCGCGCGCCGAAACCGCCGGACACCGGGTCGGCGCCGTGGCCGAGCCCGCCGACCTCCATGTAGGGCACATCCTGAATCCAGTCGTCGCTGTCCCGGGCGGCCCAGATCCGGGCCTCCGTACCCAACTGCGATGCCTTGTCGGCGCGCATCCCGGGACTGCCCGCGACCGCGATGTCGGTGACCCGCGCAGGCAGGGTCCGCGCGGCCACACCGCACACCACGGAGCCGTAGCTGTGGCAGTACAGCGCGACCGGTGAGCGCCCGGGGAGCCCTCGCACCATGGAGTCGAGGCGTACGGCACCGCTCTCGGCGCGCATGGCCGTGGCCGCGTCCACGCCGATGCCCACGGGCGCGGTGTAGTCGGCCCAGGCGATCACGGCGGTACGCGCGCGTGGGTTCACGGAGCGCTCCGCGCGGTAGAGCGCCTTGGCCATGCCCACCGGCGCCGAGTACTTGCGGAAAGTCCGCTCGAAGGTCAGCACGTTGGTGTCGACGCCGGGTACCACGACAGAGACACGGCGGGCCTTGTCGAGGTCTCCGATGACTTCGGCCATGCGACCGGAGCCCATGGGATCGAAGGCGAGGACCTGGCGTCCGGGGCGCATCATGACCCCGAAGCGCTTCATTCTGCGCTCGGCCTCCTGCTGCCCCAAGGGGGAGAGGCGTTTGTCGCGCATACGCTCCCGCTCGACCTTGCGGGCCTGTCCCAGGGCGATGCGGTTCGCGCGATAACGCAGTTCGGAAGGCGCACCGTTCATGTTGCCGACCGCGAGGGGGTAGCGGCCGGCCAGCCGGTTGCGCTGCTTCTTGTCGAGCGAGGCGAAGAACTGGCTGAGCCGAGCGGCGGGAGCATCGGGGTCGGGCAGCGCGCGCCCGTCGATGTTCCCCCGCTCCCAGGCGGAGATCTCGGCTTCGAGAGGCGACGAGTCGCCCTTGTTGTTCCGCACGGCGGTCCAGCCCGTGGTCGCCAGCATGACGAACACGACGGCCAGCGCGAGCAGAGCACGCCACGCGTTGAGTTGTGGGGAGGAGTCGAAGGAAGTCACTGCGGAACACCCTAGGAGAACCCTGATGCATACCGTACATCGCGTGAGGCAGATCACGTTTCTAGAGGGGTAATTGAGGCACAGCGGGCACATATCGAAGCGCTTCGTCACGCTCTGTGGGTGAATGGCGCGCCGTCGAGCGCCACGCGCGTGCGTTACTTAGGGCACCTGCTCCATTGCCCAACCTAGGTGCGAATTCCACCCACTGGATGGTTCGCGACGGCGGTCGGCGCGGACGGCTAAGACGGCCGAGGCGTACGCCAGTCCGCGGCCAGGGCGGGCCCCAGGTGGTCGAGGTACTGCTCGGTGAGCTCTCGGATGGACTCCACGCTGATGTCCTCGCCGGCGCCCCACAGTCGACCCGTCACCCGCATCACGCCGCTGAACGCCGCCACGGCCACGCGCGGCCGCGGGTCGGTGTCCAGGTCGAGTCCCTCCCGTTCGGCGATCACGCGGGCTATCTCTTCCTCGGTCTCCATGGAGCGGCGCAGGTGCGCGGCGAGCAGTGAGGGGGTCGACTCGATCATCTGGTACGTGCTCATGTGCAGTTCGACCGGCACGACCTCCTCGATCGACTGCCCCATGGCCTCCCAGGCGCCGAGGATCGCTCCGCGCAGCGCCACGAGCGGGGCTTCCTCGGCGGGGCGATCGCGCAGGCTCTGGACGAACCGCGCCTCCACCATCTCCTGGACGGCGAAGGCGGCCTCCTGCTTGTTGGCGAAGTAGCGGAAGAACGTGCGCTGGGACACCTCGACGGTCTCGGCGATCTCGTCGACGGTCGTCTCCTCGAACCCCTTGGTCGTGAAGAGTTCGAGTGCCGCGCGCAGCAGCGCGTCACGAGTGCGCTGCTTCTTGCGCTCCCGCAGTCCGGGCGCCGCGAGTCCGGGCGAGACGTCCTCGGTGGTCTCGGCCTGGGTTTCCCCGGGTCCTGTCGCTCGCTGCCCGGTTTTCACGCCATGGCCCCCTCTGACTGTTTGCCCAGTTCAGCATATCTGCGGGCAGCTTCATGTCAGTTACCGACTTGTGAAGACGTTTGTCAACTGTCAGTCGCTGTCATTAGCCTGGTCGCATGACTAGTCAGACCACCGCCGACAAGGCGGACAAGGCGCCGGAGCCGGTGTCCGCTCCGACCCCGGCCAAGGGGCTCCGCGGTCACCCCTGGCTGACGCTCTTCTCTGTCGCGATCGGCGTGATGATGGTCGCCCTGGACGGCACCATCGTCGCGATCGCCAACCCCGCCATCCAGGCTGATCTCGGCGCCACCTTCGCGGAGGTGCAGTGGATCACCAATGGCTACTTCTTGGCGCTCGCCGTCTCGCTGATCACCGCGGGCAAGCTGGGTGACCGCTTCGGCCATCGTCAGACGTACCTCATAGGAGTGATCGGCTTCGCCGCCGCCTCCGGGGCCATCGGCCTGTCCGACACCATCCCGCTGGTGGTCACCTTCCGCGTGCTCCAGGGGTTGTTCGGTGCCCTGCTGATGCCTGCCGCGCTCGGCCTGCTCCGCGCTTCGTTCCCGGCCGAGAAGCTCAACATGGCCATCGGCATCTGGGGCATGGTGATCGGTGCCTCCACGGCGGGCGGCCCCATCCTCGGCGGTCTCCTCGTCGAGCACGTCAGCTGGCAGTCCGTCTTCTTCATCAACGTGCCGGTCGGCGTCCTCGCCGTCGCGCTCGGCCTGTTCATCCTCAGGGACCACCGCGCCGAGAACGCCCCCAGGTCCTTCGACGTCTTGGGCATCGCCCTGCTGTCGGCGGCCATGTTCTGCCTGGTCTGGGCGCTCATCAAGGCTCCGGAGTGGGGCTGGGGCGACGGCCTGACCTGGACGTTCATCGCGGCTTCCGTACTGAGCTTCGTGCTCTTCGCGGCGTGGGAGTCGAAGGTCAAGGAGCCGCTCATACCGCTCGGCCTGTTCCGTTCCGTGGCGCTGTCCGCGGGCGTGGTCCTCATGGTGCTGATGGCCATCGCCTTCATGGGCGGACTCTTCTTCGTCACCTTCTACCTCCAGAACGTGCACGGGATGAGTCCCGTCGACAGCGGTCTGCACCTGCTGCCCCTCACCGGCATGATGATCGTGGGCTCACCGCTGGCTGGCGCCATGATCACCAAGACCGGTCCGAGGATCCCGCTGGCCGGCGGCATGCTGCTCACCGCCGCCGCCATGTACGGCATGTCCACGCTGGAGGCGGGCACCGGCAGTGGTCTGATGTCGCTCTGGTTCGCGCTCCTCGGCCTCGGTCTCGCTCCGGTGATGGTCGGCGCGACCGAAGTCATCGTGGGCAACGCGCCGATGGAGCTCTCCGGTGTGGCCGGCGGCCTCCAGCAGGCCGCGATGCAGATCGGCGGCAGCCTCGGCACGGCGGTCCTCGGCGCCGTCATGGCGTCGAAGGTCGACAGCGACCTGGCCGACAACTGGGCGAAGGCGAAGCTGCCGCCGCTCAGCCCCGCCGAACTCGACAAGGCCGCCGAAGCCGTCCAGGTCGGCATAGCGCCGGTCCCGCCGAAGGCGCCACCGTCGGTCGCCGAGCAGATCACCTCGGTCACGCACGACACGTTCATGTCGGGCATGGGCATGGCCTGCCTGGTCGCCACCGGTGTCGCGGTGGTCGCGGTCTTCGTCGCGTTCCTCGCCAAGCGTGGAACCAACGCCGAAGCCGGTGCGGGTGCGGTGCACATTTAGGACATTTGGTGTGCCGCATGTCCGTGGACGGCTGGGCGGCGGCAGAAGTCAGGGAAAGCCCCTCAGGGACATTCTGGGGGGCTTTCGCCTATCCGGGTGACGCACATTCGTACCCCTTCCGATGGCGCGGTCGGACGGTCCAGAGTTCAGACATGAGATCCGCACGACGCGGACAACTGAGCGACACCACACGGGGGTTGAGCACATGCGTACGACCATGCCCACGACCGTCACCGCCGCCGCACTCGCCGCATTGGTCCTGTCACCCATGCACGCCGTGGCCGCGGCCCCACCGACGCTCCGCGGATGCGCGCCGGGTGAGCTCTGCCTCTGGGAGAAGGCGCAGTTCAAGGGTGACCGGCATACGTATGAGTTGGCCGACATCGACATCGAGAGCTGTATCACGCTGCCGGAGGGGGGCAGCGCGCAAGCTCTCGCCAACCGCACCGGCCGGCCTGTCACCACGTACCAATCCGCGAAGTGCGGCGAGACCGGGGAGTTCAACACCTACCCGGGCAGTGGCACCTGGGCGCCCGACTCTCCTTACCGGGTGCGGGCGTTCAAGGTCTGGGAGCGCTGAGGCGGGGTACTCGCGGTTTGAGCCCCGAACGGGCTGACTCAAGGAGTGATGATGGCGGGCTTCGGACACGCCACGCGCAAGCACCCCCGCTCACGCGGCCGTACGTGGTCGCGGAGTGGGCCGGACCGCGCGACGCTCGGCGTAGTAGGAGCCGTCTGTGCGATCGCCGGGTTCTTCGTGCTGGGGATCATCCTCGGCCCCATGGCGATCGTGTGCGGCTGGCTCGCCCTGGGCCGCAGTTGGGCCGGTGCCCGCCCGGCACCGGCCCTGGTCGCCCTCATCCTGGGCGCGATCGACACCGTCCTCGCGCTTCTTCGGATATCGGGGGCGACCACGATGGACGGCATGTTCTGACACGGGCGCACCGCCGTCTCTGCCCGGCGGTGCCCTCGGCGGCCGCGGGTGGGGGCACGGAGCCCACCGGCGGCGTCACGTCCGCCGCCGACGCCGAGCCCGAGCCTGGCGCCGCGCTCGCCCCCGGCACCGGGCCCGTCTCCAGTGCCGGGCCCGTCTCCAGTGCCGGGCCCGCTTCCGGTGCCGAGCCCGCTCCCGGCACCGAGCTCGCCCCCGGGGCGGAGTCCGCATCCGACACCGACCCTGCCCCCGGCACCGACCCCGCCCCCAGCACCGAGTCCACGCCCCGCACCGCCCCCGCCCCCAAAAGCCCCGTCACCTGCTCCCGCAGTGCCTTCACCTCTGCCGTCAGTGCCTCGATCGCGGCCGTCTGGCGTCGCTCCTCCGCGTCGTCCTTGTCGAATCGGGCGATGAACCACGCCGCGATGTTCGCGGTGACCACACCGAGGAGTGCGATGCCCGACAGCATCAATCCGACCGCGAGCACCCTGCCGAGTCCCGTCGTCGGAGCGTGATCGCCGTAGCCGACCGTCGTCATGCTGGTGAAGGACCACCACACCGCGTCACCCAGCGTCTTGATGTTCCCGTTCGGTGACTCCCGCTCCACGGAGAGCACCGCCAGGGAACCGAACATCAGCAGGCCCACCACCGAGCCCACGACATACGTCGTCAGCCTTATCTGCGACGCCATGCGCGCCCGCCGGCCGACGAGCATCAGCGTGGAGACGAGCCGCAGCAACCGCAGCGGCTGAATCATCGGAAGGAGAACGGCACACAGGTCGAGCCAGTGCGTGCGGATGAAAAGCCGCCGCTGATCGGTGAGGAGGAGACGTACGACGTAGTCGACGGCGAACGAGCCCCAGACGACCCACTCCACGATCGTGCAGGTCCGCGAGATGGTCCGACTCGCGTCGGGCACCACGATCGGCACGGCGTAGGCGAGGGCGAACGCCACCGCGAGCGCGAGGAGAGGGCGCTGGGTGCGCTGCTCCCAACGGATCTGTGCCGGTTGTTCCTTCATGGGCGCATCGTAGGAAACGCCGGAGGGCGACGGGACCTGTGCCCCGCCGCCCTCCGGATGGGACGTGCGCTACGCGTCGCCCCCGGCCGGGCCGGGATCGGCGGCCGCGACGTCGAGGAGCTGGTAGCGGTCGATCGCCTGCTTCAGGACGGAGCGGTCGACCTTGCCCTCGCGGGCCAGCTCGGTCAGCACGCCGACCACGATCGACTGGGCGTCGATGTGGAAGAAGCGGCGGGCCGCGCCACGCGTGTCGGCGAAGCCGAAGCCGTCCGCGCCGAGCGACTGGTAAGTGCCGGGCACCCAGCGGGAGATCTGGTCCGGGACGCTCCGCATCCAGTCGGAGACGGCCACGAACGGGCCCTCGGCGCCGGACAGCTTCCGCGTCACGTACGGGACGCGCTGCTCCTCCTCGGGGTGCAGGAGGTTGTGGCGCTCCACGTCCACGGCCTCGCGGCGCAGCTCGTTCCAGGAGGTGGCCGACCAGATGTCCGCCTTGACGTTCCACTCCGAGGCGAGGATCTGCTGGGCCTCGACCGCCCACGGCACGGCGACGCCCGACGCGATGATCTGGGCGGGGATGGCGCCCTGCTCGCCGGACTTGAAGCGGTAGATGCCCTTGAGGATGCCTTCGACATCCACGTTCTCCGGCTCGGCCGGGTGCTGGATGGGCTCGTTGTAGACGGTGAGGTAGTAGAAGACGTCCTCGCTGTCAGGGCCGTACATCCGGCGCAGACCGTCCCTGACGATGTGCGCGATCTCGTAACCGAAGGCCGGGTCGTAGGCGACGCAGGCCGGGTTGGTCGAGGCGAGCAGCTGCGAGTGGCCGTCGGCGTGCTGGAGGCCCTCACCGGTCAGCGTCGTGCGGCCGGCGGTGGCGCCGAGGACGAAACCGCGCGCCAGCTGGTCGGCCATCTGCCAGAACTGGTCGCCGGTGCGCTGGAAACCGAACATCGAGTAGAAGACGTAGACCGGGATCAGCGGCTCGCCATGGGTGGCGTAGGCCGAGCCGGCGGCGATCAGGGAGGCGGTGCAGCCCGCCTCCGAGATGCCGTCGTGCAGCATCTGGCCCGTCGGCGACTCCTTGTAGGCGAGGAGCAGCTCGCGGTCCACGGCCTCGTACTGCTGGCCGAGCGGGTTGTAGATCTTCGCGCTCGGGAAGAACGCGTCCATGCCGAAGGTGCGGTACTCGTCGGGGGCGATCAGCACGAAGCGCTTGCCGATCTCCTTGTCCCGCATGAGGTCCTTGAGGATGCGGACGAACGCCATGGTGGTGGCGATCGACTGCTGACCCGAACCCTTCTTCGCGGCCGCGTACGCCTTGTCCTCGGGAAGCTGAAGGGGCTTGGCGCGCACGACGCGGGTCGGGACGTAACCGCCGAGGCCCTTGCGGCGGTCATGCATGTACTGGATCTCTTCCGAGTCCCGGCCCGGGTGGTAGTACGGCGGGGCGCCGTCCTCCAGCTGCTTGTCCGTGATCGGGATGTGCAGGCGGTCGCGGAAGCCCTTGAGGTCGTCGACCGTCAGCTTCTTCATCTGGTGCGTGGCGTTGCGGCCCTCGAAGTTCGGGCCGAGGGTCCAGCCCTTGACCGTCTGGGCGAGGATCACCGTCGGCTGGCCCTTGTGGGCCTTGGCCGCCGCGTACGCCGCGTAGACCTTCTTGTGGTCGTGACCGCCGCGGCCGAGGTGCAGGATCTGCTCGTCGGTCATGTTCTCGACCATGGCGCGCAGCCGGTGGTCGTCGCCGAAGAAGTGCTCGCGGATGTAGGCGCCGGTCTCGGTCGCGTACGTCTGGAACTGGCCGTCGGGCGTGGTGTTCAGCTTGTTGACCAGGATGCCGTCCCGGTCCTGGGCCAGCAGCGGGTCCCAGCTGCGGTCCCAGACCAGCTTGATGACGTTCCAGCCGGCGCCGCGGAACTGCGACTCCAGCTCCTGGATGATCTTGCCGTTGCCGCGGACCGGGCCGTCGAGGCGCTGGAGGTTGCAGTTGACGACGAAGGTGAGGTTGTCCAGGCCCTCACGGGCGGCGATGGAGAGCTGGCCGAGCGACTCGGGCTCGTCCATCTCGCCGTCACCGAGGTACGCCCAGACGTGCGACTTGGAGGTGTCGGCGATGCCGCGCGCCTCCATGTAGCGGTTCATCCGCGCCTGGTAGATCGCGCCGAGCGGGCCGAGACCCATGGAGACCGTCGGGAACTCCCAGAAGTCCGGCATCAGCCGGGGGTGGGGGTAGGAGGACAGGCCGTTGGGCGCCTTGGACTTCTCCTGGCGGAACGCGTCGAGCTGCTGCTCGGTGAGCCGGTCCAGGAGGAAGGCGCGGGCGTAGATACCGGGGGACGCGTGCCCCTGGAAGAAGATCTGGTCGCCGCCGTCGCCCTCGTCCTTGCCGCGGAAGAAGTGGTTGAAGCCCACGTCGTAGAGGGAGGCGGAGGAAGCGAAGGTGGCGATGTGGCCGCCGACGCCGATGCCGGGGCGCTGGGCGCGCGAGACCATCACCGCGGCGTTCCAGCGGGTCGCGTTCAGGATCTTGCGTTCGATTTCCTCGTTGCCGGGGAAGAACGGCTCGTCCTTGGTGGCGATCGTGTTGACGTAGTCCGTGCTGCGCATTTCGGGAACGGCCACGCGCTTCTCGCGTGCGCGCTCGATCAACCGGAGCATCAGGTAGCGGGCCCGCTCACGGCCGCGTTCGTCGACCGCGGCATCGAGGGAGTCCAGCCACTCCTGGGTCTCTTCGGGATCGAAGTCCGGGACCTGACTCGGCAGGCCGCCAATGATGATCGGGTTGCGATCGGATCCGGAAGCCACGCTGTTCCTTCGCTGTTGGGGCTCTCGCCTGGGTTCTGCCTGGCCGTGCACCGCTCCCCATCGTGTACCCGACTGACGCGGACGTCATCTCTACCGAGAGGTAACCGAGACGTTCACCTGGCGGTCTCTGGGGTAGGCTCGACCAAATCGCAACGATACGCCCATCCTGCCTAGCTGCTTCGCAGAGCCGTTCGGTCCGTACGGATGAGGCGGCAGTTGCGGCGACACGGCCGGGAACGTCACCGTTTCGGCGGTCTCGGCGGCCGGGTACTTGCGCGATCCGCCCCGCCCGTGTGGACTACGGCCAATGCCCCGCGCACGCGCGTGGCTGAAGGCATTCCCGAAAAACATGATCAGGAGGCAATCCGTGAGCGCGACCGCGGACCACGCGGAGACGAACCTTGCCGTAAGGCTTGGTTTCCAGCCCGACCAGGTGGTCCAGGAGATCGGCTACGACGACGACGTCGACCAGGAGCTCCGCGAGGCCATCGAGGAGGCCACTGGCACAGAGCTCGTCGACGAGGACTACGACGACGTGGCTGATGCCGTGGTGCTCTGGTTCCGTGAGGACGACGGGGACCTGACTGATGCGCTGGTGGATGCCATCGCGTACATGGAGGAGGGCGGCCAGATTCTGCTGCTGACTCCGAAGACCGGTCGTGACGGCTACGTCGAGCCGAGCGACATCGGTGAGGCGGCCACCACCGCGGGCCTGTCCCAGACCAAGAGCATCAACGCCGGCAAGGACTGGAGCGGCACCCGCCTGGTCACGCCCAAGGCGGCCGCGAAGAAGCGCTAGCCACGCGCGCCGAGCCGCGAACCCAGCAGAGACAGCCGTGAGGCCCCCGCCGACACCATCCGTCGGCGGGGGCCTCACGCATGTACGGACCCGCCCGCGTCCGGGCCGGCGCCCCAAAGGGCGTAGATCGACGGAAGTAGGGTGGGTGTCACCCGAACGGCCCCACCCGAGGGGCCCCGTCGAAGGGATGCGTAGTCATGGCGCTCGCTGGAATCGCGACCGGCACCAAGGCCCCGGAGTTCGAGCTCAAGGACAACCACGGCCGGACCGTGAGGCTCTCCGACTTCCGCGGCGAGAAGAACGTGGTGCTGCTCTTCTACCCGTTCGCGTTCACCGGCGTGTGCACCGGCGAGCTGTGCGCGCTCCGCGACGAGCTGCCGAAGTTCGTCAACGACGACACCCAGCTGCTCGCCGTCTCCAACGACTCCATCCACACGCTGCGCGTCTTCGCCGAGCAGGAGGGTCTTGAGTACCCGCTGGTCTCCGACTTCTGGCCGCACGGCGAGGTCTCGCGCGCGTACGGCGTCTTCGACGAGGAGAAGGGCTGCGCGGTGCGCGGCACCTTCATCATCGACAAGGAGGGCGTCGTGCGCTGGAGCGTCGTCAACGGCCTGCCCGACGCGCGTGACCTGAACGAGTACGTCAAGGCGCTCGAAACGCTCTGATCCGGCCGACGGCCTCACCCGATCCGGCCGACGACCCCCGCTTCGGCGAACCCTTGGTTCTCTCAGGGGCGACACCCTGTGATTCTTCAGGTGCAGAGCCTGTGGCGGCCGGGAACCGGTCACTAGGATCCACTCGTTGATCCGATGCAACGCAACGCTTGGGGCTCCCCGCCCCTGGACACCAATTGGGAGGACTCGTGGGAGTCAGCCTCAGCAAGGGCGGCAACGTATCGCTGAGCAAGGAGGCGCCTGGCCTGACCGCTGTTCTGGTCGGCCTCGGCTGGGACGTCCGCACCACCACAGGTACGGACTTCGACCTCGACGCCAGCGCGATCCTGACGAACGCGGAAGGCAAGGTCAGCGGTGACCAGAACTTCGTGTTCTTCAACAACCTGAAGAGCCCTGACGGCTCCGTCGAGCACACCGGTGACAACACCACCGGTGAGGGCGAGGGCGACGACGAGGTGATCAAGGTCGACCTGGCCTCGGTGCCCGCGGACGTCGAGAAGATCGTCTTCCCTGTCTCCATCTACGACGCCGAGACGCGTCAGCAGTCGTTCGGCCAGGTCCGCAACGCGTTCATCCGCGTCGTGAACCAGGCGGGCGGCGCGGAGATCGCGCGGTACGACCTCTCCGAGGACGCCTCGACGGAGACCGCCATGGTCTTCGGCGAGCTGTACCGCCACGGCGCCGAGTGGAAGTTCCGCGCGGTCGGCCAGGGTTACGCCTCGGGCCTGCGCGGTATCGCGCAGGACTTCGGCGTCAACGTCTGAGCCGAGCGGCCCTCCGCCTCTTCGTCCGGCGTCGCACACGCATGAGGTGCGGCGCCGGACGTGCTCATCACCGCGTGTCCCCGTCGGCTCGGGGGCACTCCCGTCACCTCGGGGAGGACCACGAACATGGGCGTCACACTCGCCAAGGGAGGCAACGTCTCCCTCTCCAAGGCCGCACCGAACCTCACCCAGATCCTTGTCGGCCTCGGCTGGGACGCGCGCTCCACCACCGGCGCCCCCTTCGACCTCGACGCCAGCGCGCTGCTGTGCGACGCGGGCAGGGTCCTCGGTGACGAGTGGTTCGTCTTCTACAACAACCTGAAGAGCCCCGACGGCTCCGTCGAGCACACCGGCGACAACCTCACCGGCGAGGGCGACGGCGATGACGAATCGCTCCTGGTCGACCTCTCCAAGGTCCCGGCCAACTGCGACAAGATCATCTTCCCGGTATCGATTCATGACGCGGACAATCGCGGGCAGGCGTTCGGTCAGGTCAGCAACGCGTTCATCCGCGTGGTGAACCAGGCGGACGGGCAGGAGCTCGCGCGCTATGACCTGAGCGAGGACGCCTCGACGGAGACCGCGATGATCTTCGGCGAGGTGTACCGGTACGGAGGCGAGTGGAAGTTCCGCGCGGTCGGGCAGGGGTACGCGTCGGGCCTGCGGGGCATCGCTCTAGACTTCGGGGTCAACGTTTCGTAAAGCAGGGGACCGGCGCGGGGGAGACCGCTAAACGGGAGCCCGTACACACACGATTGGGTAACCAGTGATTCTGAAAACCTTCGGCTGGTCGTTCGCGGTGACCGCGCTCGGCCTGGTCGCCGCGGTGTTCTACGGGGGGTGGGCAGGGTTCGGCGTCGTCGCGATCCTGTCCGTCCTCGAGATCTCGCTGTCCTTCGACAACGCGGTGGTCAACGCCGGAATCCTGAAGAAGATGAGTGCCTTCTGGCAGAAAATCTTCCTCACCATCGGTGTCCTGATCGCGGTCTTCGGCATGCGGCTGGTCTTCCCCGTCGTCATCGTGGCCATCAGTGCCAAGACCGGCCCGATCGAGGCGGTGCGCCTCGCGCTCAACGACAAGGACCGGTACCAGCAGCTGGTCACCGACGCCCACCCGTCGATCGCCGCCTTCGGTGGCATGTTCCTGTTGATGATCTTCCTCGACTTCATTTTCGAGGACCGTGACATCAAGTGGCTGGGCTGGATCGAGCGTCCGCTCGCCAAGCTGGGCAAGGTCGACATGCTGTCGGTCTGCATCGCGCTCGTCGTGCTCCTGATCGCCGCCATGACCGTCGCCACCCAGGCCCACCAGCACGGCGGCGTCCATGTGGACAAGGCACAGACAGTCCTGATCTCCGGTGTCGCGGGTCTCATCACCTACCTCGTGGTGGGCGGCCTCTCCGGCTACTTCGAGAACAAGCTGGAGGAAGAGGAGGAGCGCGAGCACGAGGCCGAGCAGGAGGCCAGGAAGAGCGGCAAGAAGGCACCCGCCGTCCTGATGGCGGGTAAGGCCGCGTTCTTCATGTTCCTCTACCTGGAGGTCCTTGACGCGTCGTTCTCCTTCGACGGCGTCATCGGTGCCTTCGCCGTCACCAACGACATCGTCCTGATGGCGCTCGGCCTCGGTATCGGCGCCATGTACGTCCGGTCGCTCACCGTCTACCTGGTCCGCCAGGGCACCCTCGACGACTACGTCTACCTGGAGCACGGCGCGCACTACGCGATCGGCGCCCTCGCGGTGATCCTCCTCGTCACCATCCAGTACGAGATCCACGAGCTCATCACCGGTTCTGTCGGCGTCATCCTGATCGCCTGGTCCTTCGTGTCGTCCGTGCTGCGCAACAAGCGGCTCGCGGCAGCCGAGGGACAGGGCAGCCCGGGTGAGAAGGCCGAGGTCTCGTCCGGCATCTGACGCCGACTGACCGCTGACCGATTCCCTTGCCGCGCTGTCCGATTCCTTACTCCGGAGTGTGACGGCGGCCGGGGTGAGGAACGCTCTGAGCGGGGCGGCCATCGAGGAGGAGTCCTCATGGCCGCCCCGCCGGTCTTTCCCGGCCGGCACCACCGGCAGTCGTATGCGGCACATGGACACATTGGGGGCGGCATGTCCTTCTGGGACGGTCTGTGGCGAGGGCGTTCGATGGACTTCGATTCGGGCGGCGCCGCGACCAACTCCATCGAACTGACCAAACGGAACCCCACGGTCTCGCTCAGCAAACAGGGCGCGGCCACCGGCAACCTCCGCGTCAACCTGTCCTGGCAGATGCGGACGTCCGACTTCATGGGCAAGCAGCGCAGGTCCGGAGGGCTGCTGCGGCACCCGCTCAAGATGTTCCAGCCCGACGTGGTGCAGGCGCACACCCAGGGCGTGGTCAACGTCGACCTCGACATCGGCTGCCTGTACGAGCTGATGGACGGCGCCAAGGGCGTCGTACAACCGCTGGGAAGCTTCTTCGGGAGCCTCAACGCGCCGCCGTACGTGAAGCTGAGCGGCGACGACCGCTTCGGCTCGCCCTCCGGGGAGACGATCTACGTCAACCTCGACCACCGCGAGAACATCAAGCGGCTGCTGGTCTTCGCCTACATCTACGACCAGACGCCGGCCTTCGACCGCACGCAGGCCAAGGTCACGCTCTACCCCAGCAACGGGCCGCGGATCGAGATCGACCTGGACGAGCGCCAGCCGCAGGCCCGCTCGTGCGCGGTCGTCTCCATCGAGAACGTCAAGGGCGAGCTGATCGTCCGCCGCGAGGTGAAGTTCGTCTACGGCTTCCAGGCCGAGCTCGACCGGCTCTACGGCTGGGGGCTGCAGTGGGGCAGGGGCTACAAGACCAAGGTGGGATGACCCCATGTCCCGCGCCGCCGCGCCGGGCGAGGCCCGCGCCGCGCCCGGTGGCGGCTCAGCGAGGCAGGAACTGCGGTCCCTGCGGAGGCAGCCGGAAGTTCGGGTCCGGCACCGGGGCCACCACCGGCTGCGGATAGCCGTACGAAGGCTGTGCGGGGTGCGGCATCGGCGGGGGACCGCCGATCGGCGTGGGCTGCGTGGGCGCCGCAGGCGGGTAGCCGTACGAGGGCTGGGGCGCCGGGTACCGGGGCGGCTCGGGCGGATAGCCATAGGCGGGCTGCGGCGCGGGCTGGGCCGCGGGCTGTGGCAGCGGCTGCGCGACCGACGGCTGGGCCGGGCCCATGGACGGCTGGGGCTGCGGCGCGGGCTGCTGCGGCGGCAGCGGGAAATCGGCTCCGGGCGCGGCCGTGGAGGGCTCGGCGGAGTCCGTGTCGTCCACGGAGATCCCGAAGTCGGAGGCGAGCCCTTCGAGGCCGTTGGTGTACCCCTCGCCGAGGGCGCGGAACTTCCAGCCCTCGCCGCGGCGGTACAGCTCCCCGCAGATCAGCGCCGTCTCCTCGCCGGTCTGCGGAGTGATGTCGAAGTAGGCGAGCGGCTCGCCTTCGGCGACCGCGGCGTCATACAGCAGGATCCGCAGCGCCCGTACGTGTTCAAAGGCGACGCCCTCCGCCGACGCGACCAGGAGCACCCGGCTGACCGCGCCCTCCATGCCGGCCAGATCTGTCTGGATCGTGTCGGTCAGGCCCTCGGCGACGCGCTTCTTGCCGAGCCGCCAGACCTTGCCGCCGGGGTGGCGCGGCTGGTTGTAGAAGACGAAGTCCTCGTCGGAGCGGACCCGGCCGTCACCGCCGAGCAGCAGCGCCGACGCGTCGACGTCGGGGACGCCCTGTCCGGGGGTCCAGCGCAGCACGGCGCGGACCGCCGGGGCTTCGAGAGGGACGTTGGACCCCTTCAACATCGCGTGCGTCATGCGGTCATCCTGCCTTCCCCCGCACGGGCGGGACAACGCGGGGGGCACAAGGTCCCGGCCGTGTCGGCAGGCGCCTGACCTGCGGGTGCTGCGAGCGTGCGACGGTTGTGTGGTGAGCGTGTGCGACATGGCCGGGTTACCTGAAGTTCATGCCCGGCGGGAACCCCCGACACCCGTCCCTACGTACTATTACCGGCCACATCACCACGGTTCATGGCCGACGGAACAGGCGATAACAGCGACCACAGGGGAATCACTCATGCGTCATTTCGGGCACATCGCCCCAGAGGTGCGACAGCGCCTCTTCCATCGGGAGCCGTGTGCCTTCACCGCGGACTCCCCGCCCCACCTGCTCGCCTCCGCCCTCGGCGCCACGCTCTACAGCCCCGCCACCCGGCCCCGCCTGGCCGACGACATCCTGAAGCAGGGCGGCCGCGGCGTAACCTCCATGGTGGTCTGCCTGGAGGATTCCATCGACGACGCCGAGGTGGCCGACGCCGAGGAGAACCTCGTCCGGCAATTCGCCGACCTGGCCGAAAGAGGCGTGGAACCCCCGCTGCTCTTCGTCCGGGTCCGCGCCGCCGAGCAGATTCCGGACCTCACCCGAAGGCTCGGCCCGAGCCTTCGGCTGTTGTCCGGATTCGTACTGCCCAAGTTCACCGAGGAACGAGGGGTTCCGTTCCTGGAGGCCCTCACGGTCGCGGAGACGGGGGCCGACGCCCTCGGCGGGCGGCGGCTCTTCGCCATGCCCGTCCTGGAGTCGCCCGAGCTCCTGCACCTGGAGAGCCGCGCCGAGACCCTCGCCGGGATCGCCCGCACCGTCGACAAGTACCGCGACCGGGTCCTCGCGCTGCGCCTGGGCGTCACCGACTTCTGCTCGGCCTACGGCCTGCGCAGGCCGCCGGACATGACCGCGTACGACGTACAGATCGTGGCCTCCGTCATCGCCGACGTGGTGAACGTCCTCGGCAGGGCCGACGGCACCGGATTCACCGTGACCGGGCCCGTGTGGGAGTACTTCCGCGTGCAGGAGAGGATGTTCAAGCCGCAGCTGCGCCGCAGCCCCTTCCTGGAGGGGCGGGCGGAGGAACTGCGGCAGGCCCTCATCGAGCACGACATGGACGGCCTGCTCCGCGAGATCGAGCTGGACCGGGCCAACGGCCTGCTCGGCAAGACCTGCATCCACCCCTCGCACGTGCTGCCCGTGCACGCCCTGTCGGTCGTCAGCCACGAGGAGTTCAGCGACGCCGAGGACATCCTGCGTCCGGAGCGGGGCGGCGGCGGGGTGCTGCGCTCGTCGTACACGAACAAGATGAACGAAGTGAAGCCGCACCGCGCCTGGGCCGAGCGGACCCTGCGGCGCGCCGAGGTCTTCGGCGTCGCCAAGGAGGACGTCGGCTTCGTGGAACTGCTCACCGCCGGGTTGCCCGGCTGATGAACGCGAGGAACATGACGTACGTGCCACAAGACGCGGTGTGGTCCGGGAGCTGGGTCGCCGAGCGGCTCGGGGTCGGGCTCGACGGCGACGAGACGCTGCCCGGCCTGCTCGGGCTGGCGCTGCGCCGCAACCCCAGGCGGGCCCACCTCCTGGTGTCGAACGTCCTCGGCAAGCACGTGCCCCAGCACCCCTCGGTCGTCCACGGGGCCGGGCACGGCCTCGGCGTCCGGGTGCGGGAGCTGCTCGGCGACGACGAGGCCCGCCGCGCCGTCGTCCTCGGTTACGCGGAGACCGCGACGGGCCTCGGCCACTCCGTCGCCGACGGCCTCGGCCTCGCGCCCTACCTGCACTCCACCCGGCGCCCCGTCGAGGGCGTCGAGCGCGCCGGCGGCTTCGAGGAGTCCCACTCGCACGCTACCTCCCACCTGCTGCTGCCCGAGGATCCGCGGCTCCTCGCGGGGGACGGGCCCCTGGTCCTCGTCGACGACGAGTTCTCCACCGGCAACACCGTCCTGAACACCATCCGGGCCCTGCACGAGCGCTTCCCGCGCGAGCGGTACGTGATAGTCGCGCTGGTCGACATGCGCTCGCCCGACGACCAGGGCCGCCTGGCCGCCTTCGCCCGCGAGATCGGTGCCCGCGTCGACCTGATCGCGCTGGCGTCCGGGACGGTGCGGCTGCCCGACGGCGTCCTGGAGAAGGGGCAGGCGCTGGTCGCCGAGCACGACACGGCCCCTGCCGAGCCGCCCCGCCGGGAGCGCGGCGCGGTCACCCGCGTCGAACTCGGCTGGCCCGCGGGGCTGCCCGACGGCGGGCGGCACGGCTTCACACCCGCGCACCGCGCACGGCTCCGGGACGCACTGCCCGGCATGGCCGAGCGGATCACGAAGGCCCTGCCCGAGGGCGCGCGCCGCGGCCGCGTGCTCGTCCTCGGCTTCGAGGAGCTGATGTACGCGCCGCTGGCGCTCGGCGTGGAGCTGGAGCGGCGGATGGGCGGCGCTGACGTGCGGTTCTCCACCACGACCCGTTCACCCGTGCTCGCCGTGGACGATCCCGGCTACGCGATCCGCACCCGCCTCGTCTTCCCCGCGCACGACGAGCCCGCCGACGGGGCGGGGCCCCGGTTCGCGTACAACGTCGCGGGCGGCGGCTTCGACGCGGTCGTCGCGGTCGTGGACTCGGTCGCGGACACCCCGCAACTGCACGCTCCTGACGGCCTGTTGGCGCAGCTCTCCGCGCACGCCGGGCATGTGGTGCTGGCCGTCGTCCCCTCGTACGTTCCCCCGCGCGTTCCGTCCGGCGCTCCGGCGCGGGCCATGAACGCACCCGAAAGGTCCCCCATGCTGCCCGAGCCCCTCCGCGGCCCCGCCTTCTCCTCGTACGCGCCCGAAGACGTCGGCTGGCTGCTCCAGGACCTCTCCGCCGTGACGCTCGAAGCGCCCACGGAGGAGCGCGAGGAGGCGATACAGAGCGGTGGCGCGCACTACGCCGAGTCGCTGCCGGTCGAGTACCAGCCGAGCGAGCGCTACCAGGCACTGTTCCACGCCGCGCTCGACACCTCCGCCGCCCGCATCGCCCAGGCGGTCGGCACGGTCACCGAGATCGTCCTCGCCGAGAGGTCTCCGCGTCCGGTGGTCCTGGTCTCGCTGGCCCGCGCGGGCACCCCCGTCGGCGTCCTGATGCGCCGCTGGGCCGCGCACCGGCACGGCCTCGACCTGCCGCACTACGCCGTGTCGATCGTGCGCGGCCGCGGCATCGACGCCAACGCGCTGCGCTGGCTGGCCGCCCACCACGACCCCGCCGACGTCGTCTTCGTCGACGGCTGGACGGGCAAGGGCGCGATCACCCGGGAACTGGCCGACGCGGTAAGGGAGTTCGAGGAGGGCGGCGGGCCGGTGGGCTTCCGTCCGGAGATCGCGGTGCTCGCCGACCCCGGCTCGTGCGTGCGCACCTACGGCACCCGCGAGGACTTCCTCATCCCCTCCGCCTGCCTCAACTCCACGGTCTCCGGGCTGATTTCCCGCACCGTGCTCCGTGCCGACCTGGTCGGACCTGACGACTTCCACGGCGCGAAGTTCTACCGCGAGCTCGCGGACGCCGACGTGTCCGGCGACTTCGTCGACGCGGTCGTGGCCCGCTTCGACGACGTCACCGACGCGGTGGAGGCCCAGGTCAAGGAGGCGCTCAGCGCCGACAGGACGCCGACCTGGGAGGGCTGGGCCGCCGTCGAGCGGATCAGCGAGGAGTACGGCATCCACGACGTGAACCTCGTCAAACCGGGCGTCGGCGAGACCACCCGCGTACTGCTGCGCCGCGTCCCCTGGAAGATCCTGGCCCGCGCGGGCGCGGGGGCGGACCTCGACCACGTACGCCTGCTCGCCGAACAGCGGGGCGTGCCCGTCGAGGAAGTAGGCGAACTCCCCTACAGCTGCGTAGGGTTGATCCACCCCAAGTACACGCGGGGCGCGACGGGTGCGGACGGCAAGGCCGTCGCCACGGGCGGCGCCGACGACCGGGCGGAGGCCTCCCAGTGACCAAGCTCGTCGCCAGCGATCTCGACCGCACGCTCATCTACTCCGCCGCCGCCCTCGGCCTGACCATGCCCGACGCCGAGGCGCCGCGCCTGCTCTGCGTCGAGGTGTACCAGGGCCTGCCGCTGTCGTACGTCACCGAGACCGCCGCCGGGCTCCTCGAGGAGCTGGCCCGCACCACGGTCTTCGTACCGACCACGACACGCACGCGCGAGCAGTACGGGCGCATCCATCTGCCGGGCCCGCCGCCGCGGTTCGCGATCTGCGCCAACGGCGGGCACGTGCTCGTCGACGGTGTCTCCGACGCCGACTGGCAGGCCCGGGTGGTGCGTCGCCTCGCCGACGAGTCGGCCTCCCTCGACGAGGTACGCGCGCACCTGCTGCGCACCGCCGACCCGGCCTGGCTGCTCAAGGAACGCGTCGCCGAGGACCTCTTCGCGTATCTGGTCGTGGAGCGCGCGCTGCTGCCCGACGGCTGGGTCAAGGAGCTCGCCGCGTGGGCCGAGGAGCGCGGCTGGACGGTCTCGCTCCAGGGCCGCAAGATCTACGCGGTGCCGAAGCCGCTCACCAAGAGCGCGGCGCTGCGGGAGGTCGCGCGGCGGGTGGACGCGGAGGAGATCCTCACGGCCGGTGACTCGCTGCTCGACACCGACCTGCTGCTCGCGGCGGACCGCGCCTGGCGTCCGGGCCACGGCGAACTGGCCGACACGGGCTTCGTGGCCCCCGGCCTCACGGTGCTGCCGCAGCGCGGGATCGCGGCGGGGGAGGAGATCCTGCGGGCGTTCCTCGGGACGTCCCGCGCGGCGGGGGAGCCCCGCTAGCCTGGGCCCATGCCTCGATACGAATACCGCTGCCGGTCCTGCGGCGACACGTTTGAACTGAGCCGTCCCATGGCGGAGTCCGCCGATCTCGCGGTGTGCCCGGAGGGACATGAGGACACGGTGAAGTTGTTGTCCACGGTGGCCGTGGGCGGCTCGGCGTCCAGTTCCGCTGCTGCTTCTGGTCCCGCTTCCGCGCCTGGTGGGGGCGCGGGTGGCGGGGGCTGCTGTGGTGGGGGTTGTTGCGGCTGAGGCCGGGGCTTCGGGCCGCCCTCTGGCGGGGCGGCCTTGATGGGGCTCAGCGCTGTGCTCTGGCGGGGCGGCCCTGGTGGGGCTCAGCGCTGTGCTCTGGCGGGGCGGCCCTGGTGGGGCTCAGCGCACGACCGTGCCGTGGGGTGCCTCCGGCAGGTGCAGTTCCGACCGCGTGGGGGCGCCCTCCCAGTCGCCTCGGGACGCCACCGCGAACGCGCCCGTGGTGACCGCCCGGTCCAGGCGTGCCGTCACGTCCGCGCCGTCCAGCAGCGCCGACAGGTACCCGGCGACGAACGCGTCGCCCGCGCCCACCGCGTCCACCGCCCGCACCTCCCGTGCTGGGCGGTGGACCTCGCCCTGCGCGGTGTGGGCCCGCGCGCCGGCCGCGCCCAGCTTGACCACGACCTCGCGGACCCCGAGGTCCAGGAGGTGCCGCGGCGCCGACGCGTCGGCGGGCGTGCCCTCCGGCAGGCAGAGCGGCAGTTCGTCGTCGGAGGCGATGAGGACGTCGACGTACGGGAGCCATGCGCGCAGTTCGGCGGACGCCTCGGCCCGGCTCCACAGCCGGGAGCGGTGGTTGACGTCCAGGCAGACCTCGGTGCCGTGGTCGCGGGCGAGGCGCAGGGCGTGCCGGCAGGCGCGGGCCGCCGAGGGGCCGAGCGCCGGGGTGATGCCGGTCAGATGCAGGACCCGCGGGGGCGGGGCGAAGGCCGGCTCCACCGCCTCAGGGGTGAGCCGTGAGCCCGCCGAGTCCGCACGGTAATAGTGCACCCGCGTCACCTCCGGCAGCCGCGGCTCGAAGAGGACCAGGCCCGTCGGCGCCTGCGCGTCCCGCGTGACCGCGCCGAGGTCGACGCCCTCCGCGCGCAGCGTGCGCAGGACCAGCTCGCCCGCCTCGTCGTCGCCGACCGCGCCCGCCCAGCGGACGGTGTGGCCGAGCCGTGCCAGGCCGATCGCCACGTTGCTCTCGGCACCCGCCACGGACACCTCCAGCGAGCCGCCCAGCTTGAGGGGGCCGCCGCCGCGCAGGGCCACCATCGTCTCGCCGAGGGTGAGGACCTCGCAGGGCGCCGCGGTCATCGGCGTACCGCCCCGGTGACCTCCAGGAACCGCGCGGCCCGCGTCCGCAGCGCGGCCAGGTCACCGCCGTCGGCGGCGTCCCCGGTCAGCGGCGAGCCGACGCCCACGGCGACCGCGCCGTGCGCCAGGTACGTCTCGGCGGCCGCCGCGTCCACGCCGCCGACCGGCACGAACGGCGTACGGGGGAAGGGGCCGCGCAGCGCCTTGAGATAGGCGGGGCCGCCGACCGCGGAGGCGGGGAAGATCTTGAGCGCGGTCACACCCACGGCCTCGGCCGCGATCACGTCCGTGGGCGTGAGGACGCCGCCGAGCACGGGGAGACCGAGCCGCAGGGCCTCGTCCACGCCCGCGCCGAGGCCGGGCGTCACGATGAGATCGGCGCCCGCGTCGGCGGCCCGCCGGGCGTCCTCGGCGGTGAGCACCGTGCCCGCGCCCAGCCAGGCGTCCGGGCCGAGCGCGGCGCGCGCCCGGCGCAGTACGCCCAGCGCGTCGGCGCCGCTGAGGGAGACCTCGACGAGGGGGATGCCGGATTCGACGAGCGTCATGACCGTACGGAAGGAGGCGTCCGGGTCGCTGCCGCGCACGATGGCGAGGAGCCGTTCCCTCCGCAGGGCGGCGGTGAAGTCCGACGGGGTGGGAGAGGGGGCGGGCGCGGGGGCCGGAGAGGGGCCTGGCGATGGGGCGGGCATTTCCCCAGGCTTGCACAGGGGGTTCGGTGGGGCGGGCTCCCCCCCCCGGGCCTCGGCCGGTCTCGGGCCCGGCGTTGGTCGGCCTCAGGCCCCCTGTCCCCGCTCCTCCCGGATCTGCGCGACCACGCGCGCCACCGTCGCGCGGACCGCCTCCGTCTCGGTCAGGAAGTGCCAGTAGTCGGGGTGGCGGCCCTCCAGGGAGGCCACCGCGCGGTCCAGGCGAGCCACCGAGTCGTCCAGCGGGCGGGCGTGGCGCGGCTCGGGGGTCTGGCGGCCCGCCATCGCGAGGCGCTGCGCGTCCCGGATCGCGAAGCGCGTGCGGTCGATCTCCCGCTGGGGGTCCTTCGCCACGGCGTTGAGCCGCTGGAGGCGGTCGCCGGCGGCCGAGACCGCCTCGTCCGTGGAGTTCAGCAGCGCGCGGACCGTCGAGAGCAGCGCGGTGGCGTCCGGCCAGCGCTGCTCCTCGCGGGCCTGCTGGGCCTCCTTGAGCCTGGCCTCCGCCTGGCGCACGCTCTCCCCGGCCTGGTCGGGCACCCGCTGGAGGTCCTGCCAGCAGGCGAGCGTGAACCGGCGGCGCAGCTCGCTGAGGACCGGTTCGACCTGGCCGCTGCGGGTGGTCAGGGCCTCGGCGCGGGTGCGCAGCGACACGAGCCGCCGGTCGATCTCGGCGGCGCGCTCGGGCAGCCGCTCGGCCTCGGCGCGCACGGCCTCGGCGTCGCGCAGCACGCGGTCGGCGCGCTGGAGCGTCTCCGGTACGCCATGCCGGCCCGCGCCTTGGTTGAGCTTGGTCAGCTCCGGGCCGAGGGCGGCCAGGCGGGCGGCGAGATCGTCGGCCTTCAGGCCCGCCGCCCGTACCGCGTCGAGGGCGTTGGTGGCGGCGAGCAGGGTCTGGCGGGCGCGCTCGACCGCCGGGGCGAGGCGGGCGAGCTGGGTCTCCGCCTTGTCCAGCAGCGGGCCCAGCCCCTGCTGGAAGCGCTCAAGCTCGCCCTTGGTCCTGGCCAGCTCGTCCTTGGCCCGCGTCAGCTCGGTCCGGGCGCGGGCCGCGACCGCCGAGTCGAGGTCGTCCCGGTCCAGGTCGTGGGCGTCCACCGCGCTGATGTACTGGTGACTGACCTCGTCGATGCGGTGCCCTATCGCCTCGAAGTCCAAGACGGCGCGCCGGGCCGCGGGCGTGGCGTCGACGGCGGTGATCGTCTCGATGGAGATGCGCAGGTCGCGCTGGGCGGTGTCCAGTTCGTAGAAGGCGGCGGCAGCGGCGTCTTTCGCGGCCTGCGCCTCGGCGCGCAGGCTCTCGCCGCGGCCCCCGAACCACCGGCGCGTGCCGCCGCCCGCGAACGCGGCGGGCACGGTGGCGGCGAGCAGCGGGAGGGGCAGGAGGGTGAGGGTGACGAGGGCGAGGACGTCACGCAGGGCTCCGCCGCGACGGCCGGGACGCGCGCTCCCGCGGGGCCTACCGGCGGCGCGGACCCGCGGTGGCTCCGCGGACGCTGACACCGTGGTGTCGGCCCCCGCTCCGCCCGGTGTGTACGGCTGCCAAGGTGTCGCCGTCACTATCCCTCTCCCGTGCTGTCATCCGCCCTGCCCCGGTGTCACATTCTCCCACCGGTTAATGACGAACACACGGGCCGGTTAGTTCGCCGTACGCACAGTGACTTTGCGCCCTGGCCGGTGGGCGCCGGTCGGGCACGGCAGGGGTTTGCGAGGCACTGCCCGCGGCAAGGTAGGCTGTCCACTCGTCCCGGGCGCGTAGCTCAGGGGTAGAGCGCCTCCCTTACAAGGAGGATGTCGGCGGTTCGAAACCGTCCGCGCCCACCGGGTCTGAACCACGACGGAGCCCCGTACCTCGATCGGTACGGGGCTCCGCTGTGTTCGTCTCAGCAGGACTCCTCGAACTTCACCGCGTCCAGCGTCACCGGCTGCCCGTCGAGCTTGGTGCCCGCGGCCGGGCGCTGGGAGCACACCTGCCAGTTCGACTCCATGAGGATGATGCGGTCCTGCCCGGACGCGTCGTTGACGGTGAGGCTCGTTCCGGGGTCGAGGGCGCCGCGCGCGATCTTGACGGCCTTGCCCTTGAAGTCCGGCATCTTCGCCCCCGCGGCCTGCGGCTCGCCGGCGCCGGAGTCCTTCGCGGGGCAGGTCTCGTCGAGCTTGACCGTGGCGAAGTCGACCTTCGTGTCGGTCGGGTGGTCGCCGGCGGCGGGCTCCTGGGCGCAGACCTTCCAGTTCCGGTCGAAGGCCTGCATGCGGTCCCGGCCGAGCGCGTCATGCGAGGTGAGGCCGTAGAACCCGGCCTCCTGGGCCTGGTCCTGCGCGGACTGGAGGCCCTTGCCGGTCAGGTCGGGCAGGCTCGCCTTCTCGGCGTCGCTGCCCGCGTCCCGCGCGGCGGCGGGCTTGTCCTTGGCGGTGTCGGCGCCGCCCTCGCAGCCGGTGAGCGCGAGCAGGCCGGCGGCGGCGATGAGTGTGGCGGTGGCGGTACGGGTGTGCATGATCCCCCCTGGGATGCGCGTGTGCTGAGAGAGCATCATGCGGCATGTGGGGAGATGGTGAAGGCGGAGTGGGGCCGCTGTGCCCCGAAGGGGCGAACCCCCCGGCGCCCTGCCATGCCGTGCCGCGCCTTGAGATACTCACGGCATGGCGGACTCACGTACGCAGATCAACGCCCTCATCATCGACGCCGCCGATCCCGAGCGGCTGGCCGCGTTCTGGGCCGAGGTGCTCGGCAGGCCGGTCGTGGGCCGCACCGGGCCCTATGTCTGGCTGCGGCGCGAGAACGGTCTGGGGATCGGGTTCCAGCGGGCCGGTGAACCGGCGCCCGGCAAGAACCGCATGCACTTCGACGTCTCCTGCGCCGACCCGGCCGCCGAGCGGAAGCGGATCGAGGCGCTCGGCGGGCGAAGGCTGGAGGGGTATGAGGACGGGGGCTTCCTGGTGATGGCCGATCCCGAGGGCAATGAGTTCTGCGTCATTCCCGACGGGCCCTTGGACCTCGACGACGAGGGGCGCACGGACTATCTCCGCTAGGCGCCGCTGGGCCCGCTCAGCGGCCTGAGCCCGGGTGCGTCCTGCGGTACCTGCGGTCCCAGCGCTCCTGGCGTTCCTTGCGGAGGCGGTAGTCGCGGTACGTCTTGGGGTAGCCGCCCGCTCCGCCACCGCCGCCGGTGGTGGGCGTGCTGCTGCCGCTGCCCGCCGTGCCCGAGCCGCCGCCCTCGTAGAACCGTACGAGGTAGCAGGCGAGCGCCGCTGCGACCGGCCAGAGCAGGGGCTGGTCGAAGCCGAGGCCGACGAGGGCCAGGATCGCGATGACGATCAGTACGTTCATGGCTGCACCTCCGTGGCTCGCGAGGGCGGGTACGGGGCTGGTTGGGGCGAGTCAACGCCCGCCCCCACCCGCTGTCAATGGCTTGCGGGGCCGGAGTCCTCGGGGGGCTCGTGGGCGTGCTTGAGCTGGGCCCTCGCGGCGACCACGTCCGGGCCTGAGAGCTGTTCCCAGTACCGGTGGCAGGTCACGAAGACCGCCAACTCCCGTTCCCGCGCGCGGAGTTTCTCGACCTCGGCCTGTTCGTCCGGGGTCCAGCCCGGGGAGGCGGGGCGCTCCACGCTGCGCCAGCCGCCGGTGTCGCTGAAGCCGTCGAGCGGCTCGACGGACCAGGGGAGGCGCTTGAGCAGGGCCAGCAGCTCGGAGCGGACCTGGTGCAGTTCCTCCTGGGCGGCGAGGAGGTCGCTCGGGAAGTCGGGGGAAGCGGAAGGAGGCACGAGCGTAATGGTACTCCTGTTCGAATTGTGGGGGCGAGCGACACGAGAGGTTGGGGGCTGGGGGGCTGCTTCACTTGGCCTCAGGGCCTCAGGACCTCCGACGCGGGAGGTCCAGCGGGCCCGGCTCGCGGAGCGCGGAGTGGAGCCGGGCGTCGGGCAGTTGTACCCGATGCTGCTCGACGAGATCGAGACGCAGGTGGCGCGCACGGGAGCCCGCGTGCTGGAGGTCGACGGCCGGCGCGGCGTGGCGGGGCAGAAGCGCGCGGGGCATGCCTGAGCGGCGCTCCCGTGCCCCGCCCCGCGCCCGCCCCGCGGTGGCAAGCTGGAGGCATGTGCCGAAGCATCAAGACGCTCCGTCCGCCCGCCATCCCCGACGACGCCACCGAGGAGGAGATCCGGGCCGCCGCGCTTCAGTACGTGCGCAAGGTGTCCGGGTTCCGCGCCCCGGCCGCCCACAACCGCGAGGTCTTCGACCGGGCCGTCGACGCCGTGGCCGAGGCGACCGCGGAGTTGCTCGCCGGACTGGAAGTGCGTGGGGCGCGCGCGTCGTGACGCCGCCCCGTAAGGTCACGCCGTAACGCCTCGTAGAACGCAGGGGCCGGTAACGGGGTCAGGCCGTCGGCCTGGGGCGGCGCACCAGGAACGCCGCCAGGGAGCCCGCCGCGAAGAGCGCGAGCAGGGAGACGCCCGTGGCCAGCCAAGTCGCGCCGAGCCACTGGCCGCCGAGGTAGCCGAGCGCCACGCTGTAGCCGGCCCAGGCCAGGCCCGCGAGCACGGACCACGGCAGGAACTCCCGCAGCTTTCGGTGGGCCGCGCCCGCGCCGAGCGAGACGATCGAACGGCCCGCCGGGGCGAAGCGCGCGATGACCACGAGGGCGCCACCGCCCCGGGAGAGCGCCGCGCCGAGCCGTTCCTGCGCGGTGGTCAGCCTGCGGGAGCGGGCGATGGCGCGGTCGAGGCGTTCGCCGCCGCGCCAGGCAAGGCGGAAGGCGGCCATGTCACCGAGGACCGAGGCGGTGGCCGCACTGAGGGTGAGAAGCAGGATGTCGGGGACGTTGTGCGGGACGCCGCCCGTGCCCGCGGCAGCCGCCGCGGTGGCCGACATGATGACGAGGACGCCGCTCGGCAGGACCGGGACGAAGACGTCGAACAGCACGGACAGGGCCACGACCGCGTAGATCCATGGGCTGCCGGTCAGCGCCCCCACACTTTCCAGCACGACGACTCCCCCGTGACTCCCCGATCGGCAGCGCGTTGCCGCTGTGTCGCGGGGAGCGGCAGGGGCGGCCTGATGACAGCTGTACAGCGTACGCCGCGTGTGACGTCGTAGATCCGCTGGGGGCCCATATGTTCGCTACGTCACGTTCACCCGGCTGCCGCCCCAAGGGCTGGGGGGCGCCGCCCCACGTGACGGCGCCCCCTTCCTCGTACGTACGAGGAAGGGGGCGCCGTCACGTGTCAGGTGCCGCAGCGGTCAGGCGGCGACCGGGGCGCGCTCCGAGGCCTTGTCGCCCTCGCTCGCGCCACGCGCGGCGAAGAGCCGGTCGAGGCCGAACGCGCCGGACCCGGTGAAGACGAGGAGCAGCAGCGCCCAGCAGAACATCGCCGAGGCCTCGCCGCCGTTCTCCATCGGCCACAGCGCCTCGGGCTGGTGGACCTTGAAGTAGGCGTAGGCCATCGAGCCGGACGCGATGAACGCGGCGGCGCGGGTGCCGAGGCCGAGCAGGACGAGGCTGCCGCCGACGAGCTGGATGACGGCCGCGTACCAGCCGGGCCAGGTGCCGGCGTCGATGGTGCTGCCGTCGCCGCCTGCGCCGCCGAGGACGCCGAAGAGGGAGGCCGCGCCGTGGCAGGCGAAGAGCAGCCCGATCACTATGCGGAACAGGCCTATGGCGTAGGGCTGGGCGCTGTTGAGACGTCCAGTCATGGTGGGGGACTCCTTCGGTTGGGGACGGAACCGAGCGGAGGCCCAAGATTAGGGGAACCTAATTAGTGCTTGCAAGTTCAACATTCGGTCACTCGGAGATGCCGCTTCCCCTTCCGGCGGTGCTCCCGCGCGCCCGGAGGCGGTGCGCAGCGCGGCCCGCGCGATGGCGTCCGCGTCCGACAGGGTGACCGAGTCGACGCCGGGCCGGGCGCCGGCGGCCGTCACCCAGTGCACCCCTTCCGTGGGCACGCCGAAAGCGAACCGCCGTGCGTGCGCCCGCCCTTGACGATCTATCAGGCGGTACGGCCGCGGGGTCACGTCCAGGCCTCCCGTCTCGTGGCCGTCGACGACATGGGGGCGGCAGCGGCCGGCTCCGAGGAGCGTCGCGAGCAGGTCGTCCGCCGTGCGGCGCACGTCCGGCTCGGGCAGCCGGGCCTCGATCAATGTGGTGACCCGCACATCGGAGCCCGGTACGTCCGGGGAGTGCGCGAGGAACGCCGCGCCGTCCGGCCGCACGCTCAGCCGCGGTCCGAGCACGTCGAGGACGCCCGCCTCGATCAGCGCGGTCATCTCCTCGACGCGGCGGCGCGGCGGGCCGATCGAGAGGAACGCGTTGAGCGGCGTGTACCAGCGGTCGAGGTGCGCGCGGCGCGAGGCGCCGGACAGGCCGCGGTGGTCGACGACGCGGCGCAGTTCGTTGCGCAGGTCGCGCAGCACGTCGAGCGCGGCCTTCAGCGGGCCCGCGACATTGCCGAGCGCGGCCTGCGCGGCGTCCTCGCGCAGGTGGGCGAGGAGCCAGGCGCGGTGCTCGTGGGGGGAGGCGAAGGGGCGGGCCGGGTGCGGGCGGGAGAGCCGGTCCCACG
This sequence comes from Streptomyces sp. 135, assembly GCF_020026305.1. Lineage (NCBI taxonomy): Bacteria > Bacillati > Actinomycetota > Actinomycetes > Kitasatosporales > Streptomycetaceae > Streptomyces > Streptomyces sp. 135. Next base: position 2,592,410 of record NZ_CP075691.1, on the reverse strand, counting down.
ACCAGCGGTCGGTGTCCGGGACGCCCGACTCGTCGAGCAGCAGGGACTCTTGGGGGCTCTGGTGCGCGATGGCGAGAAACCGTTCCCGGAAGGCCTCGACGCTCTCCCGCGTGTCACCGCGCGCGGCGAGCAGCGCCGCGTAATAGACCGTCTCCACATCCTTGGCGACCAGGGGCCATATGTCGTCCAGGAAGTCCGGGGCGTCGCCGCTCTCCGCGCGCTTGCGGAAGCGGGCGATGACGTCGTCGGTGAGGACGGCGGGCTGGTGCCGCCCGTAGGGGCCCTTCGCGTTGTCCCCGCGCGCCTGGTACGGGACGCCGCGCCGCGATCCCGCGTACAGCCGCGGCTCGTGGCCGGAGGGCTCGTAGCGCAGGGTGCCGTCCGGCTCCCGTACGTACCGGCCGCCGCGGCCCGTGCTCAACAGCGCCATGTGGTCGAAGAAGTTGAGGCCGAGGCCGCGCAGCAGCACCGGCTCGCCGGGGGCGACGGCGGACAGGTCCAGGTCGGCCGGGTTGGCGGGCGGGAAGTGCCGCAGGCCGTGCAGCGCGGCATGTCCTGCCAGGCGCTCCTCGTCGCGGTCGGGGCGGGTCGGCAGATGTCCTTGCGCCAGGACGACGGCGGAGAGTCCGGTCAGTTCGCGGCCGCCGTCGAGTACGAGGGTCTGCAGCCCGTCCGCCGTCTCGTCGAGCCGCAGGGCGCGCGTCGCGTGGACCTGGACGCGCACGGCGCCGGGCGCGGTGCGCACCACCTCGGTGAAGACCCACTCCAGATAGCGGCCGTAGCAGGCGCGGGTCGGATAGTCGTCGGGCCCGAGCCCCGGCACGCGTCCCGCGGCCGCCCATTCGTACAGGCTCGGACCCGGTCGTATCGGTCCCGAGCAGTCGACGCTCTCGTCCGTGAAGAGGGTCACCTGTGAGGCGACGGTGTTCATCAGGAGCTCGGCGGGCTGCGCCGTCCGCCAGACGCGGCCGGGGCCGGGCGGCTCGGGGTCGATGACATGGACCGTCAGCCGCGTGCCGGGGGCGAGGAGTTCGGCCGCCGACGCGCAGAGCCGTTCGAGCACGCTGGTACCGCGGGGGCCCGCGCCGACCAGGGCGAGGGCGGTCGCATCCGGTGCGGGGGGACGCGGCGCGGGCAGAGAAGCGGACAAAGGCGTGACTCCCGGGGCATAGAGAACGCTTACGAACGCTGGAAGCGGACGGTCCGCATCATCATGCCGCCGGAAGCCCTGATGCCGAACCCTCGGTGGAGGATCCGGATGGGGGTGTGGGGTGTGTCACGTGGGGTGGGAGGGGTGCGGGGGGTGCAGGGGTGCGGCCCATCCTGACGAGCGCTCCATGCCGGGTGCCTCGCCCGCACACTGCCCCCGCGCCGTCATCACGTCAGGTCGCGTTCCTCCGCCGTCTCCAGGCGTACGGCGCCGCCGCGAGCCGTTCGGGCCTGGTCCAGGCGGAGGCGGGCCGAGCGGCCGTGCAGCGTCAGGGTCATCAGTTGGTTGCCGAACCAGGGGCCGCCCGTGCGGCGCCAGTCGATGCCCGCCTGCGTCACGCCGCCGTGGCGGGCGAAGCGGCGGCCGAGCGCGCGGCCCACCCGGCTCCAGCCGAAGCGGAAACCGAGCTTGATCGACGTCGGGATGGAGTTGTGGACGGGGGAGCAGGTCAGCTGGAGGACACGGGCGTCGGGACCGGAACCCGGCGGCCAGCTCGGCTCGGCGACATAGGCGTGGTGGACGTCGCCCGAGAGCACGCACACCGTCGCCGGGGCCTCGCCGCCGGAGCCCGCCTCCGCGAGCAGCGAGGTGAGCGCCTCGAAGGACGGCGGAAAGGCCGACCAGTGCTCCAGGTCCGAACGCCTGCGCAGGTTCTCGCCGAAGCGGGCCCAGCGGGCGCCCCGCTCGCCACGGCACAGCGCGGCGTTCCACCCCTCGGCATCATGGATGAGGTGCGGGAGCAGCCACGGGAGCGACGTGCCGACGAGGAGGTGGTCGACGCCGCCCGCGCCGTCGAGCGCCTGTTCGCGCAGCCAGCGCGCCTCCTCGGGGTCGAACATGGCGCGCTCCGCCTCCGCCAGGACGCGGGCCGCGCGGGTGTCGACCATCAACAGGCGTACGCGCCCGAAGTCCCGCCGGTAGCTCCAGCGCGCCGAGGTGGGGTTCGCGTCGGCCGCCGCGGCGAAGGCGCGCAGCGCGTCCGTGCCGTCGGGCGTGGCGCACACGGCGGCGTGGACGGCGTCGCTCGCCAGCTCCTCGGGGCGCAGATTGCCCAGGTGCTGGTAGACCCAGTACGACATCAGGCCGCTCAGGACGCGCTCGCGCCACCAGGGCGTGGCCCGCATCTCGGCGAGCCAGGCCGCGCTGGTGTTCCAGTCATCGATCACGTCGTGGTCGTCGAAGATCATGCAGCTGGGCACGGTGGACAGCAGCCAGCGGACCTCGGGGTCGAGCCAGGATTCGTCATAGAGGTGCGTGTACTCCTCGTAGTCGGCGACCTGGGCGCCCGGGGGATCGGCGAGGTCCCGGCGCGCGGCCAGCCAGCGGCGGGTCGCCTTGGAGGTCTGGTCCGCGTACACCTGGTCGCCGAGGAGCAGCAGGACGTCCGGGCGCTCCGCCGCCGGGTCCGCGGCGATGCGGGCGGCGAGGGTGTCCAGGGCGTCCGGGCCCACGGGGTCGTGCTCACCGGAGGGCGGCGCGGCCCAGCGGCAGGAGCCGAAGGTGACGCGCAGGGCGTCGGCGCCGTCCCCGGCGGGCGTGCGGATGGTGCTGGCGGGGAAGCGGGCATCGGGCGGCGGCCACACCGCGCCCATGCCGTCCGCCCCGCCGAGCCGCACCTCGTACGCCGTCTCGGTGCCCGGCGTCAGGCCGGTGACCGGGATCAGGGCGTAGTGGTGGCCGGCGATCTGGAAGGTGCGCGCCGAGCCGCCCGCGCCGTCCGCGCACCGCACCTCGGCGGTGCAGGGCCGGTCGGTCTCGACCCAGACGGTCGCCGCGGAGCCGTCGACGTACCTCAGCAGTGGACCAAGGCGCAGTCGTGCCACAGATGATCACCCTCCTCCGTCGCCCCGTACGGTACGGAACGACGGAGGCGGGCGGGGTGGTTCCGGCTTTCCCGGCGGTGCGGGGGTCCGGCCGGGTCCGGCCCGGGTCCGGTGCCGGTGTCAGCAGCGGTTGAGGAGGGTGGTCAGGGCGCTCTTCTCCTCGGAGTTCACGGTGAGCTTGTAGTGGTGCTTCACGTCCACCCACATGCGGGCGTAGAAGCAGTGGTAGGAGGCGGTGGGCGGCAGCCATTCCGCCGGGTCCTGGTCGCCCTTGGCCTGGTTGACGTTGTCGGTGACGGCGATCAGCTGGGGCTGCGCCAGGTCGTTGGCGAAGCCCTGGCGCTGCGCGGTGGTCCAGCTGTTGGCGCCGGACTTCCAGGCCTCGGAGAGCGGGACGACGTGGTCGATGTCGACGTCGGACGCGGCGGTCCAGGTGCCGCCGTCGTACGGGGACTTCCAGGTCCCGGAGACGGCGGCGCAGCTGGAGTCCTGCTGGACGTCGGTGCCGTCGCGCTTGAGGACGACCTCGCGGGTGTTGCAGGCGCCGGACTGCGTGCTCCAGTGCGGGAACTTGTCGCGGCTGTAGCCGTCGGAGGAGCCCTCGGCCTTGACGGTGAGTTCACCGAGGTAGGCGCGGGCGGTGGCGGCGCTGACCGGGGTCGGGGGAGCGGCCTGGGCGGGGGTGCCGGTGGTGAGGACGGCCGCGCAGGCCAGCAGGGCGGTGGCGCCGATGGCGGCCGGGCGGTGTCGACGCGCGTAGACAGTGGACATGCGAACTCCCTTGTCGTGGGGGGAAGTTGACCGGTGGGGCGGTCATGCTTGCGAGGCGGGGTTGCCGGTGGATGTGCGTGTGATGACAGGGTCGCGTCAATCAGGTGCAGAGTTCAATAGTTCTGGCGTGCCGTCATGTGCATTGGGTGGGGCGGGAGTTGCGTTCGAGTGATCCAGGTCACTCCGTCTCGCTCCGGCGCGGGCCGAAAGTCCCTGGCCGCGCACCGTGCGCCGTCCCGTACGATGGATGGCGCAGAAGGGGAGTAGCTCTTCGCCGGACCGTCGACATACTGCTCAGCTCGTCTGAGCCGGCGCCCGGAGGCAGGCCCTTTGGGGGGCAGGCCAGCGAGACCTTCGGCAAGCAGTGCCCGACGTGCGCGTCCGCGTGCGTTCCTGTGTGCTGCCGTGCCGAGGTGTCGTACGCGAAGCGGTGGAACACTCTCGGTGGGGCGGCCCCGACCGATTGAGGAACCCTTGATCAGCTTCAGCGTGATGGCGCTCGTCTTCGGCGTCGTCTTCCTTGCCGAGCTGCCGGACAAGACGGCGCTGGCCGGACTCGTCCTCGGCACGCGCTACCGCGCCTCGTACGTCTTCGCCGGTGTCGCCGCCGCCTTCACCGTCCACGTGGTGCTCGCCGTCGCGGCGGGCAGTGTCCTGACCCTGCTGCCGCAGCAGCTGGTCCACGCGCTGACGGGCGTCCTCTTCCTCGGTGGTGCCGCGATGCTGCTCCTGAAGGGCGCCGGCGAGGAGGAGGACGTCAAGCAGCCCGAGGACCAGAGCTTCTGGAAGGTCTCGGGGGCGGGCTTCATGCTCATCCTGGTCGCGGAGTTCGGCGATCTGACGCAGATCATGACCGCGAACATGGCCGCCCGCTACGACGACCCGCTCTCCGTCGGTCTCGGCGCCGTGCTCGCGCTGTGGGCGGTGGCCGGGATCGGCATCGTCGGCGGCAAGGCGCTGATGAAGCGGGTACCGCTGGTGCTCATCACGAGGATCGCGGCGCTGCTGATGCTCGGGCTCGGTGTCTGGAGCCTGTACGAGGCGATTGCGTGACGTTGCCCGCTTTTGCGGACCTTGGCCTGTCTGACCTGCGGCGTTGGCTTTTGGCGCCCTCGTTTTGTACCGTGCAGGAACAAAGTGGCTCCGCCCGTACTCCCTGACCGGCGGGCGGAGCCGCCTTGATCTTCCCTCCGCGGAACCCCATGGCGGCCGCGGGATCCCCTGGCTCTGGAGTACGTCGATGACGTCGATGACGGCCACGCATGCCGGCCCTGTACTGACCGCCCGGGCCGTCCTCCTCGACATGGACGGCACCCTCGTCAACTCGGACGCCGTCGTCGAGCGCTGCTGGCGGCGCTGGGCCGACCGGCACGGGCTCGACTTCGACGAGGTCATCAAGGTCGTCCACGGGCGTCAGGGGTACGCGTCCATGGCGGTGCTGCTCCCCGGGCGGCCCATGGAGGAGAACCACGCCGAGAACCGCGAGATGCTCGCCGCGGAGACCGCCGACATGGAGGGCGTGGTCCCGGTGCCGGGCGCGCCCGCGTTCATGGCTGCGCTGGCCCGGCTCCGTCTGCCGCACGCGCTCGTGACCTCCGCCGACGTGCCGCTGTCCACCGGACGGATGGCCGCGGCGGGGCTGGCGCTGCCGGACGTGCGGGTGACCGCGGAGAGCGTCGGCGCGAGCAAGCCGGACCCCGAGGGGTTCCTCAAGGGGGCGGCGGCGCTCGGGTTCGACCCGGCCGACTGCGTGGTCTTCGAGGACTCGGAGGCGGGGATCCGCGCGGGGCGGGCGGCGGGCATGCGGGTGGTCGGCGTCGGCCCCAGGGCCGCCGGGCTCGGCCCGACCGTGCATGTTGAGGACCTGACGGGGGTGGCTGTGGCCGATGCGGGGGATGGGCGGATTCGGCTGACGTTCGGCTGAGGGCCCTGGGGGTGGCGCGGCGTTCCGAGGCGTTGTCGCACCGCACCGCACCGTGCCGTGCCGTTCAGAGGCTGGGGGTGTCGGGGGCCGTTCCGGAGGGGCGGTCCCGTCCTCGCGGATGCGTGGTGCGCCGCAGCCAAGGCGTGCTGGGTCCGGCTGTGCAGGTGGGCGGCTCGCGTCGCGGGTGATGACGCTCGGCGCGGGGGATGGGGGGATTCGGTTTACGTCGGCGGTGACACGGCTACACCGCCGCAGGGCGTGAGACTCCGGACAGCACTCTCAGCGACCCAGCGACCCCGCACGCGCTGCCCCTCGCCCCACCGCGACACCTGAGCCGACACCCGGCACTCGGGACGGCACAGCACCCGGTGCCGCCCGGCGGCCCTCAGCCCTCAGCCAGACCAGGTGCCGCACGCCCGTCGCTGAGAGCAGTCGTCCGTGCTGCCTGAAGTCACGTCCTGCGGGGCGTAGTCGCATTGCCGCCATGGTGCCGCGCCTGCCCGGAACGTCACGCCCTGCGGCGCAACCGCATTGCTGCCACCGTGCCGCACACCGCTCCGACCGCCAGCACGATCAAACCCCGCAGCCACACCTCCCGCTCGATCTGGGTCGCCAGGGCCACGCAGGACGCCGCGCCGAGGATCGGTACCAACGTCGGGGCCCGGAAGTGGTCCGGCCGTGCGGTCGTGTCGCGGTGGCGCAGCACCAGGGCCGCGGTGTTGACCATGAAGAAGACCACCAGCAGGAGCAGGACCAGCGTCGAGGCGAGCGTGGCCACGTCGCCGGTCAGCGCAAGGAGCAGGGACAGAGCCGTCGTCGCGGCGATCGCGGCCCACGGCGTGCGCCTGCCCGGCAGCACCCTCGTCAGGAAACCCGGCAGCAGGCCGTCCCGTGCCATGCCGTAGGCGAGGCGCGACGACATGATGCCGGTGAGCAGCGCGCCGTTGGCGACCGCCACCAGCGCGACGGCGCCGAACAGCTCCGTCGGCACACCGCCCGCCTCCCGCACGACCTCGAGCAGCGGACCGCTGGACGAGACCAGCCTGTCGGTCGGTACGGCCGCCGCCGCGGCGGCCCCGACCAGCGCGTACACCGCCCCCGCCGTGATCAGGGCACCGAAGAGCGCCCGCGGATAGGAGCGCCGCGGGTTGCGGGTCTCCTCGGCCACGTTGACCGACGTCTCGAACCCGACGAACGAGTAGTACGCCAGCACCGCCCCGCTCAGCACCGCGGCCGCGGGCCCCTGGCTGTCCGTGCCCAGCTGCGTCAGCCTGCCCAGGTCCCCGTCGCCCCGCAGCACGATCCAGACGCCGAGCCCGATCACCAGCAGCAGCCCGCTCACCTCGATGACCGTGGCGACGACGTTGGCCCGCGTCGACTCCCGGATGCCCCGCGCGTTCAGCAGCGCCAGGGCGGCCAGGAAGACGATGACGACCAGCACCACCGGAAGCGTGACGAACTCGGTCAGGTAGTCGCCGGCGAACCCGCGGGCCAGCGCCGCCACCGAGACGATGCCTGCGGCGAGCATGCAGAACCCGGCGAGGAACCCGGCGAAGGGCCCGTACGCCAAGGTCGCGTAGTGCGAAGCGCCACCCGCGCGCGGGTACGCCGTCACCAGTTCGGCGTACGAGGCGGCCGTCAGGAGGGCCAGGCACAACGCCACGACCAGCGGCACCCATACGGCGCCGCCGGAGTCGGCGGCGACCTGGCCGACGAGAACGTACACGCCCGCGCCCAGCACGTCTCCGAGGATGAAGAAGTACAGGAGCGGGGTGGTCAGGGCCTTCTTGAGCGGCGCCGGGGAGTCCGGGGCCTGCGGCATGGTGCGGAGATCTTTCACGCAGAGCCGTATACCCGGTGCGGCGTCCCCGACCACGGGACTTAGGGCTCCCTCGTCTCCGACTCCAGGCTCCGTCGCGTCTGGCGGCCGTACTCGCCCGGCGGGTCCGCGGTGAGGCCGCGTGCCCACTGGTAGCGGAGCACCGCCTCGGTGACCTCGCGCGTGTACGAACCGTTCCGTTCGCCCACGTACAGATACAGCTGGGCCAGCCGCCCCTGGAGCTCCGCCACCCCCGGGCCCTTGTCGCCGTGGCTGAGGGTCGCAGCCGTGGTGGGCCGACGCGACGGCGTCGCGTCCACGGAGTCCGTCGCGCGCGCCGTCGACGGCGGCGGTGACGGTGAGGGTGACCGTGTTGACGACGATGGGGGCGGGGCCGAGCGCGTCGGCGCGGGCGGCGGCGTCATGCCGCGTGGCGTGGCGGAGGGCGTACGGGGTGTGGGAGACCCGGACCGTTTCGCGGAGGGCGGCGGTGGTTCCGTCGGGTCCGCGCGGTCCGCGGCAGAGGCGCCGGGCAGCGCGCGGTCTCTCGTCGGCCGGTCGGCGGCCGACGAGAACAGTCCGGTGGCGAAAACGGCGCCGGCGGTCACCGCCGCCAGGGCGCCGGCGCCACCGAGCAGCACGTAGCGCCTGCGGCGCGCGGGATGGGGAGGGGCGGTGGGGGCGGCAGAGGTGCCTGTGGGGTCCGGGTACGCCGTGGGGTTGCCGGTGGGGTCCAGGCACGCATCCGACGGTTCCGCCCCGGACGCGCCGCCTCCACCGAAGCCCTGTACGTACCTGGTGTCCGGCGCGGGGGCTTCCGGATCCGGCAGCGACACGTAAGGACGTATCCGCAGGGGATCGAAGTCCTCGGCGGCCGCAGCGTCCGCCGCCGCCTTCATCGACCGGGCCCGGTGCGCTGTGCCCGCTGCCGCCTGCGTGGGCCGGGGCTGGTGGGCTGTGTCTGCTGTCGCCTGCGCGGGCTGTGTCTGGTGCGCCGCTTCGACCGGCCAGGTCTGGTGTGCCGTGTCCGCTGCTGCTTCCACCGGCCGGGTCTGGTGCGCTACGTCCGCTGCCGCCTCTGCGGGCCGGGCCTGGTGCGTCGCTTCCGCCGACTGGGTCTGGTGCGCTGCGTCCGCCGTCTGCGCGGGTAGGGGCTGGTGGGCTGCGTCTGCTGTCGTCTGCGCGGGCTGGGTTCGGTGCGCCGCTTCCACTGGCAGGGTCTGGTGCGTTACGTCCGTTGCCGCCTCTGCGGGCCGGGCCTGGTGCGTCGCTTCCGCCGGCCGGGTCTGGGGCATCGCCCCCGCCTCCACCGACCGCGTCCGGTGCGCCGCAGCCTCCGCAGCCGCAGCCTCCGCAGCCACCGCCTCGGCGTCCGCAGCCACCCCCGCGGCCCGGGCCCGGTGCGCCGCAGCCACCGCCTCCGCCATCGCCTCCGCGGACCGGCCCCGGCGCACCTCCTCCGCCGCCCGCCGACCGCACCCGCACCCCGGGGCGCCCTCATCCGGTGTCCACACGGCCCCGCACTTCGGACAGCGCCGACCGCCCCGCCGTGTCCGCCCCTCTTGAAGCCCGTCGTCTCCGGTCACCGCCGCCCTCCTCCCCTCCCGTGCCCCTCCCGCCCCGAGAACTCCGCCGATTATGCATACCGATGCTTCAACAGGCCATAACCGGTCACACGGACCACGATGGAGGGGGGAAACCCTTCGGCCACGCTTCGGCGACTCCTCGGCCACCCCTCCAGCCACACGAGACCCACCCACCCCGGGAGCCCCAGGAGGTGCCCATGACGCAGGATGTCAGCGCCCGCCCCGTCGGGCCGGGGCCCGAACCGTCGCGTGGTCACGCGGGGAACGGGCATCCGCCCGGCGGTGTCCTCGTCTCCATCGGCGCGCTGCTCCTCGGCATGCTGCTCGCGGCCCTCGACCAGACCATCGTCTCGACCGCCCTGCCGACGATCGTCAGCGAGCTGGGCGGCATGGACCACCTGTCGTGGGTCGTCACCGCGTACATGCTGGCCGCGACGGCCGCGACCCCGCTGTGGGGCAAGCTGGGCGACCAGTACGGCCGGAAGAAGCTGTTCCAGACCGCGATCGTGATCTTCCTCGTCGGGTCGGCGCTCTGCGGCATGGCGCAGAACATGCCGCAGCTCATCGGCTTCCGGGCGCTCCAGGGCCTCGGCGGCGGCGGACTCATGGTGCTGTCCATGGCGATCGTCGGCGACCTCGTCTCGCCGCGCGAGAGGGGCAAGTACCAGGGGCTCTTCGGCGCGGTCTTCGGCGCGACCAGCGTGCTCGGGCCGCTGCTCGGCGGGCTGTTCACCGAGCACCTGAGCTGGCGCTGGGTCTTCTACATCAACCTGCCGATCGGCGCGATCGCGCTCCTCGTCATCGCCACCACACTGCACATCCCGGTGCGCGAGACCAAGCACACCATCGACTACCTCGGCACGTTCCTCATCGCGTCCGTCGCCACCTGCCTGGTGCTCGTCGCCTCGCTCGGCGGCACCACCTGGGCGTGGGGCTCGCCGCAGATCATCGGGCTCGCGGTGCTCGGCGCGGTCCTCGCCGCCGCCTTCGTCGCCGTGGAGCGCAAGGCCGCCGAACCGGTGCTGCCGCTCAAGCTGTTCCGCGTCCGCACCTTCACGCTCTCCGCCGTGATCAGCTTCATCGTGGGCTTCGCGATGTTCGGGGCGATGACCTACCTGCCGACGTTCCTCCAGGTCGTCCAGGGCGTCTCGCCGACCATGTCGGGCGTGCACATGCTGCCGATGGTGGTCGGCATGCTCCTGTCGACCACCGCCTCCGGCCAGATCGTCAGCCGTACGGGCCGCTGGAAGGTCTTCCCCATCGCGGGGACCGCCGTCACCACGCTCGGCCTGCTCCTGCTGCACCAGCTGGACGAGCACAGCGGCACCGGCGAGATGAGCGTCTACTTCTTCGTCTTCGGCCTCGGTCTCGGCCTGGTCATGCAGGTGCTCGTACTCATCGTGCAGAACGCCGTCGGCTACGAGGACCTGGGCGTCGCCACGTCCGGCGCCACGTTCTTCCGCTCGATCGGAGCCTCCTTCGGCGTCGCGATCTTCGGCACCGTCTTCACCAACCGGCTCGGCGACAAACTGACCGACGCCCTCGCCGGGCAGCGGCTGCCACCGGGGCTGAGCGTCTCCACCCTGGAGGCCGACCCGCGCGGCATCGCGCGGCTCCCCGCCGAGCTGCGGCCGAGCGCGCTGCACGCGTACGCCTCGTCGATCACGGACGTCTTCCTGTACGCGGCGCCGGTCGCGCTGCTGGCCTTCGTCCTGGCGTGGTTCCTGCGCGAGGACAAGCTGCGCGGCTCGGTCACCGCGCCCGACCCGACGCAGACGCTGGCCAGCAACCCCGTCGAACGCTCCTCCCACGACGAGGTGGCGCGGGCCCTTTCGGTCCTCGGCACCCGCGAGGGGCGGCGTGAGATCTACGAGAAGATCACCGCGCGGGCGGGGTACGACCTGCTGCCCGGGGCCAGCTGGCTGCTGCTGCGCATCGCCCGGCACGGCTCCGTCGAACCGGCCGTACTCGCCGAACGCACCACCGTGCCGCTGACCGTCATCACCGCCGCCGCCCGCCAGGTGGAGGAGCGGCGCCTCGCCGAACGGCAGGGCCTTCAGATGCGCCTGACCGAGCGCGGCCGTGAGGTCGCGAAAAAGCTCGCCAAGGCCCGTGAGGAGTCCCTGGCCGAGCTGCTCGGCGACTGGTGGGGCCCGCAGCGGCCGACCGACCTGAGCCAGCTGGTCGAGGAGCTGAGCGGGGAGCTGTGCGGATCGGAGTCGGAGCGGCCGCGGAACGGGGCGACGGTGCTCCGGGCGGTGTGAGGTCAGCCCCTCGGGGCCAGCTCCTTGCCGTACCAGTGCTCGGCGTAGGGCCTGTCCTCGTAGGGCTCGATCTCCTCGTAGCCGTGGCGCGTGTACAGCGCGCGGGCCTCCACCAGGTCGGTGCGGGTGTCCAGGACGATCCGCGCGGCACCGAGCGCGCGGGCCACGTCCTCGGCCGCGGCCAGCAGGGCGGGCGCGCCGCCCTTGCCGCGCGCGTCCTCGCGTACGAAAACCCTCTTGAGCTCGGCGGTTCGCGCGTCGAGGAGCCGTACGCCCGCCGTGCCGACGGGCTCCTCGCCGTACCGCGCCACCAGCAGCACCCCGTCCGGCGGCGCGAGATCCGCCCCGCTCTCGGCGGCCACCTCGCGCTCCAGCTCCTCGGGGTCGGTGGTCCGGCCCTCGTGGAGCACATACCAGCGGTCGCTGACCTCGGTGTAGTACGCGCGCCACAGGGCGGCGGCCACGGGCGAGTCGTACGGCTCGGGAGCGACGGACCAGGAGACGGCGACGGCACAGGCTTCGGTCATGACGTCATTCTGCGGCCACAAAGGCGGCGCCCCGCAAGCCATTTGGCCCGCGGGGCGCCGTGAGGGTCCCGGTCAGCTCTTGGGCGCGGCCTGCTGCACGACCTCGAAGGACCAGACCGTGGAGCCGGAGGCGGCCGGTTTGGGCCGCTCGCCGCCGCCCTCGCCGCCACCCTGGTGCGCGGCCTTCATGGGGCCCTCCATCCACGCCTGGAAGGAGGCCTCGTCGCGCCAGCGGGTGTAGACGAGGTACTGGTCGGTGCCTTCGATGGGGCGCAGCAGCTCGAACCACTCGAAGCCGTCGGAGTTCTCCACCGCGCCCGCGCGGGACGCGAAGCGCTTCTCCAGGACCTCGCGCTGTTCCTCGGGGACGGTGAGGGCGTTGATCTTCACGATGCTCATGCCGCCATCCTGCCGTACCGCCGCGCGCGGCTCAGAGCCGTAGCAGGCGCTCGGCCGTCTCGCGGTAGTCGCGCAGGGCCAGGCGGAGCTGTTCGGTGTCGGTGGCCGAGGCCTCGGCCGGGGCGCCCTCCGCGGCCAGGGCACCGCCCGGCGCGACACCGGCGGCCGGGATGCCGCCGTCCGCCGCGGGGCGGGCGGGCGTGGTCTGCCAGGAGGAGCGCAGGACGCGGCGTCGTTCGGCCAGGGTGTCCGAGAGGCGGGCGATGGCCTCCTCCAGGACGTGGTCGACCTCCTCCACCGCGCCGCGCGGGCCGTCGACGAAGCCGTTGACGGCGTTCTGGAGGCGCAGGGTCAGCTTGTCGCGTTCCTCGGGCGGGAACAGGGCGGTGCCGGACGGAGAGGTGCCGGACGGAGAGGTGCCGGACGGAGAGGTGCCGGACGGAGCGGTGTTGGACAGAGCGGTCTTGGACGGAGCGGTGTCAGCCATGCTGGACTCCCCTTCGCGTGATGTCGGTCGAACGCTTGCCGGTCGTGTGCTTGCCGGGGCGGGCGGCGGAACGGCCGTCGGGCTCGTCCGCGATCAGGGCGTCGAAGAGCGCCCGCGCCTCGATCATGGCCGCGCGCATCTCCTCGGTGCCGGCCCGGCCCTCTTCGGACCCCGTCGTGTCGAGCGCCGCCCGGTGCACCCTGCGGAAGCCGTGGACGTGCGTGGAGTGGTGCACCGAGAGCGCGTCCAGCTGGTCCTCGTAGTGCCCGGCGTCGGGGAAGCCGCGGGCCCCGGCCAGTTCGGCGATGAGGCGGTCCGCCTCGGCCACGGCCTCGCGCGGGGAGTCGACGAAGCGCTCCTGGGCGAGGTTCCAGCGGTCGGAGTACTGCTCACGTGCCGCGGGGTCCAACGGCCGCGGACGCAGCGAACCGTGGCGCTTCACCCGCTCGCCGAGGTCGCGCTCGGCCGCTTTGGTGTCGCCGTCGTGCCGGGCGACCGCGTGGTCGTACTCGGGGCCGAAGCGGCGCTTGAGGCTGCCGCCGCCTCCGTTCAGGCGCCTGCGGTTCAGCATGGCGAACGCGGCGGCGGCGAGGACGACGGCGACCACGATCAGAACGATGATCATGACTGTGGACATGGATGGGTGCCTTCCCGGGGGTGGGCCTTGAGGTGCGAGGCACGTCGTGCGGCCTCGCACCTGTCCCCGGGGCGAGTTGCCAGGAAGCGGACCGCCAAACGGGCTCGTCGGTCCCGCGCGGCTCGCTCAGGCCGGGTGGCGTTCCCGCCAGTCGCGGGCCACCTCGTCGACGTCGTACGGGGAGAGGCCGAGCGGCGGGCCCGGGGGCGGGGTGCGCAGGGCCGTGCGGATCTTTTCGTTCAGCTCGGTCACGAGTCTGCGCGCCATGTGTTCGGAAGGGGCCTCGGCGGCCGCGGCCAGCGTGTCCTCGGCCTCCTTACGCAGGGCGAGCGTGGGGGAGAGGTAGGAGAGGCCTTCGCGGGCCATCTTCTGCTTGACCCACCACATCTCGTCGTACGTGGGGTCGGGGCCCTCCGGCAGCGGCTTGCCCTTCCCCGGCAGGGAGGCGAAATCGCCGCGCTCCTCGGCCTCGCGGATCTGCTTGTCGATCCAGGACTCGAAGTCGACTCCAGGTGGCTTGCGCTCAGTCATGGGGCCCATTGTCCCAGGAGGGCCGTGCGCGCGCCCCGGGAGCGACTTAAAATGCCGCAGCGCGCGACGGCCAACCATGCTCGCGCCGCCCCGAGTTGAAGGAGCGTACCCACGTGCTGGAGCTGACGATGGCCTCGGTTTCCGGGGCGGAGGCGGGCGCGACCGCCGGCATGCTCATGGCCGAGGTGCCGAGCGAGCCGGGCGCGGTGCTGCGCGTGGGGCGTGACGCGAACGTGTGCCGTCTGGTGACGCCGGACGACTGGCTCTTCGTCTCCCGTACGCATCTGGAGTTCCGCTGCGGGCCCGACGGGGCCTGGTCCGTGACCTGGCTGCGCGGCTCGAACCCGGACCCCGCCTCGGAGCGCTGCGGGTGGGGCCGGTCAGTCAAGTACGCGGGCCAGCGCGAAGCCGTCGTAGCCCTTCGTGCCCACCGTCTGTACCGCCGTCGCGCTCAGCTTCGGGTGCCGTGCCATGAGGTCGAGGGCGGCGCGGGTGCCGCGCACGCTCGGGTCCGTGTCGTCGGGGTCGGCGACGGCTCCGCCGCGGACGACGTTGTCGAGGACGATGAGGCTGCCGGGGCGGGTGAGCTTGAGCGACCACTCCACGTACTGCGGGTTGTTGACCTTGTCGGCGTCGATGAAGACGAAGTCGAAGGGCGCTGTGTTCGCGGTGTCTTCGGCGTATTCGGCGTGTTCGGCGCCGAGCGCGGCGAGGGACTCCAGGGCGGGGCCGACGCGGATCTCGGTGAGCTTGTCGAGCCCGGCGCGGGCGAGGTTGCCGCGGGCCACCTCGGCGTGCTCGGGCTTGTACTCCAGGGTGATCAGGTGGCCGTCGGCGGGCAGGGCGCGGGCCAGCCAGATGGTGCTGTAGCCGCCGAGGGTGCCGATCTCCAGGATGCGGCGGGCGCCCTGGGTGAGGGCGAGGAGGTGGAGCAACTTGCCCTGGTTCGGGGCCACGTTGATGCGCGGCAGGCCGGCCGTGTCACTGTCGCGCAAGGCGGCGGCGAGGGCGTCGTCGGGCGGGGCGAGGAGGCCGGTGAAGTAGTCGTCGACGGAGTTCCACTGCTGCTGGCTCATGCGGGCGCACATTCCCTTCGACTGTCTAGTTAGTTTCACTAAGGAGCTTAGTCGGGTGGGGGGTGATTGTCAGTGGAGGCTCGCCCTGGCCGCCGTCGCGGCGGGTGCCCGGGAGGGGACCGCCGGCGAACTGCGGGGCGTGCTCGGGGTCGCCGGGGCCGCAGCGGCGCGCGCCGTCACGGACGGGGCGCGGGCCCTCGCCGGGACGGACGCGCTGGGCGTCGCCACGCGCGTGTGGAGCCGGGCCCCGGTGTACCGGGAGTACCGGGAGGCCCTGCCGGACATCGGCTTCGGGCCCATGGACCCCGGCGCCGCCGACGCGTGGGTGCGCGAGGCCACGGGCGGCATGATCGAGCGCCTTCCGGTGACCGTGACGCCGGACACGCTGCTGCTCCTGGTCAACGCCCTTGCGCTGAAGGCACGTTGGGAGGACCCCTTCGAGGGGGCGGCCACGCGTGACGCCGCCTTCACGGACGCGGCGGGCGTCGTCCACCGGGTGCTGACGATGCGGCGGCAGGTCCCGCTCCGGGACGCGTGGGCGGTCGACGGGGGCGGGGCCGCGGGGCGTGGTGGCGCCCGCGTCGTCGAGATGCGGTGCGTCCGGCGGGACGGGCGGGCGCCCGTGCGGGTCCGGTTCGTCCTCGGGGAGCCGGGCGCGGGGCCCGCCGCCGTGCTGCCGCTCGGCTGGGCACCGCGTGAGCGCCGGTCATCGTTCGACGCCGAGCAGGTCGTCATGGCCCTGCCCCGTCTCTCGCTCCGCACGCGGATCGACGCGACCGGGCGGCTGGCCGCGCTCGGGGTGCGGCGGGCCATGAGCGACGCGGCGGACTTCTCCGGGATGTCCCCCGAGCGGCTCGCGATATCGCGGGTCGTCCAGGAGGCGGTCGTGAAGATCGCGGAGGAGGGCGTCGAGGCGGCGGCGGTCACGGCGGTGCCGATGCGGCCGGGCTCGGCGGGGCGCCCCCGGCGGGTTGAGCGGGTGGCCTTTGAGCGGCCGTTCGGGGTGGTGGGGTGCTGGACGGAGCGGGGGAGGTGCCGGTGTTCGCGGCCTGGCAGGCGGGGGTTCCTCTCGGGGTGGGGTCTTGCTAGGCGGGGCCTTGGTCGGGCCGGGGATCTCTGGGTGCGGCCGAGGCTCTGGCGTGTGGCGGCCTGTCGCGCGGGGCTCCGCCCCGGACCCCGCTCCTCAAGCGCCGGAGGGGCTGGATTTTCGTTGGGCGGTCGGAGAGGCTCTGGCTGCGGGCGGGGAAGGGCTGGGGTTGGTTGGGGCAGGTTCTGGGTGTGTGGCGGCCTGTCGCGCGGGGCTCCGCCCCGGACCCCGCTCCTCAAGCGCCGGAGGGGCTGGATTGCGCGCCCCGCTCGGCCAAGCCAAAACCAAACCGCCCCGCCCGGCGGGCCGAAACGTCCCGTCCGTTACTCCGCCGGCGGCGACCCCGGCAGGGGCCTGCCCGCTGATTCCGTCATGTACCAGACCGCGACGCCGCCCACCACGGCCGCCGCCATCATGTAGTACGCGGGCATCATCTTGTCGCCCGTCGCCCCGATCAGCGCCGTCACCACCAGCGGCGTCGTTCCGCCGAAGATCGAGACGGAGATGTTGAAGCCGATGGAGAGCGAGCCGTAGCGGACCTTGGTGGGGAAGAGTGCCGGGAGGGTCGAGGGCATCGACGCCGTGAAGCAGACCAGGAGCAGGCCGAGGGCTCCGAGGCCCAGGCCGATCGCCCAGAGTGAGCCGTCGCGGATCAGGAGCAGCGCGGGGACGGAGAGCAGGAAGAAGCCCGCGCAGCCCGTCGCGATCACCGGGCGGCGGCCCACCCGGTCCGTCAGCGCGCCGACGAACGGCTGGGCGCACATCATCAGCGCCATGACCGCCAGGACGACGAGCAGCCCGTGCGTCTCGTCGTACTTCAGCTCGCTGGTCAGATAGCTCGGCATGTACGAGAGCAGCATGTAGTCCGTGACGTTGAAGACCAGGACCAGGCCCATGCAGAGGAGCAGCGCCCTCCACTGACCGGTGACCATGTCGCGCAGCCGGACCTTCGCGCGGGTCTGCTCGTCCTTGTGGGCCTTCTCCAGTTCGGCGGCGAAGGCGGGGGTCTCTTCGAGCCGCATCCGCAGGTAGAGGCCGATCAGGCCCATCGGGCCCGCGATGAGGAACGGGATGCGCCAGCCCCAGGAGACCAGGTCCTCCGAGGACATCAGCGCGGTCATCAGGGTGACGAGGCCCGCGCCGCCGATGTAGCCGGCGAGCGTGCCGAACTCCAGCCAGCTGCCGAGGAAGCCGCGCTTCTTGTCGGGGGCGTACTCCGCGATGAACGTGGAGGCCCCCGCGTACTCGCCGCCCGTCGAGAAGCCCTGCACCAGGCGGGCGAGGAGGAGCAGGACCGGCGCCCAGACGCCGATCGTCGCGTAGGAGGGGATCAGGCCGATCGCGAACGTGCCCGCCGCCATCATGATCATGGTGACGGCGAGGACCTTCTGCCGGCCGACGCGGTCGCCCAGCGGGCCGAAGACCATGCCGCCGAGCGGCCGGATCAGGAAGGCCGCGGCGAAGGCGCCGAAGGTGGAGAGCAGCTGGGCCGTGGGGTTGCCCGAGGGGAAGAAGACCTTGCCCAGCGTCACGGCGATGTAGCTGTAGACGCCGAAGTCGAACCACTCCATCGCGTTGCCGAGGGCGGCCGCCTTCACCGCGCGCTTGACCAGTGCGGGGTCGGTGACGGTGACGCCCGGGGCGGACTCGGGCTTCCGGAGTGCGAGGGAGGTGGCGCTCGGCAAGGGTTCGCTCGCCCGCTTTCGGTCGACGACAAGGACAAGGCCGCCCGAGGAAACCGGGGCGGCCCGAAAACCGACCATAGGGGCACTCGTCGCCCTTACGGTCGGTATCCGGGTGATCGCATAGGGTGCAAAAACAGCTTCTATGCAGGTCAAACGGCCTTTCTTTGGGCAGTGCGGACAAGCTGCCCCTGTGATCTATGTCGCGGCACCCGCCGGGAACCACGCGCGAAGAACCCGTGAAGTCGCCCGCGGACAGACGTTCGAAGGTGTCCGAGAAGCATGCCCTCGCGTTGGGCACACCGGACAAAAGCCGATAAAGAGCGGCAGGATATATGGCGCGGGAGGTGCGACGCGGCATGGCGAACGGCGAGCACAGGGAACCGCGCGATGCCCTGGGGGCGGGGCCGGCCACCGGACCACGGCCACGGATCGGCGCGGCTCGCGTCGCCCTGTGGCTGTTCGCCGCCGTCCTGGCCGTCCGGCAGGTGGCCGTCGTCCTGCGCACCCCTGAGGGCGAGCGCCTCACCGACCTGGAGACCTGGCTCGGGCCGGACGGCGTCCTGCACGTCAAGGACTCCCTCTACGACGCGGACCGGTTCACCGGCACCCCCTTCGCCGGCCTCGTCCTCAAGCCCCTCGCCCGCTCCGGGGAGCAGGCCCTCGGCTGGGCCTGGACCTTCGGCACGCTCGGCCTGGTCGTCGTGCTCGGCCTGGTCGCCGCCCGGGCCCTGCCGCAGCCGCTCTCCCGGCGCACCTCGCTGCTCGCCGCCCCCGTGGCGGTCAGCCTGCTCATCGTGTCGCTGCCCGTGCGCAACACCCTGCACCTCGGACAGACCAGCGTCATCCCGGTCCTGCTGGTGCTCCTCGGCCTCTTCGCCGTGCGCGGCGAACGGACCTGCGGCGTCCTGATCGGCGTCGGAGCGGCGCTGCAGCCGACCATGCTGCTCTTCGCCGCGCTGCTGTGGTGCACCGGCCGCAGGAGGGCCGCCGTGTCCACCGGCGCGGGCTTCGCCCTGTGCGCGGCGCTCGCCTGGGCCGCGATGCCGCACGACTCATGGACGTACTGGTTCCATCACCTCGCCGGAGCGGGCCTCGGCGCGGACCCGGACGCCGCCGCCAACCAGTCGCTGCACGGCCTGCTGCTCCGCCTCGGCCTCCGGGGGCCCCTGGAGACCGGGCTCTTCCTGGCACTCGGCGCCGCCGTCGTCTACGCCGGCCTGCGCCGCGCCGTGCGCTACGCCAAGGACGGGCAGCTGCTCCTCGCCGTCGCGATCACCGGCTGCGTGGCGGTCGCCGTATCGCCGACGACCTGGCGGCACCAGCTCCTGTGGGTGCTCTTCGCGGTGGTCGGCCGGGTCGGCAGGCGCCGGTCCGACCGGTATGTGTGGCCGGTGGCCGTCGTCCTCGTGTCGACGCTGCCCGCCACGATGATGCTGCCGAACATGCCGGTCACCGAGCCGGTCCGCGACAACATCGCGCTGATCGCGGCGCTCGCCGCCGCCGTCGCCGTGCCGTTCCTCTCCCGCGCGCACCCGCAGTACCAGGCGCCCATCCCCACCCAGTACGCCACCCCGGTCCCGGCCCGATGGCGCCGGGTGCCGCTGCTGCCGTTCTGGCGGCGGGTCCTGACCCGCCCGAACCTGCTGCTCGAACTGCTCCTGATCCGCGTCGGCTACTCCGCCTACCAGCAGGTCAGGCTCGCCGCGACCGGCGGCACGATCTCCGGGGGCCGGGCCACGGCCGAGCGGCACGGCGAGCAGATCCACTCCGTCGAGCGGTTCCTGCACATCGACATCGAGCACTGGGTCAACCACGCGGTGGTGAAGGCGGGTTGGCCGAAGGAGTTCTTCGACTTCTACTACACGTCGTTCCACTTCGTGGTGCCGCTGGGCGTCCTCGCCGTCCTGTACGCGCGCCGGCCCGCGGAGTACCGCTGGGCGCGCTCCGCGCTCGGCTTCGCGACGGTCCTCGCCCTCGTCGGCTTCTGGGCCTACCCGCTCGCCCCGCCGCGCCTCATGCCGGACCTCGGCTTCATCGACACGGTGCACGGCGTGCAGGACTTCACCAAGCCGAACTACGGCACGCTCACCGACCTGACCAACCAGTACGCGGCCATGCCCTCGCTGCACTTCGGCTGGTCCCTGTGGTGCGGCCTGGTCATCGCGGTCCTCGCCCCCAAGGGGTGGATGAAGGCGCTCGGGCTGCTGCACCCGCTCCTGACGCTCTCCGCGATCGTGGCGACGGGCAACCACTGGATCCTCGACGCGGCGGGCGGCGCGGTGGTGGTCGGTGCCGGCTTCGGCCTCACCCACCTCCTCTCGGGCCCCCGCGCGAGCCGCTCCCGCGAGGCCGCCGCGGGGGCACAGGCGCCGCCGGTCACCGGCACGACGAGGGGCTCGGCGAAGGACCGTAGCCCGAGCTGATCCGGTAGGTGCCGGGCCCGGGCACCGACAGCCGCGTGAACTCGCCCTGCCGCTCCAGGCAGGCGCCCTCGGCCCGCAGCCACGGCGAGTACACGAGGCGCACCGTCACCGCACCCCGCTCGGGGACGCGCACCACGACGTCGGAGTCCGTGGCGCGGACGACGGAGGCGGGCCGGGAGACCAGCGGCACCGCCTCCCGCACCCGGAAGATCCGCCAGTTCGCGTCCTGCCAGACCGCTTCCAGCCACTCGGGTTCCCGCGCCACCAGCTCCGCCTCCTGTTCGGCGAACCCGTCCGGCTTGCCCGAGGGCAGGACGACGTATCCGACCGCCCACCTGTCCAGCCAGGCCCGGTAGGTGGCCGCCGAGAACGTCCCGTCGTAGAAGAGGCGCCCGCGCTCGATGTCGAGCTGGCGGTTCCAGCCGCGCGCCAGGTTCACGTGCGGGGCGAGCGCCGTGGCCTCGCGGTGGTTGCGCGCCGGGACCACCTCGACGCGCGACCGGTCGGCGCCAAGCCGCTCCAGCTCCCGCACCACGCCACGGGTGTCGGCCGCCCAGCGCGGCACCTCCGTGGAGACCACGAGGTCGTCGGCGGTCTTGTGGACCACCCACACCGAGCACAGCGCCAGGGCCACCGCGAGCACGGCCCGCCGTATCCGGTCGAGCCCCGGCGCGAGCAGGGCCGCGAGCAGCGCGGCGGGGCCGACCAGCTCGGCGAGCCGCTCGACGTTCGTACCGATCGGGGAGGGGATGAGATACGTGAGCACGGTCCCGGCCGCGTACACGCCCGCGCACCACCGGAGCACCCGCCACGCGCGCGGGGCCGCCAGGATCAGGGCCAGGGAGAACAGCACGGGCGGGAAGATCCGGTCGAAGGGCATCAAGTGCTCGCCGGTGAAGGGGAAGAGCGCCGTCGTGACCGCCACGACCACGAACGGCGGCGCCACGAGCGCCGCCGCGCGCGGCCAGTCGCGTACGAAGAAGTAGCCCGCGCCCGCGACCACCAGGAAGAGGCCCGCCACCGGCGACGCCATGGTGGCGAGGGCCGCGCATACCGCGGCGAGGGCGGCGCGCCGCTCCCGCACCGGCGCCAGACAGGCCGCTAAGGCGAAGGCGATGCCGAGCGCGAACGTCGTGCGCCCCGAGGCGACGTTGCACCACACACCGAGCGAGCCGAGCACCGCGGGCCACAGGGGCTCGCGGACGCCGGTGCGTTCGATGAGGGCGGCGACCAGCCAGGCCCCCGCGATCCCGGAGAGCACCGTCACGGTCTTCACGCCGAGCGCGGCCATCAGGTGGGGCGAGATCAGGCTGTAGCTGGCGGTGTGCATACCGCCGTACCAGAAGAGGCCGTACGCGGCCGTGCCGTGCTCGGCGGCGAACCGCGCCCAGGCCTCCTGGGCGGCGAGGTCCCCGCCGCCCGTCGCGAGGAACGCCGCCCACACCGCGTACAGGGGAAGGGTGGGCACGGTGGCGAGCAGGGGGACGCGGTGCCGCCGGCCGAACACCCGGAAGGAGGACCGGGCCGGCTTGCGCTCGGCGGGTCCGCTGTCGGACGGGACGATCGGGAAGTCGGCGAAGACCACGGCCACCGTTTCCGTTCGAAGTCATGGGAGAGGCAAGGCTCACTTCTCCGGACGTGTGGCGCAACGGAAACGTTGGTTCCGTGAAGCGGGTGAACCCGTATGGCGGTCAGCCGGTGCTGACCCGCAGTTCCTTGACTCCGTTGAGCCAGGCCGAGCGGAGCCTGCGCGGGGCGCCGGTCAGCCGGAGGCCGGGCATGGCGTCGGCGATCGCGTGGAAGATGAGGTTGATCTCCAGGACCGCGAGGGACTTGCCGAGGCAGAAGTGCGGGCCGCCGCCCCCGAAGCCGAGGTGCGGGTTGGGGTCGCGGGTGATGTCGAAGACGTCCGGGGCCTCGAAGACGTCGGGGTCGTGGTTGGCGGAGGAGTAGAAGATGCCGACGCGGTCGCCCCGCTTGATCGTGGCGCCGCCCAGCTCCGTGTCCTGCGTCGCGGTGCGCTGGAAGGCGACGACCGGGGTCGCCCAGCGCACTATCTCCTCGGCCGTGGTGTCGGGACGCTCGCGCTTGTACAGCTCCCACTGGCCGGGGTGGGTGAGGAAGGCGTGCATGCCGTGGGTGATGGCGTTGCGGGTGGTCTCGTTGCCGGCCACCGCGAGCAGGATCACGAAGAAGCCGAACTCGTCGCCCGAGAGGTTCCCCTCGTCCTCGGCCGCCACCAGCTGACTGACGATGTCCTTGGCCGGGCACTCCTTGCGGGCCGCGGCGAGGTTCATCGCGTAGGAGACGATCTCCATGGCCGCCTCGGCGCCGATCTCCTCGGTGATGGCGTACTCCGGGTCGTCGTACGCGGCCATCTTGTTGGACCAGTCGAAGATCTTGGCGCGGTCCTCCTGATCCACGCCGATCAGCTCGGCGATGGCCTGGAGCGGGAGCTCGACGGCGACGTTCGTCACGAAGTCGAAGGAGCCGTCCGGGCCCGCCGTCTCCAGGGCCGCCGCGACGATGGAGCGGGCGCGCTCGCGCAGGGCGTCCTCCAGCGAGCGGATGGCGCGGGGCGTGAAGCCGCGCTGCACGATCTGCCGGACCCGGGTGTGCTCGGGCGGGTCCATGTTGATCATGATCAGTTTCTGGGCGTCGATCTGGTCGCGGCTGATCGACTCGTTGAAGCGGATGATCGCGGTGTTGACGTTCGAGGAGAACAACTCCGGGTGCGTGGAGACGTACTTGACGTCCTCGTGCCGGGTGACGGCCCAGTAGCCCGCGTCGTCGAAACCGGACACGCGGGGCCGCTGGGCGATCCAGCGCACCGGTTCCGTCCGCCGCAGCCGTGCGAACTCCGGGAGCGGCACGCGGGCTTGGAGCAGGTCGGGGTCGGTGAAGTCGAACCCGTCGGGAAGCGCTGGACAGGTCATCGGCAGCTCCAGGCGGCGAGGGCGTGTTCTGACGGTCCATCAGAAGCCTTGCGGGGCAAGGTAATAACGGGTTCTACAAGTGGCAAGGCTCAGGGCGGGACCGGTTTCGGCCGGTTCCGGGCAAGGTGCGTGCAAGACCCTTGCGGCGCCGGGACTCCGCTCAGCAGACTGCTGGAGAGAACTAGAACGCGTACTAGTTCCTCTCGCGAGCCGCCGGGACGGCTCGCGGGACGTGGACGGAGAGGACCAGCCCCATGGCCGCGGAACCTGTCATCGTCGAAGCCGTACGCACCCCCATCGGCAAGCGCGCGGGCGCGCTCGCCAACCTCCACCCCGCCTATCTGCTCGGGGAGACCTACCGCGAACTCCTCGGACGCACCGGCATCCACGCCGACTGCGTCGAGCAGATCGTCGGCGGCACGGTGACGCACGCAGGGGAGCAGTCGATGAACCCGGCGCGCACGGCCTGGCTCACCATGGGGCTTCCGTACGAGACGGCGGCGACGACGGTGGACTGCCAGTGCGGGTCCTCGCAGCAGGCCGCCCACCTGGTGGCGAACATGGTGGCGGCCGGTGTCATCGACGTCGGGATCAGCTGCGGCGTCGAGGCGATGTCGCGGGTGCCGCTGGGGTCGGGGTCCAAGCACGGTCCCGGCAAGCCGTTCCCCGACGAGTGGAACGTCGACCTGCCCAACCAGTTCGAGGCCGCCGAGCGCATCGCCCGCAAGCGGGGGCTCACCCGCGAGAACGTGGACTCGCTCGGCCTCATCTCGCAGGAGCGGGCGGCCGTCGCCTGGTCCGAGGAGCGCTTCAAGCGCGAGACGTTCGCCGTCCAGGTGCCCACCACGGAGGAGGAGCAGGCCGCCGGGCAGGGCATGTGGCGGCTCGTCGACCGCGACGAGGGGCTGCGCGACACGACGATGGAGGCGCTCGGCGGCCTCAAGCCGGTCATGCCGACCGCCGTGCACACGGCCGGGAACTCCTCGCAGATATCGGACGGCGCGGCCGCCCTCATGTGGGCGTCCAAGCGGATGGCGCGGGCGCTGAAGCTGAAGCCCCGGGCGCGGATCGTGGCCCAGGCGCTGGTCGGCGCCGACCCGCACTTCCATCTGGACGGGCCGATCGACGCGACGCGCGCGGTGCTCGGCAAGGCCGGGATGTCCCTGAAGGACATCGACATCGTCGAGATCAACGAGGCCTTCGCGTCGGTGGTGCTGAGCTGGGCGCAGGTCTTCGACCAGGACCTGGAGAAGGTCAACGTGAACGGCGGGGCGATCGCGCTGGGGCACCCCGTGGGGGCCACCGGGGCGCGGCTGATCACCACGGCTCTGCACGAACTGGAGCGGCGGGACAAGGAGTTCGCGCTGGTGACGATGTGTGCGGGGGGTGCGGTGGCTACGGGGACGATCTTGCAACGGTTGTAGGGGCGGGGTGGCGTCTTGGCGGGTGGGGCCGGAGGGCGCCTCGGGGTGCCGGTGGGGCGGGGCCGCGCCGGTATGTCCGTCCTCGCTATCGCCTGCGGCGCCCCCTTGCGCTTCGGGACTCCGTGGCCGTGCGTGCCGTGCTCCGGGCGGACATACCGGCACGTCCCCTCGCGTCTCGATGGTGGCCGTCCGCCGTGGCGGGTACGAAAAAGGCGGCACCCCCCGGGTGGGGAGTGCCGCCTCTTTCGGGCCGGATCAGTACCAGCCGTTGGCCTGCCAGTGGCTCCACGCGCCGACGGGGCTGCCGTAGCGGTCGTTCATGTAGTTCAGGCCCCACTTGATCTGGGTCTCGGGGTTGGTCTTCCAGTCGGCGCCCGCCGAGGCCATCTTCGAGGCGGGCAGCGCCTGGACCAGACCGTAGGCGCCGGAGGAGGAGTTCGTCGCGCTGACGTTCCAGCCGCTCTCGTGCGAGACGATCTTGTCGAACGCGGCGAACTGCGCCGGGTCCGAGATCAGCTTCTTCGCGATCGCCTTGGCGGACGTCGGGGCGGCGGCGGGAGCGGCGGCCGGGGCGACGGCCTTCGCGGTGGTCGGGGTGGCTGCCTGGGCCGGTGCCGCGGCGAAGACCATGCCGGTGGCGGCTGCGGCGACGATGCCGCCGGTGATGGCCTTCTTCGGGGAAGCGATGCGGCGGATGAGCGAGGCGGACACAGAGGACCTTCCGGTGGGGGATGGGGGAGTCGCGGTGCACGCCGTGAAACGTGGGGGACATGCGATGGCGCCGAGTCCCGTGGGGGGCGTCGGCGCCTTGCGACTCATCCAGAGAAACAGGCCGGGCACGCCGCCGCAATGCCCCCCTTTACTAGTGGAAGTCGCACCCGCGCCGAATGCCCCCTCTGTGACGTGGCTCTCAATCCGCAGGTCAGGGCGGTGATTGATGCGTGTACGTCAAAGGCGAAAGGTACGCCCTCGCCTAGTAGAGGACCTAAGTCCTGTGGGCCGCCTCACGGATCCGTGGCCGCGATGTCACGGAGTGCTCAACCTCCCTTACGGCTTCGGGGCCTCGAATGTGACCGGCGCCTCGAAAGCCGCCCGCCGCGTGGCCCGTCGCAGCGCCTTCAGGACAGCGGGCCCAAGCGCGAGGCTCAGCACGACCGTGACCACGGCCCGCGGCAGGTCCCAGCCCAGCGACGTGGCCAGGCAGTAGGCGACGAAGCGGGCCAGGTTGTCCGCGAGGGGGTCGCCGGGCACGAAGGAGACGCCGGTGGCCAGACCGCCGAGGTAGGGCCAGCCCTGGAGGTTCATGACGGTGCCGTACAGCACGGAGGCCACCGCCCCGTAGGCGGCCAGCAGCCACAGCTCCCGGCGGCCCCGCAGCGTGTCGGCGCCCGGCAGCAGCCCCGCGCCCATGCAGACCCACCCCATCGACAGCATCTGGAAGGGCATCCACGGCCCGACGCCCCCGGTGAGCAGCGCCGAGGCGAACATCGACACCGCCCCGAGCACGAACCCGAACCCGGGGCCGAGCACCCGCCCGCTCAGCACCATCAGGAAGAACATCGGCTCGATGCCCGCCGTGCCCGCGCCCAGCGGCCGCAGCGCCGCCCCCGCGGCGGCCAGCACGCCCAGCATGGCGATGGCCTTGGCGTCCAGACCGGCGTCCGCGATGCCCGCCACGACCACGGCGAGCAGCAGCGGCAGCAGCGCCGCGAAGAGCCAGGGCGCGTCCCCGGCGTGCGTACTGATCCCCGAGCCGGCGTCCGCGAGCAGCGGCCACCCGAACGCGGCCACTCCCACGGCGCTGACCAGCGCGAGCGCCACGACCGAGCGGGGGCCGAGCCGGACGGGGCGGGCCTGCGGGGCGGCGCTCACGAGGCGTCCCGCGCCATGCCCAGTGCCTCGCGCACCTGCGCCACCGTCAGCCACTCCCGCGGCGCCAGGACCTTGGTGACCTGGGGCGCGAAGGACGGCGACGACACCACGATCTGCGGGGTCGGGCCGTCCGCGACGACCTCGCCGTCCGCGAGGACCACCACGCGGTGGGCGATCTCGGCGGCCAGTTCCACGTCGTGCGTGGCCAGCACGATCGCGTGGCCCTCGGCCGCGAGGCCCCGCAGGATCGTGACCAGGCGGGCCTTGGCCGCGTAGTCCAGGCCGCGGGTCGGCTCGTCGAGGAGGAGAAGCGGAGGGCGCGCGGTCAGCACGATCGCCAGGGCGAGCGCGAGCCGCTGGCCCTCGGAGAGGTCCCGGGGGTGCGTGTCGTCCGCGATGTCCGGCAGCAGCTCGCTCACAAGGGCGCGGCACGCCCCCGCCGCCGCGCCCGCGTCCCGGTCGGCGGCGGCGCACTCGGCGGCCACGGTGTCCGCGTACAGCAGGTCACGCGGCTCCTGGGGGACCAGGCCGACGTGCCGCACCAGCTGCCGCGGTGCTGTGCGGTGCGGGACGGCGCCGCCGACCCGGACGGTGCCCGAGGTGGGTTCCAGAAGGCCGACCAGGGTGGACAGGAGCGTGGACTTCCCGGCGCCGTTGCGGCCCATGAGGGCGACCGTCTCGCCGGGCGTCACGGTGAGGTCGACGCGGCGCAGCGCCTCGACGCGGCCGCGCCGCACGGCGAGGCGTTCGACGCGGGCGGCCGCCGCGGCCGCTGATCTGTCGGGGGTACGTTCCCTGCGCGGCCGGAGCCACCGGGCGGACGGCGACTCCACGGGAGGCACGGCCGTCTCCTCCTGGCGCGGCGCGAGGTCCGCGAGCCGCTCCCGCAACGCACCCGCCCTGCGCCGCGCGTCCCGCACGGTCAGCGGCAGCGGCGACCAGCCCGCGAGGCGCCCGAGCGCGACCACCGGCGGATACACGGGGGAGCGCGCCATCAGCTCCGCCGGGTCACCGAGGACCGGCGGCTCGCCCGGCGCCGCGAGCAGCAGCACCTGATCCGCGTACTGCACGACCCTCTCAAGCCGGTGCTCGGCCATCAGCACCGTCGTGCCCAGGTCGTGGACGAGCCGCTGGAGCACCGCGAGGACCTCCTCGGCGGCGGCCGGGTCGAGCGCGGAGGTCGGCTCGTCCAGGACGAGGACCTGAGGGTGCGGGGTGAGGACCGAGCCGATCGCGACGCGCTGGCGCTGGCCCCCGGAGAGCGTGGCGATGGGCCTGTCGCGCAGATCGGCGAGGCCGAGCAGGTCCAGGGTCTCCTCGACCCGGCGGCGCATCACGTCGGGGGCGAGACCGAGGGACTCCATGCCGTACGCCAGCTCGTCCTCGACGGTGTCCGTCACGAAGTGCGCGAGGGGGTCCTGGCCCACCGTGCCGACGACGTCGGCCAGTTCGCGCGGCTTGTGGGTACGGGTGTCGCGGCCCGCCACGGTCACCCGCCCGCGCAGGGTGCCGCCCGTGAAGTGCGGGACCAGGCCGCTGACCGTGCCGAGCAGCGTCGACTTGCCGGCCCCGGACGGGCCGACGAGCAGCACGAGCTCGCCCTCGGGAACGGTGAGATCCACCCCTTGGAGGGTGGGGACGGTGGGGCCCGCTGCTCCCTCGTACGTCACGGAGACGTCCTCGAAGCGGATCATGAGGTCTCCTCGGGGGATGTGGGGGAGGGGCTTGTCGTGTCGGCGGGCTTCTCCGCGCGTGCCGCGTCCTCCGGCGGCACCGGCGCCACGAAGGCCGGCAGCAGTCCGAGGAGCACCGCCAGCGCGGGCCACAGCGGCAACTGCGGTGCGACCAGCGGTACGACGCCGGGGTGCAGGGCCGCCGGGTCGGACGACGCGGCCGAGATCACCAGGCCCGCGACGGCGACCCCCGAACCGGCGACCAGCCAGGCCTGCACGCCCCACCGGTCGGGCCGGTAGCGGGTGCGCACGGCCCGGCGGCCACCGAGCCGCAGCCCCGCGAGCGCCGCGAGGAGTCCCGCCACGAGCGCGGGCAGGCCGTAGGAGCCGCCCTGCGCGGTCAGCAGCCCGTACGTCCCGACGCAGACGCCCATCAGGCCGCCGAGCGTCAGCACGGCGATGGCCCTGCGCACCCCCGCGGGCACGGCGGCGGTGCGCCCGAAGCCGCGCGCGTCCATCGCGGCGGCCAGCGCCACCGACCGCTCAAGGGCGCCCTCCAGGACCGGAAGCCCGACCTGGAGCAGCCCGCGCACACCGCTGTCGGAGCGCCCGCGCAGCCGCCGCGCGGACCGCAGCCGCCGCACGTCCGCGATGAGGTTCGGCGCGAAGGTCATCGCCACGACGACGGCGACCCCCACCTCGTACAGCGCGCCCGGCAGCGACTTGAGCAGCCGGGAGGGGCTGGCGAGGGCGTTCGCCGCGCCGACACAGATCAGCAGGCCGGCCAGTCTGATCCCGTCGTAGAGCGCGAAGACCACGCCCTCCGCCGTGACCCGGCCGCCGATCCGCACGCCCTTGGCCCAGTCGGGCAGCGGGACCTCGGGCAGCGTCACCATGACGTGCGTACCCGGGATCGGCGAGCCGAGCACCACCGCGAAGACCAGCCGGATCCCGATGACGAGCAGCGCCAGCTTCACGAACGCGCCGTACGACTTCGCCCACGGTGCCGAGGTGCGGCGCGCCGCCACGACGTACCCCGCGACACCGATCAGCAGCGCGATCAGCAGCGGGTTCGTCGTCCGGGACGCGGCCGTGCCGAGCCCGAGCGCCCACACCCACCAGGCGCCGGGGTGCAGGGCGTTGCTCCGGTGCGCCTCGGGGGCGATGCGGCGCCGGAGGAGGCCGGGCGCGCGGGCATGGTCCGTCAGGTCCCTCATGGTGCTGTCCGTGTCATCCATGTCATCCGTGTGCCGGCGGCCGGTGCCGCGTCAGCCGCGACGGCGCCGGGCCTGCCAGAACGCGGCGCCGCCGAGCACCGCCACCGCGGCGATCCCGGCGATCAGCCCCACGGAGGGCCCGCCGCCGTTCCGGTCCTGGCTCTCCGTCTCCTCGGAGCCGGCCCGCGCCGTACCGTCGCCGGAGACCTGCTCGCCGCAGCCCGACTTCGGGTAGCCGTCGATGGCGCAGAGCAGCGCCTTGCTGTCGTAGCGCAGCGGCTCGGCCACCGAGGCGAGCGCTTCCGCGCTGGTGGCGTCCTCGGCGACGCGCGCGCAGGCCGGCCGGGGCGCGGGCGGCGACTCCCCGCGCGGGGCGTCCTCGCGCGTACCGAAGTCGAGGACGAGGGCGATCCGCTTGCGGCCCTCCCGGGCGGGCGTCTTCGCGCAGATGTCGGCGAAGTCCGCGGGGCCGCGCGGCTTCGCGGCGTCCTGGGAGTCCGCCGAGACCGAGAAGCGGAACCCCTGCACGGCACCGTCATCGGGCCGGGCGGTGCCGGGCCCCTGACTGGCGTACGTCCATGTGTCGCCGTCCCGGTCCCAGAACGACCAGTAGCGGTAGCCGGCGGCCTGGGAGGGCGCGGCGGCGAGGACGCACAGCAGCGCGGCGAGCAGCGCCCCGACCGCCGTGCGTGCACGCCATCCGCGGCTCCGCGTCCGGCCCGCCCGGCCCCGCGTCACGGCTGCTGCTTCTTGCGGTTGGCGCTGTACAGGAAGCCGATGCCGATGCCGGCGACCAGGCCGACGCCGATGATCCACCAGATGCTGACGCCTTCGTCCTTCTTCTCGTCGGAGTCCGCGTCCGAAGCGGAGTCGGACGTGGCGGTCTTCTCCGGCGGCGGGCCCTGGGCGCTCAGCTGCTTGACGAGGTCGGCGCCGCCGAAGTCGCGGGGGTCCATGCCCGCCGCGTGGGCGGCGAAGACGAGCTGGGCGTAGGCGGCGGGGCCGGACTGCTTCGCCCAGGCCGCGGAGTTCTCCGCGAGCCACTCGGCGGACTTCTCGGCCTGCTCGCTCTGCCCGGCGGCGGCGAGGGCGACCACGGCGTCCGCGGTGTTGCCCTGGTCCGGCTGGTCCTTGGCGCCCGGCATGGCGGACATCAGGTGGTCGTCGTTCTCGCCGAGGACGTCCAGGAGGTAGGCCGTGCCGTTGCTCGCGGCCTGCGCGGCGGTGTCCGGCTTCGCGCACTTGGGGGCGTCGCCCGCGTCCGCGGCCTTCTTGCCCGGCGGCACGACGAGGCCCTTGCCGAGGCTGCCGAGCACACCGGCCGCGGTGGCGTCCGCGTTCGGGCTCAGCTTCTTGGACTTGGCGTCGGCGAGGCCGAAGGCGCCGTCGCCCTTGCCGCAGTCCATGGCGAGCTTCGGCAGCGCGTCGTAGGCGGACCTGCCCTTCTGGGACTTCACGTTCGCGGGGTTCTCACCGGCCGCGGCGAGGGCGCCGACGACGATGCCGGTGGAGTTGGCGTCGGAGGGCAGGCCCGGGTTGTAGCCCCAGCCGCCGTCCTGGTTCTGCACGGACTTCAGCCAGCCGACGCTCTTCTTGACCGTCGCGGCCAGGTTCTTGTCCTTGCCGCCGAGGGCGGCGAGGGCCTGCACGGCGGCGGCGGTGGAGTTGCTGTCGACCGCCGTCTTGGAGTCGCACGGCTCACTCGCGTCGGCGCGGTAGGCGGCGAAGCCACCGCTCGCGCACTGCTGCCCGGTCAGCCACGTCACGGTCTTCCGGGCGGGCTCGACACCCGCGGTGTCCAGGGCGAGCAGGGCGTAGGACTGCCGGAAGACGCCGTCGAACTTCGGGTCGGACTTGCCGTACAGGCCCGAGGGGAGCGCGGTCGAGGGCGACGGGGCGTCGTCCGCGAAGGCGGCCGGTGCGGCGGCGGAGCCGAACACGGCGACGGCGGCCAGGACCGCTGCGCTGCGGCGAACGTTCATGATGCGGCGGGTTGCCTCTCCCTGCGGGGAGCGGGGCGGCACGGACCGTGCGGGCACGGTTCTTCCGGGCGGCTCCGGCTCCGTATACCTCGACGGTGCCGCTCATCGGGGGTCCCGATGGAGCGAGCCGGTCACGTTCCGCACAGGGCATTCCGGCTCACCGCTGAAGGCGGTACACGGATCGGGGCCTCCCCTGCTCGAGCGAAGCCGAGAGCTCGGGGAAGGGTCAGCGCCGGATTCCCACCGGCTTCCCCCCGCGCGGACGTGAGGACGACCCGCCCACTCTACCGGCCGGTCGGCGGCCGCCCCCGGTCACACCGCCACGTACGTCACCGGGTCGCTGCCCGCCACCGCCTCCGCCCGCCCGAGCTTCACCAGGCGCCGCACATGGGCCTCGGCCTCCGAGACCGCGATGCTGCGCGAGCCGTGGGGGATCTCGGCCCAGGGACGGTTCCACGCCATGCGCTCGGCGAGCCGCCAGGGGGTGAGGGGCTCGGCGAGGAGGGTGAGCAGGCCGGTCAGGCGCTCCTCGTGGTGGGCGATCAGCTCGCGGACGCGGGCGGGGGCGCCGGTGAACGCGTGCTGGTGGGCCGGGAGGACCTCCGCCGGGTCCAGGGCGCCGACCCGTTCCAGTGAGGCGAGGTAGTCCCCGAGGGGATCGGTGACCGTGTCGTCGTCCGGGTCCTCGTACAGGCCGATGTGCGGGGTGATGCCGGGCAGGAGGTGGTCGCCGGAGAAGAGCCGGCCAAAGCCCCGCAGCCCCGCCGGGTGCTCCTCCTCCAGGTGCAGGCAGACGTGGCCGGGGGTGTGGCCCGGCGTCCAGATCGCGCGCAGGCGGCGGCCCGGCAGGTCGAGCAGCTCGCCCGGGGTGATCCCGCGGTCGGGCAGGGCCGGGTCGAGGCCGGGCAGTCGGCGCGGGCGCCCCTCGTCGCGGGCGAGGAGCAGCGGCGCGACGTGCTCGGCGGGGGCGCCCGCCGCGGTGAGCTTCGCGGCCATGTAGCGGTACCAGCGCTCGGGCGGCTGGGCGCGGGTGCGGCGCACGACGGACGCGTCCGCCTCGTGCATCGCGATCCACGCCCCGGACACCTCGCGGACCTTCGCGGACAGGCCGTGGTGGTCGGGGTGGTGGTGGGTGACGACCACACCGCGTACGTCCTCGACGGCGGCGCCGCACGTGCCGAGCCCGGCGGTCAGCGCGGACCAGGAGGCGGGGTCGTCCCAGCCGGTGTCGATGAGGACGGGACCGGCGTCGGTGGCCAGGAGATGGACGAGGGTGAAGCCGAGGGGATTGTCGGGGATCGGGACCTTGACGCTCCAGACGCCCCCGCCGTGCTCGATCACCGGCGGTTCGGACACCTGCGGTTCGGTCGCCTGCGGGGCCATGGGCGCCTCGTCTCTCGTCGACGGATGCCCACTATAACTAGAACTGGTTTCAATGGTCGCCCCAGTCGACTGAATCTCAAGTAGGCGGAACTCCGGGGCGGTCGGCCGTTCCGGGCGTGGACTCCTCGAACTAGAACTGGTATCAGTTCTGAAGCAGCGTCAGGAAGAAGCACGTCAGGAAGTGTCGGGAAGCAGCGCCCCGCAGGAGGCAGTCAGCCATGACGGAGCTCGTGGAACACGGACAGCTGTTCATCGGCGGGGAGTTGGTGGACCCGCTCGGCAAGGACGTCATCGACGTCGTCTCCCCGCACACCGGCCAAGTCTTCGCCCGCGTGCCGCACGCCGCCCCCGCCGACGTGGACCGCGCCGTCGCCACCGCGCGCAAGGCGTTCGACCGGGGCCCCTGGCCGCGCATGACCCTGGACGAGCGGATCGAGGTCGTCACCAGGATCAAGGACGGCTTCGCGGCGCGCCACGAGGAGATCGCCCGCGTCATCAGCTCCGAGAACGGCACCCCCTACACCTCCAGCGTGATGGTGCAGGCCCTAGCCGCCATGATGGTGTGGGACGCGGCGCTCACCGTGGCCCGCGACTTCCGCTACGAGGAGAGCCGCGACGGAGTCCTCGGGAAACTGCTCGTGCGGCGCGAGCCGGTCGGCGTCGTCGCGGCCGTCGTGCCCTGGAACGTCCCGCAGTTCACCGCCGCCGCCAAGCTCGCCCCCGCGCTGCTCGCCGGCTGCCCGGTGGTCCTGAAGACCTCGCCGGAGGCGCCGCTCGACGCGTACGTCCTCGCGGAGATCGCCGCGGCGGCGGGCCTGCCGGAGGGCGTGCTCTCGATCATCTGCGCCGACCGCGAGGTCAGCGAGTACCTCGTCGGGCACCCCGGCGTCGACAAGGTCTCCTTCACCGGGTCCGTCGCCGCGGGCAAGCGCGTCATGGAGGTCGCCGCCCGCAACCTCACCCGCGTCACCCTGGAGCTCGGCGGCAAGTCGGCCGCCGTGATCCTCCCCGACGCCGACGCGGCGGCCGCCGTCGCCGGCATCGTGCCGTTCGCCTGGATGATCAACGGCCAGGCGTGCGTGGCCCAGACCCGCATCCTCGTGCCGCGCACCCGCTACGACGAGTTCGCCGAGGCCTTCGCCGCCGCGGCGTCCGCGCTCAAGGTCGGCGACCCGATGGACCCCGCCACGGAACTCGGCCCGCTCGTCGCGAAGCGGCAGCAGCAGCGCTCCCTCGACTACATCCGGATCGGCCAGGAGGAGGGCGCCAAGATCCTCGCGGGCGGCGGCCGGCCGCCCGGACTCGACCAGGGCTGGTACGTCGAGCCGACCCTCTTCGGCGGCGTCGACAACTCCATGCGCATCGCCCGCGAGGAGATCTTCGGCCCCGTCATCTGCCTGCTTCCGTACGGCGACGCGGACGAGGCCGTCGAGATCGCCAACGACTCCGACTACGGCCTGAGCGGCAGCGTGTGGACCGCCGACGTCGAGCGCGGCATCGACATCGCCCGGCGGGTGCGCACGGGAACGTACTCGGTGAACACCTTCAGCCTCGACATGCTCGGCCCCTTCGGCGGCTACAAGAACTCCGGTCTGGGGCGCGAGTTCGGGCCCGAGGGGTACGGCGAGTACTTCGAGCACAAGACGATCCATCTGCCCGCCGGCTATGAGGGGAGTGGCGCCTGATGGGCGACCGCTGGCGCGTCGAGGTCGACCGGTCGGTCTGCATCGGCTCGGGCATGTGCGTGATCACCGCGCCCGGCGCCTTCACCCTGGACGCCGCCCGGCAGTCCCACCCCTCGGCCCCCGAGGGCGACGCCGACGAGCAGGTCCTCGAAGCCGCCGAGGGCTGCCCGGTCGAGGCGATCACCCTCACGCTGGCCGACAGCGGGGAGGTCGTGTTCCCGCCCGAGGACTGAGGCCCGGGCGCGCCCCGGGCCCGGGGTCAGGCCCGGGCCCGGGGTCAGGCCCGGGGTGTGGCGGTGAGGTCGATGAGGCGGCAGACGGTCTCGATGTCGATCTTCACCTGGGCGATCGACGCCCGCCCCGAAAGCCAGGTGATCAGCGCGGAGTGCCAGGTGTGCTCGATGACCCGCACGGCGGAGAGCTGCTGCGCGGTCGGCGGCTCCGGCAGGCCCATCGCGTCCAGGATGATCGCCGTCGTCAGCCGCGAGACCGTGTCGACCTCGGGGCTCACCGAGCGGTCGGCGAAGGTCAGGGCCCGCACCATCGCGTCCGCAAGGTGCGGCTCGCGCTGGAGGGCGCGGAAGGCCCGCATCAGCGTCTCGGCGACCCGCTCGGCGGGCGTCTCGCCGGCCGGGGGACGCTTGCGGATCGTGGTGTGCATGTGCTGGAGCTGGTCCTGCATGGTCGCCACCAGCAGATGCACCTTGGAGGGGAAGTAGCGGTAGAGGGTGCCGAGGGCGACGCCCGCCGCCTCGGCGACCTCGCGCATCTGCACGGCGTCGAAGCCGCCGCGGCTGGCCAGTTGCGCGCTGGCGTGCAGGATGCGGCGCCGGCGCGCCTCCTGGCGCTCCGTGAGGGGCGGCGTCGCGGGGCTCCCCGCCTTGGCTTCCGCTGTCATGTCGATGCCCCTTTGGAAAACGCCTCCCGAGATCGCACAGCATGGCAGGGAGCATGTCGTGGCGCGAATCACCTGATCCGGGCCTTACACCTGGCCTACCTGCCGGTAGATTCAAAGCTCGTTCGGCGATCACTCGGCGATCAAGTCTGAAACTTGTTCTAGATTACCGTCCCGGCGTAACCTCGCGGACAACTGCACGGAGAAGGGGGCCGAGAGTGACCGCTGAGGCCATGGAGGCGGGCCCCCGGAAGGGCTCCGACGCCGACGGCGACCGACCGTTGCGCATCGCTCTCCTCACGTACAAAGGGAACCCGTTCTGCGGGGGCCAGGGCGTCTACGTACGCCATCTCTCGCGCGAGCTGGCCCGGCTCGGCCACAGCGTCGAAGTGATCGGCTCGCAGCCCTACCCCGTCCTCGACGAGGGCGAGGGCCTGGCGGGCCTCAAGCTCACCGAACTGCCGAGTCTGGACCTCTACCGCTCGCCGGACCCCTTCCGCACCCCGGGGCGCGACGAGTACCGCGACTGGATCGACGCCCTCGAAGTGGCGACCATGTGGACCGGCGGCTTTCCGGAGCCCGTCACGTTCAGTCTGCGCGCCCGGCGCCATCTGCGGGCCCGGCGCGGCGACTTCGACGTCGTGCACGACAACCAGACCCTCGGCTACGGCCTGCTGGGCGACCTCGGCGCACCCCTGGTCACCACGATCCACCACCCCATCACCGTCGACCGGCAGCTGGAGCTGGACGCCGCGCCCGACTTCAAGCGCCGCCTGTCCGTCCGCCGCTGGTACGCCTTCACCCGCATGCAGAAGCGCGTCGCGCGCCGCCTCCCGTCGGTCCTCACCGTCTCCGGCAGCTCCCGCCAGGAGATCATCGACCACCTCGGGGTGCGCGAGGACCGCGTCGACGTCGTCCACATCGGCGCCGACACCGGCCTCTTCTCGCCGGACCCGGCCGTGCCCGAGGTGCCGGGCCGCATCGTGACGACCTCCAGCGCCGACGTGCCGCTCAAGGGCCTTGTCCACCTCGTCGAGGCGCTCGCCAAGGTCCGCGCCGAGCACCCGGGCGCCCACCTCGTCGTCGTCGGCAAGCGCGCCGAGGACGGACCCGTCGCGCAGGCCATCGAGCGCTACGGCCTCGCGGGCTCCGTGGAGTTCGTCAAGGGCATCACCGACGCCGAACTGGTCGACCTCGTCCGCTCCGCCCAGGTCGCCTGCGTCCCTTCGCTGTACGAGGGGTTCTCCCTCCCCGCGGCCGAGGCCATGGCGACCGGTACGCCGCTCGTCGCGACCACCGGCGGCGCGATCCCGGAGGTCGCGGGCCCCGACGGCGAGACCTGCCTCGCGGTGCCGCCGGGCGACGCGGGCGCGCTGGCCACCGCCCTGAACCGGCTCCTCGGCGACCGCGAGCTGCGCACCCGCCTCGGCCACGCGGGCCGCGAACGCGTCCTGCGGAAGTTCACCTGGGCGCAGGCCGCCAAGGGCACGGCCGACCGCTACCGCGAGGCCATCCGCCGCTCCGCCGCCACGAACCCCGGCCGCACCGCGGCCACCCCGACGCACTCCGGGAGCCATCGCTGATGCTGACCGTCGACTTCACCCGCTTCCCGCTCGCCGCGGGCGACCGCGTCCTCGACCTGGGGTGCGGCGCGGGCCGGCACGCCTTCGAGTGCTACCGGCGCGGCGCGCGGGTGGTGGCCCTCGACCAGAACGCCGAGGAGATCCGCGAGGTCGCCAAGTGGTTCGCCGCGATGAAGGAGGCGGGCGAGGCCCCGGCGGGGGCGACGGCCACCGCGATGGAGGGTGACGCGCTCAACCTCCCCTTCCCCGACGCGTCGTTCGACGTCGTGATCATCTCCGAGGTCATGGAGCACATCCCCGACGACAAGGGCGTCCTCGCCGAGATGGTGCGGGTCCTCAAGCCCGGCGGCCGCATCGCCGTCACCGTCCCGCGCTACGGCCCCGAGAAGGTCTGCTGGGCGCTCAGCGACGCCTACCACGAGGTCGAGGGCGGCCACATCCGCATCTACAAGGCCGACGAACTCCTCGCCAAGATGCGGGAGTCGGGCCTCAAGCCGTACGGCACGCACCACGCGCACGCGCTGCACGCCCCGTACTGGTGGCTGAAGTGCGCGTTCGGCGTCGACAACGACAAGGCGCTGCCCGTGCGGGCGTACCACAAGCTGCTGGTCTGGGACATCATGAAGAAGCCCCTCGCCACGCGCGTGGCCGAGCAGCTGCTCAACCCCGTCGTCGGCAAGAGCTTCGTGGCCTACGCGACCAAGCCGCACCTGCCGCGTGCGGCGGCCGACGCCGCGGTGGCCGCCAAGTGACGAGCCCCGAGCGGACCGAACACCTCGTCCTGCCCGGCGTCCTGACGGCTGATCAGGCGACGGCCACGGTACGCGGCATCCTCGCCGTCCAGCGGGAGGACGGCGCCATCCCGTGGTTCCGCGGACACCACCTCGACCCGTGGGACCACACCGAGGCCGCCATGGCCCTGGACGCCGCCGGGGAGCACGCCGCCGCCGGGCGCGCCTACGACTGGCTGGCCCGGCACCAGAACCCGGACGGCTCCTGGTACGCGGCGTACGCCGACGGGGACCCGCACGACGTCACCGACCGGAGCCGCGAGACCAACTTCTGCGCGTACATCGCCGTCGGCGTCTGGCACCACTACCTCGCCACCGGCGACGAGGCGTTCCTGGACCGCATGTGGCCCGCCGTGTTCGCCGCCGTCGAGTTCGTCCTCGCGCTCCAGCAGCCCGGCGGGCAGATCGGCTGGAAGCGGGAGGCCGACGGCACGCCGGTCACCGACGCGCTGCTCACCGGCTGCTCCTCGATCCACCAGGCACTGCGCTGCGCCCTCGCCGTCGCCGAGCAGCGTGGGGAGCCGCAGCCCGACTGGGAACTGGCGGCCGGCGCCCTCGCGCACGCGATCACCAGCCACCCCGAGCGGTTCCTCGACAAGAACCGCTACTCGATGGACTGGTACTACCCGGTCCTCGGCGGCGCGCTGAGCGGCGAGGAGGCCAAGGCGCGCATCGAGGAGGGCTGGGACCGCTTCGTGGTGCCGGACCTCGGCGTGCGCTGCGTCGTCCCGAACCCCTGGGTCACCGGCGGCGAGAGCGCCGAACTGGCCCTCGCCCTGTGGATGGTGGGGGAGTCGGACCGCGCCCTGGAGATCCTCCAGTCCATCCAGCACCTGCGGGACCCGCGGAGCGGCCTGTACTGGACGGGCTACGTCTTCGACGACAAGGCGGTCTGGCCCGAGGAACTGACCACCTGGACGGCGGGCTCCCTGCTCCTCGCGGTGGCGGCGCTCGGCGGCGACGAGGCGACCTGCGCGGTCTTCTCCGGCGAGCGGCTCCCGCGGGGCCTCGCCCCGGAGTGCTGCGAGGCGCGCTGAGGCCCGGCCCGGCAGCGGGCCCTCCCCCACGGCCTCGTCGCCGTCGCGGGTGAGCCGCGGCCACGCGACGCCGGGATGGACGTACGCCTCCGCGAGGGACTTCCCCACGGGCGCCACCAAGTGGTCCTGGTCGGGACGGACCTTCGAGACCGCGATCGCGGTCTCGAAGGTGTCGGCGGTGATCTCTTGCAGTGGTACGGCGAAGTCGGCCTCTCCGCACTCCGGGCAGGCGGGCGGAGCGGGCCTCGTCCGGCATCGGGGCGGCCGGTCCCGACCGCCCCGACACCGCGCTCAGTACCTGCGCAGCCGGCCTGCGACCGCGTGGCCGACGAAGAGGTACACGACCGCCGCGAGGCCGTAGCCCGCGACGACCCTGGCCCATGCCTCGTCGAAGGTGAACAGGTCATGGGACCACCCCGCGAGCCAGCGGGCCACGTCGTGGACGAACTGGACGAGGTCGTTGGCGCGATTGGCGTCCAGGAGGTACATCAGGATCCACAGCCCGAGGATCAGGGCCATGACATCCGCGATGACCACGATGATCTGCGCTGCGCTGTTTCCGCGTGTGCGTCGACCTGGGGACATGGGGACCGGGTACCGGGCTCGCGCCCGATGAAACCCGGACGGCCGCGCCCCGGTGGCGGCCCCCGGCGGTCGGGGCGAGGCTGCGGGGAGGACCGCTCACCTCTGGAGGCCGCTGCCGTGCCCAGCCCCGTATCCGTCCGCCGCGCCGGAGTCTCCCTCACCTTGTGCTGCACGCTGCTCGTCGGAGCGACGGCCTGCGGCAGCGACGACAAGGACACCGCGACGGCGCCGTCCGGCACCAGCACCGCCGAGAAGCAGAAGTTCGCCAAGACCCGCTTCGTCGCCAACGCGGGCCTCGCCGCGGGCGCCACGTACCAGTGGATCGTGAAGCCCTACCGCGCGGGCAAGTTCAAGAAGGGCGCGAACGGCCGGACGACGGCCCTGGTCAAGGCGGGCCTCGCGGGCGCGTTCACGTACAACAGGCTGAAGGCGGCCACGAAGAACGCACAGGGCGACCCGACCCTCTCCAAGGCGGTGGCGCCCCTGACGGCCGGCATCGACGCCCTGAAGGACCTGCCCGGCAAGCTCCGCAAGGGCGAATCGACGGATTCGATCGTGAACTCCTTCGACGGCGCCATCAACTCCGTGAAGGACGCGGGCAAGAGCGCGGGCGCGGAGGTCAAGGACAAGGTGCCCTCGACCGGCCAGCTGAGGAACGGCTAGGCGGCGCCTAGGAGTTGAGCTCGGCGAGGACACGCAGGGTGTGCGGGTCCGGCGCGAGGACCAGCAGGTCGGTGACCGGGCCCGCGCGCCACAGGGCCAGCCGTTCCGCGATGCGCTCGCGCGGGCCCACCAGGGAGATCTCGTCGGCGAAGGCGTCCGGCACCGCGAGCACGGCCTCCTCCCTGCGCCCCGCGAGGAACAGCTCCTGGACCTGCCGCGCCTCTTCCTCGTACCCCATGCGCGCCATCAGGTCGGCGTGGAAGTTGCGGGCGGCGTGCCCCATGCCGCCGATGTAGAAGCCCAGCATGGCCTTGACGGGCAGCAGCCCCTCGGCGACGTCGTCGCAGACCTTCGCCCGCGCCATGGGGGCGATCATGAAGCCCTCCCGCAGGTCGCCGAGCGAAGGCCGGTACACGTCCGTGCGCGTCGGCGACCAGTACAGCGGCAGCCAGCCGTCCGCGAGCCGCGTCGTCTGCGCGATGTTCCT
This sequence comes from Streptomyces sp. 135, assembly GCF_020026305.1. Classification (NCBI taxonomy): domain Bacteria; kingdom Bacillati; phylum Actinomycetota; class Actinomycetes; order Kitasatosporales; family Streptomycetaceae; genus Streptomyces; species Streptomyces sp. 135. The sequence continues at coordinate 2,551,948 of NZ_CP075691.1, read as the reverse complement.
CGGCCCCTCGGCGCCGAGCAGGACCGGCAGCCCTGCCCGCAGCGGATGCGTGATCGGCTTGAGCGCCTTGCCGAGGCCGGTGCCGTCCGCACCCCGGTAGGGGTGGGCGTGGAAGCGGCCGGCGACCTCCACCGGGCCCTCGCGGCGCAGCACCTGGCGGACGACCTCGACGTACTCCCGGGTCGCGGTCAGCGGCGACTTCGGGAAGGGCCGCCCGTACCAGCCCTCCACCACCTGCGGGCCGGAGAGCCCGAGCCCCAGCAGCACGCGGCCCCCGGACAAGTGGTCCAGTGTGAGCGCGTGCATCGCGGTGGTCGTGGGTGCGCGTGCCGCCATCTGCGCCACCGCCGTGCCGAGCCTGATGCGCGAGGTCCGCGCCGCGATCCAGGTGAGCGTGGTGAAGGCATCGGAGCCCCAGGCCTCCGCCGTCCAGACCGAGTCGTACCCGAGCCGTTCGGCTTCCCGGGCCAGGGCGACGTGATCGGGGTCAGGTCCGCGCCCCCAGTAGCCGAGTGCCAGCCCGAGCCGCATAGGCGCGCCCTCCCGTTCCTGGTTCCTGACGTTACGTCAGCTACGCACTGGCGGGAGACTGTACGACAACGGCCCCCCACCCGGAAGGGCGAGGGGCCGCGCAGTGCCTGTGGGGTCAGCCGCGCTGGATCCCCGTGGTGTCCTGCAACACGCCGCGGCGGCCGTCCTGCGTCTGGGCCACCAGGGTCGCGCCGCGCTGCTCGACGGCCAAGTACCAGGTGCCGGGCGCCAGTTCGGCGATCGGCGTGGGCGAACCGTCCTCCGCGTACAGCGGACGCGGCACCGGCACGGCGAACCAGAACGGCGAGAAGTCACCGGACGCCTGCGCCTGCGCGGGCGGCGGGGTCTGCCCGCCCTGCGGCTGCGGCTGACCACCGAAGGACTGCCCCTGCGGCTGGCCGGGCTGGCCGCCGTAGGGAGCACCCGGCTGCGGCTGACCGGCACCGGCGCCGGGGTAGCCGTAACCACCCTGCGGCTGACCGCCGTAGGGGCCCGGGGCGGCCGGACGCGGGGCACCCATGAGGGGGGCCTTCAGGGCCGGGACGATCTGCGTGGCGACCGCGGCGGCGGCCAGCACGAGCGCGCCGATCAGGCCGAGGATGAGGCCGACACCGGCGTCGGGGGACTCGCCGCCCCCACCCAGGCTGTTATCGAAGAAGAAGCCGTACGACTGGTCGGTGTCGAAGATCGCGCCGAGCGAGCTGAAGGCGGAGGCGATGGTGAACGCCACCCCGAGCTGGCCGAGGTCGAGACCCGCGACCTTGCGCTGCTGCGGCATCGCGCGGCCCACGACGATGAGCGCGGCACCGATGATGCCGAGCAGGTACACGCTGATCAGCAGGTTGCCGTTTTCCCAGGCGTTGGGCAGCTTGTCACTGTCGCCGCCATCAGGGTCCAACGTATTGAGGAACGAGGCGATGAAGAGCAACACCGCTGCTCCGATCACCACGCCGTCGCCTCGAGTGAGGGAGCGGAAATTCACTTCAGGTCCTTCGTCAGTCGTCTCGTCAGTGGAGGCGTCGCTGTCGCCGTAGTCGCGTTCGTGCCGCGGTGCGCGAAGCGCGGGGGTGGCCCCTCATCGTAGGGAGGACAATATCGTCCGTACACAGCGGGTGTCTGCTCGGGATAAAGACGTGCACGACTTGGTACGCGGACGTTCACGCGCTATCCCCGCAGGAACCCGTCGATTCCCTCGGAAATGCCCCGCGCCGCCTTCTGCCGCCACTCCGCGCTCTTCAAGAGCGCCGCGTCCTTCGCGTCCCGCATGTTGCCGCACTCGATGAACACCTTGGGAACGGTGGACAGGTTGAGGCCGCCGAGGTCGCTGCGGACGTCCAGGCCGGTGCCGCCGCCCACGTAGTTGGAGGGGGCGCTGCCCGTCGCGCTCAGGAACTTTCCGGCGATGCGCTCGCCCAACTCCCGGGAGGGGGCGACGATCGGGGAGGTGTCGGCCGCGCCGCCCCTCACCTTCGCGGGCAGGATCACGTGGTAGCCGCGGTTTCCCGCGCCCGAGCCGTCGGCGTGGATGGAGACCACCGCGTCGGCGCGGGCCTCATTTCCGATCCGGGCGCGCTCGTCGACGCACGGGCCCCAGGGGCGGTCGCCGTCCTGGGTGAACTTGACCGTGGCGCCCTGCCTCTCAAGGAGTGTGCGCAGGCGGCGGGCGACGTCCAGGGTGAAGGTGGCCTCGGTGTAACCGTCGTTGGTCGACGTGCCCGTGGTGTCGCATTCCTTGCGGTTCGTACCGATGTCGACCTGGCGGTTGATCTCGGCGGTGTGACGGAAGTTGCCCGTGTTGTGGCCGGGGTCGACGACGACCACCTTGCCCTTGAGGGGCCCGTCCACGGCGGGGCGGCGCGTGGGCGGCTTCGTACTCGAATCGTTGCCGTCGCCCTTGCCGTCCTCGCCCTTGTCCTTGCCCTTGTCCTTTTCCTGCCCCTTGTCCGACTTCGAGGGGGACGGTGGGCCGGCCTCGGAGGGCGCGGACCGATCGGCGGACGGACTGGACGACGCCGGCAGCGATCTCGCCGGTTCGTTCCCGTCGGGCCCGCTCGTCGCCTGGTAGACCAGCCAGCCGGCCAGGCAGGTGGGCACCAGCGCGGCCACCGTCACGGCCAGCGGGCGGCCCATGCGGCGGCGGGGCGGCTGGGAGGGATCGAATTCCGGACCTACGTACGACACGAGGGCGAGCCTATCGGCGAGGTCAGATCCCCGCTCCCGTTCGCCGCAGCACGCGCAGCGAGTCCACCGCCGAGACCTCGGTGAACGCCCCGGACGCCAGCGCCCTGAGATAGACGCGGTACGGCGCCTGCCCGGTCATGATGTCGACCGGATCGGGGAACACGTCGTGGATGACGAGCAGCCCGCCCTCGGCGACGTGCGGCGCCCAGCCCTCGTAATCGGCGGTGGCGTGCTCGTCCGTGTGCCCGCCGTCGATGAAGACCAGGCCGAGCGCCCCGCCCCACGCCTTCGCCACCTGCGGCGAACGGCCGACGACCGCGATCACGTGCTCCTCCAGGCCCGCCCGGTGCAGCGTGCGGCGGAAGGTGGGGAGCGTGTCCATCAGGCCGATCTCGGGGTCCACCGTCTCGGGGTCGTGGTACTCCCAGCCGGGCTGCTGCTCCTCGCTGCCGCGGTGGTGGTCCACGGTGATCGCGCTCACCCCGGCCGCGCGGGCCGCGTCGGCGAGCAGGATCGTGGAGCGGCCGCAGTACGTGCCGACCTCCAGCAGGGGCAGGCCGAGCGCGGCGGCCTCCGTCGCGGCCGCGTACAGCGCGAGCCCCTCACCGCGCGGCATGAAGCCCTTGGCGGCCTCGAACGCGGCGAGGACCTCCGGCGTGGGTTCGGCGGCCACGGCCACGGTTTCCTCCAGGTCATACGTACGAATGGGTGGTGCCGCGCGTTGCGGGCGGCACCGGCGCCCATGATGCACGGCACCCCCGCCACCGGCGTGACGGGGGTGCGTGCGGCGTGCGGGGCCGCGTATACGCATGTGTACGTACGTCAGGCCGGGACGTCGCTCTCCTCGGAAGAATCCGTCAGCGCCAGGTCGACCCGCACCGGCCGGTCGTCCCCGTGGTACGCCGCCGCCGAGGCGCGCGGCGCGTGCCCCGTGGCGGTGGCCGCGAGGACGTAGGAGCCGTCGGCGGGGACGGTCAGGGCGTAGCGGCCATCGGAGTCGGTGAGGGCGGCGCCCGCCTGCTTGCCGCGGGGGTCGATCAGCGTCACCTTCGCCCGGGGCAGCGGGGCGCCGTCCACGCCGTGCACCCGGCCGTGGAAGCCCGCGAGGACCTCGGCCGCGCGCTCCAGGTTGGCGTCCTCCTCGCTGCTCGCCCGCAGCCGCGTCGTGGCGGGGCGGCGGGCGGCGGGCAGCAGCAGGGCGAAGAACAGGCCGATGACGACCGCGCCCGTGGCGATCAGGAAGGAGAGGCGGAAGCCGTGCATGGTGGGCACGGCGACGCCGCCGACGTGGTCCGCGGTGTTGGCGAGGACCATGCCGATCACGGCGGACGACACCGAGGTGCCGATGGAGCGCATCAGGGTGTTGAGGCCGTTGGCGGCGCCCGTCTCGGAGGGGTCGACCGAGCCGATGATGAGCGCGGGAAGCGAGGAGTAGGCGAGGCCGATGCCCGCGCCGAGCACCACCGAGATCACGATGGTCTGCCAGGCGGCGCTCATCAGGCCGAGGCCCGCGCCATAGCCGACGGCGATGATCAGCATGCCGAGGATGAGGGTGGTCTTCGGGCCGTACTTCGCGGAGAGGCGGGCGTAGACGGGCGCCGTGAACATCATCGTCAGGCCGAGCGGCATCACGCACAGGCCCGCGACGACCATCGACTGGCCGAGGCCGTAGCCGGTGGCGGACGGCAGCTGGAGCAGCTGCGGCAGGACGAGCGAGACGGCGTAGAAGGCGACGCCGACCATGATCGAGGCGAGGTTGGTGAAGAGCACCGAGCGGCGGGCCGTGGTGCGCAGGTCCACCAGCGGCGCCTTGACGCGCAGCTCCATCACGCCCCACAGGACGAGGACGACGGCCGCGGCAGCGAAGAGGACGAGCGTGGTGCCCGAGCTCCAGCCCCAGTCGCTGCCCTTGGTGATCGGCAGCAGGAAGAGGACGAGCCCGGCGGAGAGGCCGAGCGCGCCGAGCACGTCGAAGGTGCCCTTGGCGCGCATGGGGCTCTCCGGCACGAAGACGAGGGTGAGCGCCATCGCCAGGACGCCGAGACCGGCGGCGCCGAAGAACAGCGCGTGCCAGTCGGCGTGCTGCGCGACGAGCGCGGCCAGCGGCAGCGCGATGCCGCCGCCGACGCCGATGGAGGAGCTCATCAGGGCCATCGCGGAGCCGAGCTTCTCGCGGGGCAGCTGGTCGCGCATCAGGCCGATGCCGAGCGGGATGGCGCCCATGGCGAAGCCCTGGAGGGCGCGGCCCACGATCATCACGACAAGATCGTCGGTGAAACCGCAGACCAGCGAGCCGACGACCATCACGGCGAGGCTGGCGAGCAGCATCTTCCGCTTGCCGAAGAGATCCCCGAGGCGGCCCATGATCGGCGTGGCGACGGCGCCCGCGAGGAGGGTCGCGGTCAGGACCCAGGTGGCGTTCGAGGGGGCGGTGCTCAGCAGGGCCGGCAGGTCCTTGATGACCGGCACGAGCAGGGTCTGCATCACCGCGACGACGATGCCGGAGAAGGCGAGTACGGGGACGACTCCGCGTATGCCGCGTGGGTGGGTCGTCGTCATCGACATTGCGTGGGGCCTCCAGGGCGGAAGGTCGGACACTCCAGGGGGTACGTGTAAAGCGAACCTGTTTCCCCGGGCGACTATTCCGACGGATGTCGTACGAGGGGAAGCCTTGACCTTCGAGAGGGGGCCTTGACCTTTCGTTGACCGACTCGTCACCGGCTTCGGCGGTCGCCACTCCATCTGACTGCCCGTCAGTCTTCCGTCGCATTGGAACGTGTTCTACTCTGTCGCGGTCCCGGCAGCTGCTACCGGCGAGGATGCCCATGGGGATCGCAATCACGCGGGAACAAGGGGAGTTGGCGGCGGCCGTACGCGGGTGGATCGCGCGCGCCGTCCCGCCGGACTCGGTACGCGAGCTGCTCGACGACCCCCCTGCCGGCGGCCGCCCCGCCCACTGGGACGGCCTCGCCCGGCAGGGGCTGCTCGGCGCGCACCTGCCCGAGGGGTGCGGAGGCGGCGGCGGTGACCTGCTCGACCTGGCCGTCGTCCTCGAGGAAGCGGCGCGGGCCGCGCTCCCGGGACCGCTCCTGTCCAGCTCCCTCGCCTCGCTGGTACTGCGCCGCGCGGGCGCCCACGCGATGGCCGCCGAGCTGGCGGCCGGCACCCGCGTCGGTGCCGTCGCGCTCGACGCGGGCACGCTCACCGCGGTGTCCGTCGGCGACGGGTACGTCCTGGAGGGGACGGCGCCGCCCGTCCTCTCCGGCGCCGAGGCCGACCTGCTGATCCTGGCCGCCGTCCACGCGTCGGGCCCGGTGTGGCTGGCCGTCGACGCGGCCGCGCTGGCCACGCGTACGCACGACAGCGCCGACCCGACGCGGCCCACGGCCGAGGTGACCGCACACGCCACGCACGTCCCGGCGGACCGGGTCCTCGCGGTGGACCGCGCGCTCGTGCGGGACCTGGCCGCCGTCGTACTGGCCGCGGACGCCTGCGGCACCGCGGCTTGGGCGCTGGACACCGCCGCCGCACACGCCAAGGTGCGCGAGCAGTTCGGGCGGCCCATCGGGCGGTTCCAGGGCGTCAAGCACCTCTGCGCCGACATGCTGGTCCGCGTCGAGCAGGCCCGCGCCCTGGCCTGGGACGCGGCCCGCGCCGCCGACGAGCCCGGCCTGCCGGACGCCGCGCGGAGCCTGGTCGCCTCGCTCGCCGCGGGCACGGCCCTGGACGCCGCGTACTCCTGCGCCAAGGACTGCGTGCAGATCCTCGGCGGCGTCGGCTTCACCTGGGAGCACGACGCCCACCTGTATCTGCGCAGAGCCGTCGTGGCGCGGCAGCTGCTCGGCGCGGGCGACGCGCACCGGCTGCGCGCCGTGCGGCTCGCCGAGGGCGGCGCGCGCAGGGAGCTGCGCCTGGAACTGCCCGAGCGGGCGGAGGCCTACCGGGCCCGGGCCCGCGAGGTGATCACCCGGGCCCGCGGCCTCGGCCCCGCCGCCGCACGCAAGGCGCTCGCCCCCACCGGCTACGCCGCGCCGCACCTCCCCGAGCCCTACGGCCTCGGCGCCGGGCCGGTCCAGCAGCTCGTCATCCAGGAGGAGCTGCGGGCCGCCGAGGTCACCCTCAGCGATCTCGGCATCGCGACCTGGGTGGTGCCCTCCCTCATCGCGTACGGCACGAAGGAGCAGCAGGAGCGCTTCCTCGCGCCCACCCTGCGCGGGGAACTCCTCTGGTGCCAGCTCTTCAGCGAACCGGGCGCGGGCTCCGACCTGGCCTCCCTGCGGACGAGGGCCGAACGCGTCGAGGCGGGCTGGCGCGTCAACGGCCAGAAGGTGTGGACGAGCGCGGCCCAGTGGGCGGACCACGGCATCCTGCTCGCCCGCACGAACACGGACGCGCCGAAGCACAAGGGGCTGACGTACTTCCTCGTCGACATGAAGAACGCCGAGGGGCTCGACATCCGCCCCCTCAAGGAGATCACCGGGGAGTCCCTCTTCAACGAGGTGTACTTCGACGACGTACTCCTCCCCGAGGACGCGGTCGTCGGAGAGGTCGACGACGGCTGGCGCGTGGCCCGTCACACCCTCGGCAACGAACGCGTCCACATGGCCGACCAGCTGACCTTCGACACCGGCCTCGAAGCGCTCATCGCCCGTGCCGCCGGTCTCGACGGCGCGCTGCGGGCCCGCGTCGGAGCGCTCGTCGCCGAGGCGCACGCGCTGGCCTGCATCGGGCTGCGGACGACGATCCGGCAGGTCGCCGGGGCCGAGCCGGGCGCGGGCGCCTCCGTGCGCAAGCTCATCCAGACGCCGCACCAGCAGAAGGTCGCCGAACTCGCCCTTGAGCTGCTCGGCCCGGCGGGCGCGGTGCGCGAGGGCGCGGGCGAGCGGGCGCTGCACGGCTTTCTCATGTCGCGCTGCCTGACCATCGCGGGCGGCACCACCCAGGTCCAGCTGAATGTCGTCGCCGAGCGGATCCTCGGCCTGCCCCGTGACTGAACCGTCCGACAGCGAAGGGACCACCATGAAGGCGTACGTCGTCGGCGTCGGGATGACGAAGTTCGAGAAGCCCGAGACGCGCGAGTGGCAGTACTGGGACATGGCGAAGGAGGCGGGCACCAAGGCCTTGGAGGACGCCGGCGTCGCGTACGACGCCGTCGAGCAGGTCCCCGTCGGGTACTGCTTCCAGCCCTCGACGGCCGGGCAGCGCGCCGTCTACGAACTGGGCCTGACCGGTGTCCCCGTCTACAACGTCAACAACAACTGCGCGACCGGGGCGACGGCGCTGATGATGGCCCGGCAGTTCGTCGAGGGCGGACTCAACGACTGCGTGCTCGCGCTCGGCTTCGAGAAGATGGCGCGCGGCTCGCTGGGGGGCGGGGACGGGAGCGACTTCAAGACATCCCCCGTGGCCCGGCACTACGAGATCATGGCCGCCCGGCACGGCTTCGAGATGACCCCGCCCACCGCGCAGATCTTCGGCGACGCGGCGCGCGAGCACATGGAGGCATACGGCACGACCGAGGCGCAGCTCGCCGCGGTCGGCGCGAAGAACCACCGGCACTCGGTGAACAATCCGTACGCCCAGTTCCAGGACGCGTACACCGTCGACGAGGTCCTCGCCGCCAAGACCGTCCACCGGCCGCTCACCAGGCTCCAGTGCTCGCCGACCTCGGACGGCGCGGCGGCCGCGGTCGTCGTCTCCGAGCGGTTCGTGGAACGGCACGGCCTGGCGGGGCGGGCCGTGGAGATCGCGGCCCAGGCCATGACCACGGACACCGCCGAGTCCTTCGCCTCCGGCTCGTGCGTCGACGTCGTCGGACAGCCGATGTCGCGGGAGGCGGCGCGGCAGGTGTACGAGGGGTCCGGACTCGGCATCGAGGACGTGGACGTCATCGAGCTGCACGACTGTTTCTCCATCAACGAACTCCTGACGTACGAGGCGCTCGGCATGTGCGCGCCCGGCGAGTCCGGGAAGCTCGTCGAGAGCGGCGCGACGACATACGGCGGGCGCTGGGTGGTGAACCCCTCCGGCGGCCTCATCTCCAAGGGGCACCCGCTCGGCGCGACCGGCATCGCGCAGATCGCCGAACTGACCTGGCAGCTGCGGGGCGAGGCGGGGGCGCGGCAGGTCGAGGGCGCCGGGGTGGGGCTCGCGCACAACATCGGTCTTGGCGGGGCGGTGGTGGTGACGGTGCTGCGGCGGTAGGGGGCGGAGTTCTGGGCCCGGGTGCTGCTGCGGGCAGGGACCTCGGGGTTCCGGACGGCGGTGTGGCGGCGGGGCGGGCGGTGGTACTGCGGTGCCTGCGGTGCCCCGATGGTCGGGGCTGGTCGGCTGTGGTGGTGGAGGTGCCGGGTCGAGGCCAGGGCCGCTGCGACGGTGGACGCGGCCCCGGAGACCCTCGGCGCGCCGTCGCGCGGGCGGGGGTGGCCTCGGCTGCCGGGCAGTGCCGCGGCGCGTGGGGGTGGGGGTGTCGGCGGCCGGGTGTCGCTGCGTCGGCGGAAGCGGGGGGGCTCGGGATGCCGGGTGCCGCCGTGTGGGTGTGGGGGTGTCGGCGGCCGGGTGTCGCTGCGTCGGCGGAAGCGGGGGGCCGGGGATGCCGGGTGCCGCCGTGTGGGTGTGGGGGTGTCGGCGGCCGGATGCCGCCGCGTCGGTAGAGGCTCGGGGGCCGGATGTCAGGCGTCGTCGGCCTGGGTACGTGCCCCGATCCCAGGTGCCGCGGCCGGGGGGGCGTGCGGCCCGGAGGCCTAGGCCCTTCGGCCCAGGCGGGTCCAGCCAATTTTCGATGCGTGCGGCTCGTGTGGCTTGAGAGGATGGTCGTCATGGTCCAGACGCCCTCCACCACTTACACCCCCGACGCCGCAACCGCCCCGCCGAAGAAGTCCGCCCCGGTGTGGGCGGTCCTGCTCGCCGCCTGCGCCGGCCAGTTCCTGGTCGTCCTCGACGTGTCGGTGGTGAACACCGCGCTGCCCTCGATGCGGGCCGACCTCGGCATGAGCGCCATCGGACTCCAGTGGGTCGTCAACGCCTACTCCATCGCCTTCGCGGGCTTCATGCTGCTCGGCGGCCGGGCCGGCGACCTCTTCGGGCGCAAGCGGATGTTCCTTCTCGGCCTCGGCCTCTTCACCGCCGCCTCCCTCGGCGGCGGCCTCGCGCAGGCCGAGTGGCAGCTCCTGGCGGCGCGGGCCGTCCAGGGACTCGGCGCCGCGATCCTCGCGCCGTCGACGCTGACGATCCTCACCTCGGCCGTGCCCGAGGGCCCGGCGCGCATACGGGCGATCGGCGTCTGGTCGGCGGTCGGCGCGGGCGGCGGCGCGGCCGGCGGCCTGGTCGGCGGCGCCCTCACCGACCTGCTCTCCTGGCGCTGGGTGCTCCTGATCAACGTCCCCATCGGCGCCCTGGTCATCGTCGCGGGGCTGGCCTGGCTCACCGAGAGCAGGGCGGGCCAGGCGCGCCGCCTCGACGTGCCGGGCGCGGTGCTCGTCACGGCCGGGCTCGCCACCCTCGCGTACGGGATCGTGCAGACCGAGGAGAAGGGCTGGACGGCGGCGGCGACCCTGGTGCCGCTGGCGGCCGGGCTCGCGCTGCTCGCGGCCTTCCTCGTGGTGGAGGCGCGCACGAAGGTGCCGCTGATGCCGCTGAAGCTGTTCAGGGTGCGGTCGGTGTCGGCCGCGAACGCCGCGATGTTCATGTGCGGCGGCGGGATGTTCGCCATGTGGATGTTCATGACGCTGTACGCCCAGAACGTCCTCGACTACTCCCCGCTCAAGGCGGGCCTCGCCCTCATCCCGTCGTCCCTCACCATCGTCCTCGGCTCGATGCTGGCGCCGCGCGTGATGCCGGTGCTCGGCGCGAAGAACGTCTCCGTGCTCGGCATCGTGGTGGCCGCCGCGGGCTTCGGCTGGCAGTCGACGATGACGGTCGACGGGGCGTACATGACCTCGATCATGCTGCCCGGCATCGTGATGATGTTCGGCGCGGGCCTCGCCACGACCCCGCTCGCCTCCCTCGCCACGTCGGGCGCGCAGCCGGGCGACGCGGGGCTCGTCTCGGGCCTGATCAACACCTCCCGCACGATGGGCGGCGCGCTCGGCCTCGCGGTGCTCTCCACGGTGGCGGCGGCGCAGATGGACGGCTCGACGTCGCGGCAGGCGCTGACGGACGGCTACGCGATGGCGTTCCGCACGAGCGGGTTCATCCTGCTGGCGGGCGTGGTGATGCTGCTCCTGTGGATGCCGGCGCAGCGGACGGCCGCCTCCCGGGGGGCCGGCTCTCAGGACAGCTGATCTGACGCTGCGTCAGGCGGCGCGCGTCCGGAGCCTTCACAACTCCCCGGGGCTCGGCTATACATGGGACGCCGGACTGGAACGCGTTCTAGAACGGCCCTGTTGCGACCTCGGTGCGGTCGACGGTGCGGACGGCCGCACCGAGGTCTTCCGCTGTCGGCCGAAGAGCCCAAGGAGCTGCCGCCCCATGCCCATTGACGCCGCGAAGGCCGTGGCCGCCGAACCCCGGTCCGCCGAGATCACCTGGGACCACAAGGACGTCCAGCTCTACCACCTGGGCCTCGGCGCGGGACGGCCCGCCACCGACCCCGCCGAACTGCGGTACACGCTGGAATCCAGGCTGCACGTCCTGCCCAGCTTCGCCACCGTCGCGGGCGCCGGGATGGGGATGATGGGCGGCCTCTCCGCCCCCGGCATCGAGGTGGACCTCGCGGCGGTGCTGCACGGCGGCCAGACCATCACGCTGCACCGCCCCATTCCCGTGGGCGGCAGGGCGATGACCACCTCGAAGGTCGCCGCGGTGTACGACAAGGGCAAGGCGGCGATCCTCGTCCTGCGCTCCGAGGCCGCCGACGACGAGGGCCCGCTGTGGACGAGCGACGCCCAGATCTTCGTACGCGGTGAAGGGGGCTTCGGCGGCGACCGGGGACCCTCCACCCGGCTGCCCGCCCCCGAGGGCGACCCCGACCTGGAGATCGAGCGCCCCGTCCGCGAGGACCAGGCACTGCTCTACCGCCTCTCCGGTGACTGGAACCCCCTGCACGCCGACCCCGAGTTCGCGAAGCTCGCCGGCTTCGACAAGCCGATCCTGCACGGGCTGTGCACGTACGGGATGACGCTCAAGGCCGTCGTCGACACGCAGCTGGACGGCGACGTGTCCCGGGTGCGCAGCTACGGCACCCGCTTCGTCGGCGTCGTCTTCCCCGGCGAGACCCTGCGCATCCGCATGTGGCGCACCGAGGGCCGCGTCCAGGCCACGGTCACCGCGGTCGAACGGGACGACGCGCCGGTCCTCGCCGACACCGTCGTCGAGCACGTCTGAGCCGCTTCGGGGCGGGCCCGGAGCTTCGTACGCCGAGAGGAGCCGCACCATGCGCGCAGCCGTACTGCACGAGATAGGCCAGGACAAGCTCGAAGTCCTCGACGACGTGGAGGCGTTGGGCTTCGGTCCGGGCAAGGTGAGGATCCGAATCCGGGCCACCGGCCTGTGCCACTCGGACGTCTCCGCGATGAACGGCGTGCTGCCGCAGCCCGCGCCCTTCATCCCCGGCCACGAGGGCGCCGGCGAGATCCTCGACGTCGGTGACGGCGTCAGCGGTCTCGCGCCGGGCGACCGGGTCCTCCTGAGCTGGCTCCCCGCCTGCGGCACCTGCCCCGCCTGCAAGCGGGGCCAGACCCAGCTCTGTCTCGCCGGTTTCATGAACGCGGGCACCCCCAACTTCAAGCGCCCCGGCGGGGACGTCTTCGGCTTCGCGGGCACGGGCACCTTCACCGAGGAGGTCGTCGTCGACGCCGGGTGCGCCGTGCCGATCCCCGACGACGTGCCCTTCGACATCGCGGCGCTCATCGGCTGCGGGGTGACCACGGGGCTCGGCGCGGCCATCAACACCGCCGACGTGCGGGCCGGTTCGTCGGTGGCCGTCATCGGCTGCGGTGGCGTCGGCATCTCCGCGATCCAGGGGGCCAGGCTCAAGGGCGCGGCGCAGATCGTCGCGGTCGACCCGGTCGCCTCGCGCAGGGAGGCGGCGCTCGGCTTCGGCGCCACGGAGGCGGTCCCGCCCGACGGGCTGGCCGACGCCAAGCAGCGGATCACCGCGGGCGAGGGCTTCGACTACGTCTTCGAGGTCGTCGGCAAGTCCGCCACGGCCCGCACGGCGTACGAGACGACGCGGCGCGGCGGCACGCTGTGCGTCGTCGGCGCGGGCGCCATGGACGACCACCTCCAGCTCAACATGTTCGAGCTGTTCTTCGACGAGAAGCGGATCCTGCCCTCCATGTACGGCGGGGGCGACGTCCTCCAGTCGTACGAACGCGCCATCGCGCTCTGGCGGGCGGGCCGCATCGATCTGGAGAACCTCATCACGCACCGGGTGCGGCTCACCGAGATCAACGAGGCCCTCGACCAGATGCGTACCGGGACCGCCCTGCGTACGTGCATCGAGATCTGAGAGGACATGGGGGACATTGATGTCACTGTCACTGTCACTGCCACTGCCGCTTGAGGGTCTGGCCGCGGTCGTCACCGGCGCGGGCCGCGGGCTCGGCCGCGCCGAGGCCCTGGAACTGGCCCGGCTCGGCGCGAGCGTCGTCGTCAACGACTTCGGGCAGCCGGGGCGCGACGGCTCCGGTGAGGCGTCGGCGGCGCCCGCCGAGGAGGTCGCCGCCGAGATCCGGGCCAAGGGCGGGCAGGCCGTGGCCCACACCGGCGACGTGGCGGACCACGACCAGGCCCGCACGCTGATCGGGCTGGCGGTCGACACGTACGGAAAGCTCGACATCCTGGTCAACAACGCGGGCATCCTGCGGGACCGGATGATCTTCTCGATGAGCGAGGGCGAGTGGGACTCGGTCATCCGCGTCCACCTCAAGGGCCACTTCAACACGACCCACTTCGCGTCCGTCCACTGGCGCGAGCGCTCCAAGGCCGCGGGCGGCCCGGTGTACGGGCGGATCGTGAACACCTCGTCGGAGGCGTTCCTCGCCGGATCCGCGGGCCAGCCCAACTACGCGGCGGCGAAGGGCGGCATCGTCGGACTGACGACGTCGACGGCGCTGGCGCTCGCCAAGTACGGCGTGACGGCCAACGCGATCTGCCCCCGCGCGCGGACGCGGATGACCGAGGACGTCTTCCAGGGGTTCCAGGAGCCGACGGACGGCCGGCTGGACCCGCTCGCGCCCGAACACGTGTCGCCGCTGGTCGGCTATCTCGCCTCGCCCGCCGCCGGCCGCGTCAACGGCCAACTGCTCGTGGTCCACGGGGGGATGGTCGCGATCGTCGAACGCCCCAAGGTGGCGGCGAAGTTCGACGCGGCGAAGGAGGCGTTCACCTTCGAGGAGCTGGACGAGCTGATCTCGCCGTACTACGCGACGCGCCCCCCGGCCGAGACGTTCGCGGCGGCCGAGGTGCTCGGCCTGAAGCGGGAGAAGGCCTGAAGCGGGAGAAGTTCTGAAAGCGGGGTAGGCGGTTCTTGGTGGAAACGCAGGGAAGCCCCGCCCGGGGGCCGCTTGTGGCGGCCTTTGGGCGGGGCTCTCCGCGACGCGGTGCGTGTGGTGGTGCGTGCTTCGGTGCGTCAGGAGTCCGACGGCTGCCTGCGGTGGCGGCCCCTCGGCGCGGTGGCCTCGTCGTGCTCGGCCACCGGCCCGCGGTGCCTACCGGCGCCGGACCGTGCGGTCGAGGTCGCGGCGGCCGTCGCCTGCCGCGGATCGGTCTCCCACTGTGTCTCGCGCTGTGTCGTCCACGGCGTCTCCCGCTGTGTCGTCCACTGCGCTTCCGTCTGTGTCTCCGTTATGGCCTCGGTCGACATCTCTCTACTCACCCCGTAAGAAGATCCTTCGTGCAGCCGGCCGAGTCTAACCGGCCGCCACCCGCCCGCCGAGGGGCGCCTGTTGCAGGGGCACGGGCCGGGGCGCGGGGGGCGGTACCGGCTTGAGCGACGGCGCGTCCGGCAGCTGCTGCGGGGGCGCCGTCACCCGCGCGACACCGCAGGGCACGTCCCGCGTCACGTACGGAAGTCGCAGCACGCCGTCCCGCGTCCAGTGCCCCGAACCGGCCAACCAGCCCACCGGCGCCGCCAGTTGCCGCATGCGCCGCTCGGCGGGCCGCCAGACGCCGAGCCAGGTGCCCGCCGCGCCGTCGATCCGCAGCGCCACCGCGCAGCCCTCCGGGAGGAGCGTCTGCCCCGGCTGGATCGCGAACGGCGTGACCGCGCAGTCCGCGAGGCGCAGCGACTCGGGGAAGCGGACGGGGAGGGTGCCGCCGAGCACGCCCCAGCCGAGCCGGTCGTGGCCCGGCGCGTTCGAACGGATGAGGAGCAGGCCGCTGTCCGCGTCGGCGAGCAGCAGCCGGTCGTCGCTCCCCTCGGCGATCTGGAGCAGCGGAGACACCTCGCCGCCCCGCTCCAGGTCGACGGCCACCGTCTTGACGCACCCGGCCGACTCCCGGTCCAGGGCGAGCAGCCGCCCCGTACGGTCCAGCCAGACGCCGCCCGAGCAGCGCCCGGGCACCTCGGCGACGTGCTCGGGGCCGAAGGAGCCGCCCGCCACCAGCCATACGTCCGTCGAGCGGGCGCCGACCGCGAGGGCGTAGGCGCGGGTGCCGTCCGGGGCGGGCGGCAGCAGGCTCAACCCGCCCTCGCACTCCACGCCGCCGAGGGGGATCTCGCCGGTCTCCGGGCCCGTGGGGTAGAGCAGCGCGAAGGCGTGGCGTCCGTCCACCAGGCGGTGGATGAGGACGCGCCCGTCGCTCAGCGGCAGCACTTCGGTGCCGGGCTCCTCGGGCTGGTGGCCGGCGAGCGGCACCGCGTAGGGCTCGGGGGAGTCCAGCGTCCAGCGCTCGGGGAACCAGGAGTCGCCCCGCCGTGCGAGCCGTGCCGCGTAGGAACCGTCCACCGTGATCGTTGCCGCTGTCATGGTCGGTGTCACCTCCGCCTTCGACGCTAGGTTCGTACGCGCTGACGTGGGGTGCACGGCTGTCCGCTTCACACAGAAGGGTGGAGATGTCCGGGTTGGCCTGAGGGGGCGGGGGCGGTTGTGCTGCGCGGGGCGGCACTGCTTGAAGTCAGGCGAACCTGAGCTCGGCCGGTCCGGGCAGCGCACCTTCGGAGTCCCGATGTCCGAGTTCCCCCGGACCGCACGAGCCGTACGATCCCGGTCCCCGCGGCGCGGCCGCCGAGCGGATGGCGAAGATGGGCACGACGGCGAAGCCGGGCGAGTTCCCGCGCACGATCGAGCACGCCCGCGGCGAGACCGAGCTGAAGAAGCGACCCCGGCGCGTCGTCGTACTCGACGTGGGCGAGCTGGGCAACGTGGTCTCGCTGGGCGTCAAGCCCGTCGGGTACGCCCCCACCGAGGGCGACGACGGCGTCCCCGGCTACCTCAAGAAGGAGGCCGGCAGCCCCAAGGACGTCGGCATGATCAACTCCCTCAACCTGGAAGCCATCGCCGCGCTCAAGCCGGACTTGATCCTCGGCAGCGAGCTCGCCGCGTACGGGAAGCGGTCCTCGACGACACGGGTCTCCGCGGCCCGAGAACCAGCGGATCAACGACCTCGCCACCGAGATCAGCCCCGAGAAGATCGACCGGGCCGACGCACGGCGAACGAGGTCCTGGGCGACCTCAAGACCCACCTCGCCCCGTGAGGGAACCCCGTAGCAGGCGGGCCCCGTAAGGGGCGCGGGGCTGCGCGAGCAACCACAGAAGACCCGCAGACGCATCCGCACAGCCCTGAGGAGGGGGCGCTCCGTAGCCGCCCGGCCACTCCAGGTAAGGCCAGGTATGCCGAGCGCAGCGGGAAGGTAGCCTTTCCCCGTGCCCCGTCTGTCTGAAGTCATCGCCGCCCTCGACGCCCTGTGGCCCGCCGATCTGGCCGAGAGCTGGGATGCGGTCGGCACGGTCTGCGGAGACCCCGACGCGGAGGTCTCCCGGGTCCTCTTCGCCGTCGACCCCGTCCAGGAGATCGCCGACGAGGCGGTGCGGCTCGGAGCCCAGCTCCTGGTCACCCACCACCCGCTCTACCTGCGCGGTACGACGACGGTCGCGGCCTCCACCTTCAAGGGCCGCGTCGTCCACGACCTCATCAAGAACGACGTCGCGCTGCACGTCGCGCACACCAACGCCGACCGCGCCGACCCGGGCGTCTCCGACGCGCTCGCGGGCGCCCTCGACCTGCGGGTCGTACGCCCCCTCGTGCCGGACCCCACCGACCGCCACGGCCGTCGCGGGCTCGGCAGGATCTGCGAGCTCGAACACCCGCTGACCCTCGCCGAGCTCGCCGAGCGCGCGGCGAAGCGGCTGCCCGCCACCGCGCAGGGCATCCGCGCCGCGGGCGACCCGGACGCGCTGATCCGCACCGTCGCGGTGAGCGGCGGCTCCGGCGACAGCCTCTTCGACGACGTGCGCGCCGCCGGTGTGGACGCCTTCCTCACCGCCGACCTG
Source organism: Streptomyces sp. 135 (assembly GCF_020026305.1). Classification (NCBI taxonomy): domain Bacteria; kingdom Bacillati; phylum Actinomycetota; class Actinomycetes; order Kitasatosporales; family Streptomycetaceae; genus Streptomyces; species Streptomyces sp. 135. The sequence goes on along the minus strand of NZ_CP075691.1, from coordinate 2,534,801 downwards.
CGCCACCACCCGGCCTCCGAGGCCCGCGAACGCACACCGCTGGCGCTGCTCGACGCCGCCCACTGGGCCACCGAGTGGCCCTGGTGCGAGCTGGCCGCAGCCCAGCTCGATCAGATCTCCGACCGCAACGGATGGGGCCTTCGCGTCCACGTCTCGCACACGGTCACCGACCCCTGGACCGCCCACGCGGCCTCAACCCCGAACTCAACAGGAGCCCCCAACTGAACGCCGCGCCCGCCGACCAGATCCGACTGCTCGACGTCCAGGCCCTGGACACCCGACTTCAGCAGCTCGCGCACAAGAAGAGGTCCCTTCCCGAGCACGCCGAGATCGAGTCGCTGACCAAGGACCTCACGCAGCTGCGCGACCTCCTCGTCGCCTCGACGACCGAGGAGGGCGACTGCGCCCGCGAGCAGACCAAGGCGGAGCAGGACGTCGACCAGGTCCGTCAGCGCGCGGCCCGCGACCAGCAGCGCCTGGACTCCGGCGCGGTCTCGTCCCCCAAGGACCTGGAGAACCTCCAGCGCGAGATCGCCTCGCTCGCCAAGCGCCAGGGTGACCTGGAGGACGTCGTCCTGGAGGTCATGGAGCGCCGGGAGTCCGCGCAGGAGCGGGTCGCCGAGCTGACCGAGCGGGTCTCCTCGATCCAGGCGAAGATCGACGACGCGACGGGCCGCAGGGACGCCGCGTCCGAGGAGCTCGACCGCGAGATGGCCACGGCCACCAAGGAGCGCGAGGTCGTCTCGGCCTCCATCCCGGCCGACCTCCTCAAGCTGTACGACAAGCTCCGCGCGCAGCAGGGCGGCGTCGGCGCGGCCAAGCTCTACCAGCGGCGCTGCGAGGGCTGCCGCCTGGAGCTCAACATCACCGAGGTCAACGAAGTGAAGGCGGCCTCCCCCGACACCGTCCTGCGGTGCGAGAACTGCCGTCGCATCCTGGTCCGTACGTCCGAGTCCGGCCTGTAAGGACCCTGCTCCATGCGCGAGTTCATCGTCGAGGCCGATGGCGGCTCCCGGGGCAACCCGGGGCCCGCGGGCTACGGCTCGGTGGTCATCGACGCGGCCACGGGGGAGACCCTGATGGAGGCCGCGGAGTACATCGGCGTCGCGACGAACAACGTCGCGGAGTACAAGGGCCTGGTGGCCGGCCTGAAGGCCGCCCACCAGCTCGACCCGAGGGCCTCCGTCCACGTCCGCATGGACTCCAAACTCGTCGTGGAGCAGATGTCGGGCCGCTGGAAGATCAAGCACCCCGACATGAAGCCGCTCGCGGCCGAGGCGGCGCGGGTCTTCCCGTCGTCCCAGGTGACGTACGAGTGGATCCCGCGCGAGAAGAACAAGCACGCGGACCGGCTCGCCAACGAGGCGATGGACGCGGGCAGGCGGGGCGTGGCGTGGTCGCCGTCGGCGTCGACCGCGGAGCTGGACGCGAGGGCCGCGCGCGCGGCGGCCGCCGCCGCACCGGAGCCGTCCGGCCCGCCGGGTGACGCGGTGGCGGGGCGGCGAGGGCGCGGGCGGCACTGGCGGGGCGAGGCCTTCGGCTGACGTGACGGCGACCCCGTGGATGATGCGACCGCCGTCGCCGGTGAGGCCGTGGCGACCGGTGAGGCTGTGGCGACCGGCGGCGCTGTCGTGACCGGTGAGGCCGTCGCGACCGGCGGGGCTGTGGCGACCGGTGAGAGCGCCGACCGGCGGGCGGCGAGCGGCGCGGCGCGGACGACCCCGCCCGTCGGCTGGGCGGCCCCCGCCGACCTCGGAGCGCCCGCCACCTTCGTACTGCTGCGGCACGGCGAGACCCCGCTGACGCCCGAGAAGAGGTTCTCCGGGAGCGGCGGCACCGATCCGTCCCTGTCCGCCGTGGGGCGTGAGCAGGCCGAGCGCGCGGCGGCCGCCTTCGCGGCGCGCGGCACGATCCAGGCGATCGTCTCCTCGCCGCTCAAGCGCTGCCAGGAGACCGCGCACACCGTCGCCGCCCGCCTAGGGCTCGACGTCCACATCGAGAACGGCCTGCGCGAAACGGACTTCGGGGCCTGGGAAGGGCTCACCTTCGGCGAGGTGCGCGAGCGCCACCCCGAGGAGCTGAACGCCTGGCTGGCCTCACCGAAGGTGGCGCCGCCGGGCGGTGAGTCGTTCGCGGCGGTCTCCCGCCGGGTGGCCTCCGCCCGCGACCGCCTCACCTCGGCGTACGCGGGCCGCACGGTCCTGCTCGTCACCCACGTGACGCCCATCAAGACCCTGGTGCGCCTCGCGCTCGGCGCCCCGCCGGAGTCCCTGTTCCGCATGGAACTGGCGGCGGCCTCGGTATCAGCGGTGGCGTACTACGCCGACGGCAACGCCTCACTGCGCCTCCTGAACGACACGTCGCACCTGCGGTAGGGCGCCCGGAGCGTCACCGCAGGGTGGAGGCCTCCCGCGCCAAGGACTCCACGCGCGCCCAGTCCTTCGCCGCGACGGCGTCGGAGGGCAGCATCCAACTGCCGCCCACACAGCCGACGTTCTTCAGTGCGAGATACGTCGGCGCGGTGCCGGGCGTGATGCCGCCGGTCGGGCAGAAGCGGGCCTGGGGCAGTGGGCCGCCGAGGGACTTGAGGTAGGCGGTTCCGCCGGCGGCCTCCGCGGGGAAGAACTTCATCTCACTGACGCCGCGTTCCAGCAGCGCCACGACCTCCGAGGTCGTCGAGACGCCGGGCAGGAACGGCACCCCGGACCCCTCCATCGCCGCCAGCAGTGACTCCGTCCAGCCGGGGCTGACGAGGAAGCGGGCGCCGGCCGCCACGGAGTCGGCGACGTTCCGCGCGGATATCACGGTGCCGGCGCCGACGACCGCGTCCGGCACCTCGGCGGCGATGGCCCGGATCGCGTCGAGCGCGACCGGCGTCCGCAGCGTCACCTCGATCGCGGGCAGGCCTCCGGCCACCAGGGCCCGCGCCATCGGCACGGCGTCGGCGAGGTCCTCCACGACGACCACGGGGACGACGGGGGCGAGGTCGAGAACGGAGGGGGCGGGGGAGGGCGCGTAGGGCACGGAGGGTGCGGCGTACGGCGGCGCGGAGGGCGAGTCAGGAACCATGGGGGCATAGTGCCCGTCACCGCGCAGCACACGCAAAGGGCGTTGCGCATGCTGCAACCGAATGGCGGTCCGATCAGCCGCCCTGCGGGGCGTGCCCGGGTGTGTACTGCTCCGCGTACTCCTCGCCCGCCGCCACCACGGTGATGACGTCGATCAGTACGCCGTCCGGCGCGGCGACGATGAAGTGGCGCTGCCCGAAGTCCTCCGTACGCAGGGAGAGCACCTCCGGCAGGCCCGCCTGCCCGACCAGCCTGCGGTGCTCGGCGTCGACGTCGTCGACCTCGAAGTTGAGCAGGAGGCCGCCCCGCACCGGCGTGCGGTGCCCTTCCGGGAGGGTGGGGTGGGTGTGGTCGAGCAGGGCGAGTTCGTACTGCGGGGCGTCCGGGCGGTGGAGGCTCACGTACCAGTCGGCCTCGAAGGTCGCCTCGAAGCCGAAGTGGCGGACGTAGAAGTCGCGTGCGGCGGCCACGTCGCGGGTGGCGATCACCGGATAGAAGCTGCCGAGCTTGGTCTTCACGGCGGGTGGCTCCTCTGCTCGTCGTACGGGGCGCCCGTTTTGGCGTACCTCGGGTATGTGAAACGGGACGCTAACATACCCGGGGTATGTGAAACGGTGAGAGGAGCGGGCGGGATGGCGGTCACCAGGGCCGAGCAACGGGCGGCGACACGGCGGGCCCTGCTGGCCGAGGGGCGGCGGAGATTCGCCGCCGACGGATACCACGCCGTGGTCCTCGCCGACGTGGCGCGGGCGGCCGGGGTCACCAAGGGGGCCGCCTACCACCACTTCGAGAGCAAGGCGGGGCTGTTCCGCGCGGTCGTCGCCGAGGTGCAGGAAGAGCTGGGGGAGCGGGTCGCGGCCGCCGCCGAGCGCCACGAGGACCCCTGGGAGCAGCTGCTGGCGGGCTGCCGGGCCTTCCTTGCCGCCGGGCGTGATCCGGTGGTGCGGCGCATCGTCCTGGTCGACGCGCCGGCCGTGCTCGGGTGGGACGAGTGGCGGGCCATGGACGAGGACGGTTCCGCCCGGCACCTGGCCCAGGCGCTGGACACGCTGGTGGTGTCCGGGGTCATCGCCGAGCAGCCGGTGGAGCCGTTGGCACGCCTGCTCTCGGGAGCGATGAACGAGGCGGCGCTGTGGCTGGCCCGCGGGGGCGACGCCTCGCCGCAGGCACCGGCCCTGACGGAGCGGGCGCTGGAGCGGTTGCTGGGTGGGCTGCGTGCGGGGGGAGGAGGCGGCTCCGTGGCGGTCGACGGGGGGTGACCGGGGGACTGGGGGTGTGTACGAGTGCTGTGCGCCGCTGCCGTGCGCCGGGTGGCGGGCCGGGCCGGGTCGAAGCCACGCTGCCGTGCGCCGCGTGGCGGGCCGGGTCGAACCGGCCCGCGGTCACGGTGCGCGTGCCGTTCTCGGGCGCTCCGCTCAGTGCACGTCCCGTACCACCACGTCCAGTGCCCACGGCCTGCCCGCCTTCGCGGGGGGCTCCGCCTCCACCGCATGCCCCAGGTCCCGCAGCGCCTCCACCAGCTCGGCGGGGCCCTCGGGCCGGGCGCCCGTGGTCAGCAGGGACCGGACGATGCGGCCCTTCGTCGCCTTGTTGAAGTGCGAGACCACGGACCGCTTCTCGACCCCGTCCACCAGCTGCGCGTGCAGCACCCGCACGGTCGCCGTCCGCCCCGCCACCTCGCCCTTGGGCTTCCAGGCCGCCGCGTACGCCGACGACCGCAGGTCGAGGACCAGCCCGTCACCCGCCGCCTCGGGCATCACGGAGGCCATCGGCGTACGCCAGAACGCGCCGAGCGCCCCGAGGCCCGGCAGCTTCACGCCCATCGAGCAGCGGTAGGAGGGGATCTTGTCGCTCACGCCGACGGCGCCCCACAGCCCGGAGAAGACGAGCAGGCAGCGGGCGGCGCGGCGCTTGGCGGCGGCGTCGAGCGAGGCCAGGTCCAGGGCGTCGTACAGCACGCCCGTGTAGATCTCGCCCGCGGGACGGGCGCCCGCCGTACGCAGCTCGGCGTTCTTGGCGACCTCACCCCGCAGCCCTTCGCTGAGCCCGAGCACGAGCCGCGCCTTCTCCTCGTCGGCGGCGCACAGCTCGACCAGCTCGTCGAGCACGGTCCGCCGAGCCTCGGCGAGCCCCGGCAACGACAGCGTCTCGGGCTTGAGCGGAGCACCCCGCCCGGACGAGGCCTTGCCTTCGGACGGCGGCAGCAGGACGAGCACGAGCGGACTCCTTAGGCGGTACGAGGGAGGGGGTGCGGCCCCTGCGAAAGGGTACGGGGTGTGAGGTCCTTGCCGGGGGCGTGGGGGATGGGGAGGCGCTCCCCCGTTCGGCATGCCGGGAGCAGCGGTCCGCCCTACGCTCGGGACATGCCGCGCCGCCAGCTCCGTGTGACCGGCGCAGCGGAGGCTCCGTTGCGGGCCGCGCTGCGTGCACTGCGTACGACACTCGACGTGCCCGACGCCTTCCCCGCCGATGTCCTCGCGGAGGCGGAACGCGCCGCCGCGACGCCCCGGCTGCCGGACCACGACGTGACGGACATCCCCTTCTTCACCATCGACCCGCCCACCTCCGTCGACCTCGACCAGGCCATGCACCTGTCACGGCGCGAGGGCGGCGGCTACCGCGTGCGGTACGCGATCGCCGACGTCGCGGCGTACGTCACGCCCGGTGGCGCGATCGACGCCGAGGCCCACCGCCGCGTCACCACGCTCTACTTCCCCGACGAGAAGGTCCCGCTGCACCCCACGGCCCTGAGCGAGGGCGCCGCCAGCCTGCTCCGCGGCCAGGTCTGCCCGGCGGTCCTGTGGACGATCGACCTCGACGGGGACGGCCGCGCCGAGCACACCGACGTACGCCGTGCCCTCGTACGCAGCCGGGCGAAACTGGACTACGAAGGGGTGCAGCGCGCCATCGACGACGGCACGGCGGAGGAGCCGGTCGGCCTGCTGCGGGACATCGGGACACTGCGCGAGAGCCTGGAGGTCGACCGCGGCGGCATCTCCCTCAACGTGCCCGAGCAGGAGATCGTCGAGCGCGACGGCACGTACGAACTCGCCTACCGCGCCCCCCTGCCCGCCGACGGCTGGAACGCCCAGATCTCCCTGCTCACCGGCATGGCCGCCGCCCAGCTCATGATCGACTCCGGTACGGGCATCCTGCGGACCCTGCCGACCGCCCCCGACGGCGCGGTCGGCCGCCTGCGCCGCACCGCCAAGGCGCTGCACGTCGACTGGCCGCACCACGTCCCGTACGCGGAGCTCGTACGCACCCTCGACCCCCGGCAGCCGCACCACGCCGCCTTCCTCCAGGAGTGCACGACGCTGCTGCGCGGCGCGGGCTACACGGCGTTCAGCGGCGGCGAGATCCCCGAGCACACCCTGCACGCCGCGGTCGCCGCCCCCTACGCCCACTGCACCGCGCCCCTGCGCCGCCTCGTCGACCGCTACGCCTCCGAGCTCTGCCTCGCGGCCTGCGCGGGCGCGGGCGTCCCGCAGTGGGTACTGGCCGCCCTGGACGAGTTGCCCAAGGAGATGGCGGAGGGCACCCGGCGCGGCAACATGGTGGAACGGGAGTGCGTGGACATCGTCGAGGCCGCGCTGCTCAAGGACCGGGTCGGCGAGCTCTTCGACGCGGTGGTGGTGGACGTGAAGGACCACGAACCGACCGCCGGCATCGTGCAGTTGACCGACCCGGCGATCGTGGCCCGCGTCGAGGGCGGCCCCGCGGAACTGCCGCTGGGCGAGCGCCTGCGCGTACGCCTCACGCGGGCGGACCCGGCGACGGCGAAGGTGCGGTTCACGCCCGCGTGACGGTTCGGCCGGCGTCCGCGTGAGCGCGGGGCAGGCGATCCCTGAGCGCGGCCAACAGCTCCGCCGGCTCGTCGGCATGCAGCCGCACCGTCGTCACCGCGCGCCGCTTCCCGAGAAGCCCGGCATCGATGACGGGCTCGGACAGCTCCAGGGTGAGCGAGGTCCGCGCGGCGACCGTGATGTTCAGGACTCCGTCGACGGCCTCGTGCGCGTAGCGCGGCTCGTCCCGTACGGAGGCGATCCGCTCCAAGGGAATCCGCAGGTCACGGTGGGCGCCGTGGCGTATCCGCAGTTCACCGGGCGACAGCACGTGCGGACGGGTCACGGAGGCCGCGTGCATCCCGAGGACCAGGACGAGGGTGTAGACGTCGACGGCCAGCACCGCGTAGTGGGCGACCGGCCAGGGGCGCAGCAGCATCGCCATCCCCCAGGTCTCGGCGGCGCAGACGAAGGCGAGGCCGAGCAGCGGCGCCGTCTGGCCCCGGGCATGGCCGAAGGCCTGATCGATTCCGGGCCGTACCCCGTAGCGGTGCCGCGCGGGCCACAGGGCGAGGCTCGTCAGGACACGCACCTCATGTCCGACGAGCCGCCGCACCGGCTCGGGCACGACGTCCTTGACGGCGCCGGCCCCGCCCCGCCGGTACAGGAGCAGGAGCCCCGCGGTCTCCACGGCCAGCGACAGGGCGACCCCGGCCTCGACAGCGAACACCAACGGGCGCGGCAGTGTCGCGCCCGCCAATAAGCAACACAGCAAGGCGAGTTCGGCGGGCAGGATCGCGTACGCGACGTACCGCAGCGCCCGGTGAAGAGTCATCCCGGTCCCGTGCCTCTTCACTCGGTGCCTCCCCGCTCGGCGGCCGACAGCAGACCCACCGCGCGGCGGACTGCCTCCGCCTGGGTGGGGGCGAGGTCGGCGAAAACCGCGCCGAGAAAGGCCTTCGCCTCGGGTGAGCCGCCCACGATGGGCTCTGTCTTCGGGTCGGGCTTTGGCTTCGCGTCGGGCTTCGGCTCGGCGCCGGGCTCTGGCCTCGCCCCGGCCTCTGGCTCCGCGCCGGCCTCTGGCTCCGCGCCGGCCCCTGGCTCCGGCTCAGCGCCCGGTCCGGCGAGCGGCGCTGCCGGGAGTGCGTCACCGAAAGCGTGCGCGAGTGCGTGGGCCGCCTCGTCCACCGCCCGTTCCGTGGCCGGGTCCGCGAGGTCGACGTGGTCGGCCAGGGCATCAAGCATGGTGTACACCTCATGCGCCCGGTCGGCGGCGCCCGGCGTGCCGAGCGCCGGGCGCAACGCGGCGAGGAAGCGGTCACGGTCCTCGGGCGGCGCGGCCGCGGAGTCGTGAAACGCGGCGTCGAGGAAGACCAGCACCTCCCGGTCCTTCGTGGCGATCGCCGATTCCGGCCGAGTGCCCGCTGCCGTGGAGCGCTCCATCTCGCGGAAGACGGCGGCGACTTCGGCGGACACGGGCCCCTCGGCCGGCAGCCGGCCCTCCGCCGCGTCGGCCGACAGGCTCCGCAGCCGTTCCCTGCGCTTCTTGATCACGGCCTCCTGCCGGGCGAGGTCCGCGTCCAGCTCGGCGAGAACCTCCGCGAGGTCCCGGCCCGCGTCGTCGGCGAGGACGTCACGGACCTCGGTCAGGCCGAGGCCGAGTTCGGTCAGGCGTCGGACCCGGGCCAGGGCCGCGGCGTGGCGCAGCCCGTACTCGCGGTAGCCGTTGGGCAGCCGCCCGGGCTCGGGAAGCAGGCCCAGATGGTGATAGTGCCTGATGGCGCGCGTGGTGACGCCGACGATGCCGGCGAGCTCTCCGATCCGCATGGGCTCAGTAGAAACGTTGACGCCGCGGCAAGGTCAAGGAGTCAGGGAGTCAAGGAGGTCAAGGGCGGCCCGACGGACGTTCCGCGCCCTCCCGGCCCCTTGACGGCTAACGCTGTTAGCCATAACTTGGCGAGACCAGAAGCTAACGCCGTTAGCCATTCCATGGGGGAGCCCGCATGGCCACCATCACGTCCAGTACCACCGCGAAGCCCACCGGCCTCGCCGTCGTCCGCCGCCTCGTCTGGTTCGCCAACGCCGTGGTCTGGTCCGTCCTCGCCGTCCTCGAAGCCGTCGACCATGGCTGGGTCGCGGGCCTGCTCGCCGTCTTCTTCTTCGTCGCGCCCGACCTGACCTTCCTCGTCGGAGTCCGCGACGCGCCCCATATGTCGCGAGGCCAACTCCCGCCCCGCGCCGCCCCGTTCTACAACGCCGCCCACCGCGCCCTGGTCCCCGCCGCGCTCATCGTCGCCGTCCACACCGTCGGGCAGGCGGTCTGGGCACCCGTCCTCGCGGCCCTGTGCGGCTGGCTCGCCCACATCTCGTACGATCGCGCCTTCGGCTATGGACTGCGTACGAAGGAAGGGTTCCAGCGTGGCTGACCAGCACGGGACGCACGGCCGCCCGGCGTGGGGGCGACACCTCACCCCCCGGGCCAGGGAGATCGTCGCCGCGGCCCGGGAGTTGCTGGAGGAGTCCGGGGCCGAGAAGCTCACGATGCGTCTCCTCGCCGACCGGCTCGGCATCAAGGCGCCCTCCCTCTACAAGCACTTCCCCGACAAGTCCGCGGTGGAGGTGCAACTGATCGCGCAGATGCTGGACGAGTCCGCCGCGGTCTGCGAAGCCGCCGAGGCCGAGGCGCCCGGCTCCCTCGACGCCCTCACCGACGCCTACCGCGCCTACGCCCTGCGCCACCCGCACCTCTACCGCCTGGCCACCGAGCGCCCCCTCCCGCGCCACGCCCTCCCCGAGGGCCTGGAGGAGCGGGCCGCGGCCCCCCTGATGCGGGCCTGCGCCGGGGACGTCGACCTGGCCCGTGCCCTATGGGCGTTCGGGCACGGCATGGTCATCCTGGAGATCCACGGACGGTTCCCGGACGGCGTCGACCTCGACGCGGCATGGCGGAAGGGCACGCGGGCGTTGCACTCCTGAGAGAGCGTGAGGGCACGAGGGCACAGGCCGCGCGGCGCGGCACCGGGGGAGCGGGCAGCACATGGGCATAGGCGGCACGGACGACATGGGCAACCAGGCGGCACGGGCGGCGGGGCGTCCCCGCGAGCACGCACACTGGGCCAGGGCGCCCCTCGGCCCGGGCGGCGACTCCCTCGACCTGCTGACCGCCCGCTTCGACCGGCACCGCTACGCCCCGCACTACCACGAGGAGTTCACCGTCGGCGTCTGCGTCGGCGGGACCGAGATCATCGACTACCGGGGCGGGCGGCTGCACGTCGGGCCCGGCTCCATCGTCGTCCTCGCCCCCGGAGAGGTGCACACCGGCGGCCCCGGCGCCACCGACGGCTACGCCTACCGCGCCATGTACCCCGCGCCGTCCCTCCTCACCGAGGCCACCGCCACCCCGCCGCACTTCCCCGACCCGCTGGTCGACGACCCCCAACTGGCGGCGGCCCTGCGCGCCGCCCACACCGAGCTGAGCGCCCACGCCGACCCGCTGGAGGCCGAGTCCCGCCTCCCGTGGCTGCTCACGGCGCTCGCCCGCAGACACGGCGGCGCCCGCCCCCTCACCGACCACGCCTCCCTTGGGCGCGGCCCCGGCGCCGACCACATCACCCGCACCGTCCGGGACCGGCTCGCCGACGAACTCCTCGCCCCGCCCTCCCTCGCCGAACTCGCCGCCCCGCTCGGCCTCTCCCGCTACCAGCTCCTGCGCGCCTTCCGTACGTCGACGGGCATGCCGCCCTACGCCTGGCTCGCCCAGCACCGGGTCAAGCGGGCCCGCGCCCACCTGGAGGCGGGCCTGCGCCCCGCCGAGGCGGCCTCCCTCGTGGGCTTCGCAGACCAGGCGCACCTCACCCGCTGGTTCCGCAGGGTCCTCGGAGTGACCCCGGCGGCGTACCGCGACAGCGTCAGGCCGCAACAGCGTTCAAGACAGAGGGCGCCGGCGCGCCCGAGACTGCCCGCATGACGGCACGCGCCTGGTTCCTCTTCTCCCTGATGGGTGTCCTGTGGGGCATCCCGTACTTCATGATCAAAGTGGCGGTGGACAGCGACCTGTCCCCGTCGATGGTGGTCTTCACGCGCTGCGCGCTGGGCGCGGCACTCCTGCTTCCGTTCGCCGTACGACAGGGCGGACTGCCCCGCGTACTGAAAACCCACTGGCGCCCCATGCTGGCCTTCGCCTGCGTCGAGATCATCGGCCCGTGGTGGACCCTGACCGACGCCGAGCGCCGCATCTCCAGCTCCACGGCCGGGCTGCTCATCGCCGCCGTCCCGATCATCGGCGCGCTCCTGGCCCGCTTCTTCGGCGACACGGAACGCCTGGGCGCCCGCCGCCTCACGGGCCTGGGCCTCGGCCTGGCGGGCGTCGCGGTCCTCACGGTGCCGCACCTCACGGGCGGCGACGCGTGGTCCCTGACAGAGGTCATGCTCACCGCGCTCGGCTACGCCGTGGCCCCCCTGATCGTGGCCCGCCACCTCCGCGACGTACCCACCCTCCAGCTGATCGCGCCGTGCCTGGTCCTGGCCGCCCTGGTCTACGCCCCCGCCGCGGCGGCGACGTGGCCCGGCACGGTGCCCGACACCCCCACGCTCCTGTCCCTCGCGGGCCTCGGCGTGATCTGCACGGCACTGGCCTTCGTCGTCTTCCTCGAACTGATCCGGGAGGCGGGCCCGACCCGGGCGGTCGTCTTCACGTACGTCAATCCGGCCGTCGCGGTGGCGGCGGGCGTCACGTTCCTCTCCGAGCCCCTGACGGCGGACGTCGTGGCGGCCTTCGCGCTGATCCTCGCGGGTTCGTTCCTGGCGACGGCGGCGACGGCGACGGCGGGCACGGCACCGGGGCGGATCTCCCGCCGGGTAACATGGTCGGCACGGCAGACGAGCCGGGCGGACGGCCGCGTGAAGACCCCTTCGGGGGCCCTTCCCGAGGAACGTCCGGGCTCCACAGGGCAAGGTGGTGGCTAACGGCCACCCGGGGTGACCCGCGGGACAGTGCCACAGAAAACAGACCGCCGGGGACCTCGGTCCTCGGTAAGGGTGAAACGGTGGTGTAAGAGACCACCAGTGCCCAGGGTGACCTGGGCAGCTAGGTAAACCCCACCTGGAGCAAGGTCAAAAGGAGCGCGGTAAGAGGCGCTCTGCGCGGACGTTCGAGGGCTGCCCGCCCGAGTCCGCGGGTAGACCGCACGAGGCCGGCAGCAATGCCGGCCCTAGATGGATGGCCGTCGCCGCGACGTCCGCGAGGACCCGCGGCACAGAACCCGGCGTACAGCCCGACTCGTCTGCCCGTCAGGGCCTCTGGCCGGCTAAGGGTGGCCGGGACGGGTCCCGCGGCAGCACTCGGCCGCCACGTGCCTCCGCACCGCCACCGGCCGCCGCCACTGCCTCCCCGCCGCCACCGGCCGCTTCCACCCCCGACCGGATCAGCTCCCCGCACCGTCCCTCACGCTCCCTCCTGTGTCCGCTTCAGGTGCCGGCTGAGCTGCTGGAGTGTCGCCCAGGAGCCTGGGTCGGTGCCGTCTCCCAGGGGGTAGTGGAGTGCGGGCCGGGCTGCGGGGCCGAGTCGGGTGGGGCGGGCGCCGGCCTGTGGGTGCTGGGCGTGGCTGCGGCCGATCTCGTTCACTGCGTCCGCGCCCAGGGTGAAGGCGAGGGGGATCGGCGGGGCCTCGAACCCGGGCGGGACGGTGAGATCCCGGCCGGCGGTGCGGAGTGTGGTGAGCATGGAGGCCAGGCCGTGCTCGGTGGCGAGGGTCTCGGCCAGCGGGGCGACGGCGTCCAGGGGCGGGGCTTCGTCGGCGCCGTAACCGAGGGTGAGGACGATGTGCTCCTCGATGCCCGACGAGGTGTGGGTGACGCGGGTGGTGGCGATGGCCGGGCGCTCGGGGGTGCCGATGGTGGTCAGCCACGTGGGGGCGGACCGCTGGGCACGGGAGCGGGCCAGCTCGGTCATCTGGCGTCGGGACCAGGGCAGGCAGATGGGTTCGGCGGTGGACCATCCGGCCGGTGAAGTACCGGTGAGGGCCTGCCAGGCGGCTTCCAGGGCGCCGCCGAGCAGGAGGTGTTCGTCTGCGGGGTGGGTCGTGTGAAGGGAGAGGCCCAGCTGGCGCGCGCCCGGAGCGTCGGGTGCGGTCCTGGGTTTGAAGGCTTCGGCCACCCGGGTCTTTCCGTCCGCGGACCTCACCGGCGTGAAGTGGCCGTCCTGCCAGTGGAGTTCGGCACCGGAGAGGCCGTCGTAGTACCCGCAGCCGGGGTCCTGCACGACCCAGCGGTTGGGGTGCCCGTGCAAGGCGGTGCGGGTGGGCAGGGTGAGCCTGGTGTGTGGTGGCGTGACGATCTGCAGGGCCAGGCCGCCGGCGGCAGCCGTGCGCAGGGCGTCGGCCAGCCAGCTGGTCATCGCCACGACGGGGCGGTCCTGGATGACGACCGCGGCCTTGTCGGTGAGGACGTCGACGGCGGGAGGTGCCGAGTCCGGCGCCGCGGGGGCGGCGGTGGCGGTCTCGGGGGTGAGCGGGACGACATCTGTGTGGGCGGCTTCCGGCGGCCAGACCGTGCCGTCGAGCACGGCGGCAAGGCGTCCGGCGAACGAACCGGCGAGCCGCTCGCCCTCCTCGACGGCGGTGGAGGCGCGGGCTTCGGTCCACCAGAACGGGACGCGGGGGGCGGCCACTTCGGCTCCGAGCAGGCGCTGCGCCTCGCCGGGGACCTGAATGAGGAGGGGCGCTTCGACGGAAACGAGAGGGCGGCCGTCCGGGGTGCAGAGCTGGACGACGGCTCCCTCGTGCACGCTGGTGACGCCCAGGGAGGGGCCGCCCGCGAAGAGCCCGGCGAGCAGGACGTCGATGTCGGGCATCGTGGGCGTGAGGGCGATGACGTCCTTGGTCACGGTCGCTGGGTCTCCGTGTCGGTGGTGTCGGTCTCTGGGGCGAGGGCGGTCTGGATGATCTGGTGGCGTCGGCCGCGGCGGACCAGGGTGCCGCGGCCGGGGGGTTGGGTGGAGGCGTAGAGGCCGGGGAAGAGCTGGCCTTCGGTGCGGTCGCCGGTCATGAGCAGGGCGGTGGCGCCGGTCTCGCGCAGGGTGGTGAGGAAGGGCTCGTACAGGGCGCGGGAGGCTCCGGCGACGCGGCGGGTGATGACGAAGTGCAGGCCGATGTCCTGGGCGGAGGAGACGTAGGGCAGGAAGGGCGCCAGGGGCTGCTGGCCCGCGGTGGTGAGGATGTCGTAGTCGTCTACGAGGATGACGATGCGGGGGCCGGTGAAGCCGGGCCCGTCGGCGATCGTGTCGGGGTCGGCGGTCTCCGGGAGGCGCTTTTCGAGTTCGCCCGCGATGCCGGTGGCGAGGGCGGCGGCGAGCTTGGCGTTGTGGGCGTAGCCGCCGCGGTAGGGCTCGGGGACGGTGCCGCGCAGACCCCGGCGCGGGTCGAAGACGCCGAAGACCAGGTCCTTGTCGCCGTGGCGGTCGATGAGCTGCCGGGTGATCAGCTTCAGCAGGTTCGTCTTGCCGCATTCGTTGTCGCCGAGGACCAGCAGGTGCTGGTCGCTGCCGAACAGGTCGAGGTGGGCCGGGGCGAGGGCGTCCTGGTCGACGCCGAGCGGGATGCGGGAGGGCTCGGCGGTGGGTGAGGGCAGTTTCGCGGCGGGCAGCGCGGTGGGCAACACCCTTACCGGCGCGGCGAGTTCGCCGTGCCAGCTCGCCCGCAGCGTGCGGGCCGCGCGCTCCAGGGCGGGGCCGAGGTCGCCGGTGGCGGGTCGGCCGTCGATGCGGGGCAGGGCGGTCTGGGCGAAGAGCTTGGCGTCGGTCAGGACCCGGCCCGGAGTGTCCGCGGTCAGCGTCTCGGACAGCTTGCGGTCGACACTCGAGTCCGAAGGGTCGTTGAGACGCAGCTCGACACGCGAGCCGAACATGGACTGGGTGGCGATGCGTACGTCGTTCCAGCGCAGCATGCCGGCCACGATGTGGATGCCGTAGCCGCTGCCACGTTTGAGGAGGTCGGCGACGGTGTCGTCGAGCTCGGAGAACTCGTCGCGCAGCGCGCCGAATCCGTCGATGAGCAGGACGATGTCGGTCGAACCGAGTTCGGTCAGTCTGCCCCGTGCCCGCAGGTGGCGCAGCTGGTCGACGGAGTCGATCCCGTACTCGCGGAACAGCTCTTCGCGCAGGGCGAGTTGGGCGCGGACCTCGGCCACGGTGCGCGCGGCGCGTTCGTGGTCGGCGCGGCCCGCGATGCCGCCGACGTGCGGAAGACCGGCCAGGGCGGAGAGCCCGCCGCCGACCAGGTCCAGGCCGTACACGGCGACGTCGGCCGGGGTGTGGGTGAGGGACAGGGCGAGCGCGAGGGTGCGCAGCAGGGTCGTCTTGCCGGACTGCGGGCCGCCGATGACGGCGGTATGACCGCCCGCGACGGTCAGGTCCAGGAACCAGGGTTCCTGCCACTGTTTGGCCGGGTCGTCGAGTACGCCCAGGGGTACGCGCATCGCGTCATCGCCCCGCCGGGCGAGGTGAAGGCCGCGTTCGGAGGCTTGGACGGGGCCGGCGGCCCGGTCGAGGGTGAGGGCGTCGGGCAGCGGGGGCAGCCAGATGCGGCGTACGGGGGGAGCGGCGGTGCAGAGCTGGTCGACCATGGCCGAAAGGACCGTCGGGCCGGTCTCCCGCTCCCGCATGGGCGGTTCTGATGGCGCGTCGGCCTGGGGGGCCTGCCCGGTGTTGTAGGTGGGATAGAGCCAGGCGAGGGGTTCGTCATCGGACTGGCCGGTCAGGGCCGGGCCGCGGTGTGCGCCGGAGACGTAGCCCGCTTTGAAGCGTTCGTACGTCGATGTGTCGACCTTGAGATAGCCGAAGCCCGGCAGTGGCGGCAGCTGGAAGGCGTCGACCGTGTCCAGGACGGTGCGGGACTCATCGGCGGAGAAGGTGCG
Organism: Streptomyces sp. 135; assembly: GCF_020026305.1. Taxonomy (NCBI): domain Bacteria; kingdom Bacillati; phylum Actinomycetota; class Actinomycetes; order Kitasatosporales; family Streptomycetaceae; genus Streptomyces; species Streptomyces sp. 135. The sequence goes on along the minus strand of NZ_CP075691.1, from coordinate 2,519,038 downwards.
CAGGCCGAGCCGGTAGGAGAGGTAGGTCTCCAGGCCCTTGAGCTTGCCGGATTCGATGCGTTGGCTGGAGAGCAGCAGGTGGACGCCGATGGAGCGGCCGATGCGGCCGATGGACAGGAACAGGTCGATGAAGTCGGGCTTGGCGGTGAGGAGCTCCCCGAACTCGTCGATGACGACGAAGAGATGGGGCAACGCCTCCAGCTCGAGCTCGGGCTGCTTGGCGCGCAGGGCGGCGTAGTGGCCGATGTCGGCGACGTTGCCCGCGTCCTTGAGGACCTGCTGGCGGCGCTTGACCTCGCCGGCCAGGCTGGTGTGGACCCGTTCGACGAGCCCGGCCTGGTTCTCCAGGTTGGTGATGACCCCGGCGACGTGCGGGAGTTCGGTGAAGGGGGCGAAGGTGGCGCCGCCCTTGTAGTCGACCAGGACGAGCGCCAAGTCCTCGGGGGAGTGCGTGGCGACCAGGGCCAGGACGAGGGTGCGCAGGAGTTCGCTCTTGCCGGAGCCGGTCGCGCCGACACAGAGTCCGTGCGGGCCCATGCCCAGCTCGGAGGACTCCTTGAGGTCCAACAGGACCGGCTCGTGGCGGTCGTCGAGGCCGACGGGTACGCGCAGGAAGTCGCGTTCGCCGCGTGGCGCCCACAGCCGCTTCAGGTCGAGGGCGGCCGGGTCGTCGATGCCGAGGAGGGTGGGGAAGTCGACCGGGCCGGAGATCGGGGTGCCCTCGGCGGCGGACTCGGCCGACAGGCGCAGCGGGGCGAGCATGCGGGCCAGGCCTTCGGCGCCCGGAATGCTGACCGCGTCGAGGGTTCCGTGTCCGGGCGTCGCGTCGGGGGTGCGCAGGTCCTCGACGGTGACCTTCTCGCCGTCGACGGTGATGCGCACCGACACCTGGTCGGGTTCGTGCACCTGCTGTTCGAGCAGGTGGAGCACGGTCACGCCCATGCCGGTGAGGTCGACGGCCGTGTCCGGGCGGGGCAGTTCGGCGGCCGTGCTGCCGTGGCAGTCGCTGACCACCAGGAGCCGGTCGTTCATCCGCAGCGCGTTGCGGTCGGAGAGGCCGCGGCGCACTTCGGCGGCGTAGGAGGACCGGCGTCGCAGGTCCGGGGCGCACTGGCGGGCGAGCTGATCGAGGCTGGGCGCGATGCGCCGGGCGGCGACCGGCCCGTCGTCCCGCAGTGTGTCGAGGACGTGCGGCAGCCACTTGGTCCACTCCCACTCGTCCAGGCGTTCGCCGGGCACGCCGAGCGCGATCGAGACATCGTCCGGTGCGTGGGTCACGGCGGCCTGGATCAGTAGAGCCCGGGCCACCCGGAGTACGTCCTCGCGTTCGCCGATGACGCTGACGTTGCCCGCGCGGTCCAGGGGCGCCAGGAGGGGGAAGTCGGTGGCGGTGGTGAACCGGTGCTGCAGGGCCCGCGCTTCGTTCAGCATGAAGGGGTCGGGCGGGGTCAGCACGCCGCTGCCCGAGTTCTGCCCGATCTCCAGGCGCTGCACGGGTACGTCGCCGGTGCCGAGCCGCACGCGCAGGAAGTCCGCGTCGAGACGGCGTCGCTCCCACAGCCGGGCCGGGTCGCGCACCAGGTCGTACAGGGCTGTCGGAGGCGGATTGAGGACCCGTGCCCGGCGTCGCAACTCCCGCTCGACGGCGCCCAGTTCCTCACGCTGCTCCTCGACGTACTCGAGATAGCGCTCGCGCTGGGTACGCCGGGTGCGCTGGGCCTTGCCGCGCTGGGAGAGGAAGAGGGCGACCGCGCCGAGCAGGGCGAAGACGAGGACGATGGCGCCGACGGCGGCGAACTGGCTGTTGCGGATGACGGTCATCATCACGACCGAGCCCATGACGCCGGCCATGGGCAGGAGCGCGGTGGCGGCGTTGCCCATCTTGCCCTCGGGCAGGTTCGGGGGCGGTTCGATGGTGCGCTCGGGCGTGGTGTCCAGTGGCCGGGTGGAGCGGGCCGGGCGGTGGATCAGGCGGTGGGTCATCGCACCCGCACCGCCCGCCCCATCGCCTCGGCCGCCAACCGCACGGCGGCGTCCCGGGAGTTCTGGCCGAGCATGCCGGTGTGGATGGGGCCTCCTTGGGCCAGGTGACGGTCGTAGGGCAGGGCGACGACGGCCGCCCCGGTCTCCCGCAGATGCGCGGTGGCGGCCTTCAGATCAAGTGTCGTGTCGGGGGAGTTGGCGGACAGCGCGACCACGGTGGTGGCCAGGGCCGAGTGCGGCAGCTGGGCCAGCCAGTCCAGGACGATGCGGGTGCCGCCGACGCCCTCGGCGGTCATCGGGGCGACGACCACGCGGGCGTGGGCGGTGTCCATGGCGGTGCGGGCCACCTCGCCGGGCAGGGTCTCGCAGTCGACCACGGTGACGGCGAAGTAGCGGCGCAGGGCGAGGGTGACGGTGCGGTAGGTGGGTACGTCGAGCGGGGCGCCGACGCGTCCCCGGCTCGCGGGCAGCAGCCAGCCGCCGTCGGTCACGGGGACCAGGTAGCCGGTGACGTCGGTGAGTTGCATGGCGGGGCTGAGGATGGGGGCGAGGTCCGCGCAGGCCCAGCGCACCGACTCGGCGCCGAGGCGGACCGGCAGGGTACCGAGCGCGGCGTCCGCCTCCAGGGCGAGGACGGGGTCGTGCCGGTAGTGGTTGAAGGTCCGGGCCAGGAGCGCGGAGACGGTGGACTTGCCGACCCCGCCCCGGATCGACGTGACGGCGATGACACGGCCGGTGGTGACCGGCTGCTGCACCTCGCGGGCGAGCCGGGTCTGCTCGGTGACCTCCTGGCCGGCCGACGCGGTGAGCTTGCGCAGCGAGCGTCCGGTGCGGCGGACCGCGGATTCGCCGTGCTGCGGGCTGCCCAGGGCGCGGGCCAGGCGGGGGTCGACGGTGGGGACGGACTCGGGGGCGGGCATGGGGATGCGAGGGTCGCGGGCGTTGCCGTGTATGGGGCGGGCGTCGCTGCGTACGGGGCGGGCCGGAGCCGTCGGCCGGGGAGCGGGCCGTCGGTCACCGTCCGTTCCGCGGAGCACATCGGTCGGCTCGCCCGCCGGGCCGATGCCCGCTCCGAGATCCCTCAGTACGTTCCGCTGCCAGTCGTCTTCCTGAGCCATGCCGACCCCCTACGCGAAGGTGTCGAGCAGACGCCCGTACACACCGAACACGCCGATGGCCAGCGGCAGCAGCGCGAGCACGCCCACGGACTCCACGAGGTCCCCGGCCCGCCGAAGCCGCACCCGCACGTGCTCGGGCGGCTGCACCGCGAGCACCACGAGCGGCATCAGGGCGAGTACGACAAGGACGGCCAGCGGGCCCGCGGCAGGGGAGCGCCCCAGCCACACCACGACCAGCGCCACGACGACGACCGCGGCGGCAGCGAACAGCGCGACCACCTCGGCGACCAGCGGAAAGGCACGGGCCCGCAGCGCGAGCACCACCGCCGTGACCACGGCGAGGAGCACGGTCCACACGGTCGGCTCCTTGAGCACCAGCACGCCGGCGGCCGCCGCCGAGACGGCCAGCACGACGGTGGCGACAGCCAGTCCACGATGGGTGGCGGTCAGCGCGGCAGTCACGCGATAACGGCTCACCGACGTCCCGCCCGAACGGCGGTCGTCCAGCCCCGAAAGACCGGAGGCCATCAGGGCGAGCCGCGGCAGCACACCAAGAACAACCACGGATACGACGGCGAGCAGGGCCCCCAGCCGGGCCTGCTCGGTCACGGTCCGCGCCCCGTCCTGCGACGCGACGGACGCCTCCCACAGAACCAGGCAGCCGAGGGTGGCCCCGGCCCCGATCAACCCGCCCCGCCCCAACGGCGAGAACCACCCCAGGAAGAGCAGCACCAGCAGCACGGCCATGGCCACCCCGGCCAACCGCACGGCAGCGGACCAGGCATGGGCATCGGCCGACGTCCATGCCCCGAGCGCGCCCAGGGCACCGGCGGTGACGATCAATGTGGCGGCGAGCCCCTGCCGCTTCATGCGCCCCCACACGATCCCGGCGAAGCCGGCCAGAACGGCAGCACCCACCAGGGCGTTGCCCACGTCCCCCAACGCGAACTCATCGCGCGCCAGCACCCCTGCGGCAAGAGCCCAGAGAACGGTGGCAAGCCCGGCCACCACCCGCCGAGTCGCGGGCCCCCACCGCCAGGCCCGCCCCTCCAGATCGTCGGCGGCCTCATCGGTGACGTCGTGCACGACGGGCGCGGAGGGCGCGTCCTCGGCCCGCACCAGCCGCAGCACGGCGCCGTCCGGTATCCCGGCGGACTCCAGGGAGCTGTCGTGCGCGAGGGCCGAGCCGTCCGCGGTGACGAGATGCCGCAGCATGGGCCGGCCGGCGGCCTGATCACCGAGCAGCCGCAGCACTTCGGGAAGCAGGAGCCCGACGGGCTCCCGGGAGGGAAGGACAAGGTCCACCCGCCGCTGCTCTCCGACCAGGGTGACCCGGCTCAAGGCCGTACGACTCGTACCGCTCGTGCGGCTCAACGGCCCCGCAGATATCACGCGTTCGAACCTATCATCGAGAGGAAGGTGTTACGGAGGGAGAAGGGGAGGGGGCGGACGTCGGGGAAGTCGGCACTGATGTGCTGTAGGGGCTCTTCCCGATAAGCCGATGCGAAATGAACGACCACCCCACGCACCCGGCACACAACACGGCCGCGATCACGACCCCGGCGAACACCTTCCCCAGCCGCTCATCGACGGTCCGCCGCTGCCGCTGGCCACCGAACAACAGGGCATCCCGCAGGCGCCGGCGCCGCACCGACACCGACTCCAAGAGCTGGCTGTCGTAATCCTGGGCTGACATTGCGCGACCTTACCCATCTACATCTGTGTGGAATTGGACGATGGTGTCATGCGGCAGGTCCGAATGTGGGATCCTCCCAAAGGGCAAGGTAGGTATGGCATTTTATCCCGCGCTTGTTAGTGGCGGCCAATAGCCCCTGCAGTGCCTAGAGCTGACAGGTAAAACTAGTACTTGCCCGACAGTTCCTCCAGATAGTCCAACGAAGGGGCTTCCTTTGGGGCATCCTCGTCTATCGATCCGATCTCTGGACGCGGAGACACCCGAGTGAGCCATTCCAGCGCCTTGAGCGGAGTGAGACCCTGGCTGTGGGCGTCCCGAAGCAACAACAGCCACTGGGCGCCGGCCTTAAATGCCGCATCGCCAGCGGCAGTTCGCGGCTCGTAGCCTGCCGCATCATTGTTGACGGAAGCCCACACGTAGCCCAGTGTTTGTGTTTCGCGTCGGATTGCAAAGTAACGCACAGGGCTCTCCGTTGTCTCCGGATATTCGTCTTCGGTCGGAGGAAGTCCAGAACGAAGTCGGCGAGAACGGGCTGCAATCTCGAACGTTCCCCAAGAATCGCTGTAGGCGGGTCCCTCGATCCGCAGGTCCTCAAAACCTACTTCCGTCGGGGTGGCGTGACGGTTTGGATCGCCAGGTTCTGGAGCGCTGCCGAGCAAGGCTGAAACTTCCACGAGAGCAGCTGTGAGCCGTGGGGCATTCTCTGCATGGACCGCAGCCTGCTCTCGCTCACGCGTGTCCATTGTGAGCCATGCATCGGAGTAGGTTTCCAGAGTCACTACGGTCAGACTGCTCTTCCAGACGTCTACCTGGATGGCGAACAGCTGCTCTGCACGATGCTTCACCCCAGACTCCCGCCAGATGCCGGGGCATCGAATCCGGAGACTCACAAGAAGATCGCCCTCGAGCGACGACCCCGCCTGCTCCACAGCTTCCGAAAAAGCGGTGCCCGGCCTCAGCGGATCGGCTTCCAGGGGCAGGCCCGACATGTCGAGATGAACGTTTCGCATGTCATGCACGGAACGAACCGAGAGGCTGGCCTTACCTGCAGGTACGGCCAGCTCGTGCTTGGCCAGGATGCCCCAGATCGAGACGGCTGTCTCTGCGGCTCCGGCAGCGGTGGCGCCATCACCGCTCGAAGCGATTTCCCAAGTCCAGTCGCCAATAGGGTCAGTGGTGATCACAGCATGTCCTTGGGGTCAGTCTTGCTACCTGGCGGGATGACGAGTGTTCCATCCTCCAGGCGGACAACGAAAGTGATGCCCTCACCCTTCGGCCCGCGCCCGCCGCGGTGGATGTCCATCAGCTCATCGTAGGACCCGTTGGAAATCCACTCGGCGCGAGTCCCCCTGCCGCCATCGACCAGCATGATGTGATGATCGGCTTCTGACTTGGCCAGCTGAAGCAAATACTTGCCTCTACTGATCTCACTTACCGGATCCACGGGATCGTTGAGGTGTTTCATCTGGTAGGAGTAAACCTCGCCGGACTCACCTATGATGCGGATGTCCGCATCGGCACCGACTGGGACCTTATGCTCGAAGGCAATGGCGTCAGCAGGCACCCCGCTCCTTACGAGCTCGTCGGCAAAGAGGATCTGGTCGGCACCGGGCTGGTACATAGCCTCTTTTCGTGCTCCCAAGGAAGATACGACTTGGCCGAACTCGTCACTTTGGTTGAAGCGGCCGGACGCAATGACGTCAGCGACCCGTTGTCCGTTGGGTTCTGAGGCAAGTCTGGCGAGCACCCTCTCGAGGACGTCAGGCTTTGGACGCTTCTTGCCCGGTATACCTTTCACCGCGTCGCGGACGCGTTGTTCCGTGTCACCACCGCGGACGATGGGCTGAGCCTCATTTTCAGGTGACGTTTCATCAGGTGCCTGAGCGGGGCCCTCGTCAGCCCCGGCGCTACCACCTGAACCGGGAGCAGCGTCTGTGCCATTACCCGAACCACTGCCGTGAGATCCATCTGCAGATCCGGGATCCGTGCCGGGGCGATGAGCAGAGCCTGGGTCGCCCGCTGTGTGGCCAGCGTTGGGCGCATCGGAGTGGCCGCCTTGCCCATTCCCGACTGGATCCGTGGTGCCTTCACCTCGTCCCCGCGCATCGTGGCCGGCCTGCGGAGGAAGGTTCTCGCCACCATGTGCGGCAGCTCCGGGTGTCCGTGATCCGGAGCTGACCAGTACGGGCTCGCGCTGGGGCGGCGCTTGCTCGGAGACCGCTCGTTCGGCGGCGGATTTCTCGTGCGGCGCCGTGCCCCTGACGGGGTTGCCCTCCGCGTCGAGGCGGATGAACTCGCCGTCCTCTACGCGGACCCTGGTGCCCTCGAATTCGAGGGTGCTGTGTACCCGCTCGATGTTGGCGGTGGCGCCCGCCCCGGCCCGGATCCGGGACGTGACCTCCGCGACGGTCGGCAGCTTGCTGACCACCTTGCCGCCCACCGTGAGCCCGGCCGAGAGCGGGTCGGCGTACGTGCCGATCTTGGCGCCGATCCCGGCGGCCTTCGCGCCGAGGCCCGCCTTGCCGGCGACGGAGCCGCCCCTGGCGAGTGCGCCCAGCGGTCCGGCGCCGAGCGTGAGGACGTTGAAGGTGGTGGTCCCGGCGGCCTGGACCGGGTGCTCCTCCCACTGGTCCCAGGCCACCATGGCCTTGCCGAACTCCCGGGCGGCGGCCTTCTGCCGCTTCATGGTCTCGGTGTCCTCGTCCGCGAACATGGTCTGGTCCATGACCCAGTCCAGGGGAGTCACCAGGTAGTAACCGGTGCCCATGGCGGCATCCCCGAGGTGGCCCCAGGCCTCCTTGGCCGAGCCACCGATCCCCACCAGGGCCCCCAGGCCCTTGAGAGTGGCCCCGGCGCCGTCGACGGCGAAACCGTCGTACAGGAAATTCTTCAGGTGACCTTTGAAGTCCCCGGGTGCGGTCGTCTCGCTCACCGGGCTGCCCCAGGGCAACTCCTCCGCCTGCTTGAGCACATCGGCGTCGTAGCCGTACATCACGGTCTGCTCGGTCGCCCTGTGGCTTCCGTCGTCCTCGATGTACTTGGGGCCGCCCACGATCGCCGAGATCTTGCCGGCCGCCCGGCGCTCGGCGGCCTCGAAGGCACTCTTGGCCGCGATCACGTCCGCCCACAACTCGTTGTTGCGCTCGACCTTGTCTCCGTCGTCCGTCCAGTCGTCGTCACCCTCGACGCTTTCGACGAACTTGAAGGCGTCCTCGCGCAACGACGTCAGCTTCTCGGCGAGCGGACGGGCCTCGGCGGCGAAGGTGTCCAGCGCGTCGGCCACCGTCTCCAGATGCGCGGCGAAGGTGTCCGCCTCGTCCATCACCGGCTGTGTGGTGGCGAACAGGTCGTCGGCCTCGGGCGCGGTGTAGTACGCCCCCAGCATCTGGAAGCGGGAATGGACATCGGCCCCGCCGTTGCGGATACCGATGGCGTCGCTGCGCAGCCCGGAGACGTCCTTCGCCAACTGCTCCCAGTCACCGATGAACCGGGGTATGCCCGCAGGCTTGATCATGTCCACGGGCCGGCACCCCTCTGCCGAGCCGTCGGCAGGAACACCGTCACGTCGGGTGCCTGTGCCGCCTGTTCCTGTGCGTTCGCGGCCTGCTCCAGGTCCCCGGCCACATAGTGGTTGGTCGCCTCGATCGCGCCGTTCACCGACTTGGCGGCCCGCTTCCCGAGGAAGCGCACATCACTCTCCGTCCCCACCATGAACCGTGTCAGCGCGTCGCCGATCGGACCGACGGGCGCGGCTCCGCAGTAGGACGTGCCGAGCGTGCCGGCCGATGCCGCCGCGCTCTCCACGTCGGTCACGTAAGCCTTGACGTCCTTGGCCATGTCGTCCATCGCCAGCCGCACCAGCGAGGTCACCGAGTCCACACCGGACGGTGAGATGTCCCACCCAGGCATGCCAAATCCCCCTACAAGTCCCCGTAAAGCCGCCTCTGTTGCCCTGCCGTTCCGCGGGCCGGTCAGCCGATGTTGTCGACCGCGGCCCGCGCCCTGGCGAGCGTCGTCTGGGCGGTGCCGTCGTTCTTCTCCAAGGTGTCGCGCACCAGGCGGATGATGTCGCGCACCTCGTTCGCCGCCTTGTTCCAGCGGACTTCCTTGCCGTGGTACTCGTCCGAGACGCCATCGGCCTGATAGTCGGCCATCGCGGCCTTCACGGCGCGGTCGCGGTCGCCGAGGACGCGTTCGAGCTGCCCGATGATGATCTGGAGTCCGCCCTGTACGTCGGACGAGGCGCCGGTGTCGTAGGAACGACGATTCTGATTTGCCATGACGAAACAGCCCCTTGTGGCTGAGAAGCGTGCGTGAACGGTCGGTCGGATGCGGCTCAGCCGGAGAAGCGTGCAGCCTCGAAGTTGGCGGCACCCATGTTCTGGTGCGCGTTGTCGGCCTGCTCGTCGTCACCTGTACCGAATGCCTCGTCCATGCCCGCCTGGCCGCCCAGGATCGAGGACAGCGCCCCGTTCAGATCCGCGGTGATGTCGTCCGCGCGCAGCTTGAACGAGTCGAAGGTCGCCTTGCCGGCGCCGTTGAACTTGCCTTCCAGGGGCTCGGCCGCCTGGACCAGCAGATGGATCAGCGTGCCGAGATCGTCGCTGGACCCCACCGTGCTCTTCCCCAGCACCGCGAGGGTCGTATCCCCCATGTCGAACTTCATGAACCCACCCCGTAACCCCTCAACTGGTTGGGCGCCCGGCCTGTTCGGTCGTCGCAGCGCGCACACGCCCCACTCACGCCGCGTAGTGTATCGAACATACTCTCGCCTCAGGAGTTGCAGGCGCAACGCGTTAACAGCGAGTGGCGTGATCTGCTCGGTCGCAGGCACTGGAACGAAGGCCGGCGGACGAGTCGGGCTGTACGCCGGGTTCTGTGCCGCGCACCCTGGCCGAGGCGCCTGCCATGATCGTCATCATGGGGATACGCATCGAACCGGCCGGGCTGGCCGACTTTCACCAGGTCCTGACTGATCATTCCCGTTACTGGGGTGAACGCGACCTCCGGTCGCTGCACCTCCTGGCGCTGGTGCAGGAGTTCGGCTCGACCTGCCTGGTCGCCCGAGCCCCGGACGGTGTCCGGGGATACATCTTCGGGTTCGTCACTCCCGACGGCACCGGGTACGTGCATCTGATCGCTACGCGCGACGATGCCCGCGGCACCGGGCTCGGGCGGCGTCTGTATGGGGCGTTCACTGAGGCCGCAGAACGCCATGGCGCACGGCGGTTGAAGGCGATCACGTCGATCGGGAACACCGGCTCGATCGCCTTCCATCGCGGCCTCGGCTTCGACATGAAGATCGTCGACGACTACGACGGCCTCGGACGGGCCATGGCCGTCTTCCACCGAGATCTGCCGCTCGACCTCTCGTGGCCGTGATCAATCACCCGTCACTCTGACGTGGGGCGGGGCGAGGGCGACGGCCCGGGGCAAGAGTACCGACGGCTTACCGCCTACCCCTCCGCCCGCTCCCACCGCCCGGCGAAGGGAAAGCACGTGTCGAGGAACCCGCGCACCTCGGCCGTGACCCGTTCCTGGTCCGCCGCCGGGGTGTTGACGTCGTTGAGGCAGAGGAAGTCGTACTTGTGGCCGGGGGTGAACTCCGCGAGTGCCTCCCGTACGTCCGTCTTTCCGATGTCGATGTAGCGCTGCCTGTACTTGCCGGGTACGGCGCGGCCGGTGAGATACGCGTGGTGGTGGTGCAGCGCGGTGGTCATCGCGATGTCCTCGACGGAGCGGAAACGGCTGCGGCTCGTGCGCGTCACCGCCTCCGCGCACGACTCCTCCAGCTCGGTCATCACTGAACGGAGCTGCGGCTGCGGGGCGTGCTTGAATTTGCTGACCGTCAGGCGGCGGTGGGCGTCGAGGACGAGGCCGCGCACGTTCTTGCCGGCGGAGTTGGGTGCCGGCTCGTCGGGGTGCGGGGTGCCCAGGCCGAGTTGGAAGGAGGAGAAGGGGAGCTTGGCGATGCCGTTGCCGTGGAAGAAGTGCCCGGCGGTGACCGGGCCGACGAAGAAGAAGTCGTCGTTGAGGTAGAGGTAGTGCTCCGACAGGCCCGCTATGTGGTGGAGCTGGGTCTCGATGGCGTGGGAGTTGAAGACGGGGAGCGCCGACGGGTCGGTGAAGATCTCCTTGTGGTCCACGACCTGGAGGCCAGGGACGTCCGTGTTCAGCCAGGTGGGGGTCTGCCCGTCGGTCACGAGGTAGATGTTCCGTACGAACGGCGCGTACATCTCGACCGACCGCAAGGAGTACTTCAGCTCATCACGGCTCGTGTAGCGGGAGGCGCCGGTCTCGCGGGCGTGGATGCGGGCCGTCTGCGCGTCATCGCGGTAGGACTCGCGGCGGGCCAGCAGCTCGGGGTCCGCGCCGTCCACCCAGGTGTAGACGAGGTCGACGGGGAAGTCGACGGTGTCGACGCGGGGGTGGGAGAAGGCCTCGTACGTGGGGTGGTCGCGCCCCTCGACGGTGTGGCGGGCCGGGACCCGGGCCTGGATCGGGAGCGTGTCGGTCACGGCGTTCGGGCGGGGGGCGACAAGGGCCTCGGCGAGCACGGCGGGCGGGGCCTGGGTGCGCAGGGCCTCGATGTGCGCGGTCGCCCGCTCGTCGTCGAGGAGCCGGCCGCCGTCCTGCCAGAACTCGACGTCGCAGCCGTACGACAGGTCGGCGAGTATCCGGCCGGACGGGTCGAGCAGGATCTCGCCGAAGCGGATGACGTCCTGGCGCTTCAGCGCGGTGGGGAGCGAGCCGTCCGCGTACAGCACCGCGCCGGAGGGGATGGGGGCCGTGCCGGGTTTCACGGCGTACAGCGCGCTCTCCCCGTACATCGCCCGCAGCTCGTCGAGCAGCCTCTTGCGGTCGGCGAGGCGGATGCCGACGACATGGCGGGTGTTCGAGCGGCCCGCGACCAGGAAGTAGTCGACATCCGCTCGTTCCAGGGCGTCGGCCACCAAGCCGAGGTTGCGGGCGGCGGCACCGGCGGACGTGAAGTGGTCGACGGTGCGGCCGTAATACGTGTGGCCCTCGAAGCGGACTTCGCGGATCTCGGGGTCCGATGCGAGAAGAGCGAGCCGCCGGGCCGCGATCCTCTCCTGCCGTCCTCGCTCCGCCGCCGCGGCCCGGGCGGCCTCGCCCTCCCGGGCCTGTTCCTCGCTCTGCCTGGCCTGTTCCTCGCTCTGCCGCGCCCGTTCCGCGCGGACACGGGCGGGGAGCAGGCGGGCGGTGAGCTTCTTGGTGCGTAACGGCATGGTGATTCCTCATGGAGGGCCGACCCGGGCCGGGGGCGCGGGCCCCGGCAACGTCTGTCGGTCATCGGGTGCTGCGTATGTCGGCGGATCAGGCGCGCGCCTTGATCCACGTGAGAATCTTCTCCGGCATGCCCGCGGTGTCCAGGAGCCCGCCGCCATGCGCGGCGCTGCCCGTGACCGTCTCGACGGTGACACCGTCAGCCGGCATGTCGTGGCCGACTTCCTCGGCCGCCTCGAGGTCGAGGGAGTGCTGGACGGGTACGAAGTCCCCCTCGGAGTGGACGAGGTACATGGGAGCGTCGTCCGCACCGGAGGCGCGGTTCTTGACGACCATGTCCTTCCAGGTGTCCCAGCAGCTCGCGTGCAGCGAGGCATCCGTGTCGGCCGGGTCGGGGAAGCACCGGGCGAGGACGGTGGCGTTGTCGCGGACCTTGCGCTCCTTGGCCGTGCTGTCGTCGCGGTTGCCGTCGTTCCAGGCACGGTAGGGCGAGGCGACGGGGGAGAGCGCGACAACTCCTTTGATTCGGTCGCCTCCTGAGCCATAGGTGGCGAGCGACGTCGCTATCTGACCGCCGACGGAGGAGCCGAGAACCACGATGCGCTCCGGATCGAGGTCGAACTTCGCCGCATTCGCCTTGATCCGCGTGATGGCCGAAAGGGCATCGTTGCGCTGCGCGGGCCAAGGCGCATCGAAATTCAGCCGATAGTCGACCGAGAAAACAGCCATGCCCTTGTCGGCGAAGTAGCGGGACCAGGTGGCCCAGCCGGAATCCTCGTACCAGTACCCGCCGTGGAGGATGACGATTCCGGGACGCTTGGAGTTCGAGGCATTCCAGAAAGCGTCCAGTTTCTGCCTGTCGTGCGAGCCGTACGAGTAGGTCGTCTCACTGCGCTCAGCGGCTGCGCTGTCCCGTGTTTCCAAGCTCAGGAAGCCGACGATCAAGGCCATACACGTCACGAGACACATCAGGAGGCGCTTCACGGAATCTTCTCTCTCGTTCGCGCCTCACCACTGGAGATGCGTGGAATGTGCCGAATCTGACGCCTCGAAGACGACGCTTCTGAGGCGGTGTGTCGACATCTCGAACCACCAGTGTGTTCGAGGTGAAGAAACTATGAAGTCATGGCTGACGTGTCGTCAAGCATGCAGAGACTTTTTGTCCGACTTTGCCGGAAACCTAATGAAAAGGAATCAAGCTACTCCCTTGGGGTGCTTGGAATCATTTCTCTGCCATAAAACGGGCATGGCCTTGACATGGGGAGTGTCGGGTCAATTACCTTTGCGCCCGCCCGGCTGGTGCGTGGTAGGGGAATGAAAGTTTCAACCAGCATGCACCGGGTCGGATTAAAAACGGCATATGGAGGGGTGGGGGATGACTCATGCGTAAACGCATGAGCGGGGTCGGGCTGATGGCGATTGCGGTCACAGTCTTCGCTGTGACCGGGGGAGTGGGCACACGAGGGCAGCAAGCCGCAGCGGCTGCCGCATGCGCCGGAGGAACCGCGACAGATTTCAACGGGGACGGTGTCACGGACACGGTTGTCGCCGATCCGAACGCGACCGTGACGGAGGTGGCGCGGGCCGGCCTGGTGCGCGTGGTGCTCGGTGCGGGCAAGGGCGTCTTCGAGATCTCGCAGGCGACCAGCGGGATGAACGCCGTGCCCGAGCGGGGTGACCAGTTCGGGGCCGCACGCGCGGCCTTCGACGCCGACGGCGACGGCTGCACGGATCTCGTGGTCGGCGCGCCCTACGAGGACGTCACGAAGGACGGCGCCGATCTGCACGACGCCGGGGCCGTCTACGTCATCCACGGCACCCCCGCCGGCTTCGGCGCCGGTTCTTCGATCGAGAGTTACACCCAGGCCCAGTTCGACCCGAGCACCGTGACGGAGGAGTACGACCGCTTCGGGTTCGCCCTGCAGTCGGGCACCACCTCGGACAGCGCTCCCTACCTCGCCATCGGGGCGCCCGGGGAGAACATCACCAGTGGTGGCAAGGAATTCGCGGACGCGGGCTGCATTCATTACATGCAGGGTGCGGCCAAGTCCACCGTCAACGAGGACGACCCGGGCGTTCCCGGGGTCGTCGAGGCCCATGACCGTTTCGGCTACTCGCTGACGGGCACGAACCGGTACTTCGCGGTGGGTTCGCCGGGCGAGACCATCGGCGCCGACACTCCGTTCGCCGGGGCCGTGACCGTGTTCAAGCACACCCTCACCGGCGGCGCTCCCACGGCACTGGCCGGTCTCGACCAGGGTGTGACGCAGGAGGGCCTGGACGGTGTGGCCGAGCCGAACGACCAGTTCGGCACGTCGATCGACATGACGAACTTCCGGCCCGCCGACCAGACGTACAACTCGGACGCGCTCCTGGCGATCGGCACTCCGGGGGAGACCGTGGGCTCGGTGACCAACTCGGGTGCCGTGACCGTGGTCCGCATCAAGCCGTCCGGCGCCTACACGCAGGTGACGGCGGTCGACGCCTCGTCGGACGGGGTCGAAGGCTTCCCCACCGAAGGCGACTTCTTCGGTCAGCGCGTGGCCCTCACCAACACGGATACCTCGGTGGTGAGCAGCGACGCCACCATCCGCCTCGCGGTGGGGGTCCCGGGTCGCGATGTCAAGGACGCCAAGGACGCCGGTGCCGTGCATATCTTGCGGCCGTTGGACACGTCGATCGGCGCGAACGACAAGGTCATCACGCGGGCCCCGAGCGGAAGCGTTCTGCCCGGCACGGCCACGTCCCGCGACTACACCGGCATCAGCCTGACCGCGGGCAACGACAACCTCTACGTGGGCGTGCCCTACAGCAAGAATTCGGACACCTCCAAGGGGGTCCTGTATGTCATCCCGTGGACGGACGTGACCGGTTCCACCACCACGGGCACGACGACCCTCAAGCCGGGCGCGGGCGGTATCCCCGACGCGGGGATGTCCTTCGGAGTGGTCGGGTGAACGGCGACATGCCCAGAAAGGGACGGACCCTCGTGAACCGTCGTGCTACCGGCACCCACCACAGGTTCCGGGCCGTCGCAGTCACCGTCACATTGACCGCACTCCTCTCGTCCGGCCTGGGCGTGGTGCCCACGGGCCTCACGGGCGGCTCCCGACCGGCGGCCGCCGCGGAGAAGGAGGCGCCGAAGGTCACGAGCGCGTCCGAGGCCCAGGCCAAGGCAGCCGAGTCGGGCGAGAAGGTGGAGGTACCGGCGCTCCGGGACGAACGCAGCACCACCGTCGCCAACCCGGACGGCACCTTCACCACCACCCAGTACGTCCAGCCGATCCGTACCCGCAAGGCCGGTAAGTGGGCGGACATCGACACCACACTCGTCGAGCAGGCAGGCGGTACCTACGCGCCGAAGGCCGCACTGACGGCCATGACGTTCTCCGGCGGCGGTGACACCACCTTCGCCGAGATCGGCAAGGACGGCCGCTCGCTTTCCCTCGACTGGCCGCACAAGTTGTCCCGGCCGAAGATCGCAGGTTCCACCGCCACGTACGCCGATGTGCTGGAGGGCGTCGACCTCAAGGTCACCGCCGGGGCCGAGGGTTTCTCCCACGTCCTGGTCGTCAAGAACGCGAAGGCCGCGGCCCGGCCCGAGCTGGCCAGGCTGGAACTGCCCCTGGACACCGACTCCGTCACGCTGAGGGAGACGGATGACGGCGGTCTGGAGGCCCAAGCCGACGGCAGCGGCGGCACGGTCTTCGAGGCACCGCAGCCGATGATGTGGGACTCCAGCCATACCGTCGGTGGTCCCGGGGAGGGGGGCTCCTCCCCGGCCGCCTCGCCGACAGACGGATCCGGACCTGACAGCGCGGTCACCCCGCCGGAGGGCGCACAGGTGTCCGACGTAGCGGTGGACGCGGATGCGGACTCGGTGACACTGGAGCCCGACGCCGACCTGCTCAAGGGCGCCGACACCGTCTATCCGGTCTACATCGATCCGGTCTACAAGACGGCCAACCGGACCGGCTGGACCATGGTGTCCTCGCACTATCCCTCCTCGGAGTTCTGGAAGTTCGACGACGACGAGGGTGTCGGGCGCTGCCCGGCCGACGTCTCCTACCGCTGCACCAGTGGCAGCGACGTCAAGCGGCAGTTCTTCGCGCTGCCGACGGGCACGTTCGAGGACAAGGACATCGTCTCCGCGCAGTTCGCGGTGACGATGGTGCACACCTACAGCGAGTCCGCGAAGGGCGTTCAACTCGGCCGGGTCAACTCGGGTGGCGCGAGCGCGATCAGCTCCAGGACGAACTGGAGCAACCAGCCTTCGCTGAAGGACGCGATCACCAGCAAATCGCCCACGAACCCCGCTGGTTCGTGCACGTCCACGAATCAGAACGTCCGCTTCGACGTGAGCGGCACCGTGCAGAGGGCCGCGAGCAGCGGCTGGGACACGACGACCTTCCGCCTCAAGGCGGAGGAAGAGGGAAGCTACGCGTACTGGAAGCGCTTCTGCGGCAACGCGCAGCTGGAGGTCACCTACAACCGCCCGCCGCTTCAACCGGCCATGGACGAACTGAAGATGTCTCCGGGCGGCGCGTGCGAGTACGGAAACGCCGAGGAGCACTATGTCTCCGACGCGCCCAAGCTGAAGGCGTTCCTGAAGGACTACGACCACGGCGACATCGGCAGCAACTCCGAGAGCCTGAAGGCCGAGTTCCACGTCTTCTGGACGGTCGGGGGCAAGACGTACGACCATTACTCCACCACGGCGGCGCAGAGCACGGTCGACGCGTCGAAGAGCGGTCAAACGGGTGGAGCATCCTTCTCGTACACCGTCGGGACGAACCTGAGCTCCGACGACAACGACGCGAGCTACACCATCCCGCAGAACGTGACCGTCGGCTGGGCGGTGCGCGCGTCCGACGGCACGTCGTGGGGGCCGTGGAGCCTGGCGGGCAACGGCACGCGCTGTGAGTTCATCTACGACGAGACGGCCCCCAAGGCCCCTGAGGTCACTTCGATCAAGTACCCGGACGACGACGCCTGGCACGCGGGCGTCGGAGACTACGGCCTGTTCATCATCGACTCACCGTCGAGGGGCGTCACGCAGTACAAATACCGCTTCACCGGCGGTAGTTGGGTGACCGCGGACGCCAAGGCCGCAGGTGCGCCCGTCACCGTGCGCTGGATGCCACCGGACGAGGGGCCCATGTCCCTGGAAACCAAGGCGATCGACGGCGCGGGCAACGCCCAGAAGACACCGACCGCACATGTCTTCCTCGTCAGCGACGGGCGTGCCCCCGCCGCGGGCTGGACGCTCGGCGATGCCAAGGGGGCCACGGCTGCTGCCGGCATGAGCGGGGCTCCCGCGGCGTCCGCGGGCTCCGGCGTCACCTTCGGCGCCGAGGGGCCGCTGGGGCCGACGGACACCGCTGTCTCCCTCGACGGTTCGGAGAAGGCCTATCTCGACGCGGGGAAGCCCGCGGTCGACACGAGCGGGACGTTCTCGGTGAGCGCCTGGGTGAACCTGCCCGAGCGGCCGACGGACGACGTGAGCGTGGTCAGCCAGGACGGGACAGCGGCACCCGGATTCGACCTCGGGTACGACGTGGACACCCGGTCGTGGACGTTCCGTACGCCGATGAACGACATGGAGAACATGGGGTCCTGGAAGGTGTCCGGAGCTACCGCGGTGCCGGGCAGCTGGACCCACCTCATAGGCGTCTACGACGATGAACTGGGCACCCTGAGCCTGTTCGTCAACGGTGACCTGATCGAGGAGGACGTCCAGAAGCGCCGTACGAAATGGAACGCGACCGGCGGCGTGCAGATCGGGCGGAAGCTCGCCCTGGACGGCTACACCTCCCATTTCAAGGGCAGTGTCGCCGACGTCAAGGTCTACGACCGGGTGGTGCCGGAGGCCGAGGGCGAAGCGCTGGGCGGGATCTCCGCGAGGCAGCTCTCCTACTGGCAGGTCGACGGAGACACCAATGGCGTGTCCCCCGAAGAGGCGGGGGGAGCGGGACTGACCTTGGGCGGTGGCGCCGGAATCTACGTGCCGGACGAGTCCTGCGACACCGAGGCTGACCCGGAATGCGTACCGCCCGCCGAACCGCTGTGGGGAGACGGCCACTTGGTGCTGAACGGCACCGGAGCCCATGCGAAGCGCGCGGCGGGTCTCCTCGCCAAGGAGGACAGCTTCACCCTGACGGCGCGTGCCCGCCTGGCGGCCGCCGACCCGACGAAGGACCAGACGGTCATGTCATT
Source organism: Streptomyces sp. 135 (assembly GCF_020026305.1). Taxonomy (NCBI): domain Bacteria; kingdom Bacillati; phylum Actinomycetota; class Actinomycetes; order Kitasatosporales; family Streptomycetaceae; genus Streptomyces; species Streptomyces sp. 135. Next base: position 2,500,777 of record NZ_CP075691.1, on the reverse strand, counting down.
GGCCGGCGCACGGGGGAGCGCGCTGACAGTGAAGTACGCGGCCTCCGCCAAGCGATGGCAGCTCGCCGTGACGAGCAAGGACGAGACCGGAGCGAGGGTGTCGACCGTCGACGCCAAGGGCGTGATGCCGAGCAGTGCGGGCGACGGAGACCATCTGACGCTCGTCTATTCGGCGGTCTTCGGCGACGCGCTGCTGTACGTCGACGGCACCCTCGCCGCACAGGTGCCCTGGGACAACGCGTGGGACTTCACCACGGCGTCCCTTCAGATCGGCAGGATCCTGACGGGTACCACGCCATCCGGGTTCTTCGACGGTGCCGTCGACGAGCTGCGGGTCTTCCGCGGTGCTCTGGACGCGAGCGCCGTGCCCACGGTCGCGCTGCTTCCGGCCGGTTCGAGCATCGAAGAGACCGTTATGTGACGGCATGACACAGCAGGGCGCTCCGCAGCACGGGTCGTGAGGACCCGACGGTGGAGCGCCCCGCCCGTCATGTCCTGTCGTCCCCCTTCTCACCTCTCTCACCTTCTGTAACCCGTTCTCTGTTGTCACGACTCGCCAACTCTCCCTTCGGAGCTGCTATGCGCTCGCCTTTCCGGTCACGGTGGCGAATACCGGCCGCCAGGAGCACGGCGCTGGGGCTCGGTGTCGCCCTTGCCGTCGGCTTGCTGCCGCAATACGCCCCTGATGCCACCGCCAGGGACGGCGGGCTGACCCGTCCCGCCACCCAGACGAACCTCGACGATCCCGTCGGCGGCAAGGACGTCAGGGCCAAGACGTACGGCAGGACGAACCCGGCGGCACGTGCCGCCGTGAAGTCCGCCGACACGCCCCGGTGGCCCAAGGCGGCCGCGGACGATGTCGACCTGCCGAAGGGCGAGAAGCTCACGCGGGCCAAGGGGCTGCCGCTCAGGGTGGCCACGTCCGGCAAGGCCGGCCCGGCCTCGGTGCGCGTGGCGGTCCTGGGCCGCAAGAAGTCGAAGGCCGTCGGCGCCGGGGCCCCGCTGTTGACGGTGGCCCGGACGGACGGGTCCGAGAAGTCCGCACCGGTCCGGGTCAGTCTGGACTACGCGGACTACGCCGGTGCCTACGGTGGAAGCTACGGATCCCGGCTGCGCCTGGTCCAGTACCCGTCCTGTGTACTGACGTCCCCCCAGAAAAGGTTCTGCGCCACGCCCAAGCCGGTCAAGAGCGGCAATGACACGGCGAAGCAGACCCTGACCGCGACCCTCCCCGCAGCGGCTGACAGCGGCTCGGCGGTCACCGTGTTCGCCGCGGAGGCCGGCGCCTCCGGTGACCAGGGCGACTTCGGCGCCACGCCGTTGCAGGCGTCTTCGCAGTGGAGTGTCTCGAACTCCTCCGGTGCCTTCAACTGGTCGTACCCGATCTCGGCCCCACCGGTCCCGGGCACCCTGTCGCCGGGGGTCTCCCTCGGCTACAGCTCACAGTCCGTCGACGGCCAGACCGCAGCCACCAACAACCAGGGCTCGTGGATCGGCCAGGGCTTCTCGTACGAGCCGGGCTACATCGAACGCCGCTACAAGCCGTGTGCCGACGACGGACACGACGACACCTACGGCGACCAGTGCTGGGGCGGGGACAACGCCACGATCTCGCTGGCGGGCGGCGCCTCAGGAGAGCTGATCAAGGATGACAAGACCGGCGAGTGGCGGGTCAGTTCCGACGACTTCAGCAAGGTCGAAAAGCTCACCGGGACCACGAACGGTGACAACGGCGGCGAACACTGGAAAGTCACCGATGACGACGGCACCCAGTACTTCTTCGGTCTGAACCGACTGCCGGGATACGCCTCCGGCGACGAGTCGACCAATTCCACGTGGACCGTACCTGTCTACGGTGACGACTCCGGAGAACCGTGTTACGACGCGACGTTCGCGAACGCCCACTGCGCGCAGGCCTGGCGGTGGAACCTCGACCACGTCATCGACCCGCACGGCAACGCCATGACGTACTACTACGCGAAGGAGACCAACTACTACACGCAGGGCCTGAAGACCGGGGAGAACGGCAAGGCCTACACCCGTGGCGGGTACCTCAAGCGCGTCGACTACGGCCAGCGTGCCGACAAGGTCTACGACACCGAGCCCGCCGCCCGCGTCGTCTTCACCACCGGCGAGCGGTGCATCGGTGACCTGACGGACTGCTCCTCCGGCGCCCTGACCGACGCCACGGCGGCCGACTGGCCGGACGTGCCGTGGGACAGCAACTGCAAGGCCGACACCAAGTGCACCGGCCAGAACTCACCGACGTTCTGGACCCGCAAGCAGCTGAAGAAGATCACGACTCAGATCCGCACGGGCACCGGTACCTTCGCGGACGTCGATTCCTGGACGCTGAACCACGACTTCACCGACAACGGTGACGGATCCAAGTCGCTGTGGCTGAAATCGATCGACCACACCGGGCGGGTGGGCACCGACGAGGTCGTCCCGTCGGTGAAGCTGTACGGCAAGCAGCTGGCCAACCGCGTCGACGTGCCCAATGACAACATCCAGCCCTTCATCCGTTTCCGCATGTCGGCGGTGGAGAGCGAATCCGGTGGCGTGCTGTCGGTCAACTATGCCGACACACAGTGCACGTCTGCGGACCGTCCCGTACCCGGCAAGTCCACCGTCCGCTGCTACCCCGTCAAGTGGAACCCGCCGGGCATCAAGGACCCCGTCACCGACTGGTTCCACAAGTACGCCGTCTCCTCTGTCGTCGAGAAGGACCTGGTGGGCAACGGCCCCGACCAGATCACCTCCTACACCTACCTCGGTGACGCGGGCTGGCGGAAGGCGAAGGCCGACGGTTTCACCAAGTCCGAGTACCTGACCTGGAGCGACTGGCGAGGCTACGGAAAGGTGCGGGTCACGACCTCCGACGGCACCGAGAACGCCTCCAACACCAGATCCGAACACGTCTTCTTCCGAGGCCTGGACGGCGACAGCGATCCCGACGGCGGCACCAGATCGTCCTCGGTGAAGGACTCCACCGGAACCAGCTACACCGATTCCGACTGGAAGTCCGGCTTCGAGCTGGAGACGACGACATACAACGGCGACAAGGTCGTCTCGAAGTCGATCAACACTCCTTGGACCAAGGTCACCGCCACCCGCACCAAGGACTGGGGCACCCGCGAGGCCCGGTTCGTCCGGCCCGAGCGCACGGACACCTACGAGGCGCTCGCGTCCGGCGGCTGGCGTCAGTCCGCCTCCGTCACCAGCTATGACGACGCCACAGGCCGCGTCACCACATCCAACGACCTGGGCGAACTCGGCGTCTCGGACAACCAGTGCAGCCGCACCGAGTACGCCGACAACGTGTCGAAGCACATGTACGCCTACGTCTCCCGGGTGGAGACGGTGAGCGTCGACTGCGCCACCACGCCGGACCGCTCCAAGCACGTGCTCGCCGACGACCAGACGCTGTACGACGACGCCACCACCGTCGGCGCGGCGCCCAGCCTGGGCAACGCGACCACCGTCAAGCGGCTCGCCTCGCACAACGGCGTGACCGGCACCTACCAGACGGTCTCCACGACCAAGTACGACCAGTTCGGGCGTCCGGTGAAGGTCACCGACGCGGCCGGAACGCCGAAGACCATCGACTACACGGACACGAACGGCCTCGCGAGCGCCAAGACCGAGACCAACGTGCTGGGCTGGACCACCAAGACGGAGTACGCCCCGCAGTGGGGCACCCCGGTCGCCCAGATCGACGTGCACGGCAAGCGCACCGACCTGGCATATGACGGCCTGGGCCGACTGACCTCGGTGTGGCTCCCCGACCGCCCGGAGGCGGACGCCTTCTCCCCGTCGATCAAGTACTCCTACGGCATCCGCACCACCGGCCCGAGTTACATCCGCACCCAGCGGCTCGAGAACGGCGGCACCACCTACGGCAGCGAGTACTCGCTGTTCGACGGCCTGCTGCGTCCCCGCCAGGTGCAGACCGAGGGCCAGGACGGCGGACGCCTCGTCGCGGACACCTATTACGACGGCTCCGGGCGTACGGTCAAGACGAACGAGACGTACTGGACGACCGGCGCACCCAGCTCCACGCTCTTCGAACCGCGCAACGATGACATCGACGCGCAGACGGTGACGGAGTTCGACGGCAACAGCCGTCCCACGGCGACGATCTTCAAGGTGGCCGGCGCGGAGAAGAACCGCACCACGTACACGTACGGCGGAGACCGGGTCCATGTCGATCCACCGACCGGCCAGACCGCGACCACGACCATCACGGATGCCGATGACCGTACGGTCGAGTTGCGCCAGTACAAGGGGGACAAGCCGCTGCCCTTGGGCACCTCGGCGGACTACCTCTCCACCACCTACGGCTATACGCCCGACGGGAAGCTGTCCAAGGTCGAGGACAACGACGGCAACACCTGGACGTACGGATACGACCAGCGCCGCCGCAAGGTCGAGGCCGTCGACCCGGACACCGGACGGTCGAGGTTCGGCTACGACGAGCTCGACCGTCGGACGACCGTCACCGACGCCCGCGAGAACACCACGACGACCGTCTACGACCAGCTGGGCCGTACGAAGTCGACCTGGCAGGGCGCGGCGGAGACGGGCACCAAACTGTCCGTCTCCACGTACGACACGATTGCCAAGGGCGCGCTGTACGGCACGTACACCTACAAGAGCGGCGCGGTCCACTCGTCGGTGACCTATCCGGTCCTCGACGAGAAGAACGACTACAAGCCCACTTCCGCCAAGTACTACCTGTCCAAGACGGCGGAGCCGGAACTGGGCGGCACCTACGAGTTCCAGACCCAGTACAACGACGACGGCACCGTCAAGGGCCAGAACTTCCCCGCCGCGGGCGGCCTCGCGGCCGAAGCCGTTTCTTACCAGTACGACGCGCTACAGCGTCCCAAGGCGCTCAACACCTCGCTCGGCGGCGGTACGTATGTCCCGCAGGCGAAGTACTCGCCGACGAACCAGCTGGAACAGCTGCAGCTGTCGACAGGCGGGGCGTCGGACAAGAAGACGTGGCTGAACTACAGCTACGAGCAGGGCACCAACAGGGTCAACAACGCCCGTGTCGTGGTCGAGGACGCCGCGTCGATGGCCTACGACGCCGACTACACGTACGACGCGGGCGGCAACGTCCTGTCCATCGTCGACAACCCGACGGGCGGGACGCGCGACACCCAGTGCTTCCGTCACGACAGCCTGCGCCGGACGACCGACGACTGGACGTCGTCCCAGGCGCCGGACGGCGCGGTCGGCACCGGCAAGCCGGACGCGGCCTGCGCCTCGGGGCCGTCCGCGGACACGGTGGGCGGAGTCGCCCCCTTCTGGCACAGCTACGAGTACGACGCCACGGGCAACCGCACCGCGCAGACGGACCACGGCGTCGGCGGCGCGGCGACGGCGACGAGGAAGTACAAGTACGGGGAGAACGGCGAGGGCCCCCACCAGCTGACGTCGGTCACGACGGACACGGCGGCGACCGGCACGAAGCCCGCGGTCACCTCCCTGGACACCTACACGTACGACGCCGCCGGCAATACCGAGACCCGCGTCCTGAACGGAGACACCCAGAGCCTGACCTGGGACAAGCAGAACGAGCTGACCAAGGTCACCAACGCCGACGGCAGCACGTCTTCCTATGTCCACGACGCCGCGGGCAGCCGCGTGCTGCGCAAGTCGCCGACCGAGACGACCTTTTACCTGCCCGGCATGGAGCTGCGTCTCGACACGTCGACCAAGGCGGTCGAGGCGACCCGCTATTACGCGTTCGGCGGCCAGACCGTGGCGGTGCGGGACTCAGGTGGCGTCACCTTCCTGGCCGGGGACCACCACGGCACGGCGCAGCTCGCCGTCGACGCGACGACGGGCGCGACGCAGCGCCGCCGCCTCGACCCGTTCGGCGCGGGCCGCGACGCCGATTCGGCCGATCCCTCCAAGTGGGTGGACGACAAGGGATTCGTCGGCGGCACGAATGACGACACCTCGGGCCTGGTCACCCTGGGCGCACGTGAATACGACGCCTCGACCGGCCGCTTCATCTCGGCCGACCCCATCATCGACTTCACCGACCCGCAGCAGATCAACGGCTACGCCTACAGCTACAACAACCCGGTCAGCTTCTCCGACCCCGACGGTCTGAAGCCCGACGACTGCATCTACGTCGGCATCCAGTGCAGCATGAAGAGCAACGGTGGCTGGAAGGTCAAGCCCACCAAGACGTATTACCAGTACTACGGCGTCAAGGCCCCCGACGAGTCACCGGCCGTCTACAAGGCCCGGCAGCAGCGGGCCAAAGCCGACGTGGCGAAACAGCGTGCGGTCGCCATCGCCAAGGAACTCGGCAAGATCCTGGCGGACGAACTCGGTATCACCGACGCGCTGGACTGCTTCACCACAGGGGCACTCGGCGCGTGCGGCGCCACGGCGGCCAACATCGTCACGTCGCTCATCGGCGGCGGCCCCATCGGGAAGCTGGTCGCCAAGTACTGGAACAGGATCGACAAGGCGTACGCGCTGGGCAAACGGATCGTCAGCCTGAGCAAGCAGCTGTGGGGGGCGTTCAAGGGCTGGCGGAAGAGCAACAAGGCGGCGGAGGCGGCCGAGTCCTGCCTGATCAACAGCTTCACACCCAAGACCAAAGTGCTGATGGCCAACGGAAAGACGAAGGCCATCGAAGACGTCGACATCGGTGACAAGGTCCTGGCCACCGACCCCGAGACCGGCAAGACCAAGGTCGAGACGGTCACCGCGGAGATCAAGGGCAAGGGCCTCAAGCACCTCGTCCGGGTCACGATCGACGTGGACGGCAAGAAGGGTCCGAAGACCGCCTCGGTCACGGCCACCGACGGGCACCCGTTCTGGGTCCCGGAGCTGGGGGAGTGGATCGACGCGACGGACCTGAAGGCCGGGCAGACGCTGCGGACCGGCGCGGGCACGCGGGTCCAGGTCACGGCGGTGAAGCGGTGGACGAGCCAGGCCGCCACGGTTCACAACCTGACCGTTGGTGAGTTGCATACGTACTATGTGGTGGCGGGGGGCACTCCGGCCCTCGTTCACAATTGCGGCGGTGCAGTTACTGGGCACCCGGCGGCCTGTGAATGTGCCGATGGCGGAATACCGAAGGTGCGTAATGGGAAGCTGGCGGGAGATATTCACCCCAAGACGAATGTTCCGTTCGATGAAAACGGCTTCCCTGACTTCTCTGCATGGCGCCATCCAGATGTGCCTGATGTTCGGATCGAGCTCTCCGGTAGTCGCGGAACAGATTTCGCGAGATCTAACCGGGCGGCAGGACTCAGCGGGACGCCAGATGGCTATACCTGGCACCATCATCAAGAACCTGGTCTCATGCAGCTGATCGAGACAGAGGCCCACAAACGGACGGCCCACACGGGTGGATTCTCCGGAGGGAGGTAGCGATGAATGAACTATTTGAAGATGGGGACTTCTATACGGGTCCACCGCTGAGCGTTGACATGATTAGTCGGGCTGAGCAGGCTCTGGGTCTGCGACTTCCGTCAAACTATGTCGCAGCGCTATCGGAAAAGAACGGCGGAGTATTGAAGCGACGCCGTTTTCCTACGAAGTTCGCTACGTCCTGGGCTGTCGACCATTTCGAGATTCGCGCACTTCTCGGAATTGGTGGGAAGTGGGGGATTGATTCCTCCTCTGGCCTGGGGAGTGCTGACCTGATTGCCGAATGGGGTTATCCGGAAATCGGCGTAGTCATCTGCGATATGCCTTCGGGTGGGCATGATGCAGTAATGCTCGACTATTCCGAGTCCGGACCAGCTGGGGAGCCTTCTGTCGCCTACATCGACGAAGACCGTGTTCCTCGTAAAGTAGCGGGATCATTCGAGGAATTCTTGTCTCGACTGGTTCCCTGCAGTCCACCGATTTAGGGTCACGCCCTTTCCGGTGTTCTCAGGACAGAGCAAGGTCCCCTCCGCGCAGTGGTGCGGAGGGGACCTTTGTTTCGTTTGACGGCAACGCTGACGGCAACGTCAGCGGACGACGGCTGCGGCGGGTGGGTCGTCAGGGTCATCATCCCCGGCGCCGAGGGCATCCCGCAGGGTGTCGACGGCTTGGCGCTGGAGGCGGAGCCGGACGTGGGCGTAGACGCCTGCGGTGACGCCGATGTGGGCGTGGCCGAGGAGTTCCTTGACAGGCGGTGCAACTCGGCATGGGCCGGAACTGTTGGGGCGTGCCCGCGCCGCCGCCGCGCCTGGCACGAAAGCCCTGCCGTTGAAGCCCTGACGGACGCGCTCTGGGGCGCGGGCTCACGTGGACTGCGCACGGGTCAGGGAGGGGCGGCCGAGGATGCCTAACTCTCCGAATGCCGGCGCACACCCGGTACGCGCAGCGCTTTCCGGGGCCGCTACCGCTTCCGCGAGTTACCACGTGACCACCGCCGCCGAAGGAGCGTGACGGTGGTTGCTGACGGGAGAAGGCAAGTAGCTTGCACGTGAGCGCTGAGGGGGATTCTGTGTGTCGTCCGAGAGTACGGCTCGGTGATCGCAGGACATCGGCTCAGGGCGCCGATCGAGGTCCGGTCGGCGTCGCCGCGTCCTCCGTCATGCTCAGCCGGATCAGATGCGCCACCGTCGGCGCCGTCCGCTTGCTGCGGATGCGGCGCAGGTACGTGCTCACCGTGTGCACGCTGATGCCCAGCCGCCGGGCCACCTGCTTGTGGGAGAGGCCTGCCGCGATGTGCGCCAGTACCTGACGCTCTCGCTGGGACAGCGCCGGAGCGCTCTGCGGGCGGCTGGTTGCTGGCATGTTCCCTCCGGGAGGGACTGGCTACTGGCGACTTCTACGAGGCTGTGACCGTGACTCGGCTTGATCTAACCATGGCCGTGCGGAAACAGAAAGGAATCGCCGGGCCTCGCGGTGTCGCCCTCGCTCAAGGCGCGCAGTACCGGGCGCCGTTGGTCCTGTCAAGTCGCCAACTTGGGTGACTTTAGGCGCGCTTCGGGGCAGGTGAGTGTGAAGCCGCAGCGCACGGCCGGCGCGGCAGCGGCACGGGGCCGGTACACGGGGCCGGTACAGAGGCGGACCAGGGGGAACGTTGAGGCACTTTCGCCTGCTCGTCGTGGGTAACGCGGTATCGGCGTACGGCAGTTACCTGAACATGGTCGCCCTCAACGTCTTCGTCTACGAGGTGACCGACAGCGCCCTGGCCGCCGGGCTGTTCATGGCCGTACGTCTCATGACCAGCGTCGTATCCGGCTTTGTGAGCGGACGGCTGGTCTCGGCGTACGACCGCAAAAGGTTGATGGTCGGCGCCGATCTGACTCAGTGCCTCGCCATGGTAGCGCTGCTGGTCGCCCCCGAGGCCGGACGGCCGGGGCTGCTGTACGTCCTCGCCGTCGTCACCGGGTTCTGCTCGACCCTCTCGGGCGTCGCCCTGCGCAGCAGCATCCCGGAGATCGTCGGCGGTGAGCTGCGGGTGCGCGCCAACTCGCTGCTCGCCACCGGGCGTTCGCTCGCGATGATCGCCGGGTTCGCCTCCGCGGGCGTCATCGTCGCGGAGCTCGGATACGTCGCCGCCATCTCCCTCGACGCCGCCTCCTTCGCCGTCTCGGCCAGTGTCCTTCTCGCCCTGCCGATCCGCACCAAGGCGGCCGCGTCGCAGGCAGCCGAGTCGCAGGAGGCGGAGCCGCAGGGGGCGGACAAGGGTGGAGGGAGGCGGGCGCGGCGCCGGCAGGCCGGTTCGCTGCTGTTGCTGCGCGCCGCCCCCGTGCTCGCCGTCATGATCGCCGTCCGAGCCGCCGACGGCCTCGGGTCGTCGTCCCACAACGTCGCCCTGCCCGTCTACTCCAGCGCCCTCGATCCCTCGCATCCCGCCACGTTCGTCAGCCAGTTCTGGGCCACGTGGGCCATCGGCAACATCGTCATGCAGCAGGTGTGCGGACGCTGGGCCGGGCGCGGCGGGCGGCAGGGGCCGGGGGAGCGGGCCTTCGCGATCGGGGCCTGTGTGATGTCGGCCGCGTTCATCGTGGTCTTCGCCGGGCTGCCCACGGGGGTGGCCGTCGTGGCGGCCCTGGTGGCGGGCATGGCCGACGGGCTCACCGAGATCGCCTACGTCAGCCGGCTCCAGGCGGCCCCCGACGAGCAGCGCGGCCGGCTCTTCGGCCTCTCCGCCTCGGTCGAGAACACCGGCTTCGGGCTCGGGATGCTCGTGAGCGGCGCGCTCCTCGACCACTTCCGGCCGCTCCAAGTCGTCGGGCTGCTGCATGGGCTGGCGATCGCCCTGTGCCTCGGGATGTTCGTCGTCCTGGTGCGGTACGGCCGCCGGGACCGCCCCGCGCCCGAGACGGCGCCGGAACGCGACGTGCCGCCCGTCGAGAGCGAGGCCCGATGACCACCGCCGCCGCCCCCGATGCCGTAGCCGTCGTAGGGATGTCCTTCCGGCTGCCCGGCGCGGACACCCCCGAGGAGTACTGGCGCACGATCCGCGACGGCGCTGACCGCATCCGCCGCTTCACCGAGGCCGAACTGGCCGCCGCGGGCATCCCCGAGGAGCAGTACCGGGCCGACGACTTCGTGGGGGCCAGCGGCGTACTGGAGGACATCGCGGGCTTCGACGCGGGTTTCTTCGGGATGAGCGCGCACGAGGCCCGCATCACCGACCCCCAGCAGCGGCTCTTCCTGGAGTGCGTGCACCACGCCCTGGAGGACGCCGGGTACGCGGGAGGGCAAGGAGCCGACAGCCACCACGTGGGCGTCTACGCCAGCACCGGCTACCACCTCTACTCCCTCCAGACCTACCTCCAGAACAACGTCCTGCCGGACGGCGTCGCCGACTGGGTGGCCGGGCTCCAGATCACCATCGGCAACTACACCGACTTCGCCGCCAACCGCGCCGCGTACCGCCTCGGCCTGACCGGCCCCGCCATCAACGTCCAGACGGCGTGCTCCAGTTCGCTGACGGCGGTGTACCTCGCCGCGCAGTCCGTGGCCCACGGCGAGTGCGACATCGCGGTGGCCGGGGCCACCGCCGTGCACGTGCCGCAGGTCCTCGGCTACCAGTACGTCAAGGGGTCCATCCTCTCCAAGAGCGGTCACCTGCGGCCCTTCGACGCCGACGCCGACGGCACCGTCGGCGGCACGGGCGTCGCGGCCCTCGTGCTCAAGCGCCTCGACCGGGCCCTCGCGGACGGTGACCACGTCCACGGCGTCATCCGGGGCTGGGGAGTCAACAACGACGGCGCCGACAAGCGGGCGTTCTCCGCGCCCAGCGCCGACGGCCAGCGGGGCGCCATCCGGCGCGCCCTGGAGAAGGCGGGCGTCGGCGCGGACACCATCGGTTACCTGGAGACCCACGGGACCGGCACCTTCAAGGGCGACCCGATCGAGTTCGAGGGCGCCACCGCCGCGTTCCGCGCCGACACCGACCGCACCGGCTACTGCGCACTCGGCTCGGTCAAGGCCAACATCGGGCACCTCGACGTGTGTTCGGGCCTGGCGAGCCTCATCAAGGCCCTGCTCGTGCTGCGGCACGGCGTCATCCCGCCGATGGCGGGCTTCCGCCGCCCGAACCCGGCCCTCGACCTCGCGGCCAGTCCGTTCTACATCCCCGAGTCGCCTCGCCCCTGGCCTCGCGGCGACGCGCCCCGCCGGGCCTGCGTCAGCTCCTTCGGCGTCGGCGGCACCAACGTCCACGTCGTCCTGGAAGAGGCCCCCGAGGCCGCGCCCCGCCCCGCCGCCGCCGACACACCGCCGCCCCCGGACATCCTCGTCGTCTCCGGCCACACCGAGGGGGCGCTCACCGACAACGCGCGGGCCCTGCGCGACCACCTGCGCGCGCACCCCGACACGCACCCCGCGGACGTCGTGACGACGCTGGCGCTCGGCCGCGCCCACCGCAGGCACCGCCTCGCGGTACGCGGCGACACGGTGGCCGCGTTCACCGAGGCCCTCGACGCCTGGCTCGCGGACCCACAACCGGCGGCGACCGGGACGGACGGGGCCGACATCGGGTTCCTCTTCACCGGACAGGGCAGCCTCCACCGGGGCGCGGCACGCCACCTCCACGACCGTTTCCCCGTCGTACGCGAGGTCCTGGACACCTGCGAGCGGCAGTACGCCGCGCTCACCGGCGGCGACAGCCTGCTGACCCCGCTGCTGGACCAGGAGGACCCCGGCGCCGAGCCTTCGTGGCCCACCGAACTGGCGCAGCCCGCGCTCTTCGCCCTCCAGTGCGCGCTGATCCGCCTGTGGCGCGAGGCCGGGATCACGCCGCGCGTGGTGGCCGGGCACAGCGTGGGGGAGTACGCGGCGCTGTACGCGGCCGGGGCGCTCGGCATCGAGGACGGGCTGCGCCTGACGGCCGGGCGCGGCGCGCTCATGCGCCGCCACTGCGCGCCCGGCGCGATGCTCGCGGTCCCGGTCGCGGCGCACGAGGCCGCGGAACTGGCCGCCGAGGTGCCCGGCGTCGAGCTCGCCGTCGTCAACGGCCCGCGCAGCCAGGTCCTCGCGGGCCCGGCCGCGGCCGTGGAGCGCCTGAAGACCCTGCTGGCCGCGCGCGGGGTCCCGGCGCGGGAGCTGCCGGTGCGGCACGCGTTCCACACGGCCCTGATGGACCCGGCCCTCGACGGGCTGCGGGAGCTGTGCGCGGAGGTGGAGTCCAGGCCGGTCGAGGTGCCGTTCGTGAGCGGCCTCGACGGGCGCACCCGGCCGCCGGGCTGGCTCCCGGACACCGACTATTTCGTACGACAGACGCGTCAGCCGGTGAGATTCGCCGACGCCCTGCGCGAGCTCGGCACGTCGCACCCGGGCACCGGCACGCTCCTGGAGATCGGCCCGCACACCACACTCAGCGGGCTCGCACGGCGGCAGCTGCCGGACCGGGCGGCGTATCCGACGCTGCGGCGCGGCGCCGGACTCGCACCGCTCCGGGACGCGGCGGCCGGCCTGTACCGGGCCGGGGCGCCGGTCGACTGGCGGACCTTCATGGGCGGGGCGGGCCGCAGGATCCCCCTGCCCGGCTACCGCTTCCAGCACAAGGACTACTGGACAGGGCCGGAGAACCACCTTCCCCGGCCCGCACAACCGGCAAGGGATGGGGCCGAAGTGGCACAGGACGAGGCAGCGGTCGAGCGCGTGCTCCAGCACATCATCAAGGTCACGGCGCAACACCTCAGCTATGACACGAGCGAGATAGCAGAGGACGCTTCCTTCTTCGACCTCGGCGCGGACTCGCTGCAAATGATAGGCGTGCTGCGGGAGTTGGAGGAGGAGCACGGGGTCAAGGTGTCGATGCGGGAGCTGTTCGAGGAGGCGGGGTCGGCGAAGGGGCTGGCTCTGATCATCGTGCGGAAGACGGGGGGAGCGGGGGTGACGCCCGTGTCGCCTGAGCCGCCCGCGCCCACGCCCGCGTCCGTGCCTTCACTGACGGTTCCTGAGCCGTCCGCCCCCGCGCCTTCGCTGTCCGCACCGGAGCCGCCCGCCCCCGCACCCGCCGCTTCGGCCGCCCAGGCCGAGTACGCCACCCGGCAGGAGGTCGAGGACCTCGTACGCCAGGTGCACCAGCTCTCGCAGATGCAGCTCCAGCTGATGGGCCAGCTCTCCCAGCTGCTGGCCGCCCAGACCGCCCAGACCGCCCAGACCGTTCGGACGGACCGATGAGCGCCCCCCACCACTCCGTCTCCGCGGCGGTCGACCGGGACCTCGCCGCGATGGCCGAGCTGTCGCAGCGTATCGCCGAGCAGATGGGCGTACCGGCGCAGGCGCCCGCCGCCGAGGACGCGCCCGCCGCCCAGGACGCGCCCCCCGGCGAGCAGGCCCGGCCCGCCCAGCACGGCCCGCGCCTGGAGGTGGCCCGCGCCTCCGGCATGGTCCGCGGGGGTTCGCCCGAGTCCCAGCGGGCCCACCTCGACGACCTGGTGCGCCGCTACACCGCCAAGACGCCCACGTCGAAGCGGATCGCCCAGCGCTACCGCCGGGTGCTCGCCGACAGCCGGGCCGCGGTCGGCTTCCGCAGCAGCACGAAGGAGATGCTGTACCCCATCGCGGGGCGGCGGGCCAAGGGCTCATGGCTGGAGGACGTCGACGGCAACCGCTACGTCGACATCACCATGGGCTTCGGCGTGCTGCTCTTCGGCCACGAGCCCGCCTTCGTCTCCGAGGCCGTGCGCGAGCACCTGTCGCGCGGCGTCCAGCTCGGCCCCCGCAACGTCGAGACGGGCGAGGCCGCCGAACTCCTCGCCGAGCTGACCGGCATGGAGCGGGTCGCCTTCGCCAACTCCGGCACCGAGGCCAACTCCGCCGCGATCCGCCTCGCCCGCGCCGCCACCGGCCGCACCCGGATCATCACCTTCGAGGGCGCCTACCACGGCCACAACGACAACGTCCTCGGCCGCTCCCCGCGTACCGGCGGCGAAGGCCTCACCACCGTCCCCATGTCCGCGGGCGTCCCGCAGAACGCCGTCGCCGACCTGCTGGTCCTGCCCTACGGCAGCGAGGAGAGCCTCGCCGTCATCGAGCGGCAGGCGGACGGCATCGCGGCCGTCGTCGTCGAGCCGGTGCAGAGCCGCCACCCGGCCCTCCAGCCCGCGGCCTTCGTACGGCGGCTGCGCGAGCTGACCGCGCGGCACGGCATCGTCCTGCTCTTCGACGAGATGCTGACCGGCTTCCGCCCCGCGCCGCGCGGCGCCCAGGAGCTGTACGGCGTCACCCCCGACCTCGCCACCTACGGCAAACTGCTCGGCGGCGGCTTCCCCATCGGGGCCATCGCGGGCCGCGCCGACATCATGGACGGCATCGACGGCGGGTACTGGAGCTACGGGGACGACAGCTACCCGCAGGCCGACACCACCTTCTTCGGCGGTACGTACATCCAGCACCCCGTGTCGATGGTCGCCGCGCGCGCCGTGCTGGCCCACCTCAAGGAGCACAGCCCCCGGCTCCAGGAGCGGCTGAACGCCCGTACCGACGAACTGGCCGGCACGCTCAACTCCTTCTTCGAGGCGGAGGAGTTCGCCCTGAGCATGAGCCACTTCGGCTCGATGTTCCGGTTCGAGCACCGCGCCGACATGGAGTTGCTCTACCACCACCTCATGCTGCGCGGCGTCCATGTGTGGGAGTGGCGCAACTTCTTCCTCTCCACGGAACACTCCGACGGCGACGTCGAGTTCATCGCGGACGCGGTGAAGGGGTCCTTGCGGGAGCTGCGGGACGCGGGCTTCTTCCGTACGAAGGCGAAGACGCGGCCGATGGCTTCCGTGGCTCCGGTGGCTTCGGTTGCCGCGGTGGCGAAGCCGCAGGCCATGGCGTGGAACGGCGCCGCGGCCGCTGCCGCCGCCCCCGCCCGGCCCGTGGCGCCCCGCCCCGCCCCGCCCCTCGACTTCGGCGTCTACTTCTTCGGCGACTACCCGCAGGACGAGAAGAGCCCCCGGCACGGCAAGTACGACCACCTCCTGGAGACCGCCCGCTTCGCCGACCGCAACGGCTTCCACTCCCTGTGGATCCCCGAACGGCACTTCCACTCCTTCGGCGGCCTCTTCCCCAACCCGGTCGTACTCGCCGCCGCGCTCGCCCGCGAGACCGACCGCGTCCGCATCAACGCGGGCTCCGTCGTGCTGCCGCTGCACGACCCGATCCGCGTCGCCGAGGAGTGGTCGATGGTCGACAACCTCTCCGGGGGCCGCGTCGGCATCGGCTGCGCCAGTGGCTGGCACGCCAACGACTTCGTGTTCTTCCCCGAGCGGTTCGGCTCCCACAAGGAGACGATGTACGAACAGGTCGCCCAGGTGCGGCGGTTGTGGCGCGGCGAGTCCGTGCGCCGCACGACCGGCGCCGGGGAGAGCGACCTGCGGCTGTTCCCGCGGCCCGTCCAGGACGCCCCGCCGATGTACACGGCCGTCGTCGGCAACCCGGCATCGTACGAGCTGGCCGCACGCCACGACCTCGGCATCGTCACCAACCTCATGACGCAGGGCATCGAGCAGCTCCGCGAGAACATCGCCCGCTACCGCCGTACGCGCGCCGAGCACGGCCTGGACCCGGAGGCGGGGCGCGTGGCCGTGCTCCTGCACACCTACCTGGCAGAGGACCACGCGGCGGCGCGCGCGGAGGCCCGCGAGCCGTTGTCGCGGTACATGCGGGCGTCCCTGTCGCTGTTCGGCGGCGTCGCCAACAGCCTGGGTCATCAGGTCGACCTGTCGGCGATGTCGGAGGACGACCTGGACGTGCTCTTCCGCCGCGCCTACGACCGCTACTGCGACCAACGGGCCCTGATCGGCAGCCCCGAGAGCGTACGGCCCGTGGTCGAGGAGGTGCGTGCCGCGGGCGCCGACGAGGTAGTAGCCCTGGTCGACTTCGGCGTGGCCCCCACCGCGATGAGATCCGGCCTGACCCACCTCAACGCTCTGCGCAGCGCCTGCGCGGTGCCGGCCGCGTTTTCTCAGGGGGCAGTGTCCGCACCCGGCCCGACGGCCGCCGCGTCTGCTCCGACGGTCGTGTCAGCGCCCGGCCCGGCGCCCGCCGCGTCTGCTCCGACGGTCGTGTCCGGGCTCGCGACGGCCTCCGCCGCGTCTGCTCCGGCGGTCGCCCCGGCGGCTGTGACGGTGTCGGCCGGGTCTGTTCCGGCGGCCGTGTCTGCGTCTGCTCCGACGGCCGCCGGGTCTGTTCCGACGGCTGAGTCTGCCTTCGCTCCGACGGCCGCCGCCTCTGCTCCGACGGTCGTGTCCGCGCCCGCGACGGCGCCCACCGCACCTGCCCCGACGACCGTGTCTGCCTCCGCTCCGGTGCCCGCCGCGCCTGCTCCCACGGCCGCCGCGCTCACTCCGACAGCCGCCCCCGCCCCCGCTCCCGGGACGGCTCCGGCGCCCGCCCCCGGGACTCCACTCTCCCCCGGTCAGCAGCGGATCTGGTTCCTGGAGCGGATGCTCCCCGGCCGTACCGCGTACAACGAGACCAAGGCCATCGAGCTCGAAGGGCCGCTCGACGTCGGTGCCCTGCGCGCCGCCCTGCACGCGCTGGTCGAGCGGCACGAGCAGCTGCGTACCGTCTTCCGGGAAGTGGGCGGAGAAGCGCGGCAGTTCGCCCGGAAGCCGGGGGAGGTGGACTTCGCCGTCGTCGACGGGACGGCCGCCGGCGGTGACGCGGTCGCCGACACCCTCAAGGCCGAGAGCGAACGCCGCTTCGATCTGGCGGAGGGGCCGCTGTTCGTCACGCGCCTGGTCCGGCTGGGTGCCGAGCGGCACGTCCTCATCCTGTCGCTGCACCACATCGTGATGGACGCGGCGTCGGCGGCCGTGCTCGCCCGTGACCTCTCCGCCCTGTACCGCGCGCGGCTCGCGGGCGCCCCGGACGCGGGGCTGCCCGCCCTCACCCGCACCTACGCCGACCACGCCCGCCGCCAGCTCGACTCGCTCGGCGGCGCGAAGGCGGCGGAGGACCTCGCGTACTGGAAGAAGGCGCTCGACGGCGACCTGCCGGTCCTCGCCCTGCCCACCGACCGGCCGAGGCCCGCCGTGATGACGTCGAACGGCCGCGCGCTGTTCCGGACGCTGTCACCCGAACTGTCCGAGAGCGTGAGGGGCTTCGGGCGCAAGAGGCGCTGCACCCTCTTCATGACGCTGCTCGCCGGTTACGCGGCGGCGCTGGGCCGCGTCACCGGTCAGACCGACCTCGTCGTCGGCACCCCCATGTCGGACCGCACCCCGCCGTACGAGGACGTCGTCGGGTTCTTCGTGAACACCCTGGCGCTGCGCCTGGACCTCAGCGGCGACCCGGACTTCGGCACGCTCCTGGACCGGGTGCGCGCGGTCGCCCTGGACGCGTACGACCACGCGGACGTGCCCTTCGAGGCCGTCGTCCGGGAGCTGACCCCCGCCCGGGCGCTCGACCGGACGCCGGTCTTCCAGACGCTCGCCGAGTTCGAGCCGGGCGACCCCTTCCGCTTCGACCTGCCTGGGGTGCGCGCGACACCGCTCGACTCCGGCCCCGACAAGGCGCTGACCGACCTCAGCGTGTACTTCACCGACCAGCCGGACGGCATCCGCTGCCACCTGGAGTACAACACCGACCTCTTCGACGAGGCGACGGTCGACGCGCTCTTCGGGACGTTCCGTGACGTCCTCGCGGAAGCGGTGGGCGACGCGTGGTGGCGCGGCCGCGTCCGGCAGCGCACCCGCAGCACCGTCCACGCCCTGACCTCCCGCTGGGCGGAGGCGGCCCCCGACCGCACCGCCGTGATCAGCGGCAGCGGGACGCTGACCTACCGCGAGCTGGACCAGCGCGCCGAACGGCTCGCGGCCGTCCTGCGCGGCCGGGACGGCGGCGGCGCGCCGGTCGCCCTGTGGCTGCCGCGCGGCGCCGACCTGATCGTCGCCATGCTCGCGGCGCTCAAGTCGGGCCACGGCTATGTGCCGCTGGACCCCGGCCAGGGCAGGGCACGGGCCGAGACGATCCTCGCGGAGAGCGGCACCCGGATCCTCGTGGTCAACGGCGAGGGCGAGGAGCCCGCGGACGCCCGGCCGACGCTCCCGCCCGGCACGGCCGTGGTGGACGCGGCGGCAAGGACCGCGCCGGGTCCGTCGACGTACAGCGCCCCGGCCCCCCGCTCCGCGCCCGGCCCCGAGTCCCTCTGCTTCGCCATCTACACCTCCGGCAGCACCGGCACCCCCAAGGGCGTGGCCGTACCGCACCGGGCCGTGGTGGACCTGTGCCAGTGGCACCACGAACGCTTCGGGTTCACCGCGGACGACCGCAGCGCCGCCGTGTGCAGCCAGGGCTTCGACGCCGCCGCGCTGGAGATCTGGCCCGCGCTGACCGCCGGCGCCACGGTCGTCGTCGCCGACGAGACGGTCCGCAAGGACCCGGCCGCCCTGGCCCGCTGGTACGCGGACCGGAAGATCACCCTCTCCATCCTGCCGACCGCCCTCGGCGAGGCGGTCCTCGCACTGCCGGACGACCTCCAGCCACCGCTGCGGCACCTGCTGCTGGGCGGCGACGTGCTGCGCACCCGGCCACGCCCCGGCGCCCCGTACGAGACGGTGAACGTGTACGGGCCCACCGAGACGACGGTGCTGTGCACGACCCACACGGTGGAGCCCGCCGGTACCGGAGACGCGCCCATCGCACCCATCGCGCCCATCGCACCCATCCCAATAGGTCGCCCCATCGACAACGTCACGCTGCGGATCCTCGACGCGCGGGGCCGCGAGGTGCCCGCGGGGGAGGCCGGGGAGCTGTACGTCGGCGGACCCGGCGTGGCCACCGGCTACCTGGGCCGGCCCGACCTGACGGCGGAGCGCTTCGTCCGCGATCCGCTGGGCGGCACGGAGCCGATGTACCGCACCGGGGACCTGGTGCGCCGGGACGAGTCGGGGGTCCTGGAGTTCCTGGGCCGCAGCGACGACCAGGTGAAGATACGGGGCTACCGCGTGGAGCCCGAGGAGGTCACACGCGCCCTCAACGGCTGCGCGGGCGTCGCCGAGGCGGTCGTCCTGCCCCGCCGTGACCAGCGGGGCGAGGCCCGGCTCGGCGCCTACGTCGTACCCGTGACGCCGACGGCACGCCACCAGGAGCTCGCCGACCGCCTGACGGAGGAACTGGCCGCGCGGCTGCCCGACCACCTGGTGCCGCGCGCCTGGGCCGTCCTGCCCGCGCTCCCGCTGTCCGGCAACGGAAAGCTGGACCGGACCGCGCTGCCCGCCCCCGCGCTCATCACCTCGCCCACCGGCCCGGGCGGGCCCTGCGAGGCACCGGCCGCCGCCACCCCCGTGAGCCCCGCACACCCCGCGCCTCCCGCACCGAGGGACGTCGAGGCGCGCCTGCGGGAGCTGTGGGCCGCGGAGTTCGAGCTGGACGCGGGTGCGGTCGGCCCCGACGCCTCGTTCTTCGAGCTGGGCGGCCACTCCCTCACCGCCATCCGCCTGGCCAACAGCGTGCGGGAGGAGTTCGGCGTCGAGTACCCCGTCGCCCGCTTCTACGAGGAGCCCACGCTGCGCGCGATGGCGGCGTACCTCGCGGACGGGACGGACGGCGACCCGGGTGACGTACTCGGCAGCGCCCCCGTCACCGCCCAGCAGAGCGCCTTCATCACCCGGCATCTGACCCACCCCCGCCCGCAGATCTACAACGTGGCCATGCGCCTCACCTTCACGGGAACGCTGGACGTCCCGGCCCTGCGCACCGCGCTGACCGGGCTGGTCGCCCGCCACGAGGCGCTGCGCACGCGACTCGTGGAGGACGCGGTCACGGGGGAGTGGCGGCAGGAGGCGCTGCGCCCCCGGCCGGTCGAACTGCCCGAGGAGGACCTGGTCGCGCGCCTCGGTTCGGAGGCGGAAGCGGCGGCGGAGGGCGAGCGCCTGGCGGCGGAGACGGCCGCGGAGCCCTTCGACATCCGCGCCGAACTCGCCCCCGTACTGCGCCTGTTGCGCACCGGCCATGACCGCTGGGCACTGCTCTTCGTCCTGCACCACGCCGCCTGCGACGGCTGGTCGGTCAGCGTCCTGCTGCGCGAACTGGCCGCGCTGTACCGCGCGGCGGTCACCGGGACGCCGCACGGCCTGGCCGTGAGCGTGCCGCAGCCGGGCGAGTACGCGCGCTGGCAGCGGGAGCACGGCCGCACCCAGGACCGGGGCCGCCTGGTCGACTACTGGGCGCGGGAGCTTGAGGGCGCGCCGTTCGGCCTGGCGCTGCCGCTGGACCGGCCCCGTCCGGAGAAGCTGAGCGGCGCCGGGGACGTGGTGCTGTTCACGGTGGAGCCGGCCGTACGGGCCGGTGTGGAGGCGATGGCGCGGCGGCACCGCACGACGCCCTTCGTGGTGACGGCGGCGGCCCTCGGGCGGCTGGTCGCGGAGGTGACGGGCGAGCCGGACGTCCTGCTCGCCATCTCCTACGCCAACCGCGAGCGGCGGGAGTTCGAGGCGCTCGCGGCCTGCACGGTGTCGTCCTTCACGCTGCGGATCCGCGGCGACGAGGCCACCTCGTTCGGGGCGCTGGTGGACCAGGTGGCGCGCGGCGCGGTCGGGGCCATCGACCATGCCGCGCCGATCCGGACGGTGGCGGCGGAGCTGACGGAGGCGCTCGGCACCGAGGTCCCGGACCGGCTGCCGCTCGGCTTCCAGTACCAGAGCTCGCTGGAGACGGACATCGAGTTGCCGGGTGTGACCACGGCGGTGGAGGACCTGGCGGTGCCCGGCGCGCGCTCGGAGTTCAACTTCGGCCTGATCCCCACGGGGGACGTCCTCTCCGGCTACCTGGAGTACTCGACCGACCTGTGGGACCGCGCGACGGTGGAGGCGTGGACGGGTGCGTACGTCGCTCTCCTGGCCGAGGGTGTCGCCGCCGCGGCGGAGGGGGAGAGCTGAGCGGCCGGATTTGGTCGAGACATGTCAACAATCATGGGGGTCTGCCTTGTCTCCTCCAGTGGCCTGTGCCTCAATGGGCGCGATCCCGTCGCCTGACGCTCCGTCAAAACGCGTACGGGCTGCCGGGATCGCTCCCCCCACCTTCCAGGCCAACGAAGGCAGGCCCCCATGCGACACGACATGCTCAGCAGAGGCATCGGCTCGGTCCTGGGCGCAGGCGTACTCGCCGTCGGCGCGCTCGCCATGGCACCCGCGGCCGGTGCCGTGGAGCCCCGGACCGCCACCCTCTCGTTCGACTGTGGATCGTTCGGCTCCGGGACGGCGACCCTCACCGCCGCCCAGAACGGCACCAGCGCCACCATCGAGGTGTCCACCTCGGCGATCACGGCCCCCATCGACGTGGCAGCGGGCTCCGTCGACTCGACTCTCACCCTCACCAAGAACGGCTCGGGGACGACCGCGTTCACCGGCAACTCCAACCCGGCCATACCCGCCGGCAGCCCCGTCTCCACGGGCCCCCTCACCGGGACCGTCGCCGCGGGCGACAGCCTCGCGGGGAAATCCCTGAAGATCGTCGTCTTCGGCATCACCGTGACCTGCGAGGCCACATCGGCGCAGTCGCCGGGACCGTTCGTCTTCTGACGCGCGACACGGGGCGGTGCCCGCCTCCGGGCAAGGGGCGCCGCCCGCACGCGAGTTCACCGGCGCCGCGTCGAAGAATCGTTCGCGGCCGCCCTCCGCCCGACAGTACGGTGCTGTCATGCTGCCCGAGGTGACCACGGACGAGGAATGGGACCGCGTCGTCCCCAACGACGCGATCATGCGCCCCGGGGCGGAGGACCTGTGCGCGCGGCTCGGCCTGGGCGGAGCGCCCCTGACCCGCTACCCGGAAGGGTCACAGGCCGTCTACGCGATCGGTGACCGGCACGTGCTCAAGCTGTTCCCCGCGCTCGACGCCCGGGACTGCGTCACCGAGGCCCGCGTGCTCGGCCACGTCCAGGGCAGGCTGCCCGTCCCCACCCCCGAGCTCCACGACGTCGGCACGTACGTCAACGGCTGGCGCTACGTCCTGATGTCCCGCCTGCCCGGCGAAGGCCTCGCCACCGCCTGGCCCCGCATCCCGCGGGCGGACCGGGAGCGGATCATCACCGACGCCGCGCAGGCCCTCGCCGCGCTGCACGCCCTCGACCACGAACCGCTCGCCGACGTCCTCGGCCCCGGCGACTGGGCCACCTTCCTCGCCGGGCAGCGCGCCGGCGCGGTGGAGCAGCAGCGCAAGCGGGGACTGCCCGAGAGCTGGCTGGAGCAGATCCCCGCCTTCCTGGACTCGGTGACACTGCCCGCCACCGGCACCGGCGAAGTGCACGGACCCGCCCTGCTGCACACCGAGTTCATGCGCCAGCACCTGGTCGTCGACCCCGACGACGGATGGCGCCTCACCGGCCTTCTCGACTTCGAGCCCGCCATGATCGGCGACCGGGCGTACGACTTCGTGGGCGTCGGACTCTTCGTCACCCGCGCCGAGCCGGGGCTGCTCCCGCGCTTCATGAAGGCGTACGGCACGACGTACGATCCGCGCCGACTCCTCGCGTACACGCTGCTCCACGTGTACAGCCATCTGCCCTGGTACCTGCGCGAACTGCCCGCTCCGCCCGAGCCCACGCTCGACGCGCTCGCCGAGACCTGGTTCGGGCAGGACCTCTCGTAGGAAGCCGCGTCAGACGGTTTTCAGCGGCCGGTGCGGGCCCTCGGGCAGCTCGACCTCGATCGCGTCACCGGGGCGGACCTCGCCGCCCTGGTGGACCACGCTCATGACGCCCGCCCGGTGGACGACGGCGCCGCTCTCGTCGCGCCCGACGACCTTCTTCATGAGCCCGGCCCGGAAGTCGTCGATCTGCCGGCAGGGGTTGCGCAGCCCCGTGATCTCCACGACCGCGCTCCCGCCGATACGCAGCAGCGCGCCCGTGGGCAGGCCGAGCAGGTCGAGGCCGCGCGTGGTGATGTTCTCGCCCAGCTCACCCGGCGCCACGGCGAAACCGTCCGCCGCCAGCTCGTCGAAGAGCTCCTCCTGGATGAGGTGGACCTGGCGCAGGTTCGGCTGGTCCGGGTCCTGCCGGACGCGGAAGCGGTGCTTGACCTTCTCCCCGGCGTGCACGTCCCCCTCGACGCCGAACCCGGCGAGCAGCGTGACGCATCCCCGGTTCGGCTTGCTGAAGGAGTACGTGGCGTTGCTGCTGACCGCCGTGACCCGCGCACCCATCGTGCGGCCCCCTTTTTTCTCGTGCGTGTTCGTACGCGGCATTCCGTGACGTCGTTACCGCGCGACCCTAACCCGTCTCAGGCGACCGGGACCAAAGTGAGATACGCGAGCCCGAGCACACCGCGATAGCCGCGCAGCCAGCTGGAACGCTGTGCGTCGACGCGCGCCCGTGTCTCCGCCGCCGCAGGATGTCCGGAGTGCGAGGCGAGCCACTCCTCGGTGTCGCAGCGGTAGCCGGACTCGAACTCCTCCCACTCCCCGGCGCTCGCCGTCTCCACCCACAGCGGCCGGAACCCGGCCTCGACCGCCGCGTCCACCAGGTCGCCGAGCGAGAGGTACTCGTCGGTGCGGGCGTCCGGCCACATCGCGGCCAGCTCGTCCTGAGTGGGCGTCCGCTCCCAGAAGCCCTCACCCAGTACGACCCGGCCGCCGGGCGTGACCAGGCCGCGCAGCGCACGGAGCGCCTCGGCCGTCGAGCGGGGCGGCGGGGCGGAGCTGAGGGCCTGGCTCGCGCCGAGGCAGAGCACGACGTCGGCCGGGCCGCGCGCGGTGTCCGTGGCCGACTCCTCGGCGAAGACGACCCTGCCGCCCAGGCCGCGCTCCTCGGCGGCGGCGCGGCCGCGTGCCAGATCCTCCGCCTTGATGTCCACACCGACGCCGGTGGCCCCCGGGACGGCCCCGACGACGCGGAGCAGCAGCTCGCCCCAGCCGCAGCCCAGGTCGAGGACCGTACGGGGCTCCGTCGCCGCGAGCCGGTCCACGAGCCGCCGCGCGCGGTCCTCGGAGAGCGGGCCGTGGAAGGCGAGCCGGGTGAGCCGCGGCGGGTGATCGATGTCAGTGGTCATGGGCGGCGACGCTAGCGCCTCAACTACCGCCCCGCACGTGGTTTTCCGAGCGCTCGCTCACCCGCCGCAGGTGCGCGGTGAGGACGGCCCGGGTGTCGGGGGTCAGGGTGCGCAGCGCCACCATGGCCGTCACGACGACATCGCACAGCTCGGCCCGGACGTCGTCCCAGGTGTGGGTGGTGCCCTTGCGCGGATTCTGGCCGGTGGCGCCGATGACCGCCTGCGCGACCTCGCCGACCTCCTCCGAGAGCTTCAGCATGCGCAGCAGCAGGGCCTCCTGGGGCGCGCGGTCGTTGTGGGCGTCGAGCCAGCCGTGCAGCCGGTCGATGGTGTCCCACAGGTCCGGGGAGTCCGTCGGGTCCGGCAGGTGCTCGCGGGAGTGGTCGTCCATGCCCCGCAGCCTGCCACGGCGGGCTACGCCTCGGGCGGGACACCCTCGCTCTGCTCGCGGACCTCCTTCTTCCTGGCGGCCAGCGTCGCCAGCACCCCGACGGCCGTCCCGGCGAGCGCCGCCGGCACCATCCAGGCGCGGTTGAGGCAGTGGCCGAGCGCGTGGTCGACGGAGTAGCGGCCGGGGCCCGTGACGGCGAGGGCCGCGCAGACCATGCCGAGGAACGCCGGGTACTCGTAGCCGCCGCCCTGGCTGAAGAAGCCCTGCGGCGCGTGCACGGCGGCGGCGCCCGCCATCGCGCCTGCCGCCGCGGAGCCCGCCGCCGGGGTCGCGAGGCCGAGGGCGAGCAGCGTGCCGCCGCCCGCCTCGGCGAGCCCCGCGGTCAGGGCGTTGCGCTTGCCGGGTGCGTAGCCGATGGACTCCATGAAGGCGCCCGTGCCCTCCAGGCCGCCGCCGCCGAACCAGCCGAACAGCTTCTGGGCACCGTGGGCGGCGAGCACTCCTCCGGTCCCCGCGCGCAGCAACAGCAGGCCGAGGTCGCGTCGGTCCAGGCACGAACAGGTCATCGGGGCTCCCGGGGTCGTCGGTGGCGGAAACAGTCCTTCTCCACCGTCCGACGGACCGGCGCCGGGCACCCGGTCCGCGCGGCCGTACGGGTGAGAGCCGCTGCCCGCCCGGTGGCGCCGGGTGCGGCCCGGTGTGACGGTGAGCCCATGAGCATTCAGGTAAACCGGCTCGGCGACCCCGTGGTCCGTGCCTTCGTCGCCGCGGTGAACTCCCACGACAAGGAAGCCTTCGAGGCGCTGCTCGCGCCCGGCGCGACCATGTCCGACGACGGCGCCGAGCGGGAGATCGACGACTGGACCGACCGGGAGGTCTTCTCCTCCCACGGCCACATGGACGTCGAGTCGGAGTCGGACGCCGGCCGCACGCTGCTCGTCACCTACCGCAACGACGCATGGGGCGAGATGCGCACGAAGTGGCGCTTCGACATCGACGACGCGGGCAGGATCGCCCGCTTCGAGACGGGTCAGGCCTGAGCGGGCGGGATCTGCACCGCCGCCCCGCTCACCCGCACCCGCCGGTCGCCCTCCCGCAGCGTCACCGTCAGCACGCCGGGCCGGCCCATGTCCTCGCCCTGGTGCAGGGTGAGGACCGAATCGGGCGGGACGAGGGCGAGTTCACGGGCGTACGCCCCGAAGGCCGCGGCGGCCGCGCCCGTCGCCGGGTCCTCCACGACCCCGCCCACCGGGAACGGATCGCGGGCGTGGAAGACGTACCGCGACGCGCGCCACACCAGTTGGACGGTCGTCAGGTCGAGGCGTCGCATCAGCGCCTCCAGCCGGGCGAAGTCGTAGTCGAGGCGGGCGAGCCGTGCGCGCGTCGCGGCCGCGATGACCAGATGGCGGGCGCCCGCGAAGGCGATCCGGGGCGGCAGGTCGGCGGCCGGCTCGTCGGCGGCCCAGCCGAGCGCGGCGAGCGCCTCGGCCACGTCGTCCGGCGCGGCCTCCTCGACGTGCGGGGTGACGCTGGTGAGCGTGGCCCGCACGGTGCCCGCCGCGCGTGAGACCGCCACCGGCACCGTGCCCGCCCGGGTCGCGAAGACGTACGCGGCCTCCTCGCCGTCACCGGTCACGGCGCCGTCCCGCTCGGCGAGCGCCACCGCGGCCGCGACGGTGGCGTGCCCGCAGAAGGGGACCTCGGCCTTGGGGCTGAAGTACCGCGCGGTGTAGTGCTGCCCAGAGGTGTCGCCGTCGCCGCCGTCGCGGGCGGCGGTGAGGAACGCCGTCTCGCTGTACCCGACGTCGGCCGCGATCGTGAGCATCGCCGCGTCGTCGAGCCCGGCCGCGTCGAGGACGACCCCCGCCGGATTGCCTCCGGAGGGGTCGGTCGTGAACGCGGCGTAGCGCAGCACGGCGGGGGAGGGGGCGGCGGGAATCTTCGTCGTCATGTCGCGGGGCAACCGCTCCGCGGCCCGGGTCATTCCCGCGGGCCCCCCGGCCCGCCGCGGACCGGCCGCCCCGCTCTTCCCCCTCGGCGGTGGTCAGTGGCAGTTCTTGGTCCCGCGGTCGCTCCGCGTCCAGGAGCAGGAGTCCTGGAGCGAGCCGCTCGGCTTGACCAGGCGGGCCTTGTCGGAGGTGTTGTTCCAGACGTAGCTGCCGCGGCCCCAGTAGCGCACGCCGGAGGCGTTGGTGCCCTTGCCGGTGCGGACCTTGACGGTCTTGCCGGCGCCGATCTTGTAGCTGCCGAAGGTGTAGGTGTAGCCGGTGTCGTCCTTCAGCTTGTAGCCCTTGAGCTGGATCGCGGAGCGGCTGCTGTTGTGGATGTTCACCCACTCCGCGTTCAGCGAGGAGTTGGAGCGGGTGTCGCGGCCCGGGCTGTCGTACTGGATGTAGCCGAGGTGCAGCCCGCCCTGGTGGCGCGCGGTCGCCGCGGAGGCGGGCGAGGCGGCGAGCAGGGACACCGAGAGGGCGGTGGCGGCGAGGACTGCGGGGGCCATGGTGCGTATGCGCAAGGGAGTGCTCCAAGTGTGAAGTTCTCGTGGAGAGGAGCTGAGCATACGGTGCCCGTCGGTCGCCCTTGAGGCGGTACGTCTGATTCCACTTGTGGAGATCTCCCGTACCCGGCCGCGCGCCGCCCTCGCCGGTGCGGAATCGCCGGGGCGTCAACCCCGCCCGACGTACGGCATGTTGGTCGCGAGGACCGTCGCGAACTGGACGTTCGCCTCCAGCGGCAGCTCCGCCATGTGCCGCACGGTGCGCGCCACGTCCGCCACGTCCATCACCGGCTCGCTCGCCAGTTCGCCGTTGGCCTGGAGGATCCCGGACCGCATGCGCGCGGTCATGTCGGTCGCGGCGTTGCCGATGTCGATCTGCCCGACGGCGATGCGGTACGGGCGCCCGTCCAGGGAGAGGGACTTCGTCAGGCCGGTCAGCGCGTGCTTCGTCGCCGTGTACGCCACCGAGTGCGGGCGCGGGGCGTGAGCCGAGATCGACCCGTTGTTGATGATCCGTCCGCCCCGCGGCTCCTGCTCCTTCATCTGCCGGAAGGCCGCCTGCGCGCACAGGAACGCGCCGTTGAGGTTGGTGTCGACGACGTGGCGCCAGGCGTCGTAGGGCAGCTCCTCGACCGGGACGCCGCCGGGACCGAACGTACCGGCGTTGTTGAAGAGCAGGTCCAGGCGCCCGAAGCGCTCGCGTACGGCGGCGAAGAGCGCCGCCACGTCGTCCGGCCGCGCCACGTCGGTCCGTACGCACAAGGTGGCGCCGCCTCGCGCGGAGGCGAGGGAGGCCGTCTCCTCCAGGGCTTCCACGCGGCGGCCCGCGAGCGCCACCGACCAGCCGGAGGCGAGCAGTTCGAGGGCCACGGCACGGCCGATCCCGGAGCCGGCGCCGGTCACCACGGCGATCCGCGGATCCTCCGGCGCGGCGGGCTCCACGAGCTCCTCCACGGCGGTCTCCACGACGCTCTCCGCCTCGGCGACCACGGCGGCCGTCGCGACGCCCTCCACGGTGGCCCCCACGGCGCTGTCGGCGGCGGGCTCCACGGTGCTGTCTGTGGTGGTCTGCGCGGCGCTGTCCGCCGTGTGCCCCGCGGTGCTGTCCGCCCCGGCGACCACGGCGGCCGTCGCGACGCCCTTCACGGTGGTCTCCGCGGCATGGTCACCAGCCGTCCCCGCGGCGGGTTCCGGCGCGTCCGGCAGGTCAGTTCGCTCAGCGTTCATGGGCCCGCAGCGTACGGGAGGGCCGTCCACGCGGACATCATCCGCCCGCCATACGGCTGTTGTGTACGTGACAGGCGAAGGACGTCCCCCGCCACTTACATGCCCCTGACAGCAATCGTCAGGGGAGGGCCACATGACACTCGCAGCCCAGCAGCACTCACCCGAACTCCGGGCCGCCGCCCGCCACGTGGGGCGCCGCCGCTTCCTCACCGTCACGGGCGCCGCCGCCGCGCTCGCCTTCACCACCGACCTGCCCACCGAGGGCGTCGCGGCCGCCGCCGAGCTGGACGGCCGCCGCATCAAGGACGACCCCTTCACCCTCGGCGTCGCCTCCGGAGACCCGCTGCCCTCCTCCGTCCTGCTCTGGACGCGGCTCGCCCCCGCCCCCTACCAGCCGGGCGGCGGCCTGCCCAAGGAGCGCGTCACCGTCCACTGGGAACTCGCCCACGACGCCCGCTTCCGGCGCGTCGCCAGACGCGGCACGACCACCGCGCACCCCGAGTTCAACCACACCGTGCACGTGGAGGTCGACCACCTGGAGGCGGGCCGCACCTACTACTTCCGCTTCAAGGCCGGCAGCTGGGTGAGCGAGACCGGCCGCACCCGCACCGCCCCCGCCCCGGGCAGCCGCCCCGCCGCCCTCACCCTCGCCGCCGTCTCCTGCCAGGCCTACCACGACGGCTACTTCACCGCGTACAAGCACCTGGCGCAGGACGACGTCGACGTCGTCTTCCACCTCGGCGACTACCTCTACGAGTACGCGGTCAACGCCACCGGCGGCGCCCGCAACTACACCGACCGCACGCTGCCCGCCCACTACAACAAGGAGACGCAGACCCTGGAGGACTACCGCCTGCGGTACGCCCTCTACAAATCCGACCCCGACCTGCGTGCCGCCCACGCCGCGCACCCCTTCGTCGTCACCTGGGACGACCACGAGACCGAGAACAACTACGCCGACGACATCGACGAGAACGGCAACCCCCCGGCCGAGTTCCTGCTGCGCCGCGCCGCCGCCTACCGCGCGTACTGGGAGAACCTGCCGCTGCGCCGCCCGCAGCTGCCGAAGGGCCCCGACGCGCAGCTCTACCGGCGCCTGATCTGGGGCCGCCTCGCCCAGTTCGACATCCTCGACACCAGGCAGTACCGCTCCGACCAGGCCTACGGCGACAAGGCCCACGCCCCGGGCCCCGAGACGGACGACCCGAAGCGCACCATCACCGGCGCCACCCAGGAGCGCTGGCTCATCGACGGCTGGCGCCGCTCGCGCGCCCTGTGGAACGTCGTCCCGCAGCAGGTCACCTTCTCCCAGCGCAAGCTCGACCTGACCGCGCAGGCGAAGCTCTCCATGGACGCCTGGGACGGCTACCGCGCCTCCCGCAAGCGGGTCCTCGCGGGCGCGAAGTCGGCGGGCCTGGAGAACCTCATGGTCCTCACCGGCGACGTGCACGTCGGCTACGCCTTCGACATCAAGGCCGACTTCGACGACCCCGCCTCCAGGACCCTCGGCACGGAGATCGTCGCCACGTCCATCGCCAGCGGCAAGGACGGCGCCGACAAGCCGGCCAACTGGGAGACCTACACCAAGGCCAACCCGCACCTGAAGTTCTACAACGGACGGCGCGGCTACGTCACGGTCGGCCTCGGCCGTCAGTCCGCGCGCGCGGACTTCAAGACGGTCTCGTCGGTCACCACCCCGGGAGCGCCCATCAGGACGGCGGCGTCCTTCGTGACGGAGGCGGGCGACCCAGGGCTGCGGCCCGCGTAGGCACCGGTATCCGCCGGCCCCGTCCTGACCACCAGGGACAGGTCGTTGGCGGCGGTGAAGCGCGGGCGCACCGAGGCGGCGGCGCCGTCCCGGGGGCCGGGCACCTCGGCGGCCGGATACACGTCGGTGCGCCTGCGGTCGACGACGTCACCGATGACGCGCGCCACGCGGACCGGCTCGGCCCCGGGGGACAGCCGCAGCGCCAGGTCCAAGGTCGCCGCTTCGCCGCCGCAGGCCTCCAGCGCACGGGAGTACGCCAGACGGAAGCGGAAGCGGTCCGCGCCGAGCGTCGCCACCTCGGTCTCGAAGGCGGCGGACGGGTCGTGGCGCGGGACGGCGAGGAGACGGGGACGCCGCCCCGGCACGAACCGCGCGCTGTGCAGCGTGCCTTCGACCGTGCACGACGCCGCGTCGGTGGTCAGGGCGCTCGCCTCCGCGTGCGCGGGGCGGTGCCAGGTCCGTACGGAGAGGTTGTCCTTGACGGTCGCGTACGGAATCCACCAGCTGAACGGCGCTCCCGGCGGCGGCTCCAGGCTGAGCAGGCTCTGCTGTTCGACCGCCGATGAGGCGACACGGCGCCGCGCCCCGTCGTCCGAGCGGACGACATGGAGATCCCAGCGGCCTTCCGCGAGCGGCAGGGCCCGGCGCTCCAGCACGGCCGTCCACGGCGCCTCGTCGCTCTCGGGCCGCCGCAGCGGCATCTCGACCAGATGGCAGCCCCGGCCGTCCGACCCCCGCAACGTCGCCGTCAGCGTGAACGCGCCGCCGGGCAGCCCGGCCCGGTCCAGCCGTACGACGAGATCGCCCGCCGCGTCGACCGCGCAGGTGGACGTCGGACGCAGTGGGCCGGGGCCCGCCGAGCGCCACCGCCGGGCCCGGTGGACGGTCCGGCGCAGGGCCTGCCGGGCGGCGGCGCGGGCACGCCCGGCACCGGCCACCACACGGCGGTCGAGCGGGACCGGGGCGGGCGGGGCGGTGGCGCGCAGACCTTCGAACAGTTCCTCGTAGCGCCGGGCGATGTTCTCCGGCGCGTACCGCTCGGCGCTGCGCCGGGCGGCGCTGCCCATGGCCCGCCGCAGCCCGTCGTCCTCGATGAGCCTCAGCAGGCCCCCGGCCACGGCGTCGCGGTCGCCCGAGCGGACGAGCAGACCGTCCTCGCCGTCCCGGATGATCTCGGCGGGCCCGTGCGGGCAGTCGGTGGCCACCACGGGGGTGCCGCACCCCATGGCCTCCACGATGGTCATGCCGAACGACTCCTCGCGTGAGGTGACGGCGGCGATCGCCCCCTTGGCCCACTCCGTGGCGAGGGACGGGTTGGCGCCCATCAGGAAGACGTGGTCGCTCAGGCCGAGTTCGTCGATGCGGGCGCGCAGCGCGCCGTGCTTGGGGCCGCGGCCGTAGATCCGCAGCTTCCACCGCGGGTGCGCGGCGGCCACCGCGGCGAAGGCCTCCACGAGGAGGTGGTACCGCTTCACCGGGATGAGGCGCCCGCCCGCGATGACGAGCGGTGCCTCGCCGCCCGGCGCGGTGGTGAGCAGGGGCGGCGGCGAGGCGTTGGGGACGGCCACGATCGGGGTGCCCGTGGCCGCGAGGCGCCTGCGGTGCGTGACGGCGTCCGCCTCCGTGATGGTGGTGTGCGCGTCCAGCGCGGCGATGGCGGTGTCCTGGGCGGCGCGGATCCCGGGCTCGTGCGTGCCGTAGACCCGGTGCTCCTGACCGACCCGCAGGTAGTGGCGGCGGCCGAACGCGGCCAGGTAGATCACCAGGCCGGGCCTGGTGGCCACCACCACGTCGGCGTCGGTACGGCCGAGGAACCGCGCCACCCGCCGGTCGGTGAGGCCGTCGAAGCCGGCCCCGCGCGCCTCGAACGGGGGGACCAGCGCGCTCGGGGTGCCGAGCAGCGCGCTGCCGAGGTCGTTGCGGGGCGCGTTCGGGCGTCTGTCGATCAGCGGCCGCAGCCGGACCTCTCCGCTGAGCGGCAGACAGGGCCTGTCGTGCGTGCGCCAGACGCTGACGATCTCGACGTCATGGCGCTCGGCGAGGGCACCGGCACAGTTGAAGGTGGCGCGGACGGTGCCACCGATCCCGTAGGCGTTCTGCAGCAGAAAGGAGATTTTCATCGAGCCTTGCCCAGGTCGGCAATCGGGTGAGGCCGGACACGTTTCCACGCCCCGGGCCCTCTTCCGGTGAGCACACGCCTCGGAACACGAGGGGCACTCCGTACGGTGAACGGGCCGTCGCCGCGTTGACCCGTCACCGGAACCGGGTGAACCAGCGCTGCCCCGGATCTTCCGCGGCGCACGCGGCCAGCCGCAGACCCGGGCGCGGCCGCAGCAGGTCGTCCTGGGTCAGACACCCCTCGCCGGTGCGCAACTGCCCGCGCGGCGTGATCGTCCACCGGGCCGGGGCGCGGGCGCAGGAGGCGAGCACGACGCCCCGGCCCGCGACGTGTACGCAGCGAGGGCCGACGTCACCGCTCCACGTTCTCTCCGCCCGCAGAACGCCGTCCGTGAGACGCCAGCGCTGGCGGACCGTGCCGTTGCACGGGGCGGAGCGGACCGTGCCCCGGTCCCGCGTCAGACAGAGATCGGACGTGGTGAAGCCGGTGGCCGTGGAGCCGATCCAGGAGACGACGGTGCCGGGACGGGGATCGGGCACCGGGCGCGCGTAGCTCCGCTCCAGCCAGCGCTCGTACTGGGGCGCCACCTTCCTGGTGGGCGCGCAGTAATGCCCCGGGCAGCTGTTCCCCCGCCGCTCGTCATGGATGTAGTAGTGCGCGAACACGGCGGCCTTGCGGGCGGCTCGGGCGGCGTCGAGATTGGGCGGGCGCACGGCGGTCCCGTACCCCTCGTATCCCCTCAGGCGCGGCGGCCGCCCCTGCGGACGCGCTCTGAGGGCCGCCAGGCGGAGATACCGGCCGGTGACCGCGTGGTCGTTGTGGTCGGCCCACCTCTCGCCGGACGACCTCAGCGCGGTGTTGGCGAAGTCCAGCGTGCGGACGGTGCCCGGCCGGAAGAGCTCGATGAGAGCGGCCAGCGTGGCGATCAGCGCCGCTTCCGTGTACCGGGCGGAGCCGTCCACGGCGCGGAGCGAGCGGACCCTGGACTGGAAGAGGGCCAGCAGGCTCCGGCGCCGCGACGCCTCTTCGCGCCAGCCGCCGTCGGGCAGCCGCAGGAACAGCAGCCGGATGTCGGGCCGCAGCGGGCCGTTGTCCAGGCGCACACCGTGCACGGTCCGCCCGCCGGCCCGCACCGGGGAAACCTGCCAGGGGGTCGGCTCCCCGGGGCGCATCGGCCGCCCGGCGAGAGCGCTGTACGCCTGCTGCACGCCCCTCTCCCGGCGGCCGACATACCCGCCCGCCCACTCCAGATGGGCGTCCCCCGCCGTCACGTACACGACGCGCAGGCAGCTGCCCCGGTCGAAGTCCTCGGCGACCGCCGGATTGATGAACAGCAGGTCGTCGTCCTGGTGCGCCACCCCGACCAGCGTCGTGTCACGGCACTGGGCGCCACCGGCCGACGGGGCCGGCGCGGGCAGGGTGAAGGCCAGGGCGGCGAGGCCGATGAGCACAGTCGACGCCAGCCTGTGTATGCGCATGGCGTGTCACCCCCGCTTCTTCTGCTTCTCCGGCTTCTTCCGCGAAGCCGGGGGCCGATGGAATGGCCCGGTGCTGAAGCCAAACGAGTGTGACTTCAGGTCGTCACACAAACTCCCGGGGCGACGCCCGCGAAGCCGCCCCCGGGGCGCGAACCGGTCCCGACCACGCACCCGGAGCTGCGACCATGGACGGCGGATCCAATCGACCGGGAGGGGCGCGATGCCTGAGCGCGGGCAGACCACGGAACACCAGATACCGAAGGCGGCGGAGCCCAAGGGCACCGCCGCCCTCCGCCGCACCGGGGCCCTGGTCACCCTCGTACTCGGCGGCCTCACCGCCGTCCCCCCGCTCTCCATGGACATGTACCTCCCGGCCCTGCCGGAGGTCACCGACGCCCTGCACGCCCCGGCCGCCACCGTCCAGCTGACCCTGACCGCCTGCCTGATGGGCATGGCACTCGGACAGCTCGTCGTCGGCCCGATGAGCGACAAGTGGGGGCGCCGCCGCCCGCTCCTCATCGGTCTGCTCGTCTACATCCTCGCCACCGCCATCTGCGCCTTCGCGCCCACCGCGGAGCTCCTCATCGGCTTCCGCCTCCTCCAGGGCCTCGCAGGGGCGGCCGGTATCGTCATCGCCCGCGCGATCGTCCGCGACCTGTACGACGGCGTGGAGATGGCCCGCTTCTTCTCCACCCTGATGCTGATCTCCGGCGTCGCCCCCGTCGTCGCGCCCCTCATCGGCGGCCAGGTCCTGCGCTTCACCGACTGGCGCGGCATCTTCGTCGTCCTCACGGGCGTCGGCATCGCGCTGACCCTCCTGGTGTGGCGGCGCCTGCCCGAGACCCTCGCCCCCGAGAAGCGGCACAGCGGCGGCACGGTGGAGGCGCTGCGCACGATGAGGTCGCTGCTGACCGACCGCGTCTTCACCGGCTACATGATCGCGGGCGGCTTCGCGTTCGCCGCGCTCTTCGCGTACATCTCCGCCTCGCCCTTCGTGATCCAGGAGATCTACGGCGCCTCCCCGCAGACCTTCAGCCTCCTCTTCGGCGTCAACTCCGTCGGACTGATCGCCGTCGGCCAGATCAACGGCAAGGTCCTCGTCGGCCGCGTGAGCCTCAACAAGGCGCTCGCGTTCGGCCTGACGACCATCACCGTCGCCGCGACCGCGCTGCTGCTCATGACGGCCGGCGTCTTCGGCGAAGTCGGCCTGCTCCCCGTCGCCGCCGGGCTGTTCGTCCTGATGTCGGCGATGGGCCTGGCCATGCCCAACACCCAGTCCCTGGCCCTCACCCGCACGCCCCACGCGGCCGGTTCCGCTTCCGCGCTCCTCGGCACCACCTCCTTCCTCATCGGCGCGATCGCCTCGCCGCTCGTGGGCATCGCGGGCGAGGACACGGCCGTCCCGATGGCCGTCGTCCAGCTGGTCTGCGCGCTGGCGGCCATCGCGTGCTTCGTGGGACTGTGCCGCCCCTGGCAGCACGGGCCCACGGAGGAGGCGGACCACTGAGCGCACCACGGCTCCTGCGCACCGGCACCCCGGACCGCGCGGGCCTCGACCCGGACGAGATCGGCCGCCTCGTCGCCGAGGTGCGCGAGCTGCCGCGCGGGGAGCGGCCCTGGTGCGCGGGCGCCGTGGTGATCGTGGGCCGCGGCCCCGTGATCGCGGCCGAGGCCGCCGCGGGCCGGGCGGTGCGCTACGCCTCGTACGACCCGACGACCGACGCGGGCGTCGAGCTGCCGCACGAGTGGCAGGTGCCGATGCGCACCGACACGCCCTTCGACCTGGCCTCGCTCACCAAGCTCTTCACCACCGTCGCCGCCGTGCAGCAGCTGGAGCGCGGCACGCTCGGCATCGACGCGCTGGTCGGGGCGTACGTCCCCGAGTTCCGGGCCGCCGCCGAGCACGGCATCACGGTGCGACAACTGCTCACGCACACCTCGGGTCTGCGCCCCGAACTCCCTCTGTACGACTGTCCGGACGACGCCTCGCGCCTCGCGGCCCTGTGTGCCGAGGCGCCGGTCACCGAGCCCGGCGAGTACGTCTACTCCGACCTGAACATGCTGCTGCTCCAGCACGTCCTGGAGCGCCTCACCCACCGCCCCCTGGACGCCCTCGTACGCGAGGGCATCACCCGGCCGCTCGGCATGACGGCGACCGGCTTCGGGCCCCGCCCGGACGCCGCCGCGACCGAGGACCAGCGCAAGCCGTGGGCGAAGGCCGACCGGGGGATGCTGCGGGGTGTCGTCCACGACGAGAACGCGTGGGCGCTCGGTGGCGTGGCCGGGCACGCGGGCCTCTTCTCCACGGCCCGCGACCTGGCGGTGTTCTGCCGCACCCTGCTGTGCGGCGGCTCCTACGGCAGGGCCCGCATCCTCGGCCCCGACTTCGTGGAGCTGCTGTTCACCGGCTCCGGCCTGGGCTTCGCCATCGACCAGCCGTGGTTCATGGGGGAACTGGCGGGCCGCGGCGCGGCCGGCCACACGGGCTTCACGGGAACGTCCCTGGTCATCGACGCGGCGACCGACACGTTCCTGATCCTCCTGGCCAACACGGTGCACCCGCGGCGCAGGCCCCCGGACAGCGGCCCCCGCGCGGCCGCGGCCACGAGGCTTGCGCGCGCGGCGGCCCCGTAAGGGCCCCGTCAGGGGCGCGGGGAACGGCGCGCTCAGCCGAGGAAAAGCCGCAGACGCGTGTGCGGGGTTGCTTAGCAGACGCGTCTGCGGCGCTTCGGGGGTTGCTCGCGCAGTTCCCCGCGCCCCTGACGGGGCCCGAGCACCGCTCCCCTAGGGGCGCGGGGAACTGCGCGAACGGCCATACTCGGCCCGCAGACGCCAGAAGGCAGCGGCGGCAGACGCGATGGCGCCGAAAGGACGGGACCCGCCGCCCCCGTAGACTCGCTGGGTGAACGACCTGAACGACTCCCCGGCCGAAACCCTGAGCGGCGCCCTCGCGAGGGCGCTGGACGGGGTGCCGCCCACGCAGGCCGCGCAGGCCGTCGAGCGGCTGATCGGCAGCTATCGGGGACGCACCCCGACCGACGCGCCGATCCTGCGGGACCGCGCGGACGTCGCCGCGTACGCCGCCTACCGCATGCCCGCCACCTTCGAGGCCGTGCGGTCCGCCCTCGCCGCCCTCGCGGACGCGGCGCCCGAGGGATGGGCGCCGGGCAGCCAGGTGGACGTCGGCGGCGGGACCGGCGCGGCGATCTGGGCCGCCGCGGCCACCTGGGACGGCGTACGCCCCGTCACGGTCCTCGACTGGGCCGAGCCTGCGCTCGCCCTCGGCCGTGAACTCGCCGAAGCCGCACCGCAGTTGAGTTCCGTACAGTGGCGGCGGGAACGCATCGGGGCGTCCCTCGCCATCGACGACACCGACCTCGTCACCGTGTCGTATGTCCTGAAGGAGTTGACGGAGGCCGACCGGCGCTCCGTCGTCGACGCGGCGGCCGCCGCGGCCACGCAGGCCGTCGTCATCGTCGAGCCGGGCACCCCCGACGGCTACGCGCGCATCATCGAGGCGCGTGACCGGCTGATCGCGGCGGGATACCGCGTCGCCGCACCCTGCCCGCACAGCGCGGCGTGCCCCATCGAGCCCGGCACGGACTGGTGCCACTTCTCGGCGCGCGTCAGCAGGTCGTCCCTGCACCGCCAGGTCAAGGGCGGCTCACTGGCGTACGAGGACGAGAAGTTCAGCTACGTCGCGGCGACCCGCTTCGACCCGGTCCCGCCGGTGGACCGCGTCATCCGCCGGCCGCAGATCCGCAAGGGGCAGGTGCTCCTCGACCTGTGCGGGGCCGAGGAGCGGCTGCGCAGGGAGACCGTGACCAAGCGCCACGGCCCCCTCTACCGCGCGGCACGCGACACGGACTGGGGCGACGCGTGGCCGCCCCGGTCCGAAGGGTGACTCAGGCGCCCCAGGTGCCCTGGTCGACGGCGCAGTTCCAGCCGTTGCCGCGCACGGCGAACTTCACCTTGTAGGTGTTCTTGTTCAGCAGGCGCGTCCGCACCTTGACGCCGAGCTTGGCCTTGCCCGCGAGGCTCTTGTCGTACACCGAGACGGTCTTGGACGTCTTGTGCGTGACCTTGCCGCCCTTGGGCGTCGCCCGGCCGAAGCGGATGTTCTTCACGTTGGTCACGGTGAAGGTGACCTTCTTGAAGCTCTTGCTGCTCTTGTTCTTCAGTCCGAAGTACAGGCCCCCGTTGGTCACCCACCCGTTCCTGTCGATCTGGAAGCGGGACGTGTAGACGATGTCGATCGGGCAGCCCGAGCTGCGCGGAGCGGCGCTCGGCGCGGCCGAGGCGGCCCGTGCGGCCGGCCCCTCCGACGCGGACGCGGCGCCCGCGACGCCGAGCTGACCTGCGGTGAGTGCTCCTGCGGTGGCCAGGACCGCGACGGACGTGCGCATGCGATTCACTGCGCTGATACCTCTTCTTCCCCCGGGGCCCGGGTGGGCCCGCTCTTCGGTTCTCGTGGAGCGACGCGAGAAACCCGTTCGTGGTTCCCGCGCGCCCGCATTGGTACCACGAGGACCCGCGGCACGTGGAGTTGACCCGCTCCTCACCACGTTTCTCACAACCCTCTTAGAAGCGGTGACTATCCACATCCCCATGACTGCCACGACTGGTTCTCCCGGTTCCCCCGGCCACGCCCGCAGGCGGCCGGGCGGCCGCTTCCTCGCCTCCGCCACCGCCCTTGCCCTCGCCGCGGCCGGAGCCACCACCTACGCCTTCACCGCCGACGCCGGGCCCCCGCACGGCCACCGGGTCGAACTCACCGTCGACGGCGGCACGGCGTACGTCGACACCGCCTCCCTCGCCGTACGCGCCCGCACCCGCGACGGCCGCGACGTCACCCTCTCCGAAGCCGCCGGCACCGACCTCGGCAGGCCGGGCCCGGTCACCCGTACCGGCAAGGAGCGGGCCCGCTGGAGCTACCCCGAGCGCGGCATCGACGTCACCGCCCGCACCGACCACGGCCGCCTCTCGCTGCGGCTGAGGGCGCACCGCGACACCACCGTCAGCTGGCCCGTCACCGGCATCGACGCCACCGCCTCCGCCCTCCAACTCCCGCGCGGGGAAGGCCTGGACATCCCCGTGGAGGACGCCTTCTGGACCACCGGCGAGGGTGCGCTCGCGGGCGGCTCCGTGGACGTCGGCGCCGATCTGACCCTGCCGCTGTGGGGCTACTCCCTCGGCGGGCGCACCGGCGTCAGCTACCTCATCCCCACCGCCATCGGCACGACCCTCGGTTTCACCGCCCCCGGCGGCCGGCTGCGCGCCACGGCCGAGCACACCTTCGACGGCGGCGACGGCACCCGCGACTACTCCGTCACCTTGGCCCTGACCGACGGCAACCCGGTCGCGCCCGCCGCCGACTACCGCTCCTACCTCGCCGAGCGCGGCCGGCTGGGCAGCCTCAAGCGGAAGATCGCCGCGAACCCCGCCACCGGCCGCCTCCTCGGCGCCTTCCACGCCTACACCTGGGGCAAGGCCCGCAAGACCACCGGGATCGAGCAGCTCAAAAGGCTCGGCGTCGACCGGATGTGGCTCGGCTACGACGGGAAGCCGTACCCGGACAAGGCGGCGGTGAGCGCCGCGAAGCAGGCCGGGTACCTCATCGGGCCCTACGACTCCTTCGCCAACGGCCAGGACCCGAAGACCGCCGACGCCCCGAACGCCGTCTGGCCCGGCACCGTCTACCCGGACTTCTGCGTACGGGACGCCAAGGGCGGGCCGGTGACCGGCTTCGGCGGACGTGGCTGCTACCTCAGCTCACAGGCCTTCGAACAGGCGGAGAAGAAGCACCACTACCTCGCCGACCGCACCCGCTCCATGGTCGCCAACGGCGCCGACAGCTACTTCCTGGACGTCGACGCCACCGGTGAACTCTTCCGCGACCACGGCAAGGGCCACCGCATGACCAAGGCCGGGGACCGCGCGAACCGCCTCGCGCGGATGCGGCGCATCGCGGACACCGGCCTCGTCCTCGGCTCGGAGACCGCGCAGCCCTGGGCGAACGAGGCCCTGGCCTTCGACCACGGCGGGGCGACGCCGGTCGCCGACGGCATGTGGAAGCTCCAGAAGGACCGCGAGAAGTGGGGCGGTTACTACCCGGAGAGCGCGCCGGGCGTCTTCTTCAAGCCGGTCGACCTCC
This sequence comes from Streptomyces sp. 135, assembly GCF_020026305.1. NCBI lineage: Bacteria > Bacillati > Actinomycetota > Actinomycetes > Kitasatosporales > Streptomycetaceae > Streptomyces > Streptomyces sp. 135. The sequence goes on along the minus strand of NZ_CP075691.1, from coordinate 2,460,724 downwards.
CCGCCGGACTCGCCAAGGCGATGTACGACCCGCGCTACCGCGTCCCGCTGTACGAGACCGCGCTGCACGGCTCGCTCGTCAACACCGAGCGCTGGGAGCTCTCTTACGAGAAACTGCCCGCGCAGAAGACCACCCGCGCCCTGCTCGCGATGCTCTACAACACGCCCCTCAACTACGCCCTGGACGGCCCCTCGCTGAAGAAGCACGGCGCCGAACTGGCCACCCTTCAGCAGTACTTCTCGCCCCTGCACAAGGCGGCCGGCACCGAACAGCTCACCTCCTTCCGGCAGTTGACCAAGGACCGCGCCGTCCAGCGGACGGTCTTCGGCCGCGGCACGCTGACGGTCACGGCCAACTTCGGCACCACGGCGTACGACGGACTGCCGGGCGGCTGCGTCGACGCCCGCCTCAAGGGCGACGACGAGCCGCGCCGGCTCTGCCCGGCCGAACTCCGGGAGGGTTAGGCACGCAGCTCCTGCGTGCAGCACTTGACGCTGCCGCCGCCCTTGAGCAGCTCGCCCAGGTCCATCCCGATGGGTTCGTAGCCGCGCTCGCGCAGCGGCCCGAAGAGTCCCACCGCGGCCTGCGGGAGCAGCACGTGGAGCCCGTCGGAGACGGCGTTGAGCCCGAGGGCCTCGGCGTCGGCCTCCTCGGCGATCACCGCGTCGGGGAACAGGCGCCGCAGGACCGCCTGGCTGCCGGGCGAGAAGGCGGGCGGGTAGTACATGACCTCGTCCGCCGCGTCGTCCAGGACCGCGAGCGCGGTGTCCAGGTGGTAGTAGCGCGGGTCGATCAGGTCGAGCCCGATCACCGGGCGGCCGAAGAATTCCTGAGCCTCGCCGTGCGAGAGCGGACTGGCCCGGAAGCCGCGGCCGGCCAGGACGTAGGAGGAGGTGACGGCGAAGTCGCCCTCGCCCTCGTTGATGTGGACGGGTTCGTGGATCTCGGCGAAGCCGTGCGCGCGGAACCACTCCAGGTGGGCCGCCGCCTCCTCTTCGCGCTCGCGGTAGGCGAAGCGCGCGCCGAGCACCCGCCCCTCGACGACGGTCGCGCCGTTCGCGGCGAAGACCATGTCCGGCAGCCCGGGGCGGGGGGTGAGCTCCTCGACGGTGTGGCCGAGCGAGCGGTAGCGGTCACGCAGGTCTTCCCACTGGGCGACGGCGAGCGGGACGTCGACGGGCTTCGCGGGGTCCATCCAGGGGTTGATGGAGTACGTGACCTTGAAGTGTGCCGGTGAGCACATCAGATAGCGCCGGGGTGTGGCGCGCCGAGGAGAGCGAGGAAAACGGGACAAAGAAGGCTCCTCACGTACCGCTGGGTCAGGTGCTGCCCGGTGCGGGTCAGCTGCTGTCCATGGTGAGGCAGCAGCCGCGTCCTGTGGGGCGGTTGTTGCCATGATGCGTCTGCCATGGTGCGTCCCGCGATGCTTGCGCGCTGTGCACCGCACGGGTGGTCGCCGTGCGAGACGGCGCGTATCGCGTAGACGGTACGTCTCGGTTCGGCGCTGCTACATTCGACGCCATGGCCCAGAAGACCACCCCTGACTCCACCCGCCGCAGCGAACGCTCGCGCCGCGCCATCTACGACGCCGCCCTCGCCCTCGTCGGCGAGGTCGGCTACGCCAAGCTGACGATCGAGGCCATCGCGGCCCGCGCCGGTGTCGGCAAGCAGACGATCTACCGCTGGTGGTCGTCCAAGGGCGCCGTGCTCCTCGACGCCTTCCTCGACCTCGCCGAGCAGGCCGCCGAGGCGGCGAGCGCGGGCCACGACACGGTCCAGACCGAGATCCCCGACTCGGGGGACCTGGAGGCCGACCTCAAGTTCGTGATGCGGGCCACCGTCGACGAGTTCAACGACCCCAAGTACGACGCCCCCTACCGCGCGCTCGCCGCCGAGGGGCTGCTCAACCCCGAGCTGGGCCGGGAATTCGTGGAGAAACTCCTCGAACCGCAGCTCCAACTCTTCGTCGACCGTGTGCGCCGGGCCCAGGACGCCGGGCAGGTGAGGCCCGACGTCGACCCCCGCATCGCCCTGGAGCTGTGGGCGAGCCCGCTCGCCCAGCGCTGGCTGATGCGCTCGGGCGCCCTGACCCACGACTACGTCGACAAGCTCGTCGAGTACGCGATCCACGGCATCGCTCCGCGCCCCGCCTGACCACGCGCGCCTCAGCGCCTGGACCGCTTGGCCGGCGTACGCGCGAGCCGCTTGGCCGGCGTACGCGCGAGCCGCTTGGCGGGCGTACGGGTGAGCCACGGGGCGGGCGTACGCGTGAGCCGTTTGACCGGGGTGCGGGCGAGGAGCCCGGGAGCGTCCGTGATGACGCCGTTGCAGCCCAGCCGCAGCACCCGGTCACGCTGGCGCGCCGTGGTCACCGTGTGCGCCCACACGCGCGGGATGCCCGAATTCACCGCGCGCAGCAGATCGCGGTCGCGCGCCTTGTGGTCCACGTCCAGGACGTCCACGTACGGCCGCCAGCGCTCGGGCCGGTCGGTGCGCATCTGCGCCTTGGAGCGCCACAGCTGGGTCAGCAGGCCCAGGCGGTGGGCCCGGCGCGCGACGGCGGGGCTGTTGGAGTTCACGAAGACCGAGCGGGTCAGGCCGCGGGCGCGGATCAGCCCGGCCAGCTCCCGCACGCTCTCCGGGTCCTTGGCCTCCAGCATCAGCATGATCCGCCCGCCGAACCGGTCCAGGACCTCCTCGACCGTCGGGGCCCGCTCCGGACGCCACCGGCCGGGCAGCGCGGCGGCGGGCCGCAGCAGGACGCCGTGCCAGCCGGCCCGGTCCATCAGCCGCACCGGGCCCGCCGCGTACGTGGTGCGGTCCAGGGTCTCGTCGTGCATGACCACCAGCGTGCCGTCGCGCAGCATCCGCGTATCGAAGTCGATGACCTGCGCCGTGCCGCGTTCGTACGCGGCCAGCAGCCCCGCCATGCTGTTCTCCGGCACCTCCAGGGCGCCGCCGCGGTGCGCGGTGTAGACGACGCGGGGCAGCGCGTCCACGGTCAGGGGGGAGCGGCCCCACTCGATCGGTGCGAGGAAGCCGCTCGGTGCCGCGACGGCCAGCGCCGTGAGGCCTGTCAGCGCAGTCCTAATGACCATGGCGACACCGTAGGTGGGCAAATCAGTACTTGCCACACAATGGCGTCCAATGTGGCCCGCCGTCGGCATCGCCCCGAGCACCCCGGATGTGGGCTCCGGCCCCCGGAGGCGCAGGATGGTGGGACCATGGGTCATGCTTTCGGCACAACGGCGAGGTGAGGGGCTAGATGGGCGCGGAGTTCGGCAGCCGGTCCGGCGGGCAGGGCAAGATTTCCCAGTGGCTCCGGCGTCGCCCCAAGGACACGGCCGGGGATGACAGGGCCCGCGAGGACCTGCTGCTCGCCGCCGCCGCGGCCGGGCTGCCGCTCGCCCCGGCCGCGTACCCCTCGGGCTACCGATGTTCCTGCGACCGCATCGGCTGCCCCACGCCCGCCCGCCACCCCGTCTCCTTCGCCTGGCAGACGCAGTCCACGACCGACCGCGGACAGATCGAGCGCTGGGCCCGCCACCAGCCGCAGGCCAACTTCATCACCGCGACCGGCATGGTCCACGACGTCCTGGACGTGCCGCTGAACGCCGGGCGCGAGGCGCTGCGGCGCCTCCTCGCGGCCGGTATCGACGTCGGCCCCGTCGCCGAGTCGGGCGATGACCGGATGCTCTTCTACACCGCCACCCGAGGCACCCCCGAGGACGAGGACGAGTGGTGGCCCTGCGAGCTGGACTGCCACCCCGAGACGATGGACGAGCACCCGGGCCTGCGCTGGCACTGCCGCGGCTCGTACGTCCTGGTGCCGCCCGCCAAGCTCCCCGGTGACCTGGACGTGCGCTGGGTGCGCGGCCCCGAGCATCCGCTGCCGGACCCGCTGACGCTCCTGGAGACGCTCACCGACGAATGCGCGCGGGTCGCGGGAGAGCCCCAGCAGGACATCGCCGCCTGGCCGCTGCGGGGCTGACGGACGGCGCCGTCCCGGGGCTGTCCGGGGCTACTCGCCCTTCGCCCCCGTGAGCCCCTGGATGCGGCCGAGGAACGCCACCTTGTCGCCGCCGGACCGCGCCGGGTCCACGACCACCTGGTTGGCGGCGCGGGTCAGCAGCAGGGACTGCCGCACCTCGCCCTTGAGCAGCGCCTTGGCGTCCGCGTCGACCCTCGGGCTCAGGCCCTTGAAAGCGGTCTGCTTCTCGTAGTGGCGCGTGGAGAAGAACACCAGCGCGCCACCGTCCTCGGTGCGCAGCCCCAGCGGCGCGAACGGACCGGCGTTCTGCGGCTCGTCGATGTACTGCACCGCCAGACCGGCCCGCTTGGTGTTCTTGTCGCGGATCGCCTTCCAGCCGCTCGTCCACCGGCTCCGCCCAGCCGTCCTCGTCCTTCCTCAGCTCGGGCATCTTCTTCGGCGACACCAGGTTCAGGTACGTGGCCCGCCACAGCTCGTCCGGGCCCGCCTTGGTGAAGACCCACAGCCAGCGCAGGTCCGAGCGGCGGTTGGCCTTGGTGTCCGCCATGAACCAGCGGGGCCAGCCGGCCTTCTTCGGGATCGAGTACGTCACGTCCGTCAGTTCCAGCGGCACATGCTGCTTGTTGCCGCCCGGGTGCTGCTCGCCCCGCGACTTCAGGCCCGCCTGGTTGATGGCGCCCAGCGGACCCGTGACCCGGGCCGCGTCGAACGCCGGATCCAGCTCCTTGTCGGCCTTGTTGTACGCGGCGAGGAAGTCCTTCAGCGCCTTGGCCGCCTCGGCCTTCGTCGCCGCCGGGACGACCTCGCGCTCGCCGTGCACCGTCACGCAACCGGTCGCCGTCATCGCCAAGGAGGTCACCGCTGCCGCCGCCGCGACCGGACGGCAGTGACCGCGGAGCCTGCGCACCTTACTCATGGGGTCCCTTCACCTACGCCCTTTCCGGGCCCGAACCCTACCGGGGCCGCACAGCCGCCCCGGCCCCGGTAGGGGGCCCGGCCGCCGCCCGCGCCGGGGCGAAGAAGAACACCAGCGTCGGCACCAGATACAGCAGCCAGACCACGACCTGGAGAACCGTCGGATCCGGCTGGAAGTTGAACACGCCCTTCAGGAGCGTGCCGTACCAACTGTCCGGCGGGATCGTCGCGCTGACGTCGAACGCCTTGTCCCGCAGACCGCCGACGAACTCCGCCTCCTGGAGGTCGTGCACGCCGTACGCGAGGACACCCGCCGCCACGACGACCAGCATCGCGCCGGTCCAGGTGAAGAACCTCGCGAGGTCGATGCGGACCGCGCCCCTGTAGAACAGCCAGCCCATCGCCACCGCCGTCAGCAGCCCGAGGACCACGCCGATCAGCGGCCCGTGCGAACCGTCGCCGGAGGCCCGCACCGACGCCCACACGAACAGGGCCGTCTCCAGGCCCTCCCGGCCCACCGCGAGGAACGCCGTCGCCACCAGCGCGGCCGTGCCCATCCGGAGCGCCGCGTCCAGCTTGCCGTGCAGCTCCGCCCTCAAGTGCCGTGCGGTGCGCCGCATCCAGAAGACCATCCACGTCACCAGGCCCACGGCGATGATCGACAGCGAACCGCCGAGCGCCTCCTGCGCCTTGAACGTCAGCTCCTGCGAACCGAAGGTGAGCGCGCAGCCGAAGCCGAGCGCCAGCGCCACCGCGACGCCGATGCCGGCCCAGACCGGCACCAGCGCGTCCCGCCGCCCCGTCTTCACCAGATACGCGATGAGGATGCAGACGACCAGGCTGGCCTCGAGCCCCTCACGCAGACCTATCAGATAGTTGCCGAAGCTGAACATCCGTTCATGCCTTCCCGGTGAACAGGCCCCTGCCCCACCAGTCGTCCTCGTCGCGGACGCCCGGCGGGACCGCGAAGACCGCGGAACCCACGTGCTGGATGTATTCGTTGAGCGCGTCGGAGCGCGCCAGGTTGCGCTGGACCGGAATGAACCCGGTGCGCACGTCCCGCTGGTAGGCGAGGAAGAACAGCCCCGCGTCCAGGCGGCCGAGGCCGTCGGTGCCGTCCGTGAAGGAGTAGCCGCGCCGCAGGATCGTCGCCCCGCCGTTGGCGTCGGGGTGCGCGAGCCGGACGTGCGCGTCGGGCTTCATCGCCTTCAGGAACGGCTCGTCGTGCTCCTTGGCCTTGCCCACCGGAGCCCCCACGCGCTTGTCCCGCCCGAACACGTCCTCCTGCTCGCCGAGCGAGGTCCGGTCCCACGTCTCGATGTTCATCCGGATGCGCCGCGCCACGAGATACGAGCCGCCCGCCATCCAGTCCGGCCCGTCCTTCTCGCCGACCCACACGTGCTGCGCGAGCGCCGCGCCATCCTGCCCCGAGACGTTGCGCGTGCCGTCCTTGAAACCGAACAGGTTACGAGGGGTCTGCGCGCCCGGTGTCGTCGACGACGTCTTGCCGAAGCCGAGCTGCGACCAGCGCACCGCGACCTTCCCGAAGCCGATGCGGGCGAGGTTGCGGACGGCGTGCACGGCGACCTGCGGGTCGTCCGCGCAGGCCTGCACGCACAGGTCACCGTCGCTGCGGGCCTCGTCGAGGTTGTCGCCGGGGAACTTGGGCAGGTCGACCAGGGCTCCCGGCCGCCTGCCGGACAGGCCGAACCTCTCGAACAGGGAGGGGCCGAAGCCGATCGTCAGCGTCAGCCGGGACGGCGGGAGACCGAGCGCCTCCCCGGTGTCGTCCGGCGGCGCCTCGGCGAGCCCGCCGTGGGCGCCCGCGCCGACCGTGTGCCCCGCCGTCATCCGCGCCGCGGCCTTCGTCCACTGCTTGAGGAGCCCCACGAACTCCTCGCGGTCGTCCGTCTTCACGTCGAACGCCGCGAAGTGCAGCCGGTCCTGCACGGCGGTCGCGATCCCGGCCTGGTGCGCGCCGTGGAAGGGGACGGCGTCCCCGGCGGGCGCCCGTCGTCATCGCCACCGCGCGCCATCGCGGCCGCGCCGTACCGCCGCCGCGCCGAGCGCGAGCCCGGCACCGCCCCAGCCGAGCAGCGCACGCCGCGACGGCGGCCGCATGTCGTCGTCAGCCATCGTTCACCCCTTGCCGCTACCTGCCGCTACTTGGCCGCTACTTGGACTTCGCGACGGCCGCGGCCAGCTTCGACAGCGGCTCCGCGAGGGCGTTCACACCGTCGGACAGTTCCTTGCGGTCCGCCTTGCCGACCTTGTCGTACGAGGTGAACTCGTAGGAGTCCGCACCGCCTTCGCGGTACTTCTCCAGGAGCTTGTCCAGGGCCGCGAACTGCTTGTCGAGCTCCTTCGTGAGCTTCGGGTCGTTCTCGGCGGCCACCGGCTTCAGCAGCGCGTAGGACTTCTCGGCACCCTCGACGTTGGCCTTGAAGTCGACCAGGTCGGTGTGCGAGTAGCGCTCCTCCTCACCGGTGACCTTGCCGGTGGCGACCTCGTCCAGGAGCTCCTTGGCGCCGTTGGCCATCGAGGTCGGGGTGATGACGGCCTTGCCGACGCGGTTCTGCCAGTCCTTCAGATCCTTGTCGAGAAGGGTGGCCAGCTCCTTCTCGCGCTTGCCGATCTTCTTGTCCTGCCACAGGGCCCGCTCCAGACGGTGCCAGCCCGTCCAGTCCTTCTCCGCGTCCTGGCCGTCCTCCAGACCGTCCTCGCGGACGTCGACCTTCGGGTCGATGTCACCGAAGGACTCCGCCACCGGCTCGGTGCGCTCCCAGCCGACGCGGGAGGCGGCGTACGCCTTCTTCGCGGCCGGCAGGTCGCCCGCGCGCACCGCGTCGGTGAAGGCCTTCGCCTTCGGCAGCGTCGCGTCGGCCTGCTCCTGCGCGTACGCGCGGTAGGCGGCGACGGCCTCGTCCAGCCGGGGGTCGCGCTTCGCGGTCGTGCCGCCACCCGTGACGGTGACCTTCTGGCGGATGCCGTCGCCCTTCATCCCGGGCTTGCAGGCGATCTCGTACGCACCGGCCTTCACCTCGGCGGTGAGCTTCTGCTTCGTGCCCGGACCGATGTTCTCGCGCTCGCCGACGATGCGGTCGTCGGGGAAGAGGAGGTAGACCTCGGTGACCTTGGAGCCCTTGTTCTCGATGGCCAGCTCCACGTGACCGGCGGAGAGCTTCTTCTTGGAGACCTCGCACGTGTCGTCGGTGGCCGTCACGCGCACGCTGTTCGCGCCGCCGCCCTTGGCGTCGCTCTTCTCCGTGCAGCCCGTGACGGCGGTCAGGGCCGCGACGGTCGCGACGGCGGTGACGACGGACAGGCGGGCGGGGCGCACGGGTCGCATAGAGGGCTCCAAGCGGGGTTCACGGACGAGTGCCGGGCCCCACCACAAGCCAGCGAGGCTGACCTAACTTAACCGACCCTTACCTCGGCGATACCCGCCCGTTCCGTGATTCAGCTCTCACGTCGCGCCACGGCTCACGGGCCGATCACGGGCGGCTGATGGGGCGCCCATGACCGGGCAAAGCGCCGGTCAAGGGATGCGGCGGGGAGTGACTACGGGGGCGCCGGTGCGCGGGTGCGGGAAGACCTCGACCGGCTGCCGGTACACCTCCGAGAGCAGCGCCTCCTCGAACACGTCACCGGGGGCGCCCTCCGCCGCGAGCGCCCCGCCCCGCAGCACCGCGACCCGGTCCGCGTACGCCGCCGCGAGGCCGAGGTCGTGCAGGACCACGACGACCGCGTCACCGGCGGCGGCCCGCTCCCGGCAGATCCGCAGGACCAGCTCCTGGTGGCGCAGATCGAGCGCGGCGGTCGGCTCGTCGAGCAGCAGCAGCGGGGCGCGCTGGGCGAGGACGCGGGCGAGCGCGACGCGGGCCCGCTCGCCGCCGCTGAGCGCGGAGAACGGACGTACGGCGAAGTCACCGACCTCGGTGGCCGCCATCGCCTCGCGCACGATCCGGTCGTCGTCATCCGCCAGGCGCGTCCCGGCCCACGGCGCCCGCCCCATCCGGACGACGTCCTCGACCGCGAAGGGGAACGAGAGCGCGGCGGACTGCGGCAACACGGCCCGCCGCAGGGCGAGTTCGGCCGCCGTCCAGTCGGCCGCCGGGCGCCCGCAGACACGTACGGCCCCGGCCTCGGCCGGCAGGTCGGCGGCGAGCGCGGCCAGCAGCGTCGACTTCCCCGCGCCGTTCGGCCCGACCAGGGCCAGCACCTCGCCCGCGCGGGCGGCCACGGACACCCCCGCGAGGACCTCACGGCCGCCGAGCCGCACCCGCAGGCCCTCGGCCTCGGCGAGCACGTCACCGGCGGCGCTCGGCCCCGGCAGCGCACGCTGCCGCCCCGCGAGGAGCTTCCTGCCCAGCTGTCCGATCACGCCCAACCACCTTGCCTGCGACGGGTCCTGCGCAGCAGCCAGAAGAAGAACGGGCTGCCGAAGAGAGCGGTGAGCACACCCAGCGGCAGTTCGGCGGGCGCGGCCACCGTACGTGCGGCCAGATCGGCCGCGACCAGCACCACCGCACCGCCGAGCGCGCTGCCGGGCACGAGGAAGCGGTGCCCGGGGCCCGCCGCCATCCGCAGCAGGTGCGGTACGAGCAGCCCCACGAAGGTGATGATCCCGGCGACGGCCACGGCGGCCGCCGTCAGCAGCGCCACCACCAGGACCAGCACGAGCCGCAGCCGCTCGACGTCCACACCCAGGTGCCGGGCGGGCCGCTCGCCGAGCGCGAGCAGGTCGAGCCTGCGGGAGAAGAAGGGCGCGACGGCCAGACCGAGCAGCGCGCACGGCAGCACGGCCAGCACCTTCGGCCAGGTCGCCCCCGCGAGCGAGCCCAGCTGCCAGAACGTGATCTGGCTGAGCTGCGCGTTGTCCGCGAAGAAGACGCACAGACCGATGAGCGCGCCCGCGAACGCGTTCACGGCGATGCCGGTGAGGATCAGCGTGACGACTTCCGTCCGGCCGCCCTCGCGCGACATCACGTACACGAGGAGAACCGTCGCGAGCCCGGCGACGAACGCGCAGACGGTCACCGTCCAGTTGCCGAAGAAGTTCAGCCCCAGCGCGATGGAGGCGACCGCGCCGACCGCCGCGCCCGACGAGATGCCGATGACGCCGGGCTCGGCGAGCGGATTGCCGAACACGCCCTGCATCAGGGCTCCGGCGCAGCCGAGCGAGGCACCGACGAGCAGGGCGAGTACGACGCGGGGCAGGCGCACGTTCCACAGCACGCTCTCGCCGACCCGGTCCAGCGGGGCGCCGCCGACCCCCATGCGGTGCTGGACGGAGGAGACGACGTCGCCGAGGGGGATGTCGTACGCGCCGATCCCCGCGGAGAGCAGGCAGAGCAGGGTGAGGGCGGTGAGCAGCCCCACGGCCAGCGGGAGGGCCGCCCGGCGGCGGCGCGGGGCCCCTGCGGCGGAGGCGGCCGGGGTGGCCGCTTTGGTCAGCACGGTCACTCGGCGTCCCCGTAGAGCTGCTCGACCAGGGACTTCAGCACCTGATCGGTGCGCGGCCCGTAGTTGAGGAGCACGCCGTCGTCGATCGAGACGACGCGGCGGTCCAGGCCGGCCGGGGTCTCGGCGACGCCGGGGACCTTCAGCAGGCCGTCGACGCCGTTCACCGAAGCCAGGCCTTTCGTCATCACGAGGATCGCGTCGGGCGCGGCCTCGGCGAGCGCCTCGCTGGTGATCGCGGTGAAGTCCTTCCTCAGCCCCGACTCCTTGCCCGCGTCGACCGCGCCCGCCGCCTCCAGGAGCGAACTCGCCCCGGAGCCACGGCCGCCGAGCAGGTAGACGGAGGCCGAACCGCGCAGATAGAGGAAGGCGACCCGCGGCTTCTTCGCGCGGTCCCCGGCGGGGATGCCCTCGCGGGCCGCGTCGATCCGCCGCTCCGTACGCCGCGTCAGTTCCGCGCCGGACTTCTCGACGCCCAGCGTCTTGGCCACCGCCTCGATCCGCGGGCCCACGTCGTCGAGGCTCTTCGCCGGGTCGAACACGACGAGGGGGACGCCCGCGTCCCGGATCTGGTCGATGGCCTCGGCGGGTCCTGTGGTGGTGTCGGCGAGGACGACCGTCGGCTTGAGCGAGAGCACGCTCTCCGCCGACACGTCGTGGGCGCGCGTCACCACCGGCAGCTTCCCGGCCTGTTCGAAGGTGGCGGTGATGTCGCGCGCCACGACGTTCTCGCCGAGTCCGAGGGTGAAGACGATCTCGTTGAGGCTGCCGGTGAGCGGCACGATGCGGCCGGTGTCCTTCACCGTCACCCGGCGCCCGTCGGCGGAGGTGACGGTCACGGGCAGCTCGGGCTTCGCACCGCTCTTCAGGGGCTCGACCCGGTCGGGCGCGGTGGCCCGTGACGCCGCCTTGTGTGGCTGCGCGGAGGCGTCGCCGTCCGGCGCGGCGCACGCCGTGAGGCCGAGGGCGAGCGCGGCGGCCCACGCGCCGGCGATACGGAGTGAGCGCGGCATACGCACCGAAGTCCACCGTCCTGTCGTGCGGTTGAGGTTCGAGGGAACCGGGGCGGGGTTCCAGCGGAAGCGATCGTAGTTTAGGTTAGCCTTACCTAATTAACCAGTCCGTCCGTCACCCCGCCGTGGAGGAGCCCCCCATGCTGTCGTCGAGACAGTCGAGACAGGCACGCCCTCGTTCCCGTGTCCGCGCCGCAGCCGTGGCCGTGCTCACCGCACTCGTCGGAGCGCTGCTCCCGGTGGCCGCCGCGCACGCGGAAGCCCGCACGGTGCAAGGCGGACGGCTCGACTGGGGCATCAAGTCCTCCTTCCAGAGCTACGTCACCGGGCCCATCGCCCAGGGCGCCTCGACGCTCCGGGGCGGGGCCGCGACCGTCGGCGGCAGCCAGTTCCGCTTCCACTCGGCGAAGGGCTCGTACGACCCGGGCAGCGGGGCGTTCGGCGCGGGCTTCTCGGGCGGGGTGCGTTTCACCGGCCACAAGAAGGGCGGCTCGTACGAGCTGGACCTGACGATCAGCCGCCCCACGGTGAAGGTCTCCAAAGGCTCCGGGACGCTCTACGCCGACATGGTCAGCAAGGAGAAGGGCACCGGCAAGGTCACCGCGACCGCGCAGGTGCCGCTGGCCGCGCTCGACGTCCGCGGCATCGACATGAAGGGCGGCACCGGCCCCATCGCCCTCAACCACCTCCCCGCCACCCTCACTTCGCAGGGCGCCAAGGCCTTCGCCGGTTACTACACGGCGGGCACGGCGCTCGACCCGGTGAGCCTGTCGACGGACCTCGTCGCGGAGTCCGGGACGGGGAAGGCCCCGAAGGCGAAGTCCGGCAAGGCGAAGGACGGCGAGCGGGCGGCGGGCCGCATCGAGGACGCCGTCGTCGACTGGGGTGTGCGCCGCACGTTCCGGGAGTACGTCACCGGATCCATCGCCCAGGGCGAGTGGAAGCTCTCCGGCGGGGCCGAGGACGGGGGAGCGCTCTTCCGCTTCCCCAAGGGCGAGGGCACGTACGACGCGAAGAAGCGGTACCTCGCCGCGGACTTCGCGGGCGCCGTCCGCTTCACCGGCGAGCACGGCCTGGACCTCACGCTGAGCGAGGTCGCCGTCGAAGTGAAGGACGGCAAGGGGACGTTGTACGCGGATGTCGACGCCGGTGAGGGGGGCGCGGGTGGTGATGAGGGCGTCATGAAGAAGGCCCCGCTCGTCACCTTCGCCGCTTCCGAGAAGGAGCTGAGGCCCGAGGACGGCTTGGTCTCGCTCACCGAGGTGCCCTCGAAGCTCACCGCCGAGGGGGCCAAGGCCTTCGGCGGCATGTACAAGGCGGGCGCCGACATGGACCCGCTCTCCCTCGCCGTCGCCCTCGACGCGGACGCCACGCTGCCCGCGCTCCCGGACCTCGGCTCCTCCGCGAGCCCCGCCCCGGCCCCGCAGCCGAAGAAGGCCGCCGCCCCCGAGGCCGAGAACGCGGCGGACACCTCCGACTCCGCCGGTTCCTCGTCGAACGCCGTACCGATCGGGGTCGGCGTGGGCGTGGCGGTGCTGCTCGCGGCGGCGGTCGCGTTCGGCGTCGTACGCAAGAAGCGCGCGCGGGGCGGCGCGAACACCTCGGACTCCTGACCCCTACGCCTCACTTCCACCTCTCCCTACATCCCCCCGACATCCACCTCTCCCAAGGAGGAGCCTGACCATGTCCATGAACCGTCGCCCCGTCACCCTCGCGGCAGCCGTCGCCACGGCCGTCACGCTCGGCGCGTCCGCCCTCGCGCTCCCGGCGCTCGCCGCCGACGACGGCGGCAAGGCGGGCCCGCCGAAGCTGGAGCTCAAGGACGGCACGCTGGACTGGGGGCTGAAGGAGTCGTTCCGCAAGTACGTCGCGGGCATGGCCCACGGCACGATCGAGGCGACGGACGGCGCCAAGCAGGCGGCGGACAACGGGGTGTTCACCTTCACCGGCGGCACGGGTACGTACGACACCGGGACGCACGCCACCGCCACCGCGTTCAAGGGTGCCGTGCGGTTCGCCTCCACCGCCCACCGCTTCGACATCAAGATCGCCGACGTGAAGGTGCGTACCGAGGGGAAGGCCGGTGCCATCCAGGCCGACGTCACCCTGAACGGCGCCACGCAGAACGACATCGACCTCGCCGCTCTCGATCTGAGTGCGGTCCGGCCCGGTCAGGGCGAGGGCGGCGCGATGACCTTCAAGGACATCCCGACGACGCTCACGGCGGACGGCGCCAAGGCGTTCAACGGCATGTACCAGGCGGGAGACAAGCTCGACCCGGCCACCCTCACGGTGAAGGCGGGCGGCACACCGACGGACAAGCCCACCGATAAGCCGACGGACAAGCCCACGGACAAGCCCACCGATAAGCCGACGGACAAGCCGACCGACAAGCCTGATCCCATCCCCACTCCCACCCCCACCCGCACCACGGCCCCCACCGGCACCCCCACCCCCGAACGTGCCACGGGCCAGGTCGTCGACGGCAGCCTCTCCTGGGGACTGAAGAAGACCTTCCGCACCTACATCTCGTCCGGGGGCAAGGTGACCGTCGCGGGCGGCGCCGAGAAGATCTCCGGCGGCTACAAGTTCCCCCACGCCAAGGCGACCGTGGACGCCGGCGCGAAGAAGGTCGACGCGTCCTTCGGCGGCAGCGTCCGCTTCACGTACAAGGCGCACGGCATCGACATGAAGTTCAGCGACCTCAAGGTGCGGGCGAACGGCTCCAGGGGCACCTTGATCGCCGACGTCACCACGCCCAAGGGCACCAACAACGACGTCAAGTTCGCGACGCTCGACCTCGCCAAGGCCTCGTACCGGGCGAAGAGCGACGTCGTCCGGCTGACCAAGGTGCCGGCGGCGTTCACGGCGGCCGGCGCGGAGCAGTTCGCCAACGGCGCCGTCGGCTCCATGTACAAGGCGGGCCAGCGGATCGACCCGGTGACGGTCGCGCTGTCCCTCTCCGAAGGCGCCGGACTCGCCGCGGACGGCGGCCAGAGCGGCGGCGGGACGACCGACAGTACCGGAACCACCAGCTCCGGATCTGTCGGCGGCGACACGGTCGGCGGTTCGCCCGGCGACGCGGGTTCGCTGGCGTCGACGGGCGCCGACATCCCCTCGGCGGCGCTGCTCGGCACGGCGGGGGCGGCCGTGGTGGCGGGCGCGGGCGCGGTGTACGTCGCCCGGCGCAAGCGGGGCACCGAACTGGCGTGACGTCTCAAGTCCCGGGTTGAATACCCGGGTGACTGAACCACTGGGCGTCTTCGAGGTATCCGGCACGTTCGACGTACTGCGTGTCTTCTGCGGGCCCGACGGTCGGCACGGCAACGAACTCGGTGTCGTGCGCGACGGGGCCCGCGTACCAGCCACGGAGGACCGCCAGGCGTTCGCGGGGAAACTCGGCTTCAGCGAGACGGTGTTCATCGACGACCCCGAGCGCGGCGCCATCGACATCTACACCCCGACGCTGCGCCTGCCCTTCGCCGGCCACCCCTGTGTCGGCACGGCCTGGCTGCTCGACGTGCCCGAACTGGTGACGCGGGCCGGGGTGGTGCCGGCGCGGCAGGACGGGGAGTTCAGCTGGATCGCGGCGCGCGCAGCGTGGGCGCCGCCGAGGAGCCTGAGGCGGTACGGGACGGCAGCGGAGGTCGACGCGTTGGACGTACCGCCGCCGGGGGAGTGGATGTACGCATGGGCTTGGGAGGACGAGGCCGCCGGGCGGGTGCGCGCGAGGGCCTTTCCCGGCCGGGACGACGGTATCGACGAGGACGAGGCGACCGGTGCGGCGGCGCTCCTGCTCACGCACGAGTTGAGCCGCGCCCTCAACATCACGCAGGGGCGCGGCTCACAGATTCTTACGGCACCGGGTCCGGACGGCTGGATCGAGGTGGGCGGCAGGGTCCGCCTCGCACAGGCCGGTGCCTCCGCGTAGTTCAGCTCACGCGCTGAGCGGGAACTCCTCGCCCAGCTCGCGGAAGACGGCGGTGTTCAGGGCGAAGGCGCGCTTGCACTCGTCCACGATGCGCTTCTTCTCCAGCTCGTCCGTGACGACCGCGTCGATCCCGTCGAGCAGTTCGCGGTAGCCCCGCTTGAACGCGGCCGGGTTGGAGATCCCCTCGAACACGTAGAAGCGCACGCCGTCGCCCTTGCGCGCGAAGCCCCAGGTCTGCTCGGCCTTGCCGCGGATGATCTGGCCGCCGGAGAGGTCGCCGAGGTAGCGGGTGTAGTGGTGGGCGACATAGCCGCCGGGCCAGGTGCGCGCGCACTCCTCGACCCGCGCCGCGTACGCAGCCGTGGCGGGCAGGGGAGTGAGGCCACCGCGCCAGTCCGCGCCACGCAGGTGCGCGAGGTCACGCTCCAGCTCGCTCACGCGCAGCAGCTCGGGCCGGATGAACGGCCCCGCGAGGGGGTCCTCGCCCAGCGCCTCCGCGCCGTCCTCCAGAGCGCGGTAGACGAACCACAGCTGTTCCGTGTAGCGGGCGTAGGCGTCGACGCCGAGCCGGCCGCCGAGCAGGTCGCTCATGAAGGTGGAGGTCTCGGCCTCGGTGTGCTGCTCGTGCGACGCGGTGCGGATCACCGTCGAGAAGGGTGCGGACGGCGTGAGCGGCGTATCCATGAGGGCCTCCAGGAGCCGGGTGACGGGTGGCGGGAACCAGCGACCGTGGGGAGATCATGGCAAGTTAGGCTTACCTAAGTCAACTGGTTCCCGACGTCCTGTCGGTAAAAACGCTACCCGTTCCCGAATGGGGCAACCACCGCTGCGCCTCACGAGCCTCGAGCGGCTCACGCGGCTCAGGGAAGCGTGAGGATCTCCGCCCCGGTGTCCGTCACCACCAGCGTGTGCTCGAACTGCGCGGTCCGCTTCCTGTCCTTGGTGACGACGGTCCAGCCGTCGTCCCACATGTCGTACTCGTGCGTGCCGAGGGTCAGCATCGGCTCGATCGTGAACGTCATGCCGGGCTGGATGGTGGTCGTCGCATGCGGGCTGTCGTAGTGGGGGACGATCAGTCCGGAGTGGAAGGACGTGTTGATGCCGTGACCGGTGAAGTCACGCACGACGCCGTAGCCGAACCGCTTGGCGTACGACTCGATGACGCGGCCGATGATGTTGATCTGGCGGCCGGGCCTGACGGCCTTGATGGCGCGGTTGAGGGACTCGCGGGTCCGCTCGACGAGCAGCTTCGACTCCTCGTCGACGTCGCCGACGAGGTAGGTGGCGTTGTTGTCGCCGTGCACGCCGCCGATGTACGCCGTGACGTCGAGGTTGATGATGTCGCCGTCCTTGAGGACGGTGGAGTCCGGGATTCCGTGGCAGATGACTTCGTTGATCGAGCTGCACAGCGACTTCGGGAAGCCGCGGTAGCCGAGCGTGGAGGGGTAGGCGCCGTGGTCGCACATGTACTCGTGCGCGACACGGTCCAGCTCATCGGTGGTCACACCGGGCGCGATGTGCTTCGCGGCCTCTTCCATGGCGCGGGCGGCGATGCGGCCCGCGGTACGCATCAGTTCGATGGTCTCGGGGGTCTGCACCTCGGGCCCCGTGTACGGGGTGGGGGCGGGTTTTCCCACGTACTCCGGGCGCCTGATGTTGCCGGGTACGGAGCGGACGGGGGAGAGCTCCCCTGGGACGAGCAGTGACTGGCCAGACATGCGAGCGAGTCTAGCCAGCCGTCGTGGGGCAGCATGGCGTCAGAGAGCGGGACCGGAACGGATGACGGGAGCGGGCGGTCATGGCGCTGTTCAAGAAGCGGACGGTCGGCAAGCCGGGCGAGTGGTACTACTGCCTGGAGCACAAGAAGGTCGAAGAGGGCCCCGAGTGTCCCGGCAAGGACCGGATGGGCCCCTACGCCTCACGCGCGGACGCCGAACAGGCGATGCGGACGGCCGCGGAGCGGAACCTCGAATGGGAGAACGACCCGCGGTGGCACGACACGGTGGGGCGCGGCGAGGACGACTGACCCTGCCGGGGGCTTCGGCGGGGCGGGGTGGTCCGGTGGGGCCGCCCCGTAGTCCGCTGCGAGGGGCCGGGGTGGGGGCCTGGACGCCCCCGAGGCGCCGGACGCCCCCGAGGCGCCGGACGCCCCCGAGGCGCCGGACGCCCGGGAGGCCCCGGACGCCCGCGGTAGCCCCGGAGCCCCAGTAGCCGCGGTAGCCCCGGACGTCCGCGAAGCCCCGGACGCCCGGGAAGCTCCCGGTAGCCCCGGGGCCCGGATGCCCCCGGTAGCCGGAAGCCCCAGCGGCCCCCGGAAGCTGCTGGTGGCCCGGGGAGTCCTGGACGCCCGCGAGGCCCCGGTAGCTGCCGGAAGCCCCGGAAGCCCCGGAAGCTACGGCGTCGCCGTCGCCCTCGTCGCGTCCCGGTCCCGGCGGAGCCTCGCGTCCGGGTCCGTTGTGGCGTCGTAGGAGATGAGCCGTGGCAGCGCCGCCGCGAGGACGGCGACCGAGGCCACGCAGGCGACGCCGCCGGACCAGATGGCGGACCGGGTGCCGGTCCAGCCCGCCGCCGCGCCCGCGCGGACCTGGCCCAGCTGCGGGCCGACGCTGTAGGACAGCACCTCTATGCCGGCGAGGCGTCCGCGCAGCTCGTCGGGGATCGTCTGGTTCCAGATGGTGGAGCGGCCGAGGCCGCTCAGCATGTCCCCGGCGCCCGCCAGCGCCAGGCACCCAAGCACCACCCACACGTTCGCGAACCAGCCCGCCGCCGTGATCGCGAGCCCCCACCCCGCCGCCCCGAACACCACGAGCAGCCCGTGCCGCCGCACCCGCGACGTCCAGCCGCTGGTGAGGCCGAGCAGCAGTGACCCCACCGCCCCGGCCGCGTACATCAGGCCGAGCGACCACTCGGCGTCCAGCTCGTCCGCGAGGAACGGGAAGACCGTGTTCGGGAAGGCGAAGAACATCGCCGCCATGTCCACCGCGTACGTACCGAGGAGCACCGGCCGCGACCACGCGTACCGCGCGCCCTCCGCGAGGCCCTTCAGGGACGGCTTCTCCGCGTCGTGCGCGGCGGGCGCCGGGGAGAGCCGGGTGCACAGCAGGACCGAGACGGTGAAGCAGACGACCGTCACGGCGTACGCGGACGCGTGCCCGGCAAACGCGACGACGAGGCCCGCGAGCGACGGGCCGGCGATCGCGCCCACGTTCCAGCGGAACGAGTTCAGTGCCGCGGCCGCCGTCAGCTGGTCGTGCGGCACGATCCGCGCCATCAGGGAGTCGAGTGCCGGGCGTTGCAGCCCGGCGAGCGCCGAGACGCCGGCCGCGACGACGTACAGGGGCCACAGCAGCGGGGACGGCAGCAGCGCGTTCACCAGCAGGACCACGGCCAGCAGGCCCAGCGCGGCCTCGCTCAGGAGGATCACCTTGCGCCGGTCCACGGCGTCGGCGAGGGCACCGCCGTACAGCCCGAAGACGATCAGCGGCACGAGCTCCACCGCGCCCATCGCCCCCACCGCGAGCGGCGAGTCCGTCAGCTCCTTGATCTGCAACGGCAGCGCGACCATCGCCATGAAGCTGCCGAAGTACGTGACGAGCCCCTGCACCCACAGCAGCCGGAAGTCACGCGTGGAGCGCCACGGGGAGAGGTCGGGCAGGATCGCGGAGAGAGGCACGAGAACTCATGTTCAGTGCCGCCCGACGCACCGGGCAACCGAATTTCCGCGGCGCGGGGACCGCTCACCACCGCGTCGGCGGCGGTGACGTCAGCTGGTCGGCGAGGCGCGAGAGCCGGTCGCGGAAGCGGCGGCGTCCCCGCGCCACGGGCAGGGCGTTCTCCCCGGCCGCCGCGCTCACCAGGTGCTGCACCGTGTCCAGGTCGAGGTCGTGTGCCGTTCCGGAGTCCTCCCCGGGGACCGCCAGCGCCTCGTGGGACAGGGCGCTCAGGTCCCGGTCGTCGGAGCCGAGCGCGAGGACGGTCGCCCCGGCCCGCCGCGCGTCGTGCACGCGCGTGAGCAGCCCGGCGTCCGGCGCCTCCGGCGCCACGACCAGCAGCGTCTCGCCGCGCCGCGCGGCCTCGATCCGGCCGAGGCCGGTCGACAGGTGCGCGGGATCGGAGGCGAGGACCCGGTGCCGTACGAGGGTGGGGGTCAGCTCCGGCGTGCCGGACCAGGCCGCCTCGTCCACCAGGTGGGCGGCCAGATGCCAGGGTTCGTAGGCCCGGGTCCCGACGAGCAGCAGTCCGCCGCCGTGCGGTACCACGGACGACCGCAGGGACCCCGCGAAGCGGCGCGTGGCGCCGAGCCACTCGGTCCCTGCGAGCACTTCGCGCAACAGCGCCACCCGTACGGCGTCCATGGCGCCGCATCTTGCCCCGACAGGTCAGTCGTGACCGGGAGTTCACCCGGAATTCCCCCGGAGTGGGGAAGGGCGAGGGATGACTTATGAGACGTCTGTTCCCTTCCGCGCGGGTCGCGAGGGCTACGCGAGCTTCCGCATACCGGCCGTCGTGGCCACCGCCCGCGGCACCGTCCTCGCCTTCTGCGAGGGCCGCGTCGGCTCCCAGGAGGACTTCGGCGACATCGACATCGTCCTCAGGCGCTCCTTCGACGGCGGCCGCACCTGGGGCCCGCTCCAGGTCGTCGGCAAGAACGGCACCGACCTCGCGGGCAACCCCGCCCCCGTCGTCCTCGCCACCGGCCGGATCCTGCTCGTCCACGTCAGGAACGCCGCCTCCGCCACCGAGGACGCCATCCGCCGCGGCAAGGTCTCCGCGGCCGCCGGGCGGCGCGTGTGGGTGCAGCACAGCGACGACGACGGCCGCACCTGGTCCGCCCCGCGCGAGATCACCGGCCAGGTGAAGAAGACGAACTGGCGGTGGTACGCCACCACACCAGGCCACGCCATCCAGCTCACCACCGGCCGCGTCGTCGTCCCCGCCAACCACTCCCTGCCGCCGACGGGGACGGACAACGGCACCGAGGGCAAGTACAACGGCGGCCACTGCCTGCTCAGCGACGACTCCGGCGCCACCTGGCGCATCGGCTACATCGACGACAACACCAACGGCTACATCAACGTGAACGAGACCACCGCCGCCGAACTCCCCGACGGACGCCTGTACTTCAACACCCGCAACGACTCCCCGGCCCCCGGCAACCGCGCCGACGCCCACTCCCGCGACGGCGGCCGGAGCCTCGTCAGGCCCTTCCGCCCGCAGGCCGGTCTCACCGGGCCCGTGGTCGAGGGCAGCGTCCTCCAGGTGCGCGACCCCGACGTACTCCTCTTCTCCGGTCCCGCCGACCCCGGCTTCCGCGCCCTGATGACCGTGCGCCGCTCCACCGACTCCGGCGCCACCTGGCGGACCGCCCACACGGTCGACGGGCTGCCGGCCGCGTACTCCGATCTCGTACGCCTCGACGAGGAGAGCGTCGGGCTCCTCTACGAGACGGGCGACTTCAGCGCGTACGAGACGATCACCTTCCGCCGGATCCCGTTGGGGGAACTCGTGTAGCCGGCTGTGACCGGTGAGTAAGGTCGCCCCATGACCTCTACAGACAGTGCCGCGAACAGTGCCGCGGACAGTGCGCAGAAGGCTCCCGCCAAGGCCCCGGCCAAGGATCCCTGGGAGCTGCCCGACGTGTCCGGGCTCGTCGTGGGTGTCCTCGGCGGCACCGGCGACCAGGGGCGCGGCCTCGCCTACCGCCTCGCCCGCGCCGGCCAGAAGGTGATCATCGGCTCCCGCGCGGCGGAGCGCGCGCAGGCCGCCGCCGACGAGCTGGGCCTCGGCGTCGAGGGCGCCGAGAACGCGGAGTGCGCCCGGCGCAGCGACATCGTGATCGTCGCCGTGCCGTGGGACGGCCACGGCAAGACTCTCGAAGCGCTGCGCGAGGACCTGCGCGGCAAGCTCGTGATCGACTGCGTGAACCCGCTCGGCTTCGACAAGAAGGGCGCCTACGCCCTCAAGCCCGAGGAGGGCAGCGCCGCCGAGCAGGCCGCCGCCCTGCTGCCGGACTCCCGCGTCACGGCCGCCTTCCACCACCTGTCGGCCGTGCTGCTCCAGGACGCCGACGTCGAGGAGATCGACACCGACGTCATGGTCCTCGGCGAGAGCCGCGCCGACACGGACGTCGTGCAGGCGCTCGCCGCCCGCATCCCCGGCATGCGCGGCGTCTTCGCCGGACGGCTGCGCAACGCCCACCAGGTGGAGTCCCTGGTCGCCAACCTGATCTCCGTCAACCGCCGCTACAAGGCGCACGCGGGGCTGCGGGTCACCGACGTGTAGGGACCCGGAGGGACGTGGCGGGGCGGGCGGCGGCATGGGGGACAGGAGGCATGGGGGACACTGGAGGGGTACGTCAGCCATACCTCGCCCGACAGGAGCCGACCCCCATGCCCCGCCTCGCTCTGTACGCCCTCGTGGTCTGCGCGCTCGCCGTCGCCGCCGCCGTGATCTCCTTCGTGCAGGGCAGCTGGCTCGGGATCGTATGGGTGCTGCTCGCGGGGCTCTCGTCGAACATGGCGTGGTTCTACCTGCGGCGGGCGAAGCTGCGCGGGGACGCTTCCGCCCCTACGGGCTGAGCGGCGGCGGGACCTCCTCCGTGCCGTCCCAGAAGCGGTACAGGTCCCGGCCCCAGGAGGTGTCCCACTCGTCGACACCGAGGCCGCGCAGGATCGCGTCGATCGCGTCGAAGAAGGCGCCGTTGACCTCCGGGATCCACAGCACCGCGAAGACCGCGAGGAGCCCGAACGGCGCGAACGGCTCCACCTGCCGCCGGATCCTGTACGACAGCCAGGGCTCGATCACGCCGTACCCGTCGAGGCCCGGGATGGGCAGCGAGTTCAGGATCGCCGCCGTGACCTGGAGCAGGGCGAGGAACGCGAGGGCGTAGCGGAACGCGTCCGGCACGCCGTCCAGGGCGCCCAGCCAGAACGGCGCCGTGCAGACCACCGCGAACAGCACGTTCGTCAGCGGGCCCGCCGCCGAGATCAGGCTGTGCTTCCAGCGGCCCCGGATCCGGCCCCGCTCGATGAAGACGGCGCCGCCGGGCAGGCCGATGCCGCCCATGATCACGAAGACGACGGGCAGCACGATGCTGAGCAGCGCGTGGGTGTACTTGAGCGGGTTGAGCGTCAGGTAGCCCTTCGCGCCGATCGTGATGTCGCCGCTGTGCAGGGCCGTGCGGGCGTGCGCGTACTCGTGCAGGCAGAGGGAGACGATCCAGGCCGCCGTCACGAAGAGGAACACGGCGAGCCCGGGGTTGTCCGAGAAGCCGGTCCAGGTGGCCCAGCCGGAGACCGCCGTGACGGCGGCGATCCCGAGGAAGACGGGACTGATCCGCCGGTCGGAGCGTCGGATGGGGGCGGTGGTCATGGGGCGGGGCTCCTGGGATCGCGGGTCTGCCCGACCGTAGCGGGCGTACGGCGAAAACGTCTCGCACATGCCGGGGAGTTCCGGGGAAGCTGGGGCCATGGCGCTGTGGAAGGTGATGTACGAGGACTGGCAGATGGAGTGCTGCGGGGAGCCGTTCGCCGTCGGGGACGAGGTGGCGTGGCCGCTGCGGGTCGACGGCGACCGCCGGGACGACGCGGCCTGGGCGGCCGACCGCAGCGAGATCGAGGGTCCGGTGGTTCGGTTGGACGCGTTGGAGGGGGACTGGGCCGAGGACGACGGTGGCTTCGGGGGCGGTGACGGCTTCGAGGGTGACGGTGGCTTCGGGGGCGGCGGCTGCTTCGGGGGCCCCGGCAGTCAGGACTCCGACAGGGAGGACGCCGATGGGGGAGACGACGGCGGGGAGGATGCCGTCAGTCGGGGCGCCGATGGGGGAGACGACGGCGGGGAGGATGCCGTCAGTCGGGGCGCCGATGGGGGAGACGACGGCGGGGAGGATGCCGTCAGTCGGGGCGCCGATGGGGGAGACGACGGCGGGGAGGATGCCGTCAGTCGGGGCGCCGATGGGGGAGACGACGGCGGGGAGGACGCCGTCAGTCAGGGCGCCGACGGGGAAGGTGTCGACGGGGAAGGTGTCGACGGGGAGGGCGCCGATGGGGAAGGTGCCGACGGTGAGGGCGCCGACGGGGAAGGTGCCGACGGTGAGGGCGCCGTCAGTGAGGGCGCCGGCGCCGAGGGTGCCGACGGCGAAGGCGGCTTCGAGGAGCTGTGGGAGCCCGCGGTCGTTCAGGCCCACGGCATCACCGTCCCGTGGAACCGCCCGGCCCCCAGCCCGCCCGAGCCCGTCCGGCTCACCGGTCTGCTCACCGTCGAGCGGCACGGCGGCCGGTGGCCGGACACGGTCGGCCGGGTCCGAGCCATCCACATCGTCACGCAGGGCTTCGCCGAGACCGCCGAGGGCTCGCGGACGTACCAGCCGGTGCCCGGCGAGCGGTGGCTGCGCCCCGTCGAGTCGTGCCCGAAGTGGTTCCAGGCGGAGGAGCGGTCCCGTACGACACAGGGGCCGGGATACCGGCGGGAGGAGACCGGCGTCCTGGTGGAGCTGGAGGTCCGCGACGCCTGAACGGCGCGCGGGGGCAGGGGAGTCGAGCGGCGCGGGGCCCTCGGACGGGCGCACGGCGCACGGCGGCCACCGCGGAAGGGACAATGGGCCGGTGCGTTACCGCGTTCTCGGGACGACCCGAGCTGTCCGCGCCGACGGAACATCCGTTCCCATCGGCGGCGCGCGCCTGCGCGCCCTCCTGGCGGCGCTCGCCCTGCGCGCGGACCGTGCGGTGCCCGCCGCGGTCCTGGTCGACGAGGTATGGGGCGCCGAGCCGCCCGCCGACGCGAGCGGCGCCCTCCAGGCGCTGGTGGGCCGGCTCCGCAGGGCCCTGGGCGCCGACCGCGTCGCCTCGGTGGACGGCGGCTACCGGCTGTGCGCGAGCCCCGACGACGTGGACGTCTTCCGCTTCGACCGGCTGGTCGGCGAGGGCGGCCGCGCCTTGGCCGACGGCGACCCGGCCAAGGCGTCCGCCCTGCTCGACGACGCGCTCGCCCTGTGGAGCGGCGAGGCCCTCGCCGACCTGCCGGACCGCGCGGCCGACGCCGCCCGCTGGCAGGCACGCCGCCTCGACGCCCGCCGCGCCGGGCTGACCGCGGCCCTCGCACTCGGCCGGGCGGAACAGGTCCTGCCCGAACTCACCGCCCTCTGCGGCATCCACCCCCTGGACGAGCCACTCCAGGCCCTGCGGCTGCGCGCCCTGCGGGACGCCGGCCGCCGGGCGGAGGCGCTCGCCGCGTACGAGGACATACGGCGCGGCATGGCGGACCGGCTCGGGGCCGACCCCGGCGCCGAACTCCAGTCACTGCACGCGGAGTTGCTGCACGCCCGGCCTGTCGCGCCGCGGCCAGCACAGCAGCCGGTACAGCCAGCACAGCCAACACAGCTGGTGCAGCCGGTACGGCCCCGGCCGCCCGGCAACCTCCGCGCCCGCCTCACCTCCTTCGTCGGGCGCGAGGCCGACATCGAGGCGCTGCGGGCCGACCTCACGCGCGCCCGGCTCGTCACGCTGCTCGGGCCCGGCGGTGCCGGGAAGACCCGGCTCTCCCAGGAGGCCGCCGAGACCCTCGCCGACGACGTCCCGGACGGTGTGTGGCTGGCCGAACTCGCGCCCGTCGAGGACCCGGCGGACGTCCCCGAGGCCGTCCTGACCGCGCTCGGCGCCCGCGAGACCGTGCTGCGCGGCGCCGGCGCCGAGGAGATGCGGGCCCTGTCGGAGCGGCACGGCGAGGACCCCGTCGCCCGGCTCGTCGAGCACTGCGCCGGGCGCCGCATGCTCGTCATCCTGGACAACTGCGAGCACGTCGTGGAGGCCGCGGCCCGCCTCGCCGACGAACTCCTCGGCCGCTGCCCCGGCCTGACCGTCCTCGCCACCAGCAGGGAACCCCTCGGGGTGCCCGGCGAGTCGCTGCGGCCCGTCGAGCCGCTGCCCGAGCCGGTCGCGGTGCGGCTGTTCGCCGAGCGTGGGGCCGCCGCCCGGCCCGGGTTCACCGTGGACGACGATCCGGCCGCCGCGGCCGAGATCTGCCGGCGCCTCGACGGCCTGCCGCTCGCCATCGAACTGGCCGCCGCCCGCCTGCGGTTGCTCTCCCTCCGTCAGATAGCCGATCGCCTCGACGACCGCTTCCGGCTGCTGACCAGCGGCGCCCGCACCGTCCTGCCCCGCCAGCAGACCCTGCGGGCCGTCGTCGACTGGTCCTGGGACCTGCTCGACGCCCCCGAACGCGCCGTCCTGCGGAGGCTTTCCGTCTTCGCGGGCGGCTGCGACCTCGCCGCCGCCGAAGCGGTCTGCGCGCGCGGCGACAGCGACGACAGCGACGACAACGACAACAACGACAACAACGACGGCAGCGGCGCCAGCCCGTACCACGTCGCCGACTCGCTCGGGTCCCTCGTCGACAAGTCCCTCGTCGTCGCCACCCCTTCGCCGCTGCCCGGCGCGGGCATGCGCTATCAGCTGCTCGAAACCGTCGCCGAGTACGCGGGCGAGCGGCTCGACGAAGCCGGGGACCGCGCCGACGCCGAACGCGCACACCTCGTGCACTACCGCGAGGTCGCCCGCACCACCGACCCCGAACTGCGCGGCAGCGGACAGCTCGCCGCCGTCGAGCGCCTCGAAGTCGAGTACGAGAACCTGCGCACCGCCCTGCGGCATGCCGTGGCTGCGGGCGACGAGCAGGAGACGCTCTGCCTGGTCCTGTCCCTGTGCTGGTTCTGGGAGATCCGCGGGCTGCGCCTGGAGGCCCGCAACTGGTCCCGCGACGCCATGGCCCTCGGCCCCGACCCGTTCGCCCCGCCCGTCGTCCCCGCGCCCCCGCTCGACGAACCGTGCACCGCCGCGCCCCCGCCCATGCGCCCCGAGGTCCTCGACGAGGCGCGCCGAGGCGTACGCCTCCTCGACCTCGCCTGCATGGACATGGACATGGACGCGTGGCAGACCCCGGAGGCCGAGGAGCGGCTGCGCGGCATCCGGGAGGCCTACCGGCCGGGGCTGCCGCAGACCTGCCGCATCCCGGGCAGCCTCTGGTTCTTCGCCGTGATGCTCGGCGGCGACGCGGACATGCTGCGCGCCACGCTCGACAAGACCGTCGAGACCTGCCGGGAGCTCGGCTACGCCTGGGAGCTGGCCAGCGCCCTCCAGATGCGCGCCAACATCCTCGCGAGCCACGCCGACCGGGCGGGCGAGGCGAGCCGTGACGCGGACGAGGCACTGCGGGGCTTCACCCGGCTCGGCGACGCGTGGGGCATCGCCGAGGCGCTCTCCGCGCGGGGCGAGTCACGGGAGCGCTGCGGCCGGTTCGCCCTCGCCGCCGAGGACTACGAGGCCGCCATCGCCTACGCCGAACAGCTGGGCGCCCAGAGTCAGGTGGCGGTGCTCAGGGCCCGCCTCGGCTCGGTCCTGATGGAATCGGCCGACGGCTTCGAGCGGGGCGAGGCGATACTGCGGGACGTCCTCGCGGGCAGCGGCCGGGCGCACACCGGTGAGGCCGCGCCCGCGGCCCGGCTCTTCCTCCTCGGCGCGCTCGGCCGCACCGGCCGCCTCGACGAGGCACGGGAACACCTGCGGTGGCTGCGCGAGGAGTTCACCATGGTCGGCTACACCGTCTTCGACAGCTTCGTGCTCGGCCTCCAGGCCTGGCTGGACACCCTCGACGGCCGGTGCGCCGAGGGCGTGGCCGTGGCACGCGTCGCCATCCAGGAGGCCCGCGCGCCCCTGTCGTTGATGGTCGCGCCGCACGGCGTCGCCGCCCAACTGCGCATCGCCGCCCGCGCCCTGGCCGGGCTGGACGGCGGCAGCCGCGCCGCCGACGCCGCCCGGCTGCTCGCGGTGGCCGAACGGGAGCACCCCGCGGGCCACTTCCCGAACGCGATGGAGCGGGAGATCCACGAGGACGCGGCCCGGCTCGCCCGCGCCGCGCTTGGCGCCGCCGCGTACGAGGCCGCGTACGCCGAGGGCGGTGACCTCACACTCGACGAGGCCACCGCCCTGTGCACGGCAACGGCACCGAGCCGCTGATCAGTTCTTGGTGCGGAACTTGTGGATGGCGATCGGCGCCATCACCAGTGTCAGCGCCGCCGACCAGCCGACCGTCACCCAGATGTCGTGCGCGATGGGGCCACCGATCATCAGGCCGCGCGCGGAGTCCGCGAGCGCGGACAGCGGGTTGTAGTCGGTGAAGGCCTGGAGCCAGCCCGGCATCGACTTCGTCGGCGCGAAGATCGACGAACCGAACTGGAGCGGCATCAGGACGAGGAAGCCCATCGCCTGCACGGACTGGGCGCTCTTCATCGTGACGCCGAGGACCAGGAAGATCCACATGATGGCCGTGCCGAAGAGCGTGGAGAGGCCCACCGCGGCGAACAGACCGCCCCAGTTCGTGATGTCGAAGCCCACCAGGACACCGACGATCATCATGATCGTCGTCGCGATGAGCAGCCGGATCACCTCCACCACGATCTTGGCGAAGAGCACCGAACCCTGGCCGATCGGCAGGGTGCGGAAGCGGTCCATGATGCCGTTCTGGAAGTCCTGGTTGAAGCCGGTGCCGACGGCCATGGCGATGTTCATGCTCATCATCGCCATCATGCCGGGGACCACGTACTGCACGTACTTGTCCTGACCGCCGCCGAGCGCCTGCCCGATCGAACCGCCGAAGACGTACACGAACAGGAGCGTGAAGACGATCGGCATCAGGACCGCGTCGAACATCGACTCCGGGTCCTGGCGTATCCACAGCAGGTTGCGGCGCACCAGCGCGCCGGTGTGGCGGACGTGGGCGCGCGGGCCTATGCGGGCGTCGGCCTCCTGGCCCTTGGCGAGGGGCGGCGGCGTGAGAGTGGTGCTGCTCATACGGCAACCTCCTCGAGTTCGGGGCGGGCGTCCTGCGGGGCACTGGCCTTCTGGCCGGTGATGGAGAGGAACACCTCGTCCAGGCTGGGCAGTTCGGTGGAGATCGAACCGATCGTGATGCCGCGCGCGGAGACCGCGCCGACCACGGCCGTCAGCTGCTCGTCGCTGAGGATCGGGACGAGGACCGTGCCGGACTCGATGTCCACGGTGGACGTGGCGAGACCGGTCAGGCCGAGGTCGTCCAGGGTGTTCGCCAGCGGGCGCAGCTCCAGCGGGTCGACCGGGCGGATCCGCAGCGTGCGGCCGCCGACCTTCGCCTTCAGCTCGTCGATGCCGCCGCTGGCGATGACCTTGCCACGGTCGATGACCGTCAGCTCGGAGGCCAACTGCTCGGCCTCCTCCATGTACTGGGTGGTCAGCAGCACGGTGACGCCGTCGGCGACCATCCGCTTGACCTCGGCCCACACCTCGTTGCGGGTGCGGGGGTCGAGGCCGGTCGTCGGCTCGTCCAGGTAGAGGACGGCCGGGCTGCCGATCATGGAGGCGGCCAGGTCGAGGCGGCGGCGCATGCCGCCGGAGTACGTGTTCGCCGGGCGCTTGGCGGCCTCGGTGAGGGAGAACCGCTCGAGCAGGCCGTCGGCACGGGACCAGGCCTCCTTGCGGGGCAGGTCGAGCAGGCGCCCGATCATGTACAGGTTCTCGCGGCCCGACAGCTTCTCGTCCACCGAGGCGTACTGGCCGGTCAGGCCTATGACCCGGCGGAGCTGGCGGGGCTGGCGGGTCACGTCGTACCCGGCGACGACGGCGGTGCCGGCGTCCGGGGTTATCAGGGTGGACAGGCAGCGTACGAGGGTGGTCTTACCGGCGCCGTTCGGGCCGAGTACGCCGAGGACGGTGCCCTCGCGTACGTCCAGGTCCACGCCGTCCAGTGCCTTGGTCTCGCCGTAGTGCTTGACCAGTCCCCTTACGGTGACCGCGCTCCCTGCGCTGCCGGGGTTCTTGTCGATTCGCGTCATGCGGTACAAGGTGCCATGCGGCACCGACAAACCACCGACATCCTGCCGACAGGGTTTGTACGGGGGGATGTGGGCCGGGGGTATTCCCTGTCCCGCCGCTCCGCGCCGGAGGTCTCCTTCCCACCCGCCCGCCCGTTGCTCGGCGGCTGTCTCCTGTCCCGCCGCTGCGCGCCGGATGTCTCCCGCCCACCCGCCCGTTGCTCGGCGGCTGTGCCCTGTGCCGTCGCTGCGCGCCGGATGTCTCCCACCCGCCCGCCCGTTGCTCGGCGGCTGCCCCCTGCCCCGCCGCTCCGCGCCGATCGCGGGTGTTCCTACAGCCCTGTCTCCGCCACCGGGCAAACGGGTGGGTGGGTGGGAAAGCATCCGGCGCGCAGCGGCGGGACAGGACACAGCCGCCGGGACACCGGCCCAAGGGGGCAGCTGCCGGGACACCGGCCCGAAGGGGTAGCCGCCGGGACACCGGCCCAAGGGGCAGCCCGGAGGCAGCGACTCAAGGCGCAGCCCGAGGGCAGCGCGGGCAGCCCGGGGCGCCGGAGCAAAAGGGGGCAGCCCGTCGACGGGGGACTATCGACGGGCTGCCGTTGTACCGCGGTGGTTCATGTGTACCGCTGGGCCGCGCAGCGACCCGCGGCCAAGGCCCCACGCCTAGTGGACCGCGTGCTCCGCCGCCGGGAACGCCCCGCCCACCACATCGTCGGCGAACGCCTTGGCCGCGTCGGTCATGACGCCCCGCAGGTCCGCGTACTGCTTGACGAACCGCGGCATCTTCCCGCCGGTGAGGCCCAGCATGTCCGTCCAGACCAGTACCTGCGCGTCGCACTCGGCGCCCGCCCCGATCCCGACGGTCGGGATGTGCAGGGAGCGGGTGACCTCGGCGGCGAGCTCCGCGGGGACCAGTTCGAGGACGACCGCGAACGCGCCGGCGTCCTGCGCGGCCTTGGCGTCGTTGAGCAGCCGGTGGGCCGCTTCGTCGCCGCGGCCCTGGACGCGGTAGCCCATGGTGTTCACGGACTGAGGGGTCAGCCCGAGGTGGGACATGACGGGGATGCCGGACTGGACCAGCAGCTCGGTCTGGGCCAGTGACCGCTCCCCGCCCTCCAGCTTGACCGCGCCGACGCCCGCCTCCTTCACCAGGCGGGTCGCCGAGCGCAGGGCCTGGACGGGGCCTTCCTGGTAGGAGCCGAACGGCAGGTCGCCGACGATCAGGGCACGCGAGGTGCCCCGCACGACCGCGGCCGACAGCATCGCCATCTGGTCGAGGGTGACGGGCACGGTGGTCTCGTACCCGAGGTGGCAGTTGCCCGCCGAGTCGCCGACGAGCATGACGGGGATGCCCGCCTCGTCGAAGACGGACGCGGTCATCGCGTCGTAGGCGGTGAGCATCGGCCATTTCTCGCCGCGCTCCTTGGCGGCGGTGATGTCGCGCACGGTGATGCGCCGGGTGCCCTTGCCGCCGTACAGCGCCTTGCTGCTGTCGGGGCTCGCGGGGGCTTCGGTGCTCTTCTGGGCAGCCGAGAGCTGCGTCATCGCAACGGCTCCTTCTGTCATCTCGAGGCGCCCTGACGGCGTCCCCGGATCACCTCCATGGTGGCACCAGGTGGCGCCCGGCGGCTAGGGGGCCCCGGGGCCGGGTAAATTCTTTCCAATACGAGACGGTCTCGTATCGAAATGGGTTTACGGTGGATCCCATGTCAACCCTCCCCTGCCCACCCCTCCCCGCATAC
Source organism: Streptomyces sp. 135 (assembly GCF_020026305.1). NCBI lineage: Bacteria > Bacillati > Actinomycetota > Actinomycetes > Kitasatosporales > Streptomycetaceae > Streptomyces > Streptomyces sp. 135. The sequence goes on along the minus strand of NZ_CP075691.1, from coordinate 2,429,829 downwards.
CGGAAGCCGTGCACCGGCGCCGCTGGGCGATCCTCGGCGTGCTCATGCTCAGCCTGCTGATCGTCGTCCTCGACAACTCGATCCTGAACGTCGCCATCAAGACGATCTCCACCCCCGAACCCACCGGCATCGGCGCCACCCAGGGCGAGCTGGAGTGGGCGATCAACTCCTACACGCTGGTCTTCGCGGGCCTGCTCTTCACCGCCGGGCTGCTCGGCGACCGGCTCGGCCGCAAGAAGGTCCTGCTCGCGGGGCTCATCGTCTTCGGCATCGGATCGGCGTTCGCCGCGCAGTCCGGCTCGCCCGTCGAACTCATCGCGTTCCGCGCGCTGATGGGCCTCGGCGCGGCCTTCGTGATGCCGGCCACACTCGCCGTCCTGATGAACGTCTTCGAGCGCGACGAGCAGCCCAAGGCCATCGGCATCTGGGCGGGCGGCGTCGGCCTCGCCATCGCCATCGGCCCGATCACCGGCGGTGTCCTGCTCGACCACTTCTGGTGGGGCTCGGTCTTCCTCATCAACGTACCGATCGTGATCGTCGCGGTGGCCCTCATGGTGTGGCTGGTGCCGGACTCGCGCGATCCGAAGCCGGGGCGCGTCGACCTCGTCGGCGTCGCGCTCTCCGTCGTCGGCCTCGTCCTGCTCGTCTACGGCATCATCAAGGGCGGCCAGCTCGCCGACTTCACGGACCCGGCCGTGCTCTGCACCACCCTCGCGGGCCTCGCCGTCCTCGTCGTCTTCGTGCTGTACGAGAAGCGCTGCGACCACCCGTCCGTCGACATCTCGTACTTCAAGAACAAGGTCTTCTCGGCGGCGATCAGCGCCATCGCGCTCGTCTTCTTCGCGCTGATGGGCGTCACCTTCTTCTCGGTCTTCTACACCCAGAGCGTGCGCGGCTACTCGCCGCTTCAGACCGGCCTGCTGATGCTGCCGCTCGCCGTGGCCCAGCTCGTCTTCGCGCCGCGCGCCCGCCTGGTCGTCGACCGGTTCGGCGTACGGGCCGTGTGCACCGGCGGCCTGCTCCTGGTGATGGCGACCCTCGCGGCCTTCTCGTTCCTCGACGCGGATACGCCGATCTGGGTCCTGGAGGTCATCTTCTTCCTGATGGGCACCGGCATGGCGCACATCATGACGCCCACCAGCGTCGTGATCATGCAGGCCCTGCCGCGCGAGAAGGCCGGCTCCGCCTCCGCGCTCAGCAACACCTTCCGGCAGGTCGGCGGCGCGCTCGGCATCGCCGTCCTCGGCTCGGTGCTGTCCACCGCGTACCGCAACGGCGTCGAGGACAAGCTGGCGCTGCTGCCCGCCGGTGCCCGGCACACCGCGGGCGAGTCCATCGAGGCGACCCTCGGCGTCGCGGCGAAGCTCGGTCCGCGGGGGGAGCCGCTCGTGACGGCCGCCAACGACTCGTTCCTGCACGCCATGCACGTCACGGCGCTGTGGGGCGCGGGCGTCGCCGCGATCGGCACGGTGGTCGTCTTCCTGTTCCTGCCGGGACGTACGCCGCCGGTGCCCGGCCCCCAGGAGCGGGAGGCCGAGCCGGCGGGCGTCGCCGGCCGCTGAGGGAGAATCGCCCCGGCAGCCGGCGCGGAGAGAGACGGAGACGACGTGGTCCACATCGCCAAGGGGGACGCACACGCGAAGGCCCCCCGGGGCCGTCCCCGGAGCGAGGCCGTGGAGCAGGCCATCATCGAAGGGGTGGTGCGGCTCCTGGAGGAGGGCGTGCCGCTCACCGAACTGTCCATCGAGCGCATCGCCCGGACCGCGGGTGTCGGCAAGGCCACCATCTACCGGCGCTGGGACGGCAAGGAGGCCCTCTTCGTCGACGTGCTGCGCGTCTTCGAGGAGCCGGACCCCGAGCTGCCCGGCACCTCGATGCGCGACGACCTCGTCTGCCTCCTGGAGGGCCTGCGCAGGCGCGGCCTGAACATGCGTTCCTCGGCCCTGCTGCACAACGTCTTCGCGCAGATGAAGGCCCTGCCCAAACTCTGGGCGGCGTACCACGCCACTGTCGTCGACCCCCGCCGCCGCGCCACCTACGAGGTGCTGCGGCGGGGCGTCGCGGACGGCGAGCTGCGCGCGGACGTGGACATCGAGATGGCCAACGACCTCCTGGTCGGGCCGATGCTGGTGCGCACGGTCATGCGGCCCGACGCGCCGCTCGACGACGGCCTCGCCGAGCGGATCGTCGACACGGTCCTCGAGGGGCTGCGGCCCCAGGTCTGATGGCGCGGCGGGGCCGACGGGAGTATGCGGGTTTCGTCACAGCACCCGCTGTCCCGCGCTGTTCAGGAACCTGTCGCGCCGCCCCGATCGTCCTGGTGCCTGTACGGCCGTCGTGGACGGCAGGGACGACACCGTTCATCCCCTAGGGTTTCAGGGGCGGACCGACGGTGTGCACGGCAGGCAGTGAGGCGACGAGGGTATGGCGCAGGCGTATATGACGGAGACGGGCAGCGACGGCTCGGGGCCGGAGCGTCCCGAATCCCGGTTCCGGCGCCTGCTCGACGGCTGGCGCGGCGACCCGGGCATCTGGAAGCGGGGCCTGGTCACCGCGGGGGCCGCGGTGCTCATCGCGCTGGTGATGCTCTTCCACGCGCAGATCCCCAACAACGTCGGCAACCTCGGCAGCCTGACCGAGACCTTCCTGCCGTGGCTCGGCGTCTTCGTCCCGGTACTGCTGGTGGTCGCGGTGGTCCGCAAGTCCGCCACCGCGCTGATCGCCCTGCTGCTGCCGGTGGTCATCTGGCTGAACTCGTTCGGCGGCCTGATCAGCGACAAGTCGGGCACCGGCGGCGACCTCACCGTCGCCACGCACAACGTCAACGCGGACAACGCCGACCCGACCGGCACCGCCCAGGACGTCGCTGCGTCCGACGCCGACGTGATCGCCCTGGAGGAACTGACCGCCGACGCCGTCCCCACGTACGAGAGGGCGCTGTCGCGGCAGTACAAGTACCACGCGGTGGAGGGCACCGTCGGGCTGTGGAGCAAGTACCCCATCTCCGGCACGAGGCCCGTCGACATCAAGCTGGGCTGGGTCCGCGCGATGCGTACGACGGTCGAGACGCCCAAGGGTGACGTCGCCGTCTACGTCGCGCACCTGCCGTCCGTGCGCGTCAAGCTCGACGCGGGCTTCACCGCCAACCAGCGCGACAACAGCGCCGACGCGCTCGGCGAGGCCATCGCCGACGAGCAGCTCGGCAAGGTCGTCCTGCTCGGCGACCTCAACGGCACCATGAACGACCGCGCGCTGAACGCGGTCACCTCCCAGATGCGCTCCACCCAGGGCGCGGCGGGCAACGGCTTCGGCTTCAGCTGGCCCGCGTCGTTCCCGATGGCGCGCATCGACCAGATCATGGTCAAGGGCGTCGAGCCGGTCTCCTCCTGGACGCTCCCGGAGACGAGCAGCGACCACCTGCCGATCGCGGCGCGGGTGGACCTCTCCTCGTAACGTCCCGGTCGTTCGTTCTTGACCCCACGGAATACCGGGTACGCGAGACTTTGTTCCGTACGTAAACTTACGGATTCCCCCGCTCTTCCCCTCTCGCTTTCCCTCTCGCTCTCTCGCTGTTCCCCCGCTTCCGTGGAAGGTACTTCTTCATGCCCCTGGCCCTGCTCGCCCTCGCCGTGGGCGCCTTCGGCATCGGCACGACCGAGTTCGTGATGATGGGCCTGCTGCCCAACGTCGCGGACGACCTGCACATATCCATCCCGACCGCCGGGCACCTCGTCTCCGCGTACGCGCTCGGCGTCGTCATCGGCGCCCCGCTGCTCGCCGCCGTCACCGCGAAGCTGCCGCGCCGCCGGGTCCTCATCGGCCTGATGGTGCTGTTCGTCGTCGGCAACGCCCTGTCCGCCGTGGCCCCCGACAACACGTCGCTGCTGGCCGCGCGCTTCCTGAGCGGACTGCCGCACGGCGCGTTCTTCGGCGTCGGCGCGGTCGTCGCCACTGGGCTCGTCGCCCCGGAGCGCAAGGCCCGCTCGGTCTCGCTCATGTTCCTCGGCCTGACCGTCGCCAACATCGTCGGCGTGCCGGTCGCCACCGCCATGGGGCAGCAGCTCGGCTGGCGCGCCACGTTCCTCGCGGTCAGCGCGATCGGCCTCGTCGCCATCGCCGCGCTCGCGCTCCTGGTCCCGGCCGACCACGGCCACGGCGACGCGGTGGGCCTGCGCGGCGAGCTGCGGGCGCTCGGCAGCGTGCCGGTGTGGCTGGCGCTCGGTACGACCGTCGCGGGCTTCGGCGCGCTCTTCGCGGCGTACAGCTACATCACGCCGATGCTGACGGACGCCGCGGGCTACGCCGAATCCAGCGTCACGTTGCTGCTGGCGCTGTTCGGTGTGGGCGCCACCGCGGGCAACCTCCTCGGCGGCCGGCTCGCGGACCACTCCCTGCGGGGAACGCTCTTCGGCGGCCTGATCGCGCTGGCAGCGGTCCTCGCCCTCTTCCCGCTGCTCATGAGCACCGGGTGGAGCGCGGCGCTCGCGGTCATGCTGCTCGGCATGGCGGCGTTCACCACGGGCTCGCCGCTCCAGCTGATGGTCATGGAGAAGGCGTCGGCGGCCCCGTCCCTGGCCTCCTCCGCCAACCAGGCGGCGTTCAACCTCGCCAACGCGGGCGGCGCCTGGATCGGCGGCCTCGCCCTGGCGGCGGGCTTCGGCGTCACGTCACCGGCGGTGACGGGCGCGGTCCTCGCGGTCCTCGGCCTCGCGGTGGCCGCGGCGGCCTACGCGGTCGACCGCCGGGCCACGCCGCAGTCGCCACCGGCGCGCCTGGTCGCCACCGGCACGGCACACCACCGGGAGCCGTCCCACCGCTGAGCGGTCCGGAGGCCGGTGGCGCGCCGTCGTCGGTGCCTTCCCCGGGGCCGCCGGCCTCAGCCGGCGGCGGTCTCGCGCCAGCGGTTGGTGATGGGGAGGCGGCGGTCCTTGCCGAAGCCCTTCGCGGAGATCTTCGCGCCCGGCGGGTACTGGCGGCGCTTGTACTCCGCCGTGTCCACCATCCGCAGCGTCTTCGTGACCAGCTCCCGGTCGAAGCCCGCCGCCACGATCGCGTCGGCGCCCTGGTCCCGGTCGACGTAGAGCTCAAGAATGGCGTCGAGGACCGGATAGTCCGGCAGTGAGTCCGTGTCGACCTGGTCGGGGCGCAGCTCCGCGCTCGGCGGCTTGCTGATGGAGTTCTCCGGGATGGGCGGCGTCTGCCCGCGCTCCTGCGCGGCGCGGTTGCGCCACTCCGCGAGCCGGAAGATCGACGTCTTGTAGACGTCCTTGATGGGGCCGTAGGCGCCCACGGAGTCGCCGTAGAGCGTGGAGTAGCCCACCGCCAGCTCGGACTTGTTGCCGGGCGCGAGCACGATGTGGCCCTCCTGGTTGGAGATCGCCATCAGCATCGTGCCGCGCAGGCGCGACTGGAGGTTCTCCTCGGCGAGCCCGGTCAGCCCGAGTGAGCCCATGTACGCGTCGAACATCGGGGCGATCGGCACCGTACGGAAGTTGAGCCCCGTGCGGCGCGCCAGCTCCTCCGCGTCGCCGATGGAGTGCTCGGACGAGTAACGGGACGGCATGGCCACCCCGTACACGTTCCGCGCGCCCAGCGCGTCGCACGCGATAGCGGCGGTGAGCGCCGAGTCGATGCCACCGGACAGCCCGATCAGGACGCTGCTGAAGCCGTTCTTCGCGGCGTACGCCCGCAGGCCCACGACCAGCGCCGAATACACCTCCTCGTCGTCGTCCAGCCGCTCGGCGTACCCGCCGGTGAGCTCCGCCTCGTACGCGGGCAGGGGCTCCTCGGAGACCGTGACGTGCTCGATGCGCAGCCCGTCGTCGACGACGCCGGACGGCGGCACCGGGGCGGCGGCGGGCAGCTCCAGGTCCAGGACCACGCAGCCCTCGGCGAACTGCGGGGCGCGCGCGACGACTTCGCCGTCCTTGTCGACGACGATCGAGTCGCCGTCGAAGACCAGCTCGTCCTGCCCGCCGATCATCGCGAGGTACGCGGTGGTGCAGCCGGCCTCCTGCGCCCGCTTGCGCACGAGCTCCAGCCGCTGGTCGTCCTTGTTCTGCTCGTACGGCGAGGCGTTGATGGAGAGCAGCAGGCCGGCCCCCGCGCTGCGGGTGGCGGGCACGCGGCCGCCGTCCTGCCAGAGGTCCTCGCAGATGGCGAGGGCGACGTCGACGCCGTGCACCCGCAGGACCGGCAGGGTCTCGCCCGGCACGAAGTAACGGAACTCGTCGAACACGCCGTAGTTGGGCAGGTGGTGCTTGGAGAACGTCAGCACGACCTCGCCCCGGTGCAGCACGGCGCCGGCGTTGCGCGGCGCGCCCGCGGGCTGGCCGTAGCGGGGCTTGGCCTCCTCGGTGCGGTCGAGATAGCCGACGACGACGGGCAACTCCCCGAAGCCCTCGTCCCGCAGCCGGGCGGCGAGCGCGTGCAGCGCGTCCCGCGAGGCCTGGACGAAGGACGACCGCAGGGCGAGGTCCTCCACGGGATACCCGGTCAGCGCCATCTCGGGAAACGCGACGAGATGCGCCCCCTGCTCGGCGGAGTGCCGGGTCCAGTGGACGATCGCCTCGGCGTTCCCGGCGAGATCGCCGACGGTGGAGTCGATCTGGTTCAGGGCGAGACGTAGTTGAGGCACGCGCCCAGTGTAATCGTCAGAGCGACGCGATGCCTGCGGGGCCTGGGGCCGCCCCACCCGGACAGCGGTGGTCCGGGTGGGGTGCCCCTTGTCTCTGGGCCCGTCCTGCCTCTGGGGCTATGGCCAGGGGCGCCGTCAGGCGCGGTAACCGAGCACCGTCATCATCCCCGCCTCCGAGTGGTACACGTTGTGGCAGTGGACCATCCACAGGCCCGGGTTGTCCGCCTCGAAGTCCACCGTCAGCGTGCCGTTCGGCAGGATGATCGCGGTGTCCTTGCGGGGGCCGTTCGCCGCGTTCGTCAGGGCGAAGGTGTGGCCGTGGAGGTGTACCGGGTGCCACATCGAGGTGGAGTTGGCGAAGATCAGGCGGACCCGCTCGCCCGCGCGCAGCGGATGGCGCCGGTCGGGGGAGTAGGGCTTCTTGTCGAAGGCCCAGTCGTACTTCGCCATGCCACCCGTCAGGCGGAGCCTGACCGTGCGATCCGGCTTGCGGGACGGCAGGGCGACGGACTCGGCCGCCCGCAGTTCGTCCGCGGTCAGGAGGCGGCCCGTCAGCTCCTTGGGGCGGGCCGACGCGGACGGCGCGGTCCCGCCGCCCGTGCGCAGCACCGCCAGCGCCGCCGCCTTCTTGCCCTCGGCCACCGCGGTCAGCGGGAAGGCGCCGTCCTTGGCGGTGACCAGGACGTCGTACCGCTCGCCCATGCCGAGCAGCAGCGCGTCCGTCTTCGCGTGCTCCACGGGAAAGCCGTCCGTGTGCGTCACCGTCATCTCGTGGCCGCCGAGCGCCACGCGGAAGGCCGTGTCACCACCGGCGTTGATGATCCGCAGGCGGATGCGGTCGCCGGGGCGGGCGCGGAACTGCGAGGGCGCCTTCGCCGTACGCCCGTTGATCAGGTAGTGCGGGTACGCGACGTCGCCCGCGTCGCCCCCGAGGAGGTCGCTCTTGGCGCCCATCATCATCCGCGAGGGCCCGGAGGTCCGCTCCGGCTTCGGCTTCGGGGAGGGCTCGGTCCGCGCCGCCGCGTGTGACATGCCGTGGCCGCCGTGGTCCATGCCGCCCTCGTCGGCGCCGCCGTCCCCGCTTCCGCCCATGTCGTGGCCGGCCATGCCCTTGCTCAGCTCCGCGAGCACGCTGTCCGGGGTCGAGCCGTCCACTCCGTCGACCCAGTCGTCGAGGACGACCACCCACTCCTTGTCGTACTTGAGCGGCTCCTTCGGGTCCTCGACGATCAAAGGCGCGTACAGCCCGCGGTCCTGCTGGGTGCCGGAGTGCGGATGGAACCAGTACGTCCCCGGGTCCGGCACCGTGAAGCGGTAGGCGAAGTCCGCCCCGGGCTTGATGTCCCGCTGGGTGAGGCCGGGGACGCCGTCCATGTCGTTGCGCAGGGCGATGCCGTGCCAGTGCAGGGACGTGGCCTCGGGGAGGTGGTTGGCGAGGGTGAGCGCGAGGGTGTCGCCCGCCGTGACGCGGACCTCCTTGCCGGGCAGCCCGTCCCCATATGCCCAGGTGCGGACCTCGCGGCCGCCGAGGTCGAGCCGGGTCTCCATGGCCATCAGCTTCACTTCGCGGACCCGGCCGCCCCGGTCCCGCTTCTTCTCGGCGGCGGCGACCTCGGCGCCCGCCGGGTCCACATAGCCCCCGGAGCCGGACCCGCCGCTCCCACCGTGGCCTCCGCCATGGCGGCCGCCCGCGTCCGAGCCGGAACAGGCCGTGAGGATGCCCGCCCCGGCGACGATGGCCGCAGCCGTGGCCGTGGCGCCGAGCAGAATCCGGCGGGAGGGAGCGCGCCGCGGCTCCGCGTGCTGGTGGGGCAGGTGGTGCTCAGGCCGCTGGTGGCGCTCAGAGTGCTTGTCGTGCGTGGCGTGCATGTCGTGCGCGGGGTGCTTGTTGTGCTTGTCGTGCATCGTCGGTGACACCTCGTCATGGTGGCGCGTGCGAATGGGCGCATCCGCTGCTTCTGGTACACCGCTCGACACCCATGGGTTCCCACCGGAACCGCACGAGTTCTCCGGGCAGCGCGAAGCAGCCGGTGCGCCGGCCTAGATGCGCAGCACCGACAGACGGGAGAGCAGGACACGCGGCGGCGGCGCCTCGGGCCGCGGGGCACTCGGGCGCCCGACCGCGGGGGCACGGGCGAGCGTCCCGCCCGGCCGCGACAGCCCCGCCCGCACCAGCAGTACGAGCGTGAAGGCCCCCAGCACCGCCAGGCAGACGGAGAGGGGATCCATCCCCATGCCCGCCGCCCCGTCCCGCGAGGGCGACTGCGGCTGCGACCGTGACTGCGGCTTCAGCTCCAAGGCCGAGACGGCCGCCGGATCCGGGGCGGACACGGCCGCATGGCCGACGCCGTGCCCCATGACCTCGGCCCCGTGACCGCCACCGCGGACAGCCGCGTGCGACGCATGCTCCCCCGAGGGATGCCCCAACGTATGCATGGTGACGATCCCGAGGAGCAACGCGACGAGCAGCAGCCACTGCCCGTACCCCGTGCGGTTCCTCGTCCTCGCCATGAGGCGCACCCTACCCCCGCCGGGTATCGGGCGACATGCGGGCTCCCGGCATTGCGTCGATCATGAACGCATGACGACTACGGACGAACCGGAGCAGACCGGAGCCGGCACCCTCCCGGAGCCGGACCCCGCGATCCCACGGCAGTTCATCTCCTGGGTGACGCTCGCCTTCATGACCACCGCGTCCGTGGCCAGCCTCCGCCCTTCCCCCTCGATGGCCATCTACGGACTCGCGGCGGTCTTCCTCTACCTGCTGCCCGCCGTGGTCTTCCTGCTCCCCACCGCCCTCGTCGGCGCCGAACTCGCCTCCGGGTGGCCGGGCGGCATCTACCGGTGGGTGAGCGAGGCGCTCGGCAAACCCCTGGGGTTCGTCGCCGTGTGGTGCCAGTTCGCCATGACCATCGCGTACTACCCGAGCCTGCTGGCCTACGTCGCCTCGACGTTCGCCTACGTCGTCCACCCCAGCCTCGCCGAGAACGGCCTCTACGTGGCGATCGTCATCGTCGTCATCTACTGGACGGGCGTGTGGATCACCTGCCGGGGCACCAGGACCGTCGCCGGGCTCTCCTCCCTCGGCCTGATCATCGGCACCCTCGTCCCCGGCGTCGTACTCGTCGCCCTCGGCATCGTCTTCCTGGGGCAGGGCAACCCCTCCGCCGCCCCGATGAGCGCCGACCACTGGCTGCCGCCCTGGACCGGCCTCGCCAGCCTGGTCCTCATCGTCAACAACTTCCTCTCCTACGCGGGCATGGAGATGAACGGCGTCCACGTGTCGTCGCTGCGCCACCCCCGGGCCGAGTACCCGCGGTCGATCTTCCTGGCCACCGGCCTCGTCCTGCTGATCTTCGTCCTCCCGGCCCTCGCCATCAGCTGGGTCATGCCGTCCGGGGACCTCAGCCTCACGGCCGGTCTGATGCAGGCCTTCCAGGCGTTCTTCGACCACTTCCACATCGGCTGGATGACGAAGGTCGTCGGCGTCATGCTCGTCATGGCGGCGCTCGGCGGCATGCTCACCTGGCTCGCGGGACCCGCCAAGGGGCTCGTCGCGCTGTCCCGGCAGGAGGGCTATCTGCCGCCCGTCCTGCAGAAGTTCAACAAGGCGGGCGTCCCGCGGAACATCATGGTCGCCCAGGGCGTCGTCACCACCCTGATCGGCGTCATGTACGCCTTCAGTGACGACGTGTCGAGCGCCTACTGGATGTTCTCGGTCATCACCGTGCAGATCTATCTCATCGCCTACCTGCTGATGTTCATGGCCGTCGTACGGCTCCGGAAGTCGCAGCCGCACGTGCCGCGCGGCTTCGTGGTCCCCGCCGTGACCCTCGTCGCGGGCGTCGGGTTCGTCGCGTCGGTCCTCGCGCTCGCCATCGGGTTCGTGCCGCCCGACCAGTTCGGCGAGGGGCCGCTGTGGCGCTACCTGCTGATCGTCGGCGGGGGCCTGCTCGCCCTCGGCGTGCTGGCGCCCGCGGCCTTCCTCAAGTTCCGCAAACCGGGGTGGATCCACCCGGACCACCGGCCCTCGCGACCGGCGGCCTAGCATGGGCCCTCCGAGCCTCCCCTCCGCGACGGCGGACGCCTCCATGCCCTCACAGCCGACACGGCGGCAGGCCGGCGGCCCACGGCGGCCCCGCCTCGCCCTCCCGGGCCTCCTCCTGCTCGGCGCGCTCCTGTACACCACCTGGGCGGTCGAGGCGTTCCTGCCGACCGGCCTGGCGCCCCTCCAGACGTACGTCAGTGAACTCGCCGCCGAGGACCAGCCCTACGGCACGTTCTTCCGCACCGCGGACCTGCTGGCGGGGCTCCTCGTCCTCGCGGCGGCGGTGGGCGCCCTGCTGTGGCTGCCGCGCCGGGGGTGGACCACGGCCGGCTGGGCCGGGCTCGCGCTGTACGGGGCGTCCACCGCGGCCGACTCCCGGCTGCCGCTGAGCTGCGCGTCGACCGCCGACGCCGCGTGCGCCGCGCGGGAGGCGGCGGGCACCGTCCCCTGGACGCACTCCGCGCACGCCTTCAGCAGCGCCCTCGCGATCGGCGGGGCGCTGCTCGGCATGGTGCTGCTCACGGTCGCGGCACGGCGCGGCGCGGGCACGTGGCCCGCGCTCGCCCGCACCGGGCCCGCCCTGGTCGTCCTCGAACTGGCCGCCACCGCGTGGACGCTGGTCTCCGTCGCCGCGTTGGAGGCGGGGCGCGGGACATGGGGGCTCGGGGTCGGGCAGCGGCTCCAGGTGCTGTTCATCGCGGTCTGGACCGTGGTCCTCGCCTGGTCCCTGGCCGCCGCCGCGTCCTCGGCTCCGTCCCCGTCCTCCACCGAGCGGCGCGGATGACCTTCGTACGCGTCGGCGGAGTGCCGCACCACGTAGAGGTGACCGGGAGCGGGCCGGTGTGCGTGCTGAGCGCCGGGCTCGGGCTCGGCTGGTTCGACTGGGACCCGGTGGTGCCGCTGCTCGCGCCGCACCGGACCGTCGTCCGCTTCGACCGCCCCGGGCTCGGACTGAGCGGGCACGCGCGCGTGGCGCCCACCTTGCGGGGCGAGGCGGAACGGATCCTGCGGGTGCTGGACGCGGTGGGCCTCGGCGGGGAGCGGGCCACGGTGGTGGGGCACTCGCTCGCCGGGTTCCACGCGGAGGCGTTCGCGCGGCTTCATCCGGAGCGCACGGCCGGGCTCGTCCTCGTCGACTCCAGCGTCGAGGAGCGGCCACGGGTGCGGGCACCTCGCGGGGCGCGGGTGGCGGGCACGCGCGCGTGCGGGGCGTTGCTGTGTGCGGTGGGGGTGCCGCGCGCCGTGGGGCCCACGCTGCGGAGGCTGACGGCGCCGACGCCGTGGGCGCGGGTGTACGGGACCGGGCGGGTGTGGCGGGCGGCGCTCATGGAGTACGTCACGTATGGCGACGCGGCGGTGGAACTGGCTCGGCTGCGGGTGGCCGCGCCGTTGCCCTTCGGGGTGCCGGTGACGGTGCTCGCGGCGTACGCGGGGGGTTCGGGGGAGTGGCTGGGACGTCAGCGGGGGCTGGCCTCACGTCTCGGCGGGACCTTCCGGGTGGCCGTGCCCGCGGGGCACCTGGTGATGCGGGACCGCCCTGCGGACGTGGCGGCGGCGGTCCTCGGGGCGCGCCCCTGAAAGGGGCGCGGGGAACTGCGCGCTCAGCCCCCACGGCCCGCAGCAGCACACACCACTCAGCCTCCCGCAACCCCCCGAACCGCCCGCACACTCTCCCGGATCACGATGTGCGTGCCCAGCAGATGGCGTTCCTGGCCCGTGCGCGGGGCGCCGGACAGGGCGCGGCGGACCGCGGTGCGGCCCATCTCCTCGGCCGGGATGTGGACGGTCGTCAGACCGGGGGTGATGTCCCCGGCCACGGGGTCGTCGTTGTAGCCGACCACCGACATGTCCTGCGGCACCCGCAGCCCGTACTCCCGCAACGCGATGATCGCCGCCGCCGCGGCCCGGTCGTCGCCCGCGAAGACCGCCGTGAAGTCCGGTTTCCCGTCCGCCCGCGCCAGCAGGTCCCGCATCGCCCGGTAGCCGAAGTTCTGCCCGAAGCCGACGCCGTGGATCAGCGCCTCGTCGCGCGGCACCCCGTGGTCGGCGAGCGCCCGGAGGTAACCGGCGAGGCGGTCCTCACCGGTGGTGTTCCCCGGCTGATAGCCGATCAGCGCGATCCGCCGGTGGCCGGCGCCCAGGAGGTGGCTGGTGACGGCGTGGGCGCCCGCTTCGTTGTCGTACTCGACGACCAGCGCGGGCACGTCGGGCGCCGGTGCGGGGCGGCCGCACAGGACGAGCCGGGAGCCCGCCGCCGCGAGGACCTCGGCGTAGCGCGCCATCCGCTGCCGGTACTCGTCGTCCTGCGTGACGCCGCCGACGAGCACCACGGCCTCGGCGGCCTGTTCCCGCATCATCTGGACGAGGGCCAGCTCGCGCGCCGGGTCGCTGCCCGTGGAGGAGACCAGCGTGAGGCGGCCGTGCTGGGCGGCCTCCATCTCCACACCCTGCGCGACCTGCGCGTAGAAGGCGCCCACCACGTCGAGCATGAGCACCGCGATCGTCTTGCGCCCGGCGCCCGCCAACGCGCGCGCGTGCGCGTTGGCGACGTAGTCCAGGTCCTTGACCGCCCGCAGCACCTTGGCGCGCGACGCCGTGGACGTCGGGTAGTTGCCCGCCAGGACCCGCGAGACGGTCGCTACCGAGACGCCCGCGCGCGCGGCCACATCGCGGATGGTGACCCGCTCTCCCATGTGTCTCCCTCACTCGGCAACCCCGGCGGTCCGAGGCGCGGTTGCCCCCGGCGGCCCCGCCCTGAACCCGTCGCCCCGGCCCCGTCGGACCCATCATCCCGCGCCCCGCCGCCGGCTCAGTGCGCGGCCTCGTACTCCTTCAGGAACTCCTCGGCGGAGCGCTCGCCGCCCTGGGACCGCCACTTCTTGTAGATGCCGTCCCAGTCGGAGAGTTTCTTGCGCCCGGCGACGACCGCCGTGACGCCGTCGGTGATGATCTGGTCCATCGTGGCGCTCTGCCGGTTGTACGTCTCCGACATCAGGCCCCAGTGGTCGTCGGGCACCAGCAGCGGGACGACCTTCTTCTGCCAGGCGTGCAGCCGCTTGGCGAGGTCGGGGAAGCCCGGGTAGTACAGCGGCTGGGGCGCGTCCATGAGGTACGGGAAGGGCAGGTTGGTCCGCGAGTCGACGAGGCCCAGCTCGGTGGCGACCGGGTCGCCCGCCTTGTCGTACCGGAAGTGGGTGCCCTCGACTCCGTAGTGCATCAGCTCGTACTCCTTGGTGCCGAACGGCGAGGCGAGCCAGTTCAGTACGCGCAGCATCAGCTTGACGCGCTCCTTGGAGGCCTTCTTGATGACGGTGTAGCCGAAACAGCCGCGGTTCTGCTGGTAGACGGGGGTGACCCCGTCCACCGCGTACGGCTCGGCGACGTCGAGCGTGAACTCCCCCTTGATGCCCTGGGCGTTGGAGACGACGGCGCCCCAGCCGTCCGTCATCGAGCGGACCGTGCCGTTGTGGAACTGCGTCTTCAGGTCGACCTGGGAGATCGAGGTGGCGTCGGCGTTGTACGAGCCGTCCTGGCGCAGCCCGGCCATGTACTCCAGGGCGGCCTTGAACGCGTCGGTGCCGTACATGTCGGTGACCTTGCCGTCCTTGATCCGCCACTGGTTGGGCGCGCCGTGCCACATCGCGTGGTAGAGGTACCCGAAGAAGCCCACCGTGGACGCGCCGAGAGCGAACCGCTTGTCCTGGGTCGCCTCCTTGGCCATCGCGCGGAAGTCGGGGGCGGACATGCCGGGCCGGTAACCGGCCTCGTCGAAGGCCTCGCGGTTGATGAACATGGCGCCGTGCACCTTGGCGCGCTCGACCGGCAGTCCGTAGATGCGCCCGGCGATGCGGCCCATGCCCTCCCAGGCGTACGTCGGGATGTTGGCGAGGTTGGGGTAGTCCTTGACGGCGTCGCCGGACAGGTGCTCGCTCAGGTCGGCGCAGCGGGCCTTCACGAACTGCGACTCCCTCGGCAGCACGTACCCGCCCCCGAAGTTGATCACGTCGGGGAGGTCGTCGCCCGACATCAGCGTGGACATCTTGGCGCGGAAGTCCGCGTCCGGCACGACGGTGAACTCGATCTCCACGCCCAGGGCCTCGTTCACCGCCTGCCAGTACTTATTGCGGCCGACGGGCTTCGGCGGGGTGCCGTAGGTGATGGTCATGACCCGGATCTTCTGCTTGCCGTCGCCCGGCTTCTCGCTCACCGCACGGACGAGCTTCTCGGGGTACTTCGTGTACCCGGCCTGGACGCCCTCCTTGGTCGGCACCAGGTCGGGGGCGGGGCCGTCGGCGGGCGCGTAGGCGGGCCAGGGCACCGCCTTCTTGCCCGCGTTGGAGACGGCGCCACCGCTGCCGGAGCCGGTCGAGCAGGCGGTGAGGACGGACGGGGCGGCCAGGGCGGCGCCGCCGACGGCTATGGAGCGCAGCAGGGTGCGCCGTGACATCGAGGATCCGGACACGTGGAGGCCCTTCTGGACGATGAGCGGGAATGCTCAGCTCTTGATGGCGCCGGTAAGTACGCCCTTGGTGAAGTACTTCTGGAGGAAGGGGTAGACGACCAGGATCGGCACCGTGGCGATCACCAGGACGGCCATCTGCGTCGTCTGCGGGGCGGAGACCAGGCCGGCCTCGCTCAGGCCCGTGTCGGCGATCTGCGAGCCGCCGATGACGTACGTACGGAGCACCTGGGAGAGCGGCCAGTGGTCCGACTCCAGGTAGATCGAGGCATGGAACCAGGCGTTCCAGTAGCTCACGGCGTAGAAGAGGGAGACCACGGCGAGGGCCGCCTTGGAGAGCGGGAGCACGATCCGCCACAGGATGTGCCAGTCACCCGCGCCGTCGAGCCTGGCCGCCTCGTACAGCTCCTCGGGGATGCCCTGGAAGAAGCCGCGCAGCACGATCAGATTGAAGACGTTGATGAGTACGGGGGCGATGAGCGCGGCATAGGTGTCCATCATCCCCATGCCTTTCACCAGCAGGAACGCGGGGATCATGCCGGGCGGGAAGAGGAAGGTGAAGAGGATGAGCAGCAGGACGGGCCTGCCGCCGAAGACACCGGGACGGGCGAGGGCGTAGGCGAGGAAGGTGGTGCAGGCGAGGGAGAACAGCGTGCCCACGACGGTGAGGCCCACGCTCACGCCCAGCGCTTTGGTGACGATGCCGCCGCTCAGGATGGTGCGGTAGGCGCGCAGTGTCGGGTCGCTCGGCCACAGCACCCAGCCGCCGTTGTCCACGACCTCGCGGTTGGAGGCCAGCGACGTCGAGACGATGACGAGGAAGGGGATCAGGACCAGCCCGAGCACGATCACGACCGCCACGGCCTTGGCGGCCTTGGTCGCGAACCGCGGCTTCTCCATCCAGGCGGGCCGCGTGCTCTGTCCGGCACTCACCCGGGTCTTCAGGATGCTGCTCACTTATAGACCCCCTGCTCGCCGAGCCGGTGGGCGACGCGGTTGGCGGCGAAGACGAGCGCCGCGCCGACGACGCCCTTGAACAGACCGGCGGCCGCCGCGTATCCGGTGTCGCCGCCGACGATGCCCTGCCAGAACACAAAGGTGTCGAGCACCTCACCGACCTCAGGGCCGACCGACTGCCGTTGCAGCAGCATCTGTTCGAAACCGACGGAGAGGATGTCGCCGAGCCGCATGATCAGCAGCAGGATGATGATGGGCCGGATGCCGGGCAGCGTGACGTGCCAGAAGCGGCGCCAGGGACCGGCCCCGTCGATCGCCGACGCCTCGTACAACTGCTCGTCGACCTGCATGAGCGCGGCAAGGAAGATGATGGTCCCCCATCCGGCGTCCTTCCAGATCACCTCGAACACGACGAGCGGCTTGTACGCGTCCGGGTTGCCGATGATGTCGACGGTGTGCAGCCCGGAGTCGCTCAGGAAGGTGTTCAACAGGCCGGTGTCGCTGAGCACTTGCTGGAAGAGGGCGACCACGACGACCCATGACAGGAAGTGCGGCAGATAGATCACGGACTGCGTGAAGCGGCGCAGCAGGTCCGAGGTCAGGCTGTGCAGGAGCAGGGCGAGAGCGAGCGGTGCCGGGAAGAAGAAGACGAGCTGGAGGACGGCGATGAACAGGGTGTTCCAGGTCGCGTGCCAGAAGTCCGGGTCGCCGAACATCCGCTCGAAATTCGCGGTGCCGACCCAGGGGCTGGCCCACAGGCCGTCGAAGGGGACGTACTCCTTGAAGGCCACCGCGTTGGCGATGAAGGCGCCGTAGTGGAAGACCAGGAAGTACACCAGTCCCGGCATCATGAGCAGGACCAGGAAGCGGGTGCGCTGAAACCGGTTCCGCAGTTCGCCGTGGACTGGTTTATGCGCGCTTGACCCGTCGTCACGCCTGCCGGGCGGCTGCACCGCCTCGGTTTCCGCCCCGTCCTTCGTCACCGTCGGCACGGCAACCCCTCCGTCGTCGGAATAAGGTGCCCGGAATCTAAAGCGGTTACTGTGCTCGGTCAACCCCCTTGGCCCCGCGTTCTCTTGACCTCCCTCTCGATTTGGTCCTAGCCTCCAGGCGCTGGTGAGTAACCGGTTACTACGAGGGACGGTCACGCGTGGCAGATCAGGCACAGCAGGCGGAGCGAGCCGGCGGGCCGCCGATCACGGCCCTGGCTATGGGCGCCGAGGTCGCGGCCCGGGCGTTCCCTCCGGACCTGCGTGAACGGCTGAGCGCCCATGTGGAGTTGGCGCCCGGAGTGCTGACCGGTCCGCTCACCGGACCTGCGGCGCGGGCGGTGCTCGCCGGGGCGGAGATCCTGGTCACGGGCTGGGAGTGCCCGCCGCTGACCCCCGAGGTCCTGGCGTACGCGCCGCGTCTGCGGGCGGTCGTGCACGCGGCGGGGTCGGTCAAGGCGCTGGTGACGGAGGCGGTGTGGGAGCGGGGCATCGTCGTCTCCTCGGCGGCGGACGCCAACGCGGATCCTGTGGTGGCCTTCACCCTGGCGGCGATCACGTTCGCGGCGAAGGGGGCGTTGCGGGCGGCCGCCGGGTACGTGGACGGGTGGCCGTCGTTCGCGGAGCGCGCCGGGGCCGACGGGTGCACCGTCGGTGTCATCGGGGCGTCGCGCATCGGGCGGCGCGTGATCGCCGCGCTGCGGGCCTGCGGCGCGGGGTATCGCGTGCTGCTCACGGACCCTTACGTGACGCCAGCCGAGGCGGCATCGCTCGGCGTGGAACTGGCCCCGCTCCCCGAACTGTGCGCCCGCAGCGGCGTCGTCACGGTGCACGCGCCGCAGCTCCCCGAGACGCGTGGCCTCTTGAGCGAGGCCATGCTGAAGCTGATCCCGGACGGCGGGTCCGTCATCAACACGGCCCGCGGCTCACTCGTCGACACGGAGGCGTTGGCGCGGGAGTGCGGGGCGGGGCGCCTCGACGCGTTCCTGGACGTCACGGATCCCGAGCCGCTGCCCGCGGGGCATGTCCTGCTGCGGCTCCCGAACGTCCTCGTCACGCCGCACATCGCGGGGGCGCAGGGGAGTGAGGTGCGGCGGCTCGGCGAGTACGCGGTCGCGGAGGTCGAACGGTACGTGGCCGGAGTGCCACTCCGCGGCCGCCTCCTCCGCAAGGACCTGCGGCGCGTGGCCTAGCGGGTGCGGTGGTCCGGCCATGCGTTGCCTGTGCACGCCCCTGGCCACACCGCAAGGACATCTCCCACCCAACCCCCCGTCACCCAGCGGCGCCGCAGCCCCGTAGGAGCCTCGGCGCGGTGGCTCCGGTCCGCAGCCGTGATCGAGACGCGAGGGGACGTGGCGGTGTGTCCGCCCGGAGCACAGTGGTGCAGCGCCGAGCTCCGAAGCGGCGAGGCGCCGGCGCCAAGATAGCGAGGACGGACATACCGCCGCGGCCCCGCCCCCCGACGAACCGAGGACGCGGCCGAGGGCCCCGCCGGACCGGGGTCGCGTACGGGCCCCGCCCCCGACGAACCGAGGACGCAGCCGGGGACCCCCGCCGGCCCGGGAGTCGCGTGCGGGCCGTGGCCCCACCCCCGACGAACAGGAAGCCGCGTACCCGCCTACGCCCGGTCACGGCTCGGCGCCGCGGCGGCCCATGGCGGCCCGCCGTTACAGAGCGGCCGATCAGCAGGCACTATGGGCACAGAGCGGCACGCGGCACGGCTCGGCGCCCGGCGGCACGGGTCCGCAACGCGTTCGAAACCGGGTAGTGGGATGCTCGTGTGCCCGAGGTGTCACATGACGCGGGAGCAGGCGGCCTGACCAGCAAGGATGGGTGGAATCGGAAGATGGACAAGCAGCAGGAATTCGTGCTCCGTACGCTGGAGGAGCGCGACATCCGGTTCGTACGCCTGTGGTTCACGGATGTCCTCGGCTTCCTGAAGTCGGTGGCCGTGGCCCCGGCCGAGCTGGAGCAGGCCTTCGACGAGGGCATCGGCTTCGACGGCTCGGCGATCGAAGGTTTCGCCAGGGTGTACGAGTCGGACATGATCGCCAAGCCGGACCCGTCGACGTTCCAGGTGCTGCCCTGGCGCGCGGAGGCCCCCGGCACCGCCCGCATGTTCTGCGACATCCTGATGCCGGACGGCTCCCCGTCCTTCGCCGACCCGCGCTACGTACTGAAGCGTGCCCTCGCCAAGACCTCCGACCTCGGCTTCACCTTCTACACCCACCCCGAGATCGAGTTCTTCCTGCTCAAGGACAAGCCGCTGGACGGGTCGCGGCCGACGCCCGCCGACAACTCCGGCTACTTCGACCACACCCCGCAGAACGTGGGCATGGACTTCCGCCGCCAGGCCATCACGATGCTCGAATCCATGGGCATCTCGGTCGAGTTCAGCCACCACGAGGGCGCCCCCGGCCAGCAGGAGATCGACCTGCGGTACGCGGACGCGCTCTCCACGGCCGACAACATCATGACGTTCCGCCTGGTCATGAAGCAGGTCGCGCTGGAGCAGGGCGTCCAGGCCACCTTCATGCCGAAGCCGTTCTCCGAGCACCCCGGCAGTGGCATGCACACGCACCTGTCCCTCTTCGAGGGCGACCGCAACGCGTTCTACGAGTCGGGCGCCGAGTACCAGCTCTCCAAGGTCGGCCGCTCCTTCATCGCGGGCCTGCTGCGGCACGCCGCGGAGATCTCGGCGGTCACCAACCAGTGGGTGAACTCCTACAAGCGCATCTGGGGCGGCTCCGAGCGCACGGCGGGCGCGGGCGGCGAGGCCCCCTCGTACATCTGCTGGGGCCACAACAACCGCTCCGCGCTGATCCGCGTGCCCATGTACAAGCCGGGCAAGACCGGCTCGGCGCGCGTCGAGGTCCGCTCGATCGACTCGGGCGCCAACCCCTACCTGACGTACGCGGTGCTGCTCGCCGCCGGGCTCAAGGGCATCGAGGAGGGCTACGAACTCCCGCCGGGCGCCGACGACGACGTGTGGGCGCTCTCGGACGCCGAGCGCCGCGCGATGGGGATCGAGCCGCTGCCGCAGAACCTGGGCGAGGCGATCGCGCTCATGGAGAAGTCGGAGCTGGTCGCCGAGACGCTCGGCGAGCATGTCTACGACTTCTTCCTGCGGAACAAGAAGCAGGAGTGGGAGGAGTACCGCAGCGAGGTCACGGCCTTCGAACTGCGGAAGAACCTGCCGGTTCTCTGAGGCCGGGGCCGTTTCCGGAAGGTTCCCGAGGTTCAGGTTCCCGGGCGAGGTACCAATTTTTCTGGTCACGGTGGGCACGGGATGCATCAACCGCCCTCGCCATGCGGCACGAACGTCCGGGAACTCTCCGTACGCGCAGGTGAACCGGTGCCGGTGAGGTGTGCCGATCGCGGCTGACCCCACCGGCAGCCGTACGAGTGGGGCGGGGGTGCATCAACCCCGCGAGGGCCTCGGGATCCGGTGCCACCATGTTGCCGACGGGCGCTCGCCGGCGCCCTGTCGGACAACCGTCCGTGGCTGAACCGGGCAGGAAACCCGGGGACTTCGAGATCCAGAGGTACCTCATGCACTCACACCGGCGTCCGCCGTGCGTCGCGCCCAAGCCCGCTGTCCGTCCGGACGGACAGCGGGCCGTCATCGTCATCGTGGTCCTGGTACTCGGCGCCGTGCTGGCGCTCACCGGAATGCCCGTCGTCGTGGTGGCCGAAGTCCTGGCGACCTGCGGTCTCATCGGTGCCCACCTGGCGCGACGCGCTCCGGTCGCGCCCGAAGGACTGTGACGGGGGCCGGCCGTGGCACGTCCGGAGCAGCCCATCTCCACCTCGGACCCGGGCCTGGAGGAGCTCGCCGAGTGGCTGCGCAGGCAGCGCCGGGCGGCAGCCCTGACCCATCGGGAAATGGCGCAGCGGTCCGGGTACGCCTTCTCCGCCACGACCTTCTCCCGTGCCGCCAGCGGGCGCCGGATTCCCCGGCTGCCGGTCGTGGAGGCGTACGCCCGGGTCTGCGGGGCCCCGGCCGGTGAGGCGCGGCGGCTGTGGCAGGCCGCTCGCTACGCCGAGTACCGGCGGAGGAATCCCGGGGCCGGTGTGCCAAGGCCGGACCAGGTCTACGGGCGGGACGAGCTGATCCATGCGCTGCGCGAGCTCTACCACAGGGCAGGGGCGATGCCCGTCGACGAGATGGAACGACGGGCCGGTCGCCACGGTGAGCTGCCGCACAGCACGGTGCTGCGGATGCTGGCGGGCAGGTCCATGCTCGACCTCGCGCAGCTCACGGCCTTTTTGCGGGTGTGCGGGGTGACCGACGGCGTGGAGGTGGAGCGGTGGCGCGGTGCCTGGCGCCGCGCCCGGCGACGTAAGGACATGGAACGCCAGGGGAACCGTCTGGCGCGCATGCACGAAGCGTCGGCGCGCAGCCGCCGCGGCGCCCGCGACAAGGACGCGGCCACCGCCGGGGGCGGCTCCGCGACCCACCCCCGGTTTCTCCCTCTCCCGCACGCCGCCCTCGCGGGGTCGTGGCGGCAGCGCACGGTCCCGTAGGGAGCGCGCACGCCGCCCCCGCACCCCTCAACCGGAGGTGATCGCCTCCCGCAGCGGTGTAGTCGCGCGGACCCGGTACTCCTGGATGGCCCAGCCATTGCCGTCCGGGTCCTTGAAGTACATGAACGTGCCGCCGTCCTGCGGCGCGTGCTGCACCGGCTCCGTGACGTCCAGGCCGCGCGCGGTCAGCTCCGCGTGCGCCGCCTTCGCGTCGGCCACGCACAGCTGCATGCCCTGGTAGGAGCCGGGCGCCGGTGCCGGGCCGTCCATCGACTCCCAGAGCGTGTCGGACAGGGCGATGGAGCAGCCCGAGCCCGGCGGGGTCAGCTGGACGATGCGCAGGCCCGGCGCGACCTCGGCGTCGATGTCGACGTGGAAACCCAGCTTGTCGCGGTAGAACTCCTTGGCCCGGTCGATGTCGCTGACCGGCAGCGGGATCACTTCGAGTGTGTATTCCATGGCCGCAGTACATCAGGGGCCCGGGCCCCTGTCAGCGCTCCGCCGCGATGTCCGTCAGGCGAAGCGCCACCGCGTCTGGCTGAACGGCTCGCCCTTGCCGAAGCCGAAGGCCGTGCGCGGCGCCACCGCGAAGACGTACGCGTGCCCGGAGCCGTGGTGGAAGCAGCCGTCGCGCACCTCGTAGTGCCAGAAGCTGCCGTACTTCCGCTCCCAGGCCGCTGCCAGCCGCCGCAGCGCGATCTCGTCGGTGACCCGGACGGCAGCGCCCTCCACGACCAGGTCGCAGCCACTGTTCCAGAGGTTGGTGCCGGTCGTCAGCACGGTCTGCGGATTGGCCGCGAGATTGCGGGCCTTGCGCTCCTCGGGGCCCGTCGCGAAGTGCAGGGCGTCGTCCAGCCACACCGCCGGCAGCGGTGTGACGTGGGGGCGCCCGTCGGGTCGTACCGTCGAGATCCAGAACAGCTCGGCCGCCGCCAGGCGGGTGACCGCCTCCGCCCACGGCATCGGCTCCGCGTCCGCGCTGCTGTACCTGACGTCCAGTTCCGTACGGGGTTCCATCTTCGGCATGTCCGTCCTTCCGGCGCTTCTTCGATCGTCCTCCGCGAGGGCGGGCCGCGCACGTGCGCCCAGCGCACCGGTCAGGCCGTAGGCTCACCCTGAGGAGTGATCGAACGGAGGCGCGAGACCATGACGCTGCCGCAAGGGCGCAGAAGCAGTACGTTCACGCGGCTGCTGCGGCACGGTTTCACGGATCCGTCCGCGGCGGAACGGCTCCTGGACGCCCCGGAGCTGAGCGCCGTCCGCTCCGACCCGCTGCTCCTGGACGCGCTCGGCGCCACCGCCGACCCCGACCTGGCGCTGCTCGGGCTCGTACGTCTCGTGGAGGCGCAGGAGGACGAGGCCGGCCGGCGGGAACTGCTCGACACCCTCGTCACCGCCAAGCCGCTGCGCGACCGCCTGCTCGGGGTGATGGGCGCCTCCGAGGCGCTCGCCGACCACCTCGCACGCCACCCCCGGGACTGGCGGGCCCTCGCCACGTACGAGTCGGCCGACCTGCACCCCGGCGTGGCCGACTTCGAGCGCGGGCTCGCCGACGCCACCGACCCGGTCTCGCTGCGGGTCGCCTACCGCCGCTGCCTGCTGGCCATCGCGGCCCGTGACGTGTGCGGCACCACCGACGTGGCCGAGGCCGCGGCCGAGCTCGCGGACCTCGCGACGGCGACGCTGCGCGCGGCGCTCGCCATGGCCTGCGCGGCGGCCCCCGGCGACGCGGCGCAGTGCAGGCTCGCGGTCATCGCGATGGGCAAGTGCGGCGGCCACGAACTGAACTACGTCTCCGACGTCGACGTCATCTTCGTCGCCGAACCCGTGCCGGGCACAGAGAGCGCGACGGACGGCGCCGGCTCCGACGAGGGCAAGGCGCTGCGGGCCGCGACGCGCCTCGCCTCGCACATGATGCGGATCTGCTCCGAGACGAACGTCGAGGGCACCATCTGGCCCGTCGACGCCAACCTCCGCCCCGAGGGCAGGAACGGCCCACTGGTGCGGACCCTCTCCAGCCACCTCGCCTACTACCAGCGCTGGGCGAAGACGTGGGAGTTCCAGGCGCTGCTCAAGGCCCGCCCCGTCGCGGGCGACCTGGCGCTCGGCGAGGAGTACGTCGCCACGCTCGCGCCGCTGGTCTGGCACGCCGCCGAGCGCGAGAACTTCGTGCCGGACGTGCAGAAGATGCGCCGCAGGGTCGTCGAGAACATCCCGGCGGGGGAGGTCGAGCGGGAGCTGAAGCTCGGCCCCGGCGGGCTGCGGGACGTCGAGTTCGCCGTCCAGATGCTCCAGCTGGTGCACGGCCGCAGCGACCCCTCGATCCGCAGCGGGTCGACGCTCGCCGCCCTGGACGCGCTCGGCGCGGGCGGCTACGTCGGGCGGGTGGACGCCGCCCAGCTCGACGACGCGTACCGCTTCCTGCGCTCCCTGGAGCACCGCATCCAGCTGTACAAGCTGCGCCGCACGCACCTGGTGCCCGAGGACGACGCGGACCTGCGGCGCATCGGCCGCTCCCTCGGGATGCGCACGGAGCCGATCACCGAGCTGCACCGCGCGTGGAAGCGGCACACCTCCGTCGTACGCCGGCTGCACGAGAAGCTGTTCTACCGCCCGCTGCTCGACGCCGTCGCCCAACTCGCACCCGGTGAGGCACGCTTGAGCACGGAGGCGGCCCGCGAGCGGCTCGTCGCGCTCGGCTACGCGGACCCGAGCGGCGCCCTGCGCCACCTGGAGGCGCTCGCCTCCGGCGTCTCCCGCAAGGCGGCCATCCAGCGCACGCTGCTGCCCGTCCTGCTCGGCTGGTTCGCGGACTCCGCGGACCCGGACGCGGGCCTGCTGAACTTCCGCCAGGTCTCCGACGCGCTCGGCAAGACCCCCTGGTACCTGCGGCTGCTGCGCGACGAGGGGGCCGCGGCGGAGAACCTCGCCCGCGTCCTGTCCGCCGGCCGCCTCGCCCCCGACCTGCTGCTGCGCGCCCCCGAGGCGGTCGCCCTCCTCGGCGACCAGCGGGGCCTGGTGCCGCGCGGCCGCGCCCACCTGGAGCAGGAGATCCTGGCGGCGGTGCGCCGCGCGGACGGCGCCGAGCAGGCCGTGACGGCGGCGCGCGGGGTGCGCCGCCGGGAGCTGTTCCGTACCGCCGCGGGGGACATCATCGGCTCGTACGGCACGGAGGACAGCCCCGCCGAGGCGGACCCGGGCGCGCTGGTGGACCGGGTGGGCGACGCGGTCTCGGACCTGACGGCCGCCACGATCGCCGGCACGCTGCGCGCGGTGGTCCGCGACGGCTGGGGCGACACACTGCCGACCCGCTTCGCGGTCATCGGCATGGGCCGCTTCGGCGGCCACGAATTGGGCTACGGCTCGGACGCGGACGTCCTGTTCGTGCACGAGCCGCGTGAGGGCGCCGACGAGCAGGAGGCGGCGAAGGCCGCGGCGAAGGTGGTCGCGGAGATGCGGCGCCTGCTCCAACTCCCGTCCGCCGACCCGCCCTTGCTCATCGACACCGACCTGCGCCCGGAGGGCAGGAGCGGCCCGCTGGTGCGCACGCTGGGTTCGTACGAGGCCTACTACCGCCGCTGGTCCCTGGGGTGGGAGTCGCAGGCGCTGCTGCGGGCCGAACCGGTCGCCGGTGACGAGGAGTTGGGCCGCGCCTTCATCGACCTGGTCGCTCCGCTGCGCTATCCCGCGCAGGGACTCGGCGAGGACGCGGTCCGCGAGATCCGCCGCCTGAAGGCCCGCATGGAGAGCGAGCGGATGCCGCGCGGCGCCGACCCCACCCTCCACGCCAAGCTGGGCCGCGGCGGCCTCTCCGACGTCGAATGGACCGTCCAGCTCCTCCAGTTGCGGCACGGCTGGACCGAGCCGGGCCTGCGCACGACCCGCACCCGCGAGGCCCTGGCCGCCGCCTGCGCCGCGGGCCTGATCCCGACCGAGGACGCGGCGACCCTGGACGAGGCCTGGGTGCTCGCGACACGCGTACGCAACGCGGTGATGCTGGTGCGCGGCCGGGCGGGCGACACGTTCCCCTCCGGGGGCCGTGAACTGGCGGCGGTGGGCCGCTACTTGGGCTACGACGCGGGCCACGTCGGCGACATGCTGGACGACTACCGGCGGATCACGAGGCGGGCGCGAGCGGTGGTGGAGGAGAGGTTCTACGGGGCTTAGCGGCGCTTCGTCGGCGGTACTTCGAAGGTCTCAGCCGCTTCGAGGCGGCGTTCGTGGTGGCCGTTGCGTGCCTCGCGGCCGTGGGGATCGGCCGAGCGTTCTGGCCGAGCCCCGAAGGCGGCGGCCCCGCTCCCCGCCCCGCGGCACCGGTCAAGGAGCTGCCGGTCGTGGTCGACTCGGCCGAACCGGAGCTCATTGGCACCGACTTGGGACGGTCGGCGATGGGCCTGCCGCCGCCGCCCGGTTCTGACGCCTCGCTCACCGAGAAGGTGTTGGTCGAGGATGTCACCGGCGGAGGAGCCTGGACCGTCCAGTTCATCGATTACCACGTCTTTCCTCCTGACTCGGGAGTACTGCCGGCCAAGGCGGTCCAGGGCCGGTTCTGGGATCAGTACCGCAAGGACGCGAAGGAACTGCGCTGCGACAAGATGCCGCCCCTCAAGAGGGTCGCGCTCGGCGCCGGCACCGGATACCGGTGCCAGTACCTGGACGTGGACGGTGACGCGCCGCGCTGGGTGAACGCGAAGGTCTTCCTCGAAGAGGTCGGTCCCGTCTCCCGGGAGATCGAGTGACGAGAGGCCGGTGCTGGGCAGGTCTGCTCGGCAGGGCTCGCTTTTCCTACCGGTGTCCGCGGTTCATCGGAGGCGTGGCAGAGGTCTGAGGCGGCTACTGGCCGCCGCCCGGCTCGTCGTACGCCGCCAGCATGGCCCCCGCCTGCGCCAGGAACCCCGCCAGCGCCAGCTCGAAGGCCCGGTCCGCGCGGCCCGGGGGGACCGCGTCCAGGGCCCGGGCCAGCGCGGGCGTCGCCGACGTGTCCGTCAGCTCCCACATCGCCTCGGGCGCCGCGAGGTCGAGCGCCGAGCCGAGCACCATGTTCTCCAGGGCGATGATCAGCGGCATGACGTCCGGCAGGGCGAAACCGGCGGCCAGGAGCAGCGTCACCGCCCGCTCGTACTGCTCCAGCACCCGCGGTGCCCGCACCGGTGACGTCATCAGGAGGGGGATCGTCCGGGGGTGGGCCGCGAAGGCCGCGCGGTAGGAGCGGGCCCAGGCGGCGAGGGAGGCGTCCCAGGGGCGGCCGGGGTCGAGCGTGGCGGAGTCGATCGCCTCGGCCACCCGTTCCCGCAGCAGCTCGACGATGCCGTCGCGGCCGTCCACATGGTGGTACACCGAGCCCGTCTGCACGCCCAGCCGCTTGGCGATCCGCGGCACGCTGAAGTCGCCGTCGCCGTCGACGAGTTCCAGCGCGGTCGTCGTGATGCGCTCCCGGTCCAGGAGTGGTGTGCGCGGCCGGCCCATGGTCCCGATCTCTCCGTCTCGCGGTGAAGTCTTCCCGAACTGCCCAGGGTGAGGCTACATTGCCGAAACCGAAAGCCTTTAGGTTTCTGGCTCCCGCCTCCTGCCCGGCGTCCGGCACCCCGCCGTGCGCCGCGTCCGCCCGCCGCAGAAGGGCTGCTTCGCCATGCCTGCCACCAGCACCGCGGAGAGATCCGCGCCCACGCTCCGCACCGGCTCCCTCGGCACCGCCGACATCACCTTCTTCGTCGTCTCCGCCGCGGCCCCGCTCACCGTGATGGCGGGCGTCGCCCCGGTCGCCCTCACGCTCGGCGGCATCGGCGCCCCCGTCGGCTACCTCCTCGCGGGCGTCACGCTGACCGTCTTCGCCGTCGGGCTCACCGCGATGAGCCGGCACGTCCGCGGTGACGGTGCCTTCTACGCGTACATCACCCGCGGCCTCGGCCGCCCCGCCGGGATCGCTGCCGCGCTCCTCGCCATGCTCGGCTACAACGGCATGGAGACAGGCGTCTACGGCCTGCTCGGCACCGCCACCCAGGACACGGCGCACGCCCTCTTCGGCGCCGACATCCCCTGGCTCCCCGTCTCCCTCGCGGGCCTGCTGCTCATTTGGTACGGCGGCTTCCGCTCCATCGACTTCGGCGCGAAACTCCTCGGCGTCCTGCTCGTCGCCGAGACCGGCATCCTCGTACTGCTCGCGGGCGGCGTGCTCGTGAAGGGCGGCGCCGACGGGCTCAGCCTCGCGGGCCTCGCGCCGGGCAACGTCCTCGTCCCCGGCACCGCGGCCGTCCTGGCCTGCGCCTCCGCCGCGTTCACCGGCTTCGAGTCCACCGTCATCTACCGCCGTGAGGCCCGCGACCCGGACCGGACCGTGCCGCGCGCCACCTACATCGCCGTCGCGTTCCTCGGCCTCTTCTACGCCTTCGTCGTCTGGACCGTCATCCAGGCCTTCGGCGACGAGCAGGTCGTGAAGGCCGCGAGCGACGACCCCGCCGGGCTCTTCTTCTCCGCCATCACCACCTACGTCGGCGCCTGGGCCGCCGACCTCATGCACGTCCTCATCGTCACCAGCGTCCTCGCCTCCCTGCTCGCCTTCCACAACGCCATCAACCGCTACAGCCTCGCCCTGGCCGAAGAGGGCGTCCTGCCCAAGGCCCTCGGCCGCGTCCACCCGCGCCACCGCTCGCCGTACGTCGCGGGCGCCGCCCAGACCGTGCTCGGCGCGGCCGTCGTCCTCGCCTTCGCCGCGGCCGGCGCCGACCCGTACCAACAGCTCCTGCTGTGGGTCAACACGCCGGGGATGATCGGCCTGTTGACGCTCCAGCTGCTCGCCGCCGTCGCCGGGCCCTGCTACTTCCGCCGGGTCAGCCACCAGGAGGGCGTCCTGCGCACCGTCGTCGCCCCGGTCGTGGCGACGGTCCTGCTAGGCGTGGCCCTCGTCCTCGTCGTCACGCACGTCGGCCTCTTCACCGGAGCCTCGCCCCTGGTGAACACCCTCCTCGTCTCCCTCGTCCCCGCCGTCCTCGTCCTCGGCCTCGCGCTCGCGTGGCGGCTGCGCCGCAGCCGCCCCGAGGTCTACGCGAACTTCGCCGCGGAACCGCCCCCGGAACCCTCGGAGCGGCCCGCCGCTTCCCTCACCACGACCAGCCCCACCGCCTAGGAGCAGCCACCGTGCCCACCGCCGACCTCATCCTCACCGGCGCCCGCGTCCGCACCCTCGACCCCGGCCGGCCGCACGCCACCGCGCTCGCCGTCCGTGACGGGGTGATCACCGCCGTCGCCGACACCGATGACGGCGTACGTGACTGGCGAGGGCCCGGCACCGAGGTGATCGACCTCGCCGGGGCGTCTCTCGTGCCCGGCCTCGTCGACTCCCACAGCCACCCCGTGTGGGGCCTGGAGATGGCCACGGGGCTCGATCTGTCCGCCGTACGCGATCTCGACGGGCTCCGGGCCGCGCTGCGCGGGGCCGAGCGGATCGGGGGATGGGTCGTCGCCTGGGGGCTCGACCACAACGCCTTCGGCGGGCGGGCCGTCGACCGCGCGCTCATCGAGGACGTGCTCGACGGCGCGCCCGCCTTCATCCGCCTCTACGACGGCCACTCCGCCCTGGTCAGCGGCGCCGCTCTGCGCGCGGCCGGCATCGAGGGTCCGAGGGAGTTCGTGCAGCGCTCCACCGTCGTGTGCGACGCGGACGGGCGGCCCACCGGGCACCTGATCGAGCACGCCGCGATGGATCTCGTCCAGTCCGTGCTGCCCCGGCCCTCCTTCGCCGAGCGCCGCGACCGCCTCGTGGAGCTGCTGTCCGCCATGGCGGCCACCGGCCTGACCGGCGCGCACGTCATGGACATGGGCGGCGGGGACGTACCGCAGCTGCTCGCGGCCGTCGAGGAGGCGGGCGACCTGCCGCTGCGGCTGCGGCTCGCCCCCTGGTGCATGCCCGGGGTGGGCGCGGAGGGCATCGAGGAGATCATCGCCCTCCAGGCCGAGGCGGGGCGGCTGTGGCGGGTCGGCGGCGCCAAATTCTTCATGGACGGCACGGTCGAGGGCGGCACCGCCTGGCTGGAGCACGCGGACTGCCACGGCCAGGGCACCGACGCCTTCTGGCCGGACCCGGAGGCGTACGCGGACGCCGTGCGGCGCCTGCACGCGGCCGGAGTGCGCACCGCCACGCACGCCATCGGGGACGCGGCCGTGCGGCACGTCCTCGACACCGTGGCGTCACTGGGTGACGGCGGCCGCCTCGCGC